>CACYWZ010000004.1:0-140539 GCA_902778325.1 uncultured Spirochaetaceae bacterium
CATTTGGAGTGTCTTGATTAAATATATACAACGCAGTTCCCATTGTGTATAATTCAGTATCATATCTTTCGTTATAATTTTTGATATTTTCATCAAGGCTTTTTATGCTTTCTTCCAGCAAATCAAAAAGGTTGAAAGTCTTTGTAGTTTCATTTTTAACAAGTCTATATCGCTTTTTCACATAATCATAAGTTCCTGCAATATCAACAAAGTTTTTGTTTGTGTCGTCAAGATGTCTTATATACAAATTTCCGTTGCTCGCAAAAATCCTTTCAAATGCACCTACAGCATTACTGATTCGTTCAATGCAGTTGTTCATTCTTTTTATCAAATCGGCTTCATTTGCCTGCTCGCTTTCTGTAAGTTCTTTCTGACCTGAAAAAACATCTGGATATAAAAGCTTTCTGTATTCGTCAAATAAAGTATCAAATTCTAAGATTGCTTCTAAAATCTGTTCTGCAAAGTCATCAATGTACACAACTTTTTCTTTGCTTTTTTCGTTTAATCTCATTTTTCTTCTCTCCTTGTTTTTTATATTAAGTTTGATTTGCTGTTTTTTCAATGTTGCTGCAAGATTTTTAGAAACATTCTGCTGAAAAGAACCTATATTATTCAATATAAAATTTATTAGTGTAGTGTTGATGAGAAGTCGGCACTACACTTTTTTATTTTTAAACGCATAATAGGAGGTTTTTTATGCGAAAAGTTTTGGGAATTTGTTCGGTTGTTTTAATTGTTTCAATGCTTATGGGGTGTAGCACAATGGTACATTTTAATTCATACCCTGCCGAAGCAGACATTTATGTGAATGATGAGTACATTGGTAAAACACCTATTTCTAAAAAAATTAGCAATTTTGTAGGAAGAGACCCTACAATAACTGTTAAAAAAGAAGGTTATTACCCTATTATCAAATCACTTAACAAGGAAGTAAAGGTCGGTGCCCTTGTAGGTGGGTTGTTTCTTTGTTGGCCAGCAATCTTGTGGTGTTATGGACCTGAAGCGAATCAGTATTTTAACTTGCAGAAAGTTGAAAGTAATCTTGGTAGTTCACATTAATTATGAGGTAGCATTTGTATGAACTTTAAGAAAATAGCAATCACATTTTTAGCAATAATTTGTGTATCATCAGTAAGTGCAGAAAGAATGAGTAGAACATTTATTGCGATGCTACAATCAAACGGTCATTGGGAATATCAGTCAGTTTCTGATTCAGAAAGTGAAGTTTGGGTAAAGGTTATTAATCCAAGAAATGGTTGTTGTCATGAGCAGACTTGGCGGTTAGACCCAAATAGGGCTAAATCAGGTAATACCACTTTAAGGATTAAAGAACAACAAGATTCCCTTGAAGAAACACACAGTTTTTATTCAGATTTTGGATCGACCAAAGAATTTAGATTTCTGTCAAATTGTGTAGATTATGCAGTATCTGGTGATTTCGTTAAAGTGTGGCATTACAATAATTTTACTGGGATTGGCTTCTGTATCCAATTCTTGATGTCAGATAATGTTACTGAAAGGTATTGTATAGAAACATTTCTTAACGAAGTTAAAGATGGGTTGCAGTATTAAATTCTAAGAACTTCAAAAGAAACATTTATTGACTATCCAACAAAACGCACTATGCTAATTATAAAGGTATAAGTGCGTTTTTGACGTTTTTTATAGACTTGGTGGCAGTGTTTACAGGGTAAATAGTGGATAGGTTATAATACCTTTAATAACAATCGGAATTATCCCTTAGTACTTATGTGTAAAGACATTCCGACATTCCTCGCCGTATATGATATAATTAGTGGAAATGAAAAAAATCGTTTTGCTTTTTTAGAAAATTTACAGTCTGAAATGCCTATATTATTACCATAAACAGAATAAGGAGGTAGAAAAAAATGGGAAAGTTTATTTATACAATCGAAAAAGGTTGTAATAATGGTTATATTTGGGTATATCGCAATGATGGTGAAATAAGAAAAGAAGTTGGGGATTTGCTTAATTTATTCAGTGAAGAAGAACTTATGGAAGTATTGGCAAAATTTCCAAAAAGTGCCGTTTACGTTCCCGAAGATGACAAGGAGCTTATAAATGAAGGCAAACGGCTTGCGGATAAGTTAGGACTTCAAGGTTTAACTTTACCTGCTTGAATATCTTTATAACCATCTTTATCCGTAGTTGAAATGAGCCATCCGTCATCATCAAATGCTTTTAAGTATTCATTTAGCATTGTAGTAGGAGCTGTTGCTGATACATCGTCTTGTAGCTCAAATTTTTGATTGGCAAAAGATTGCCTGAATTGAGCTTTTGTACAGAAGTTTCCTACATCAAGTTCTAAGTGGGTACTACCGTTTTTTACAATTCGCTTCTTTGTATCTCTTTGATATTTTGCCTGTTCTGCACATTTTCGAGCATTCTGAACTGCTCTTAACATTGCTGCTTCTGAATTAGCAACACGTTTGTTAAAGACACTCCTTCTAAGAGTGTTTGCAAACCCCTCTACAGTCATTTCTGTAAGAACACATTTTCTTGAATAAGAGTTTTTAGAATACATTTCACTTATAATATTTTCTTTAATTGAATCAAAATACTCTTCTGCCATATCTTCATCTAAACAATCTCCATACAAATAAAAATCCAAAAGTTCGTTTAGATATTTCTTTCTACGTACTTCAACCAATCTATCTTCGTTCATTTTTGAAACTCTCATTGATGTTTCTCCTATATTTTTAATTAGTTAGCTAAAGTACGTCAGGGGATAATTCCGAATTACATAAAAATATTCTTCACAAATTTTAGCAAATTAAATCATAAGAAATACTGTTCGATTTCTATATTCGTCAGTATGACAATATTTCAATTACACCAAAAATTCCCAACACAAAAATCTATCATCTCCCACTTTATCAAAATCCGTTATCCCAACGGTATTTCTTGCCCTTATTGCAATTCAAAAGACAAAATTTCGCTACGTTCTGACCGCCCAAAGTTCGTAAATTGCAATGCTTGCAAAAACACTTTCTCTGTTTTCACTGGAACGATTTTCGAGAAAACTACTGTTGATTTACGACTTTGGTTTTATGCAATAAACTCGTTCTTGAACGCAAAAAAAGGCTTTTCGGCTCTTCAGTTGCAAAGAGAAATAGGCGTAACTTACAAAACTGCTTGGCGTATGCTGAACAAAATCCGCACGGCTATGGGCAAAGAAGATTTGAAAGACCGTTTTGAGCTGATTGTAGAAGTTGATGAAACATATATTGGCGGCAAACCGAGAAGAGTGAATTATCAGACTTTACCAGAAAAGCCAAGAATCTACTTGAAGCGAGGTCGCGGAACTTCAAAAATCCCTGTTATTGGAGTTCGCGAGCGGTTCTCAGGGCGTGTTTATGCAAAAGTTGCGGATAAGGATTATAACGGAAGATGTTTAACAGGCAATCAACTTTTGAGCGTGATTGAAGCAGTAACAAAAGAAGATACAATAGTTATGACCGACGATTTTACGGGATATAACATTCTAAACCACAAAAAGAACAATCCGAAGCATTACACTCATATCACCGTGAATCATTCTCTAGGGCAATATTCGGCGGGAAACGGATTGCATACAAACGGAATCGAGGGCTTTTGGGCTATCTTGAAACGTGCAATAATCGGCTCTTATCATCACGTTTCAGCAAAATACTTGCAGGATTATGTAAATGAGTGTGCATTTCGCCAAAATCACGGTGTTGAGGCTTTTGAAGTGTTTTTGAGATATTGCTAAAAAAACGCCATTGCCAAAACAAAAGCAACAGCGTTTTCTCTCAAAAATCAGCTAAATCACACCTTGAACAAATCGATTTGACCGCCGATTTTGTCGATTGCGTCTTTCATGACAACAGACATATTTTCAAGCTGAGAGCCAGTGTGATTTATGCCAGTCGCTTCCGTTGCCATATCGCCGACGCTTGACTGAATGTTCTCTGTCGCGCTTTGCAAACTCCTCATCTGCATCTTGATATTCTCGTTACGCCCAGAAACATCTTTTGCCGCCACATCAACAGCGTCTCCGCTTTCCATAACAGCCTGAAGCGCGCCGCTGATTTGCTTTGAACCAATCGCCTGCTCTTCCATAGCCGCTTTGATGTGCAAAACAAGCTGCTCCGTTTTTGCAATGCCGTCAGAAGCCGCAGCAAACGCCTGAGAAGTTTCCTCTGAAATCTTTACAACATCGCCAATAGAGTTTCGAATAGTTTTGAGCTGATTACCAATCGTTTTTGACTCCGCGCTTGATGTTTCAGAAAGTTTGCGGATTTCGTCAGCAACAACAGCAAAGCCCTTTCCCGCTTCCCCTGCGTGTGCCGCCTCGATTGCCGCATTCATAGCAAGAAGATTTGTCTGACCTGCGATAGAAGAAATTGCGCGGTTTGCTTCGTTTAGCATTTCGGACTGCTCGCGGATTTTTTCAATGCTTGTCGTCATCGATTGCTGCTTGTCGATACCAGCGCGGGATTTGCTCGCCAAGTTTTCAAACGAAGTCGCCATTTTGTCCATCGACTGATTAACCGAAGCGATATTGCTGACCATCTCCTCAACCGCAGAACTTGCAATCGCAACACCCTCGCGCTGCTTTGTGATAAGGGAGGCAAGAGAGCCGATTGTGAGAGAAATATCGTCAACAGCAGAAACCGTTGATTTCATACTGCTTGTTTGCGTTTCGACCTGCGAAGTGATATTTCTGATATTCTCTGTGATTTGGCTGATACCGCTCGCTGTGTCCTGTGCGCTCATCATAACAGTGTCGCCTGCGCTCGTAAGCGAATCCTTTGACTCTTTGACGCCAAAAACAACGTCGTGGATTTTTTCCATCGTGTTGTTAAAGTAGCGGCTCAAAAGACCGATTTCGTCCTCTGAAGTTATAGGCAAACGGCTCGTAAGGTCGCCATCTCCCTCTGAAATGTCGCGCAAACTGTTTGCAACTCGTTTGATTGGACGAATCATAAAGCGGGAAATCAAGAAGACAATGCCGACACAAGACAAAACGATGACAATCACGCCAAGAATAACGAAATTGATGATTGCTTTCTTAAAGTCAGAATTGAGCTTTTTTTCAACCTCATTAACAGCAGCGTCGATTTCGTCGATGTAGTTTCCTGTGCCGATAACCCAAGAGTATGGGCGGTAAGGCGCAGTGTAAGAGCGCTTTGGCTCTGGCTTGTCTGAACCGAGTTTTGGAAATTTGAAATCGGTAAAACCGCCTTCCTTTTTTCCAATCTCGATGAACTCTTTGACCATATATTTTCCGTCTTCGTCTGTCCAATCAAGACGGTTTGTTCCTTCTGTTGCAGGCTTTGGAGGCAAAAGCACATTCACGCCGTCAAAAGTATCAATCCAAAAATATCCTTCCGTTCCATAGCGAAGCCCGCGGACAAGCTCACGAACAGCCTCTTTCCTCTCCTCAAGCGACATACCTTCCTTTTCATAAATCGAGTCGTAAGTCGTAATGAGAGAAATGACATTCTGAACTTGCCATTGGATTTTCTGGTCGTAGCCTTCAAGAAGCACTTGCTTTTGGCTTTTGAGCGTATATTCTTGATGAGAGAACATATTTGAAATAGAACTGCTCATGTAACACACAGAAACGATAATCAAAATAACGATGTTTGCAAGTCCCATTGTAAAAAGCAAACTTGTCTTTTGGTTTGTCTTCATAAATACCTCTTATAAAATAAGTATACTTCAAGAACTACTATAAAGCACGATAAATTTTTTTATTATATTTTTTTGAAAAAACTCGCTTTTTGTTCGACGAGGCATTTTCCAAACGGAAAAAGGTTGTCGGAGCGTTCGGAGAGCATTTTTCCAAAAGGAAAAAGGTCAAAAGTGTTTCAGGAAGGGATTTTCCAAATGGAAAAAGCTCATCGGAGCGTTCGGAGAGCATTTTTCCAAATGGAAAAAGGTCAAAAGTGTTTCAGGAAAGCATTTTCCAAAAGGAAAAAGCTCGTCGGAGCGTTCGGTGAGCAATTTTCCAAATTGGAAATGCTTCGGGGCGTTTTAGGCAGTGAAGATGTCGATTTGATTTCCAATCTCGCCGACGGAAGTCTTAACGCCGTTCGCCGCTCCTTGAAGTTCTTCGCTCGTATCTCCGATTTTCACAGCGACAAGGCTCATCTCGTCCATGCTGTTCGTGATTGAGTCGCTCGCCGCGCTCAAAGATTGCACTTCGCTGACGATTTGCGAGCTGTCGCGCGTGATTTCTTTTGCAGAGTTTCGGACTTTGCCCGTGCTTTCGTTCATAAAGCCCAAGACTTCCACGATTTGCTTTGAGCCTTCGTCCTGCTCGCTCATCGCCGACTTTATCGAGGAAACAAGAGCGTCCGTCTCTCTGAGCTGCTCGGAGACTGCCGCGAACGCTTTTGATGAATCGTCTGCCGCGCTCGAAACGTCGCCGATTGATGAGCGGATATTCAAAAGCTGCTCGCCGATTGTCTTTGATTGCTTGCTCGAAGTCTCGCTAAGTTTTCGGATTTCGTCAGCAACAACGGCAAATCCGCTTCCTGCCTCTCCTGCGTGCGCGGCTTCAATCGCGGCGTTTATCGCAAGGAGGTTTGTTTGAGAAGCGATAGAGGCGATGGCGGCATTTGCGTCTTGAAGGCGGACGCTTTCTTTTTCGATGGAAGCAATGCGGCTGTTGACGGCCTGCAACTTTTCAAAGCCCGTGTTCGCGTCGTCTTGAAGATATGAAAATGACTTTGCCATTTTGTCCATCGACTTGTTCACGCTCGAAATATTTCCTATCATTTGCTCGATAGAAGCCGAAGCCTGCTCAATGCTCGCCGACTGATTTTCAATCATATCGCCCAAGAGAGAGATGTTTTTTGTGATGTTCTCGACCGCAAAAGATGTTTCGCCGACGCTTTTGTTCTGGTTTTTCACCTGCGACTTTAAGTTGTCGATTTCAATAACAACCTGCGTAATCGCGCCGGCTGTTTCCTCTGAAATCAAGTTCATTCTGTTGCTTGCGCCTTCTAAGATGTGCCGAGTGTCTTTTAGCGAGCCGACAACGCCGCGCAAAACAGACGACGACGTGTTAAAAGCACCGATAAGCTCTCCGATTTCGTCTTTTTCTTTGCTCTCTGGAAGGCTTTGAGTGAGGTCGCCGTGACAAAATGCGTTGAATGCGGTCTTTACAAAAGAAAGCGGCTTGATAATCTTTCGAGCCACGCCAAGAGCAATTATCGCCTGAAGAGCCATGAGCAAAACGGAGGCGGGCAAAAGATACAGGCACACTTTTTTCATGATGACGAGCAAAAGAGAGCTAATGCTCTTTCCCACGAAAATCATTCCTGCGACGCGCCCGTTTGTTCCCAAAAGCGGAAAATACGCCGAAACATAGTAAGTCGAGCCTATTTTGCTTCTGCCAGAAAACTTTTTCTTGTCTTCGAATACTGTCTTTTTGATTTTTTCGTCGCTGATTTTGCTGCCGATTATGTTTTCGATTGTTGAAGAAATTCTTTCGTCGTCGCGGTAAATCGTGCAGTCCACGGCGTAATCGCTTTTGATTTTGTTCACGAAAGTGTATGAGCCGTAATCGTAGCCCGCCGCAATGCAGCCGATGATTTTGCCGTTGGATTTTATTGGGGACGACACCATAAGCTCAAGGGGAGAATACTTCGCTTGTTCAAAATCGTGTCCAGAACGCCCTGAAAGCGCGTTTTTCACAATCGCAAGGTTTGTCAGACTGTCGCCTTTGTCGCTGGAGTGTCCGCGAGCGATAACCACGCCTTTTGCGTCTGTGAGCGCGATAAAGTCGGTCTTTATGCTTTTGTTTATCGCTCTCAAAATCTCGCCGATTTTCACCGAATCATTCGATTCTACAGCCGAAATGATGTCTGGTCGCGAGGAGATGGATTCGATAATGCCAAGCGATGTTTCTTTTTTCTCGTTCAAATTTGTGTAGATGCCGTCAGCGATTTTGCCCAAGTCCGCATTTGTTTGCGACGTGAACTCCACGCTGAAAATAAAAAGCGCAATGCTGATGATAAACACCGCACACAAGAACATAGAGCTGACGACAATTGCGCCAATTCTGTGCGAAACCGACTTTTGCTTTGTCTTCCTTTTCTTCTCAGTCTTTTTCATATTTTCACCCCTAAAAAAAGCGACACTACTCTCGTTTGAGTGTGTCGCCTTTGATGAGTGCGATTATATTAAAATAAAATATTACCGTCAATAATTGACTGTGAAAGCCTGTGTTTAGAACAATGTTTTTCCCAAAAGACGAGCGGCAAGTTCAACAGCCATCTTTGCTGTTTGATTGCGAACGTCAAGGATTGGATTAACTTCAACGATTTCCGCTGAGCGCACCATATTTGTCTGCGCCATCTCTTCCATCAAGAGCAAAGCCTCGCGATAGTTCAAGCCGCCAGGAACTGCAACGCCTGTTCCTGGAGCGAACATCGGGTCAATCGAATCCATATCAAAGCTGATGTGAATCACATCAACACGGCTCTTGAAAAAACTTGTGACCTGCTTCAAAACAGACTGGAAGCCCTGTCTGTCGATGTCGCTCATCGTGAACGCTGTGACGCCCGCCTTTTTCATCAGAACCTTTTCGCCTGGGTCAACATCGCGCAGAGCCACATAGCAAATGTTTTCAGGATTGATTTTCTGACCTTCAAAATAAAGGTTCGTGAGCTCTGGAAGCCCGTAGCCACAACTTGCGCTCACACATTCGCCGTGAATGTTGCCGCTTGGAGTTGTTTCGTCAGTGTTGAAGTCTCCGTGCGCGTCAACATAAAGCATTCCCATCGTCAAATCCTGCTTTTTGTATGCTGCGCTAAGTCCTGCGAGAGTTCCCAAGACGATAGAATGGTCGCCTCCCAAAACAAGCGGGAACTCCTGAGCAGAGGCAGCTTTTTCAACTTCGACTGCGAGCTTTTCGTTTGCTGCGACAATCGGTTTTAAGTATTTTGCTTTCGGGTTTCCGACTTCCTCAAATTCCTGTACCGTTCCGTCCATCGGCGAGAGCGTTCTGACAATGTGATGTCCGAGTTCTTCGAGCGTCCCGCGCAATCCTGCGAGACGAATTGCAGACGGTCCCATATCTGAACCGTGTCGGCTAGCACCGTAATCCAACGGCATTTCGATAATATGTATATTCATAATCTGCATTCTATTGTTTTTTCTTTCACAGTGCAATATTTTTCTAAAATTTTAAAGTGCGAAAAGACAAATTAAAAGATGTGGAAAACTAGGTGGAAAATTTGAATAAAATAATGAAAATTTTGTTGATAAGAATTTTACAACAGGTATAAAACTATATTTTATTAAGTTTTAAGCACTGTGGAAAAGTGTGGATAAAATCCTAATAAAAATGTGGATAACTAGTGTAAAAATAGTCTAATTTTCAACCGTTGTGAGCCTGTATTCGTAGTTTCGGAGCAAATTTTTTATCTGAATAAAATCTGGGGAAATCGTGATTTGCTCTATGATTTTGTTTTTGTCGCTTATCGTTCTCACTTTTGTCTCGCCCGTCTCGTTTTCACAAAAGAAAAGCCCTGCTTTTTTGTAGTGCGCTTCTAGTGCGTCAGCGCTGTAATAAGCGTTTTGCAAATCCAAGATGATGTATTCGCCCTTCATCTTGCTCGGAAAAAAATTGGACTTGACAATTGTCTTTTCGCCGTCATAAGCGATTGTTCCCGCTTCGACTCCGAAATCCGTGAGCAGCATAATCAGAACGCCCTCTTTGTCCGCCTGCAAATAAAGAGGAGAGGAAAAATCCATCTCGCGCTTTTTTAGCGAAAAATGCCCGGAGAACATCTGATAGCCTTCGACTTCGCTCTCGATTGCGTCGGGCGAGAGCGGATAGACTTTCGCTTTGTTCGTGACATAGACAGGGTTCATCGATGGCGCTTTTGTGATATTTGCGCTTTTTGTGGCGCAAGAAAAAAGTGAGAATGCGAAAAATAATGCGATGGCGCTTGTTTTCAAAGTCATATTCTGAATTATCGGCGTCTTGTGAAAGTGAGGACGAAATACTTTTTGTTGTGCTTTCTTCTTTTTGCGCTTTCGCATTTTGTTTTCTTCAACCCTATTTCAAGGGAAGGCGATAAACAGAAATTTTCTTCAATCCTATTTCAAGAGAAGCCAAAAAACGTTTGTTTATTATAAGCCTATTTCAAGAGAAGGCAATAAACGCAAATTTTCTTAAAGCCTATTTCAAGACAAGGCGATTTACATTTTGAATTTGCTTCCCCAGCGCCTTTTTCAAAAAAAACATTCTAAAAATGAAGCGCGCCTTTCTTCTTTTCGATTTTAATTTACAAAAAAAGCCTTATTGTTTAGAATAAGCCCTTATGCAATATGATAATCCGCTTATAATTCAGACAGACAAAACTATCCTCCTCGATGTTCACGCTCCGCGCGCCGAAGAGTGCCGCGACGCTCTTATTCCGTTCGCCGAGCTTGAGCGCTCCCCTGAGCATATTCACACTTATCGCCTCACACCTCTTTCGCTTTGGAACGCCACGAGCGCGGGCTTTTCGGCGGAAGACGCGGTCAAGGTGCTTCGCGAATACGCGCGCTTTGATGTTCCGCAGGCTGTCGAAATGTGGATTAGCGAGACTGCGGGGCGATTCGGAAAGCTTCGCCTTGTGAGCGCTCCGAGCCGCGAAGTTTCGAGCGCGTCAGGCGAGAAGTTTGTCGAAGAGTATTTGTTTTTGGTAACGTCGTCAGAAGCGGTTTATCGCGAGATTTTGGCTCTTCCTGCCGCAAAAAAATATCTTGTCCCCCACGATTTTGAAGGCGTTTCGGGCGCTGTCGTCTCTGATGAGGAAAAGGCGCATTGCCTTATGCTGAAACTCACCGACCGCGGAATAATAAAGCAGGAGCTTCTGAAGGCGGGCTGGCCTGTCAAGGACGACGTTCCGCTCGTTGACGGAGAGCCTTTGGACGTGTCGCTTCGCGAGACGACGCTTTCGGGAAAGCCGTTTTCAATCCGCGAGTACCAGAACGAAGCCGCCCGCGCAATCGTTGGAAATCGCGGCGCTGGAACGGGTTTTGGCACAATCGTTCTTCCGTGCGGGGCGGGAAAAACCGTCGTCGGAATGAAGATTATGGATTTGCTCAAAACAAGCACGCTCATAATCACGACGAATATTTCTGCTGTCCGGCAGTGGATTGCGGAACTTTTGGACAAAACAACGCTTACAAAAGACGACATCGCAGAGTATACTGGAGAGAGCAAAGAGATAAAGAGCGTCACGGTCGCGACTTATCAGATTTTGACGTGGCGAGAGAAAAAAGACGGGCCTTATCCGCACTTTTCGCTTTTCAGAAGCAGGCGATGGGGGCTTATAATATATGACGAGGTTCACACCCTTCCCGCTCCTGTCTTCCGCGTCGCAGCCGAGATTCAGGCCGTGCGCCGCGCAGGTCTTACGGCGACTCTCGTGCGCGAGGACGGAATGGAAGGGCACGTTTTCAGCCTTGTCGGTCCAAAGCGATACGATGTTCCGTGGAAGGAGCTTGAGAAATCGGGCTGGATTGCAAGCGCCGAGTGCGTTGAGGTGCGACTTGATTTGCCGCAGGCGTCTGAAATCGATTACGCTGTTGCCGATATGCGAAAAAAGCACAGGATTGCGAGCGAAAACCCAGTGAAGATGGACGTTGTGAAGTCGCTCGTTGAAAAGTTTTCGTCAACGGATAAAATCTTGGTTATCGGGCAATATTTGTCGCAGCTTTCGGCGATTGCCAAAGTTTTGGGCGCTCCGATTATCACGGGAAAAATCGCGAATGCCGAGCGCGACCGCATTTATGGCGATTTCCGCTCAGGGAAAATCCGCGTTCTTGTTGTCTCAAAAGTGGCGAACTTCGCGATTGACCTTCCGGACGCTTCGATAGCGATTCAGATTTCAGGCACTTTCGGAAGCCGACAGGAAGAAGCGCAACGACTCGGACGCATCTTGCGACCAAAAGAGCGCCCTGCCAGATTTTTCACGCTTATCACCAGAGGCACGGTTGAAGAAGAGTTTGGCGCTAACAGGCAGAAATTCCTTGCAGAACAAGGGTATTCATATAGGATTGTCAGACTTGCGGATATGGCGAGCCTTGAAGGATTAACTCAGGATTTGATAGGATAAAATCGAGGAAACAACTATGGTTGACAAGCACGTGCAGGAAATTATTGATTGGCGTGAAAGTATGACGCTCTTCCCTGAAGAGAGTTTTTTCGAGCTTGTTAGAACGTATCTTGGTGCGATTCAGACACCGTACAACAAGCAGAAAATCGTCGAGGAGCTCGGAGCGTTTCTCAAGAATGCTTCAAACCGCGAGAAAATGCTTTTGCTGCTTGACGATACTGACCGCACGATTTTGACTGCTGTCGACCTGATTGCTGATTGCACGAGCGAGAAGCTCACCGAGTTTTTCAATGGCGTTTTCTCTTCGTTTTCGCTTTTCGAGCATCTTGTGAGCCTTGAAGAGCGCCTTTTTATCTACAGCCACACCGATTCAAGAACAGAAAAGAAAATCATAAGCATCGTGCCTTACATGAAAGACATCGTTGCTTCTTTCTCCTCGCTCTCGCGCCTTATCCCGCTCTCAAAAGTTTCGGCTTCTGAAAAAAAGAGCGATGTTTTTTTGACGCAAAGCCTTCTGAGCGCTATTTTCTCATACATCTTTGAGAACAGCGACATTTGCAAAGCCGATTTCTCGCTCAAAAAAAAGACATCGCAGGCATTCAGCGAGATTTTCCCGATGTACAGCGAGAAAGATGGCGAAGTCGGAGGCTTTTTCTCTGTTTTAATCCACTCTCTTTTTCTTCTTGGTGTCTTAAAGCCGAATCCCGCCTCAAAACGAAATGACGGCAATTTCATCATTGACGCTGAAAAGGCAAAAGCGTTCTCAAGCCTTGACGCTGATTATCAGTATGCCTTCCTCTGCTCCGTGAATGCGGGAACAAGCCGCAGCGACATTCAAGAATATGCCCAAATCCTCATTGATTCATTTTCGCTTCTTGAAAAAGACAAAGACACAGGCTTTACAAAAAATGCGCTTTTGAAAGCGATATACATCATCAACGAAAAGAACCATGAGCGCGAGATTTTCAGAAGAGAAAACAGCCGCTTTTCTCGCCTTATTGCAGAAAGCCGAATGACAGCCGAACGCGCTGAGGATTCGTTTTCTCGCCGTGCCGAAAGAGTTGTGGACGCTGCAATTTCGCTTTCGCTCTTGCAAAAAATCGGTGAAAACGAAAATGGCGAGGCTGTTTTCAGAAAAGCCTCTGTCAGTGAAAACTCATCAGGCGGCAATGAAAAAGTTTTGAGCGCTGACGCTGCTTTTTCTGTAACGATGTTCCCGGGTCTTTCGCTTGAAGAAAGCCTTTCTTTGATGCGCGTGCTGAACTTGCGCCGCTTTGACACGGCTTGCGTTTTCGAGCTTTCAAAAGAAAGCGCAATGCGCGGATTTTCGAGCGGACTCACAGGCGAAACGCTCCTTTCGCTCTTGGAAAAATACTCGATGTACCCTCTTCCGCAAAACGTCAAGGCGACAGTCGAAGAATGGTATTTGTCTTATAATTCAGCAACGCTTTTCAAAGGCTATGTGCTTCAAGTTTCGAGCGAAAAAGAGTTTCTTGTCGAAGGAAACCCGAAAATCTCAAAGCACATCTTGAAGAAAATAGCGCCCGGCGTCTTTTTTATGGACTTCAACACAGACATTGACGCTGATGTTGCCCTGATTCGAAGCCGCCTTGATTTCATCGCCAGAGTCGACGCGCAAAAAAAAGGCGAAAGCCTCTTGTCGTTCCCGCTTTTGCGAAAAGGCGCTTTGCAGTTCAGCCTCGATTCTGCTGTCGAAAGCGAGAGCGAGGAAGATAGCAAAAAGCGCGAAGAATATCTTGCGTCGCTTGAGCAGTCGGTCAAAGAAATGCAGCTTGACAGCGACAAAAAGAACGAATTGTATTCGAGAATCCGACGCCGAATGATTTTGAACACATCGCAACTTTCAGGCGACAGCGTGCGCATTGAAAAACTTGAGGCGGGCGCGATGGATTACATCGGAAAAGTGCACGTCATCGAGCATACGATTGCGACAAAAATGATGCTCGAAATCGAAGTTGACGGCGAAATCATCGCAGGAAAGCCGCTCTCGCTCGAAAAGCGCTCTTCGGACGCTCTTCTTTCGCTGATTGCTGAAGGCGAGCGAGAAAGCCGCTCTTTTAGCGTGAGCAGCCTTTTGCACGTCAAGCGCATCCGTAGCGCCCTTTTCTCTTTTGACGGTGAGTAGATTTTCTTGTGGCATTTGCTCAAGCGCTCCCTGAGCGGAGTCGAAGGGTGTCGAAGCACCGAAACGACTGCGCCCATTTCGACTTCGCTCAATAGCCGAGCACAAAAAAATCATTGCGCGAGAGAGGCGATAAGTTTTGCTGTTCCTGAAGTTCCCAAAAGGGCGCTGTTGATGAGTAAATCGTAGTTTTCGCGAGAACCCCAAGTGCTTTCAGTGAAGATGTTGTAATGATTTGCGCGATATTTGTTGATTTGGTTTATGACGTGCTCGGCGTTCTTTTCGGGAATGTCGAGTTCGTTGACGGCTCTGTTTTTCTTGAAGTCCATGTCAGCATAAATAAAGACGTTCAAAAGCTCTTCTTTTTTTATTTTCTCGCTTGTGCGCAAAATGAAGTCGGCGCAACGACCGACGATGACGCAATGCTCGATTTCGGCAATGTTCAAAATGACTTTTCGCTGTGCATTAAAGACTTGGTCTGCAAGAGGAAGCGTCGGCTGCCCGCCTGAAACTCCGCGCAAAGTCGTTGAGTAGCCTGAGCCTAGAAGCAGATTGTAAAGCCATGAAGATGAGATGTTCTGCTCGTTTTTTTCGATGAACTCAGGGGAAAAACCGCTGTTTTTTGCGGTCATGTCGATTATTTCGCGGTCATAGTATTTATAGTTCAATATTTTGGCGATTTCCTTTCCGATGGTGCGTCCGCCTGAAGCAAACTCTCGGCTTATCGTGATAATTCTTTTCATAAAAGTTTCCTCCAAAACAAAGTAAAAAGTCTTTCTATTTTTAACGGCAATATGCTATAGTTTATTTTATCGAAAACTTAAAAAGCAGGACGTTTATGAAGAAAAAAATAAGAATCGGAACTAGGCGAAGCGATTTGGCTCTTCATCAGACCGAACTTGTGAAAAAAGCGATTGAAAAAAAGTTCCCCGACATTGAAACTGAAATCGTCATAAAAGTAACGCGCGGCGACAAAAACGTAAGTGCCGCTCTTTCGTCGTTTGGCGGCAAAGGCGCTTTTGTTGAGGAGTTTGAGGACGCTCTTTGTGCAAACGAAATCGATATTGCTGTTCATAGCGCAAAGGATTTGCCGACTTCCATCTCGGAGTCGACTTCGATTTTGGGCGTTCTTCCGCGCGCAGACCCTCGCGATGTCTTGGTGAGTCTTCGGGGCGTTCTTCGCGACGAAAACCGAGTGCTTTCAAAGTTTTATGGCGATTCTATTTTTGTCGGCACTTCAAGTCCTCGACGCAAAATGCAGATTGAGCGCCTTTTTTCTTGCAAGTGCACTCTTCTTCGCGGAAATGTTCCGACGCGCATTTCAAAACTCCGCAATGGCGATTTTGATTGCATTCTCCTTGCAGCTGCAGGTCTTGAGCGGCTCAAGCTCGAAAACGAAAGCGATTTGCAGTACAAGTATTTTAGCGTTGACGAGATTGTTCCGGCAGGCGGACAAGGAATTATTGCGATTGAAGGGCGAAAGGACGACGAGGAGATAAAAAGCATTATCAGCGCGATAAACGACGATAAGACGATGACGGAACTTTGTGCTGAGCGATATTTGCTTTCGCTTCTTGGTTTTGGTTGTGCTGAGCCTGTCGGTGTTTTTAGCAAAGTCAGCGGAGAAAAAATCAGTGTGACTGCCGTAATCGAAAAGGACGGCTCACCTCTTCGTGTTCAAAAAACAGGGGACGTGTCGTCTTGGAGTTATGTTTGCGATATTGTCTTTGAAAAACTGACGGGACGAAGATAAAAAACTCTTTTTTGGAAAATCAAAATGAAAAAAATCGGAACTGTTTATTTGGTCGGCGCAGGTCCAGGCGCTGATGATTTGATTACGCTCAGAGCCTTGTCGCTTCTGAAGAGTGCTGACGTTGTGATTTACGATAATCTTTCAAGCGCTTCTCTTCTTTTTGAGTGCCGAGAGGACTGCGAAAAGATTTTTGCTGGAAAAATCGCAGGGCACAAATGCAATTCGCAAGACGAGATTAACGCTCTTTTGTGCCAAAAAGCAAAAGAGGGAAAAATGGTTGTGCGCTTGAAAGGCGGAGACCCTTTTGTTTTTGGGCGAGGCGGCGAAGAGGCGGCGGCTCTTGAAAAAGAGGGTGTTCCGTATTGTGTCGTCCCTGGTGTTACGAGCGCAATAAGCGCTGCCGAAAGCGAGGGAATCCCAGTGACGCACCGAAATGTTGCGCGCTCTTTTCGTGTCATTACGGCGCACGGCTCTTCTTGTCTTGACGAGGCGTATTTTTCGCAATTTGCAAAAAACGAAGAAGAAACGCTTGTTTTTTTGATGGGTGTTTCCTCTCTCGAAAACATTTCAAAAGGACTTATTGCAGGCGGAATGAAATCAGATACGCCTTGCTCGATAGTTGAGAGTGGCACGACGATAAAAAGCCGAAGAATTGACGCAACTCTTGAAACACTTGTTTTGAGGGCAAAAGAAGAATGTGTTTCATCTCCTGCTGTTGTCGTTGTTGGAAAAACGGCCGCCCTCAATTTCAAAAGCAGCGCGTTTTCGCTTTCTGGCAAAAAAATCGGAATCACTGGAACTTCACAAATCGTCGAAAAACAGCGAAAAGCCTTTTTTGAAACAGGCGCTCAAATCCTTTCTGGCGCTTTCATGAAAATCAATGTCGACGAAAAAGTGATTGAAGATGTCTTTCGCTTTGGGTTTTCCGATGTAGATTGGATTTTTTTCACAAGTTCTTCTGCTGTGAACTTGTTTTTTGATGCTTTTGAAGCTTCTGAATATGATTTAAGAAGTCTTTTTGATGTTAAATTTGCTGTTGTCGGAGGTGAAACAGCAAAAACGCTTAGAAAACGAGGATTTAAAGCTGATTTTGTTCCGAAAAACGCAAATTCTGAAAGTCTTTCGAAAGAATTCGTGCAAAAATTTGAAAAAAACGCCAAAAATGTGATTGCTCTTCGCGCAGAGGGTGGCTCAAAGGAAATGAACGCAATTTTTGAAGCAGAAAATATTCAGTTCAAGGATTTTTGCATCTATCGGACAAAAGCCGATAGCGATTTGCTTTCGCTTTTTGCAAAATCAAGCGATGTTCTTGATTTTGTCGCATTTTCCTCTTCGTCGGCTGTCCGTGCTTTTTTTGATTATTGCCGCGAAACAAAAATAGATGGTTTGAAAGAAAGCGCAAAGGCTGTCTGTATCGGGAAGGCGACATTCGAGACTTGTGCAAAAGAAATTGGCGAGAAGCGCTGTATTCTTGCAAAAAACTGTACGGCTGAATCGATGGTTGACGCTGTGCTTCAAAATATTTTTTAAGGAGATAAAGATATGAATATGAAAACAAGACTGAGAAGACTTCGCTCAAGTGAGGCGATACGCGCTCTTGTGCGTGAAACGAGCGTGAGCGTTGATGATTTTGTTTATCCGATTTTTGTAACTCATGGCGAGGGCGTTAAAAACGCTATTCCTTCAATGCCGGGGATTTTTCAGTATTCTGTCGATACTTTGGGCGAAGAGCTTGAAAGAGTTTGCAAAGCAGGTGTTAGAGCTGTTCTTCTTTTTGGAATCCCTGAAAAAAAGGACGAAATTGGCTCTGAGGCTTGGAGCGAAACGGGTGCTGTTCAAAATGCAATCCGCGTCATAAAGCGCGATTTTCCCGAAATTATCGTCATTGCTGATGTATGTCTTTGCGAATACACAAGTCACGGGCATTGTGGTGTTATTTCAGGCGGAAAAATCCTTAATGATGCAACGCTTCCTCTTCTTTGCAAAATGTCTGTGAGTCTTGCAAAAGCTGGCGCTGACATTATTGCACCATCGGATATGATGGATTTTAGAATTGGAAAAATTCGCGAAGCATTGGACGAAAACGGTTTTAGCGATGTTTCGATTATGGCGTACAGCGCAAAATTTGCTTCGGCTTATTATTCTCCGTTCCGTGATGCAGCAGGCTCTGCGCCTTCGTTTGGCGACAGAAAGACTTATCAGATGGATATTGCAAACGGCAAAGAAGCGCTTCGTGAAATCAGGACAGATATTGAGGAAGGCGCTGATTTTGTCATGGTAAAGCCTGCTCTTTCGTATTTGGATATTGTGAAAGCCGCTTCTGAGGAGTTTGATGTTCCAATCGTTACATACAATGTTTCTGGTGAATATGCGATGGTGAAAGCGGCTGCAAGTGCGGGCTTTATCGACGAAAAGCGCATTGTGCTTGAAAATCTTGTTGCGATGAAAAGAGCGGGAGCGAAAATCATTATCACATATCACGCACTTGAGGCTGCAAAGTGGCTTTCTGAGTAGGGTAAAAGACAAGCGCTTTTTAGACGATAGAAAAAAAACAAAAATTGCTTTACACTCAATAGCGTGGGAAGAAAAATGGCAGAAACTCCGATAGTTGCAGAAAATCAGAACAATAAAGAACAAGAAGAAAAATCTTTCCTTTTTGGAAAGAAGTTTTACAGCACTGTTGCTTCGATTTTCTTTGTTGTTATTATTTCGTTCTTTATAGTGTTCAGAGCGATAACTGCAATCGTGGAAAAAACAAACAAACACTCATTCAACGAACTTTCTGTTCATGACAAAGAGTTTGTCGAAATTGTTTTGAAAAGATGGTGGGACGATGCTTCATTGATTGGAGGCGAAGTTCGGCGGTTTCATTACAACGAAATCGGTGAGGTCAAAAAAGCGCTTCAAAAAGTTCTTTCGCTTTACCTTTATGAAGACTGTATGCTTGTTTCTGAAACTGGATATGTTTTTAGCGCGCAAAACAAAGTTAAGGATATTCTTTTTATCAATGAACAATGCAAAAAGAGCGATGAAAAATTTGCTGTGCGATATGATTTTAAGAATCCGAATAATGTTTTGCAGCGTTCTTCCTATCTTTTGATTGGTGCAAAAATTGAGCCGTTTTGTGTTGACGGGCAAACTTTTACGCATTTTGTTATTGCACGAAAACTCGACGCATTGGGAAATGTGCTGAAAATCGGAAATTATGGTGGCGTTGGAGGAAGCTCTGTAATCGATAATTTTGGCTATTTTATCATCGGAGAAATCCCAGGATTTGAAAAAGAATGTGCTTATAGCACCATTTTTGATATTTGCGAAAAAGCGAAAATGGGAAAAATTATCCCGTCGGTTATTTCCGCTGATAAAAATCATTTTGAAGATTGTGATGTATATGTTTTCAAAACAAAGTTTTTGGGAAAAGATATTTATGTTACAGTTTCGCCGATAAAAGATACCTCTTGGAAATTCTTGTCTTTTGTTCCTTTGAAAGTCTTTGCGCGAGAAAGAAATAAAATCGTTGCAATTTATATTGTGCTTGTTTTTGTGTGTATGGCGTTCTTATGCTCTATTGTTTTTACATACATAAAAAAGCAACTCGAAATTCACAGAGCAGAACTTACGCACCAAAAATCTCTTATGGACGCGCTTTCTCTTGCAGAGCAAGCATCAAGGGCAAAGACTGTTTTCTTGAACAACATGAGTTATCAAATCCGTACTCCAATGAATGCGATACTTGGATTTACGGCTCTTGCGACAACTCATATTTCTTCAACACAATCAGTCAAAAGTTATCTCGAAAAAATCTCAAAGTCTGCTCATCATTTGCTTTCTCTTATAAACAACGTGCTTGATATGAGTCGCATTGAAAGCGGAAAAATGAATCTTATCGAGATGTCAGAAAATCTTTCGGACATAATTCACTCTTTGCAGTCTTCAGTGCAAAACGATGCAAAGGCAAAAGCTCAGATTTTGAGAATCGATGTTGAAGATGTTGTCGACGAAAATATACTTTGCGACAAGCAGCGACTTCTTCAAGTTCTCTCAAATCTTCTTTCTAATGCGATAAAATACACGAAGCCTCGCGGATGCATTATGATGAAAGTTCGCGAAACTGCTTTTCGGCGGGAAGGATACGCAACTTACGAGTTTTTGATAAAAGATAACGGAATCGGAATGAGCGAAGAGTTCCAGAAAAGTATTTTCGAGCCGTTTCAGCGTGAGAACACGCCTGCTGTTTCTGCTGCTCCTGGGGCTGGACTTGGAATGGCAATCACGAAAAGCATTGTTGATATGATGGGAGGCGAAATCAGCGTAAAAAGTTCTCCAAGAATTGGAACGGAAGCACTTGTGCGTCTTGAGTTCAAGACTGTTAGCGATAATGGAAAATCGTTGGACATTCCATCACTTTTGGGCAAAGTTGCAATGGTGGTTGATCCTGATTTGGAAATAAGCGGAAGTATTTGCCGTATGATGAAACGATTTTCGCTTTCTGCAACATTTGCTTCTGATATTGATTCTGCAATTTCTGCTGTACATGAAATAAAGCAAAACGGGAATGAAATCAATCTCTTTGTTTTGGGGTATAACGGTGCTGATTCTGATTTTCTTGAAAGTGTCAGGCGAATTCGCAGGGCTTCAGGAGAAGAGGCAAAAATTATCGTGCTCACAGAACTTGACTGGAGTGATGTTGAAGAGAGCGCTCTTGAATCTGGTGTTGACAGATTTGTTTCTCGTCCTCTTTTCGCCTCAGATTTTAGAACGTGCCTTCTTTCACTTTTCTGCATCGAGGAAACGAATCGCGGAAGTGGAAACTTGATTGGACTCCGTGCCCTTGTTGCAGAAGACAACGATTCAAGTCGCGAAATCACGAAAATAATTTTGAATGATGCGGGCATTGATGTTATCTGCGTTCCTGACGGAGAAAAGGCTGTGGAAACCCTTCGAAAACGTGGCGCTGGTTATTTTGACTTCGTTCTTATGGATATAATGATGCCGATTCTTGATGGACTTGAGGCAACAAAAAAGATTAGAGCGATGA
This sequence comes from uncultured Spirochaetaceae bacterium, assembly GCA_902778325.1. Taxonomy (GTDB): domain Bacteria; phylum Spirochaetota; class Spirochaetia; order Treponematales; family Treponemataceae; genus Treponema_D. The sequence continues at coordinate 21,048 of CACYWZ010000004.1, forward strand.
AAGACAAAAAACTCTCAAAAATCCCGATTATTGCGATGACCGCAAAATCTAGCGATGAGGACAGAGAAACAGCGCTCGGAGTGGGAATGAATGCTCATATTGCAAAGCCAGTTGACGTTGAAAATCTTTTTGAAGTGCTCAAAAAGACGATTTTATAACCCAAAATTACTATTCACACAAATCTTCTTGTGTCCTTGAAAAATATTGAGTTTGCAGTTAGTATGAAAACGTGGCAACTTTATATATTGTAGGCACTCCGATTGGAAATTTGGGCGATATAACGTACAGAGCGCTAGAAACATTTCGCTCCGTAGACGTGATAGCCGCCGAGGACACAAGGCACACCTTGCAATTGCTTTCGCACTTTGAGATAAGAAAGCCGCTTGTGTCCTGCCGCTCACAAAACGAAGAAGCGGCTTCAGCAAAGATAATCAAAATGCTCGATGATGGACAAAACATCGCGTATGCAAGCGATGCAGGAACACCGGGAATTAGCGACCCAGGTGCAATTTTGGCAGGAAAGGCAAGAGAAGCAGGTCACAACGTTGTGCCAATTCCTGGAGCATGCGCGTTTGCAACTTTGGTGAGCGTAGCGGGTGCGGGCGGAAAGACGCTTGTTTTTGAAGGCTTTTTATCACCGAAACCCGGACGAAGAAGAGCGAGATTAAGAGAATTAATGTCGAGCGACAATGCAATCGTTGTTTACGAAAGCCCTTTCAGAATTGTCAAGTTGTTAACAGATATTGCCGATATTGATAGTATGCGCCGCGTCGTCGTCGGACGTGAATTGACAAAGCTGCACGAGGAAATAAAAGAGGGGACGGCTTCTTCTATTCGCGATGACTTTGCGGCGAGAGATAAAATCCAAGGCGAGTTCGCCGTATTTATTTCTGGCAATAAAAATACTCAACCTCAGGATTAAAACTCCGATTATATAGGAGAAAGGCAGGTCATTGTATGATGATAGACAAAATTAGAGGTATTCAACCTCTCGAAACGCTACAACGCCCAGAAAACGTTGTACCAAAGAATCAGATTCCGTCCGATTCTGATTCTATTTCGGTTTCCGCTGAAGCAAGGGAACTTGCTCAGGAGATGTACCTGCAGGAAGTTGCGGACAATACACCCGATGTTCGCAGCGACCTTGTGGCACAAATCAAGGAAAAAATCAAAGACCCGAATTATATCAATAGTGCGGTAGTAGCGTCAGTCGCTGACCGTATTATGATGAGTTACGGTCTGTAAAAATCGTTCTGCAGCCCGTAAACATAAAAAGTCAGACGTTCAAGACGGAAGCTTTATGTTTCCGTCTTTTTTTTTCAAAGATAAGCGAGTTAAACAAAACCGCAAAAAATTTGTTAGAAGAGGATAAAAATGGGCGATTTTACGTTTAGGATTTCACCGAACATCATTCTTGGTTCTTACACAGCAAGCCGTCTCGGACAGTTTGCCTCAGAATACGGCGAGCGTTATATGGTCATTCTGGACCCGCTCCTAAAAGAAGTGAATCTCACTGACAAAATTATTCAGCCGCTTGTGGAGCACCAAGTAAATCATTTTGTATTTGACGACATTACGACATCAGTTTCGGCAAACACGGTGGAAAATGCCCTAAAACTCGCTCGCGAAGCACACGTTCAGGGAATTATCGCAGCGGGCGGCGCGAAGGCAATCTCACTCGGAAGAGCAGTTGCGGCGCTCTTTAACGAAAAGCAAAACATCTATAATTTCTTCGACGAGGCAAAAATAAGCGAGCAACCAATTCCGCTTATCTGCTTGCCGACAACAATGCGCGATACATTCGTTTTCACAGACCAGCTGCCTATAATCGATTCAAGAAGCCGCAAAATAAAGCTGCTCAAAGTCTCTCCTTCCCTTTCAAAACTTGTAATGTTCGACCCGAACTTGAGCGTCACGTTGAGCGAAAATCAAACATCGTCAATCTCGCTCGAAATCCTTTCCGTTGCGCTCGAAGCGTATTTGTCGCAAAAAGCGACGTTCTTTTCTGATATGCTCATCGAAAAAGCCGTGGAGCTCCTCAGCTATTCCACAGACGGCTCTCCGACGCTTACGATAACGACTCCAGCGCAAGAACTTTTGTGCCAGAGCGGAATGATGGTTTCTCTTGGCTCTGCATCAAGCTCACTTGGAGCGGCGAGCCTGCTCTCACTTTGCATAAACTCAAGATTCAACATCTCGCGCTCGCTCACAGCAGGAATTTTGCTTCCGCACATCATCGAGGACGCTTCTTCCTACAAAGCCGACCGCGTTGCAAAAATCGCAAAAATTATGCGAATTGCAAGCCCTGAAATGAGCGCGAGCGAGGCATGCGAAAAGTTTAGTGCCGAAGCGCGACAGCGATTGGCAAAAGAGCAGCTCCCGGCACGCTTGAAAGACCTCAACATCTCCGTTGAGCAGCTTTCTCTTGCCGCAGAAGACGCGGGAAGCCTCGATTTAATCAATAGTGTTCAGCGCAGCATGAGCACAGACGACCTTTTTGAGCTGATAAAAAAGGCGTTCTAAAAAAAGAGAGAAAAACAACACAGGAAAAAATCTTGATAGACCCAAAAAAACTTTTCCAGCTCGAAGGCGGACAAAAGCGGCGAAAACTCGCCCTCACCTTCGGGGCTTTGGAGCGCGACATCGCGGGAATCGCTGAAAAAGGCGCAGAATACGATTTTCAGTCGATGAGCCGCGAAGAATACACAAAAAATCTTTGCAAAATCGTTCTCGCCGACCCAAAATTGGGCGAAAGCGAAGCGCGCGAGCTAAAAACGCTCCTTGAAAGCGAAAACTTTGACGAGCGGAGAGCTTGCAACATCGCCCGAAACGCCCTGCTCGCCATCATCGGAACGTTTCCTGCAGAGTGGGATTTGGTAATCGCTCCCCACGCAACGAGCGCGCAAAACGGAACCGTTCAAGAGCGCGATTTTTACAAAGGACTTGCTGTCTATGCCGAGGATATCCGCTCCCCGTTCAACGTCGGCTCGATTTTTCGCACAGCCGAAGGAATGGGACTTGAAAAAGTCTATATCTCGCCAGGTTGTACCGACCCGCTTCACCCGAAAGCAATCCGAAGCGGAATGGGCTGCATTGAGACGATGGGCTTCGAGAAAAAAACGCTCGCTGAGCTTCCTGACGACGTTCCCGTTTTCACGCTCGAAACAGGCGGCACACCGCTCAAAGATTTCGTTTTTCCAGAAAAAGGAATCGTCATCATCGGCTCGGAAGAGCTTGGTGTAAGCCCGGAAGCCTTGCGCCGAGCGACTTACGGTCGTGTCAGCATTGAGATGAAGGGGTTGAAGGCAAGTTTGAACGTTGGCGTTGCTTTTGGAATCCTTGTTCAGGCATGGATTGACTTTCTTCAAAAAAAGAAGTGACATTTTGCGCAAAAAACGCCCTTTGTCAGTTTTTACAAATCATATCCAAAGCGAAAACGGCTTTTCCATTTTGCAAAAAGTGAGAGGAAAGCCGTTTTCTTGTCATTTGCAACGCAAATAATTCAAAACGGCATTTTTATGTATAATTTGCATTGCAAAAAGAAGCGAAAAATATATTTTCATCGCATTTGCATTGCAAAAACGCCGCAAAAACTTTTTCTGTCTTGTTTGCAGTGCAAATAAAGCGAAAAACACTTTTCTCACCTCGTTTGCATTGCAAATTGAGCAAAAAGAGGCGTCTTTGATTTATTTGCAAGGTGGAAAGGCGAAAAGGAAGCGAGAATGTGCAATATATTTTTTTGGGACGGCTGTTTTTGCGCTTTTCGCTTCAGAAAAAGTTTTGCAAAGGGCGCTTTTGGAAAATGCAGGGAATGTAAGGTTTGAGAAAGTGAGGGCGGAGGCGGAAACGGGAGTTCTCCGTCCTGAAAATAGCTTACGCTGTTTTTGGCTCAAAATTACACAGCAGAAAAAAGTCTTTTTTGTTATCACGCTCACAAAAGACTTGAATTTTTGTTTTCATGAGTGATATAGTTCCTTTTCGAGAACTTTTGTTTTGAGAAAACAGGCGGATAGCCTGAGGGAGTAAAAATGCTGAAAGGTCGTAGCGTAATACAACCGAGTGATTTGTCAGTAGGCGAAATTGAAGAGATTTGTTCATTGGCGGAACAGATGATTGTTGACCCTAATGCTTTTAATGATGTGTGTCGCGGGAAAATTCTTGCGACACTTTTTTTTGAGCCAAGCACTCGAACACGTCTTTCTTTTGAGGCTGCCATGCTCCATTTGGGCGGTGCTGTCGAGGGATTTGCCGACGCTTCCTACACTTCAAGCACTAAAGGCGAGACACTTGCCGACACAATCCGCGTCGTTTCAAGTTACGTCGATGTTATCGCGATGAGAAGCCCGAAGGAAGGCGCGGCACTCGTTGCATCTCAATATTCGCCTGTTCCTGTGATTAACGCAGGCGACGGCGGACACTTTCACCCAACGCAGACGCTCACCGACCTTTTGACGATTCGCCAGCTTCAGGGCGGCTTTGAAAACCACACAATCGGCTTTTGCGGAGATTTGAAGTTCGGTCGCACTGTTCATTCTTTGGCGCAGGCGATGAGCCGCTATCCTCACAACAAGTTTGTTTTCATCAGCCCGAAAGAACTTGCCGTTCCTGAATACATCACGGAAGACATCTTGAAGCCTGCTGGCATTGAATACATCGAAACCGAAAAGCTCGAGGACGTTATCGGCGACCTTGACATTCTTTATATGACCCGCGTTCAAAAGGAGCGTTTCTTCAACGAGCAGGATTATATCAGACTCAAGGACAGCTACATTTTGAACAGCGCAAAGATGAAGATGGCAAAGAGCGACATGATTGTCTTGCACCCTCTTCCTCGCGTGAACGAAATCGCTGTTGAAGTGGACAACGACCCGCGCGCCGCATATTTTAAGCAGGTAAAATACGGAATGTATGCGCGTATGGCTCTTATCGCCAAACTTACAGGCGCGCTCTAACACAGCCATAGGCTGTTTTTCAAAGGAGATATTGAAATGCTTAACGTAGATACGATAAAGAACGGACTTGTGATTGACCACATCAAAGCAGGCTATGGCTCTCGCATTTTTCACTGGCTAAACTTGGACAACGCACCTTTTTCTTGCGCTCTGATTATGAATGTGCAGAGCAAAAAGTGCGGCAAGAAAGACATCATCAAAATCGACAACATCATCAACATCGATTATTCGGTTTTGGGCTTTATTGACCCTGATATTACGGTGAACGTGATTAGCGATGAGAAAATCGTCCGCAAAATAAAGACATCTTTGCCTGAGCGCGTTGAGAACGTGATGAAGTGCCGAAATCCGCGCTGTATCACGATGACCGAGTTTTATTTGCCGCAGGTCTTCCATTTGGCAAATCGCGAAAAGGGCGAATATCGCTGCAAATACTGCGATTCAACTTACATCGCGGGCGAAGGCGGGGAGCTGATGGAGAAATCAAAATGAGCAAGTCAACGCTGATTTATAATGCTCATCTTGTAGACAAAAATATCGATTCAAATGGAGCGGTTCTAATCAATAACGGACTTATCGAAGCCGTGTATCTTGGCGATTTTTCGACGGAAGACAAATCAAAATCTTTATGCAACGAAGCCGAGCTTTTTAACGCTGACACTCGCATTGTCATGCCGTCGTTTATCGATATGCACGTGCATTTCCGCTATCCTGGGCAGACTCAAAAAGAAGACTTGGACACAGGGCTTAGCGCTGCGGTGGCGGGAGGATTTGGCACAGTGGTTTTGATGCCGAACACAAACCCCGTCGTTTCAAGCTCGGAGCTGGCGCTGAAGATAAAAGAGGAAGCTGAAAGCAAAAATCTTTGCCAAGTCTTTCAGACGATGAGCTTGACGCGCGACTTTGGCGGCAAAGACACCAGTCATCTTGACGAAATCGACAGCGAGAAAATCCCCGTGATTAGCGAAGACGGACACGACGTAGAAAGCTCGGCTGTGATGGCTGAGGCGATGGCGAAAGCAGCGAAAAACGGCGTTATCGTCAGCTGCCACAGCGAAGATGTAACGCTCGCCCTTGCCGCAAAGCCCTTCCGCGCAAAAGCAATCGAGTTGATGAAGAGCGGCGAGGCAAGCGATGAAGTCAATAAAGAAATCGACGAGAACTTGAGCGAAGCAAACTCAATTTTAGCCCTTGCCGAAGACGTGGCGACCGAGCGCAATATTGCTCTTGCCCGCTTCACAGGCTCTCGTGTGCATATCGCGCATTGCTCCACGGCTCGCTCAATCGACGCGGTTCGCCGTGCAAAAGAAGAGGGCTTGCTCGTTACTGCCGAGGTTACGCCGCACCATTTCGGCTTGACTGACGCGGATTCTCATCGCTCGCTTGTAAATCCGCCCTTGAGAAGCGAAAGCGACCGCATTGCGCTCATTGACTCTCTTCGCGACGGCACGGCGGACGTGATTTCGACTGACCACGCTCCTCACACCGCTATCGACAAAGCGAACGGCGCGCCTGGCTTCGTGGGCTTGGAGACGGCTTTTGCGGTGTCGAATACGGTCTTGGTAAAAGGAGAGCATTTCACGCTATCAAAGCTTTCCGAGCTGATGAGCGCGAACCCTGCCGAGATTTTGTGCTTGAACAAGGGACTTTTGCGCTCAGGACTTCGAGCAGATTTGGTTTTGATTGACGAAAACGAAGCGTGGACTGTTTGCGGCGAGAACTTCAAGAGCAAAGGCAAAGCAAGCTGCTTTGAGGGCAAAACGCTTTCGGGCAAAGTCAAAGCCACGTGGTTTGGCGGAAATTTGGTGTATCAAGAATAAAAGTTAATCGTAATAAGAAAACAGCCTCATCGCTTCGGGGCTGTTTTTTCATTGAAATCGAATATATTTCCTTTGCTTTCATACAGCAAACGAATGTCTTAAATGTACATTGACCGCTGGCGCTCAGCGAAGCGATGTCTTAAATGTACATTGAAGTCTGAGGCTCAGCGGACGAAATTTAGTTTGTTAAAGCCTTCCCTGAGTCTCAGCAAAGCAAATTTAGTTCAATATCGCCTTTCCTGAGTCTCAGCAAACGAAATTTAGTGCAATATTTGCTTTGGCTTCGCTCAAGCAAGCAAAAAAAATCCCGCGATTTTCACGCGGGACTCTTTGCATTTATTTTACAACTTCACATTCAGGAATGTTTGTGAATGTGAGGCGCTTCCATACGCCAGTGGCTGTTCCGAAGCGGATATCGGCGAAACTTGCGTTGTATGTCAAAAGCACATCGTAAGAGCGTCCGAACATCGTGTCGTCTGCTGTGCAACGGAATGTTGTGCTTCCATATTCGACATCTTCATTGTAATCGTAGCTGGAAATAACGAAGTTGTAGTTTTTTGCAGGCGTTAAATACTGCAATGTGTCTTTCTTGTCGTCATGCGTGATAATTACACGCTCAGTCCGTGTTTCGCCAGTGAAGTAGAATTTTGAAACTTTTTCTGCGCTCACACTTGCTGCCGCTGACAATGAAATCAAAGCAATCAAGCATTTTGAAAATGGCTTGAACATTATGTACCTCCAAATAATTCCTCTTCAATATGTATTATTGAGCATTCTTGTTGCTCGCAAATCACCGATAAACCGCTCGTTACAATAATTATATTATGTTTTTTGCAATAATTCTACATAAAAGTAAAAAAATAGTTGTGCATAGCAAAAAGCACCTTACTTTTATTGAGTATTGTTCAGATTTACTGTATAAATTAACAATATGTTGTTACTGACTTTATTAGTATTGCTTTTTGTGCTTTGGATTGTTGGTTTTATCTTGAAAACTGTTTTGGGCTTAAGTTTTGCGATTTTGGGTCTATTGCTTAAAATTATCATTCCAATTGTATTCTTTATTCTCGTTGTTATTGGTGCTGTTGTTTTGTTAATTCTCTGAAAAATGCGCTATTTTCTGAAAAAACTGCTTATTCTTTTTTTGACACTGTTTCTTGTTTCTGCGATAACGTTCTGCGCTTTTCGCATTATTCCCGGAGACCCTGCTCTTCTTATTCTTGGTACGGAAGCAAGTGACGAGCAATTACAGATTCTCCGCAGTGATTTGGGACTTGATAAAAGCCTTCGCGAGCAGTATTTTTCTTGGATTTTTGGTATTTTTCAGGGCGATTTTGGCACTTCTATCCGCTATCAAAAAAGTGTCGCGTCCCTCCTTGCGCCTCGCGCTCTTGTAACGCTTTCACTTGGTTTTTTTTCAATGTTCGTGATTTCTTTGGCAGGAATTGCAATCGGGATTTTCTCGGCAAAAAAAGACGAAAGACCTGTGATGAACTTTTTGACGACTCTTGCCCTTTCTGTTCCAAACTTTTATCTTAGCGTCATTGTAATCTGGATTTTCGGTTTGACTCTTCATTTATTTGCGCCAGGAAAATTTGTTCCATTCGGCGAAAATCCTGCTTTGTTTTTCAAAAGCCTGATTTTCCCTGTTTTGACGATTTCATTGCCCGAAACTGCTATCCTTGCAAAATACGTGCGCTCTGCTGTCATCGCAGAAAAGAAACTTGGATATGTCCGCACAGCAAGAAGCAAAGGAAACACTGAAAACGCTGTTTTTTTGCGCCACATTTTGAAGAATGCGATTGTGGCAGTGTTTCCGCTTTTGGGAATGATTGCAGGAAGTGTTTTTTCAGGTTCTATCGTTATCGAGCAGATTTTCGGGATTCCGGGCGTCGGTCGCCTTTTGATTTCGGCAGTGACATCGCGCGATTTTCCTCTGACACAAGCGCTTGTGCTTTATATTGCTGTTGTTGTAGTGACGATAAACTTCGCAGTTGATGTTATCGTGCAGTTCATTGACCCTAGAATCAAACTGGAGAAATAAATGAAAGCGCGAGGATTAAAAGATTTTGAAATGAAAATCGGTATTTTGTTTGTGAGCGTCGTCGTCATCATGGCTTTTGTGAGTGTGTTTTATACGCCTTACGACATTTCAGCGATGGACACTGCTTCAAGAAATCTTCCACCGTCGCTTTCTCATATTGCGGGAACAGACAGATTTGGACGCGATGTTTTCTCGCGCTTGATGGTCGGCTCTCGCTTCACGCTTTTGACAGCCCTTGCAACTGTGGCGGGAAGCACTTTTTTGGGAACAGCTCTTGGTCTTTTTTCTGGCTACATCGGAGGCATCGTTGATGAAATCGTAATGAGAATCGTCGATGCTGTAACATCGTTCCCTGGAATTCTCACAGCTCTCATTGTCGTGACAGTTATGGATTACGGAAAATATACGATAATTCTTGCACTTTGCATAATGTTTGTGCCGAGTTTCACCCGTGTTGTAAGAATGAGCACGCTGCAATACAAGGACACAGAGTTTGTGCGCTATTACAGGACTTTCGGAGCATCGCATTTCAGAATCGTATTCGTTCATATTTTGCCGAATGTCGTTCCAATGCTTCTTTCTTCTGTTATCATTGGACTTTCAAACGCAATTTTGGCTGAATCAAGCATGAGCTATCTTGGACTCGGCATTCAACCTCCTGCACCAAGTTGGGGGTGGATGCTCAACGAAGCGCAGAGTACAGTTTTCCGCTCTCCTTGGTATGCACTTTCCACAGGATTGATGATTGTATTCACAATCGCAGGCTTTAATTTCATCGGTGAGGGACTCAGAAAAAATCTGAGGTAGTTTTTTATGGAAGAAAGTCGCATAAAGGCTGAAACAGAAAACATATTGAGCGTGAAAAATCTTTCGATAACAGTAACTGAAGGAAAAGATGAGTTCGTGGCTGTTGATGGCGCTTCTTTTTTTGTGCGAAAAGGTGAAATTGTTGGTATTGTCGGTGAATCTGGCTCTGGAAAAAGTTTGACTGCGCTTTCTTTGATGTCGCTTTTTGCTCCTGGCGTGAAAGTAAAAAGCGGCGAGGCTGTTTTTTGTGAGCGCAATTTGTTTTCGATGCAAAAAGAAGAGCGTCGCGAAATATACGGAAGCGATATTTCAATGATTTTCCAAGAGCCGATGACAAGCTTAAATCCGCTCATGAGAATCGGAAAACAAGTTATCGAGCCGCTGAAAATCCACAAGAAATTCAGTTCAAACAAAAAAGAAAATGATGCAAAAATATACGAAATCGTCTCTTCTGCGCTTTCTCGCGTTGGTCTTACAGAAACAGAGCGCGTTATGAAAGCGTATCCTTATGAGCTTTCAGGCGGAATGCAGCAGCGCGTTATGATTGCAATGGCGTGTGTTTGCTCTCCAAAGTTGCTTATTGCAGATGAGCCGACAACTGCTCTTGATGTTACAACGCAATCTCAAGTTCTTGAGCTTCTTAGAAAAATAAATCGTGAAAATGGCACAGCAATTCTTTTTATTTCGCATGATATTGGAGTAATAAAACAGTTTTGCGACCGTGTAATCGTTATGTACTCAGGGCAAATCGTTGAAAGCGGCGATGTTTCAGAAGTGCTTTCAAATCCGCTTCACGAATACACAAAAGCCCTTTTATCATCTGTTCCAATGAGAAAAAAGAAAGGTTCTCTTCTTGAGTGTATTGGCGGTCGTGTGCCTTCTGTCAGCGAAAAGCGGCTTCCTTGCCAATTTGCTCCCAGATGTGCAAAAGCAACAGAAAAATGCTTTCGTGAAACAGCGAATGAAATCATTTTGAGCGATAATCATTTTGTGCGCTGTTATGCGGCTGAGGAGAGTTTATGAGCGGCGATATCCTTGAATTGAAGTCAGTCAATGCTGGCTATAGCGACAAGAAAGGCGTTCTGAAAAATGTATCTTTGAGCATAAAGCACAACGAATTTTTTGGGCTTGTCGGTGAATCTGGTTGCGGAAAATCAACGCTTTCTCGTGCAATTCTTGGGCTTTTGCCGTTTGAAGGCTCAATTCGTGTTAACGGCGTATCCCTTTCGGCTCACAACCGGCTTTCTCTTTCGCGTGAAGTTCAGGCAGTGTTTCAAGACCCTCTTGCTGCACTAAATCCGCGCCATACAATTGGCTTTTCAATGGAAGAGCCTTTGAAAATACACAAGATTGGAACAAAAGAAGAACGTCGCATTCTCGTCAATAATATGATTGAAAAAGTTGGGCTTGATAAAAGCCTTCTTTCTCGCTATCCGTCAGAACTTTCTGGAGGGCAGCGACAAAGAATCTGCATCGGCTCTTCTCTTATGCTTCGCCCGAAACTTGTCGTTGCTGATGAGGCAACAAGCGCTCTTGATGTTTCTGTCGGCTCTCAAATCCTTAACTTGTTCCAGCAAATCCATTCCGAAATGGAATTTTCTCTGCTTTTTATCTCGCATAATATAAATGTTGTTTATTACCTTTGCGACAGAATTGCGGTGATGTTCAAAGGAAGAATTGTTGAGCAAGGAACGGCTGATGATATTTGCAATCGTCCTCTTCATCCTTATACGCGACTTTTGATGTCCGCAGTTCCTGATTTGGACGATGTAAAGCCCAAAACTCCGCTCGTGAAGTTCAAGAAAGCCGAAGACGTTCCCGAGGGCGCTTGCGGTTTTTATCGCCGCTGCCCATATTCAACCGCAGTTTGCGCAAAAGAAAGCGCTCTTGTCAATGCCGCAAAAGAAGGCGATGACGAACATCTTGTAAGATGCCATCACATATATCAATTTTAGTTCTTTTAATATTTTGGAGGAATAAAATGAAAAAATTGTCTTTTGCTGCCTTTGCAGTTGCAGCAACTGTTTTCCTTGCTTCATGTGGCGAAAAGAAAGAAGCGCCTGTAGCACAAGGCAAAGTTGAGCAAATTGTGGACGGTGGCGATTTCGTTTTTGGAATTGCAACCGAACTCAACAACTTTGACCCTTTTGACAGCGGAACGGCTGAGACTCGTGGCGTGAACTTCAATATCTTTGAAGGCTTGGTAAAAGTCGAGACAGATGGAAGTTTTGTACCTGCGATTGCAGAAAGCTGGACTGTTTCGGACGATGCAAAAGTTTATACGTTCAAACTCCGCAGCGGCGTGAAGTTCCACAACGGAAAAGATGTTAGCGCCAATGATATTTCGTTCTCACTTCAAACTGCAATTGACCACGGCATTGCAGGCTATTCTGAAATAGAGAGCTTCAAAATTGAAAACGACAGCCTCATAATCAATCTCAAAAGTGCAGACGCAGGTTTTGTTGCGTATCTCACAGCTGCGATTATTCCAGAAGGCTATGAGGAAAATGCTCGAAAGCCAGTTGGAACAGGACCTTTCAAACTCACAGAGTTCGCAGAGCAAGACCATGTGAAACTTGAAAAGAATACTGATTATTGGGGACAAAAAGCTCATTTGGACAGTGTCACGATAAAATTCGTTGCAAGTCAGGCAAATCTCGTTATCAGTTTCCAGTCAGGCTCAATTGACGGCTTTAGCGCTGAGGCTGGAACAATGATGCAACTTGACGAAAACACAATCACAAAATATCAGTCAAATTCTAACGCTGTTCAGCTCATCGCCCTTAACAACGACTTCGAGCCGTTCAAAGACATTCGCGTGCGACAGGCTCTCAACTACCTTGTTGACAGAAAAGAAATCATCGACACAGTAAACTATGGCTATGGCGTTATTGTTGGAAGCGGACTTATCCCTGCCCTTTCAAAATACTACGATGAAACACTCGCTTCATCATATGCCGTTGATGTTGAAAAAGCAAAAGAACTCTTGAAAGAAGCAGGTTATGAAAACGGCTTCAAGTTCACGATTACAGTTCCTTCTGTGTACACAGTTCACGTCGATACAGCCGCTGTTGTTGTGAACCAACTTGCAAAAGCTGGCATTCAGGCAGAAATTAAGCAGGTTGACTGGGCAACATGGCTTTCAAACGTGTATAAGGGAAGACAGTACGAAGCAACAATAATCTCACTCGACGGCTCTTTGGCATACCCTACAGCATTCCTTTCACGCTATGTTTCAACAGCAAAAAACAACTTTGTGAACTTCAAAAGCGAATCTTATGATAAGATTTATAAAGACGCTGTTTCAACAGTGAACGATGAAGAAAAAGTAGAGTACTTCCGCGCTGCTCAAAAGATTTTGAGCGATGAGGCTGCCTCTGTTTATCTTCAGGACATCAGCGAATTCGCTGTTTACAGCAAGGATTTTGCGGGATATAGAGGCTATCCGCTTTATGCCCGTGATTTTAGCGCAATCTACAAGATGAGCAAATAGAGCAAGTATGAAGACGGTTATTGTCGGAGGCGGGCTTACAGGCGTGCAACTTGCGCGTCGCCTCATAAATGAGAAAAACGATGTTGTCATTATCGAAAACAATGAGGAAACTGCTCGTCATCTGACGAACCGTCTTAATTGTGCTGTTTTGAATGCGGACGGAAACAGCCTTGAGACACTTGAAAAAGCAGGAATACAAAAAGCCGACGCGCTTGTTTGTGTTTCTTCAAGCGACGAAGTGAATATGATTACCTGCTCACTTGCAGACGCTGTTTATCCAAATGTGCTCAAAATTGCGCGCGTGAGAAATTACGCATATTATGTAAACACTGCCGCAGCTTCTGCCTCTCACGCCTCTCAAATAAGCGCTCACCACCGTCCGCTTTATGGCATCGACTTTATGGTTCACCCCGACGTCGAAGCCGCTTCCTCAATCCTGAAAGCTATCGAGCATGGCGCATCAACAGAAGTGATTGCCTTTGAAAACACATCGTTTGAACTTTGCAGAATCACCGTTGAAGAAGGAAGCCGCATTGAAGGAAAACTCGTAAAAGACGTTCGCGCCTTAACAGAAAAGCCGTTTTCCGTCTGCTACGTCGAAAGCACCTCAAGCGCCGTTCTTGCCGATGGTTTCACACCAATAAACGCAGGCGACAAAATCGGAATATTGACAGAGCGCGCCAACATCGCCGAAATGCTTGATTTGTGCGGCTCAAAAGCACAGGCGCTGAAAAAAATAGCCCTCGTCGGAATTGACCAAATCGGAACAATCGTCGCCGACAGCCTTTTGCAAAAAAACAATACATTGAACAACCGCTTTTCGCATTTCTTCGGCGCAAAAAATCGAAGAGCAAAAACTTTCGTCATAATCGACAGCAACGAAAAAAAAGCCAAAAACGCAAGCGAACGCTATGACCTTGAGGCTTCCGTTTTCAATGCCGACATCACAGACGAATCTTTTATCCAAGAAGAAGGCTTGAACGCCTTTGACCTTGCAATCTGCGCCACAACAAACTACGAATTGAATATCGTTGCGAGCGCCTACCTAAAATCCCTGGGCGTCGACAGAACAATCGCAGTCGTCGCAGGCTCTGCTTACGAAAACATCGCCAAAAACATCGGCGTCGACGTTCCAGTCCCAATCCGTGACGCCGTTGCAGACAGCATCATCGGACACCTCAAAGGAGAGAGCGTCACAGGAATACACACCGTTTCAGGCGGCAACTTTGAGACAATTGAATGCAAAATCGAATCCTCGTCAAAAGTGTGCGGAAAAAATCTTATCCAGATTTCCCGAAAAGGCGAGTTTCTCGTTCTCATCGTGAAAAAAGCCGCAGAAGAAAACTATAAAATCCCAGTCGGAAAAACAGTCCTCGAAGAAGGCGACCGCGTTCTTTTGATAACGAGCGCAGCCGCAAACCAAAAGACAATCAACTATTTTGGAAAAAGGCAATGATAACAGTCTTTTTGATAATAATCTCGATACTTGCAGTCGTTTCTCTCTCCTATGTCCTTCCGCTCTCGACAGCCATTTTTTATGGCGAGCGCGATATGATTTTGCCCTTCGCACTCCCCACAGCAATAATGCTCGCCCTCGCCGCGACCGTGTTTTTCACACTCAGAAACAAAGGCAAAGCCCTCTCCCTTCGCCAAAGCTATGCCGCCGTCGCGCTCTCTTGGACACTCTCCTCGCTTTTCGGGGCAATCCCGCTTTACGCCTCAGGCGCAATCAGCGATTTGCCGAGCGCCATATTCGAAAGCGTTTCAGGCTTCACAACAACAGGCTCAACAATCATCGAAGACATCGACAACCTTCCAAAAAGCATAAACCTCTGGAGATGCCTTGAGCACTGGCTTGGCGGAATGGGAATCGTAACGCTCACCGTTGCCCTTCTGCCGCTTTTGGGCGTTGGAGGCTTCCAGCTCATAAAAGCCGAAACAACAGGACCCGAAAAAGGCAAAGTTACCCCAAAAATCGCCACAACAGCAAAACTCTTGTGGTTCATCTATTTCGGACTCACAGCAGCCGAAACAATACTTTTGCGCCTCGCGGGAATGGACTTTTTCGACTCCCTCTGCCACGCCTTCGCCACACTCGGAACAGGCGGCTTTTCAACAAGAACCCAAAGCGTTGGCGCATACAACAGCGTCGCCATCGACGTAATCTGCACCGTTTTTATGTTCCTCGCAGGCGTCAATTTCAGCCTTTATTTTTACGTGTTCACAGGAAAACTAAACGAAATCAAAACAAACAGCGAGTTCAAAGCGTATTGCGCAATCTATTTTGTAACGACTCTTCTTTTGACACTCTGCATAAAAAACGCATACGGCACAATCCTCTCCTCCCTCAGATACGCTGCATTCACCGTGTCCTCAATCATCACGACAACAGGCTTTTCAATCGCCGATTACACACAATGGAGTCCCGCAGCGCAGTTTTTAATCTTCGCCCTCTTCTTCGTCGGAGGCTCGTCAGGCTCGACAGCAGGCGGAATAAAAGTCGTCCGCTGGGTCATCTTCTCAAAGCAAATCGGCAACGAAATCAAAAAAAACATACACCCGCATGGCGTCTACACACTCCGCTTGAACTCACAAGCAAGCGGCAAAGGAATCCTCATCAGCGTCACGAGCTTCGTCTTTCTCTATTTCGCCCTCGTCATCGCCATCTCATTCATCTCGTGCCTTTTCGGCTTCGACGTCCTCACCTCAATCACCGCCTCCTTGTCGATGGTCGGCAACATCGGACCTGCCTTTGGCGCTCTCGGCCCGTCGTTCACATGGCAAGCCGTCCCAAGCGCCCTAAAACTCATCTACAGCTTTGCAATGCTCGCAGGACGCCTCGAACTTTACACCATGCTGATTTTCTTCTTCCCAAGTTTCTGGGACAAATGATTTTGTAGCGCTCTGAAAAATTGTATACGCTCTGATTTGTAGAATTTTCTCGTCATATACACATTGTATACGGCTCAAAAACGCGCTGGCAAACCAATATACAATATGTATACGGCTCGACTTTGCGTGTTTTCTTTGAATATACATATTGTATACGGCCAGATTTTTCTATTGATAGAAAATATACAATATGTATACGACTCGCCTGACGCGTTTTTTGCTCATATACATATTGTATACGACTAGATTTTTCTATTGAAAGAAGCGTATACAATTTTTTGTGCCTGACATGGTTATTTCGACTTCGCTCAATAACCGAAACAAAAAAGCCCGCCTCAAAAAAGAAGCGGGCTGACGTTCAAAAGGGTTTTATCAAGTGTGGAACTGGTCGATTTCGTCGCCGATTTGCGTGATTGAGTCGCGAACCTCGCCAGAGATATTCGAAAGAGCCGCGCCTGTTTCGTTGATGTCGCGAGCGCCAATGCCCATTTCGCGCATTGAATCCTTGATAACGAGCGTTGCGTTCTGCAAGTTCTGGATTTCGCCCAAAATCATCTTGTTGCCTTCCGCCATCTCTTTTGATGCCGTGCGCACTTCAAGCGTTGAATCGTTCATCATCTTCAAGACGTCAACAATCTGGTGGCTTCCTTCCTGCTGCTCTTCCATTGCAGCCTTAATCTGTCGGACGAGCTCGTCGGTTGAGCCAATCATATCGCTGACATCGTTGAAACTCTTGCTTGAACTCTGAGAAGCAGAAACGACAGCCTCGATTGTGGACTCGATTTTCTTGAGCTCCGCACCGATTCGCTTTGACTGCTCGCTTGAGTTTTCGGAAAGTTTTCGGATTTCGTCAGAAACAACGCTGAAACCACGACCCGCGTCCCCAGCGTGCGCCGCTTCGATAGCCGCGTTCATAGCAAGAAGGTTTGTCTGGCTTGCGACACTCGCGATTGCCTTGTTCGCTTCCTGAAGCGTCTTTGACTGCTCGGCGACCTGATTGATTGCCTCGGCAACA
The DNA here is from genome assembly GCA_902778325.1 of uncultured Spirochaetaceae bacterium. Taxonomy (GTDB): domain Bacteria; phylum Spirochaetota; class Spirochaetia; order Treponematales; family Treponemataceae; genus Treponema_D. The sequence continues at coordinate 38,071 of CACYWZ010000004.1, forward strand.
TGGCGCTGTCGCTCAACACCGATTGAAGCATTGTGAGAAAGCTGCTCGAACGAGTTCGCCATCTTCTCAACGCTCTGGTTGACGCTCGTGATGTTTCCAATCATCTCTTCAACAGCCGCGCTCGCCTGAGAAACACCGTCCGCCTGACTTCCAATCATTCGTTCAAGGCTGTTGATGTTCTCGGCAATCTCGGCAACTGCCGCAGAAGTCTGTGAGACAACATCAGCCTGCGTGTCGACTTGCGTGCTGACAGAATTGATGTTCTCGAGGATTTCGGTAATCGCAGAGGCTGTGTTGTGAATATTGTTTTGCAAATCGCCTTCGACGTTCTGGAGGTTTGACTTTGAGTTTTTGATTTGCGAAACAATACCCTGCAACTTTTCAACGAACTTGTTGAAGCCTTTGACCAATGAGCCGACCTCATCGTTGTGAGTAACGGTGATTCTGTTCGTGAGGTCAGCGTTTCCGCTTGCGATTCCGTTAATCGTCTTGTCGACCACTTCAATCGGCTTTACGATTGTGTGGGCGATGAGGAACGCCATAACGAGCGAAACTCCCATTGCGACGATTGCAAACAGAAGAATTATCAGAACATTTTTCTGAACAGATTCAAAGATTTCGTGGCGAGAACCCATTGTAACAAGAGTCCAGCGGCTTTCGTTTGAGATATTGCGGGCAGCAAAATACTTGTTAGCACCTGCGTCCAAGTTGACATAAACGCTTTCTGTAGAGAAGTTTGAGCGAAATTTGTCGAATTGCGGATACTCTTTGAAAAAGTTTTCTTTTCCGATTTTGGAAGAGTCAGAGTTTGTGATGTAATTACCGTCTGCATCAAGAAGATATGATATTCCGCTTTTTGTGAGCTTTATGCGTGAAACCATATTTGAAAGGTCAGCAAGGCTCACATCGATTCCGATAACACCGAGGAACTCATTTCCACGCATTGCTTTTCGTGCAACAGTCGTTACCATTGAGTTCGTAACCAAATCCAAATAAGGCGCTGAAACATCGTATGTGACAGCATCTCGTCCAGCCTTGTACCATGCGCGCGTCGTCTGGTCATAGTCAGCAGGAGGCTGCCATCTGTCGTTTGCCCAGAAAAAGCCACCGTCTTTTACAGGCTTTGTTCCAGAAAAATAAAGCTGAGAGAATATAGTTTCGCCATTGAGAGTGTGCGCGAACATATCTTGCATTCTGTCCTGGTCCAGCTCCTGAGTTGAAATGAAATGCTCTATGTTTGCCGTTATCTGCTCTGGTTTTCTTAGAAAGTGATTTATTTCCATGTATGCCGTAGAAACTTGCCCGTCAGCCACATGAGCAATGTTTTCGCTCATACTTTTTATTTGCACAATAATGACCGGTACTGAAACAAGAAGAACCGCAAAAAACACCATCAAAAGATTACTTAAAATCAATTTCTGTTTGATTTTCATAAAAACCCCTTACAAAAAGAACGTCTAAAATATATTGTAACACGGTTCAAAAAGTATTCAACTTTTTTGTTTTGCGTAAGAGGTGATTCGTAGGCAGATGCTAAAACAAGTTTTCAGCATGACAGCGAGGGCATGACGTGAGCGCCAAAACGTGCCGATAATCAAAGAACAGGTGCAGTTCAATAGGGACTCTTGCGAGTCTTGATAAGATTGGCGGTTGCTCTTCTAGCTCTTGTGGCTTTTTCGTATGAAAGAGTCATATTTCAATCTAGGGAGTGTGTGCGGTGAGCCGAATCATGATGATTTTGCTGGTAATCGTGCTTTTATTGCTCGACAATCCAGTTTGGTAAGCCTACCACTCTTCGATAAAATATCGATGAGCAAAAAAATAACCGCCTAAGTCTGAACCACTAAGGCGGTAGTGCTCGAAAGAGCATTTCAGCATTTTGTACGAAGACCAACCGAAATCTTTGAATTGCGCCTTCTTTTTTTATTCTATCGGATAATGCCAAAAAAATCCATAACAAAAAAGTGCTTTGAAGACAAAGGCAATTTCGGATAAGATAGCGACAGGGAACGCCAAAGGCAAGGGCGGCTTAGCCTCCGACTGCCACAGGCAGTTTCTCAAAAACCGTCTATGACGGTGATTATCAGTCTGATTATAGACGTGATTAGCCTCTTCAAGTAAACATAGAAGAGTGTAAAAAAAAGCCCGTCCTACAAAAGTGACCAACTTCGGACGGGTTTTAACAACCATTACGGAGGCAGTCGCTCTGCAAGCGGCGTTCCCCTTTGTTCTCAACAATAACACACATCAAAAGCAAAGTCAACTTTTTAGACTGGTGGCTTGAGCGAAGTCAAAGACGCCAGTGAAAAATATTTCGACATCGCTCAATAACCGCGTCATTCCGAACTCGTTTCGGAATCTACTCGAAAGAAAGGCAGATGCTGAAACAAGTTCAGCATGACAGCAGTGAGCGCCTTGAAGACAAAGGCAATTTCGGATAATATAGCGAACGGGAACGCCAAAAGCAAGGGCGGCTTAGCCTCCGAATTTTCGAATAAGGAGGCTCGCGCAATGACGACATACGAGAAAGTAGTGCTTTGCATTATGATTATCAGTCTGATTAGCATAAAAAAAGCCCGTCCTAAAAGAGTCTCAAGCTTCTTGACGGGCATTATGTAAAAAAATTGCTCAACGGAGGCAGTCGCTCTGCAAGCGGCGTTCCCCTTGTTTTCAGAATATAGCACACATCAAGAGCGAAATCAAGCCTTTTCGCCCGCCCACAAAAAAAAGCCCGCCTCAAAAACGAAGCGGACTTTTTGGCTTTATGGTTTTTATTAAGTAATGCTACTTAACTTAGAACTTGTATCTCACACCAACACCAGTTGCGTGGTGTACATAGTCTGGCTCTGTAGAAACTGTGAGCCATACATCAACATCAGCCTTCTTGCTTGCGTTGAACACAACAGAAGGAGTTACAGTTGCAAAATGGTCTCTAACGTCTGAGTCGCGAGAAATGTGCAATGTGCTTTCTACACGGAGTGCTGTGATATCAGAGAGGCTGTACTGAATATATGGAATTACCTGAGCGAAATCACCATCTTGTTTTTTATCGATGTAAAGGTCATCTGCGAAGTAAGTATATCCGACTACACCAAAGAGAACTGGATCTGCATCATACTCAAGATTTGCATCAACCAAAGTGAAGTGATTCAACTTCTTTAGGTCGTTACCATCGCTGTCGTTACCCTCAAGTTTTGTACGGTTTTTCCAATTTGAATAGTTAGACTGGAAACCAACTGCAAATGTGAGGTTCTCAACTGCCTTGAGAGAGAAAGAACCATAGAAGATACCTGAGAAGTGTGCGCCACCTACGATTGCGAAAGCGTCATTCTCGAATCTTGCTGTTGCAGAGAAAAGATTGTGGTCGAATTTTGGATTTCCCTGTCTGCGAGCCTTCTTCGCATCGTAATCTGCTGAAGTTTCTGTAGTATACTTTGCATCGTAGTCATAAACTGCTGGGTTCAAATCGCTTCCCATGAAAGTGATGTAGAGACTGTCAACTGGGTGAACAACAAGGCGAACACCTGTTGCGCCTGTAAAATCTGCTCCATTATCATCATCTGCTGCTGTGTAGTTATCAACGAGCTTTCCACCTTCTACCATGATTGCGCCATCAAAGAACTTTGCATAAGCCATTGCCCAGCTGATATTATCTTCGGCAAACCAATTCATTGAAAGGTTTTTTCTCTGATAGCGGAAATCAACTCCACCATTATCGCCATCATACTCAGTTCTGAATCTGAATCTTGAAGATCCACCCCAATGGTCTCCGCCAACCCAAGTGTTACCAATAAGGTTATTGTCGCCTTCTTTACTACCAGCATCAGCTGCTACCATATCGCTGATGTCGTCTGAAAGACCACCGCGGACGAAGCCTGAAACCTTCAAGCCTTCACCTGCGCTCAATGTTGCTGCTGCAAGAACGGCAGCCGCTGCTGTTGCAAGGATTTTTTTCATAAAATTTCTCCCTTTAATTGCATATATACTGCAATTTTTTTGTTGTTGTACATCTGTACGTCGAGAAAGTTACACTTTTTTTTCTTTTTGTGCAATATCTTTTGTTTTTAATTTTTTCTCAATAATTTTCTCTTTTTTTGTCGTCTGTGCTACATTTTCCCTTGACAAACATTCAAAAACTTCTCTTTCCCATCTTGTCGTCCTTATCACAGCCTAAGCCTTTGCTGTTATTGTCATACTGTCATGCTGAACTTGTTTTCTTCCTCTGCCTTGTGCTTGTGTTTTTGAATGACACGGTTATTGAGCGAAGTCGAAATAACCGTTCTTTTCGCTATCGTCTTCGACTCCGCTCAAACCTCTAGCCTGAAAAGTTGACTTTGCTTTTGAAGTGTGTTATTGTTGAGAACAAGGGGAACGCCGCAAGCTAAAGCGACCGCCTCCGTAGTGGTTATGAAAAACCCGCCCGAAGTTGTCAGTTTTTTATGGGGCGGGCTTTTTTTGTACTCTTCTAAAATTACTTGAAGAGGCTAATCACGTCTATAATCAGACTGATAATCATAATGCAAAGCACTACTTTCTCGTATGTCGTCATTGCGCGAGCCTCCTTATTCGAAAATTCGGAGGCTAAGTCGCTATCTTATCCGAAATTGCCTTTGTCTTCAAGGCGCTCACTGCTGTCATGCCTTTGCTGTCATGCTGAACTTGTTTCAGCATCTGCCTTTCTTTTGAGTAGATTCCGAAACGAGTTCGGAATGACACTTTTTTTTCACTATCGTCTTCGACTACGCTCAGACACCAGCATTCCTTGAGGCACAAAAAATTGTATACGCTTCTTTTAATAGAAAAATCTGGCCGTATACAGTTTGTATATGAGCCGAAAACGCTCAAAGTCGGTCGTATACAAACTGTATATTTTCTATCAATAGAAAAATCTCGTCGTATACAATATGTATATTCAAAGAAAATACTCAAAGTCGTGCCGTATACATATTGTATATTGGTTTGCCAGCGCATTTTTGAGCCGTATACAATGTGTATATGACGAGAAAATTCTACAAATCAGAGCGTATACAATTTTTAGGTTGAAGAAAAAGAGGCGTTTTTGCTATAATCCAAATTATGAACACTCACAATATGGAATTGCTGCGTGAAAAAGCAGCGCAAAATGGTCCTCTTTGTATTGGTCTTGACACTGACCCGTCATATATTCCGTCTTCGCTTTTGAGAAAATTTCCTTCAAAAGCGGAGGCGGTTTTTTCTTATAACAAGGCGATTATTTCGCGCATCGGCGATAGCGCCTGCTGCTGCAAAGTTCAGATTGCCTACTACGAAGCGCTCGGAATCGAGGGAATGAAGGCGTACTCAAAGACTCTCAAGGAGCTGAAAAACTCAGGCATCATCGCAATCAGCGACGTAAAGCGAGGCGACATTGCCGCGACTGCAAGCGCTTATGCGCGCGCTCATTTTTCTGGCGATTTCGAAAGCGACATCATCACAGTAAATCCATATATGGGCTTTGACACGCTCTCACCGTTCACGGAATATTGCGCGGAAGGAAAGGCTCTTTTCGTTCTTTTGCGAACGTCAAATCCGGGAATGAAAGACATCGAAAACCTCGATTTGACCGCAGGCGGCAAGGTTCTCGACCGTGTCGGAAGCGAGCTTTTGCGCCTTTCTGGCGAGTTCAAGGAAAGATTCCCGGAGGCGAAATGCTCTCCTGTCGGCGCTGTCGTCGGTTGCACGGAAGAAGCGGACGCCCTTTCGCTTCGTGAAAAATATCCTGATGTGTTTTTCTTGATTCCAGGCTATGGCGCTCAGGGCGGCGCGGCTCGCATTGCGGCCTCTCTTCTTGGAAAGGCGGGCGGCACAGTGAACTCGTCACGCGGCATTTTGTGCGCATGGAAAAAGGACAGCGCTTGTCTTGAAAAAGAAGCAAACGGCACGGTCTCGATTGACGATATCGCCGACGCTGCGATAAAAGCGGCTTACGAGGCAAAAGCGGATTTGCTGGGAGCGAAAAATGAAGTCTGGGGATAATGATTTGCTTTTCGATTGCGAAAATCGCCCTCTTCCTGTTTTCCAGACGGCGAGCGTTGAGTTTTGCCGCGAAGAAGAAGGCGCTGTTCCGTCCAAAAGCGTTTTTCGCTTGCGGCTTTCGCTTGACTCTTCTTCTGGTCCAAAAAAGATAAACGCAGGTCAGTTTTTTCTTTTGCAGCGCGTCCCAAGTGGCGTTTTGCTCTCTCGCGCAATCAGCGTTTTTTATAGCGAAGTTCGCTCGGACGGCGCGAGCGTCGAGTTCTTGATTCTCAAAAAGGGAAAGGGAACGAGCGAACTTTGCTCGCTTGAAAAGGGCGATGCTGTTCGCCTTATCGGGCCTTTGGGAAACACTTTCCCGCGTCCTGAAAAAAGCGGCGTCCTCATTGTCGGCGGTGGTGTCGGAGTCGCGCCCGTTGCGGGATTTGCCTCAACTCTTGCCGATGGCTCTTATGATTTTGTCGCTTGCTTCAAAAGCGGCAGTTATGGGCTTTCGCGCGTTAAGGCAAGGAATCTGACAATCACGACCGACGACGGTTCTGTGGGCATAAAGGGCATGGTGACGGCGGCTCTCGACGCTCAAAAGCTAAAAGCGGGCGGCTACAGCGTTGTCTATGCGTGCGGCCCTCTTCCAATGCTCGCCTATATCCAAAAGATTTGCGCAGAGGCTTTCGTGAAGTGCTATATCAGCATGGAAAGCCGAATGGCTTGCGGAATGGGTGCTTGTCTTGGCTGCACGATAAAAACCAAAGAAGGAAACAAGCGCTGTTGTGCCGACGGCCCTGTTTTCGACGCAAAAATCCTCGATTTTTCAACCCTTTCATTCCCTCCTCGGCGCGCTCCTCTTGGCGAGAACGAAGAGGTAGACCTGAGCGTCAATATCGCGGGTGTCCCTTTCAAAAATCCTGTCATTGCGGCAAGCGGCACTTTCGGCTACGGAAGCGAATACGCTCCTCTCATCGATGTTTCCTCTCTCGGCGGCATTTGCTCGAAGGGTCTCACTCTTGAGCCTCGTGCGGGAAACGGCGGCGTTCGTCTTTGGGAAACGAGCGGCGGACTGATAAACTCAATCGGGCTTGAAAACCCAGGAGTTCCGCATTTCATTGAAAACGAGCTGCCAATGATGATGAAAATCGGCTCGACTGTGATTGCAAATCTTTCAGGCTCAACGCTCGAAAGCTATGTTGAGGGCGCAAAACTGCTCGACAAAACAAATGTTCCAATGATTGAGCTAAACATCAGTTGCCCGAACGTCAAATCTGGCGGAATGGCGTGGGGAATGCAGGCAGAGGCGGCAGGAGAGGTCGTGAGCGCTGTCAGAAGCGCGACGAAAAAGCCGCTTATGGTGAAGCTTTCCCCGAATGCGCCTGACCTCGTGGGCGTTGCCCTCACTTGCGTCAAAGCGGGCGCAGATGCCTTGAGCCTCATAAACACGGTTCAGGCGATGGCGATTGATGTTGAAAGCGAGAAGGTCGTTTTTGACAACGTAAAGGCAGGCTTTTGCGGGCCTTCCGTAAAGCCTATTGCGCTCCGCATGGTCTACGACGTCGTTCGCGCGATAAACGCACTTCCCGAAAGCGAGCGCGTTCCTGTCGTAGGAATCGGCGGTATTTCAACGTGGCAGGACGCCGTCGAGTTCATTCTTGCAGGCGCTTGTGCGATTGAAGTCGGAACTGCGACGTTCTTCAACCCTTCTGCCATGAGCGAAATCGTCGACGGGCTTAAAGCCTTCATGAAACGAAAAGGCTACAAGTCCATACGCGATTTCTGCGGAAAAGCCCAAGCCTAGAACACGCAAAAAACACTGGAATATTTGTCATGTTGAGCGGAACGCAGTGAAGTCGAAACATTTACTTTCTTTTTTCAAAATCGATTGTGATTCGTAATGCCAGATTCTTCGACTTCGTTCGCTTATGCTCACTTTGCTCAGAATGACACGCAGACCAAAAAAAATTGTCATTCTGAGCGGAACAAAGTGGAGTCGAAGAATCTACTTCAAAAAAAGTTGAGTTTGCTCGGATTTTAAAAAAGGAAGTGATTTATTGAATGAGTCTGAAAGAATTTCCTTCGAGGAAGCGAAGTGTTGAATGAGTCTTAAAGAAAATCACTCGGGGAAGCAAACTCAACTTGAATTTTGCCTCCCCGAGTCAAAAGGAAGCAAACTCAACTCAAATTTTGCTTCCCTGACCAAAAAGGAGACATTTTCTTCCAAGGCTCTTTCTATACTCTTTGAATACACTTACAATACACTTTCAATAGCCGAAAGTTCATCGTCAGAAAAATCAAGATGATTGAGTATCTTCACGTTCTCGGCGATTTGTTCTGCACGGCTTGAGCCTGTCAGAACAGATGTGAGTCGACCGCTTCGCAAAAGCCACGAAAGCGCCATTTCTGCAAGGCACTGACCTCGATTTTTTGCGATTTCGTCAAGAGCGCGCAGTTTTTCCCTTAGCTCTTGTGTGATTTGCTCTTCTTTCAAAAAGTGATTTCGCTTTGCGCGGCTTCCTTCTGGAATGCCCTCAAGATATTTCGATGTCAAAAGCCCTTGCGCAAGCGGACAAAACGCGATGCTTCCCGCTCCCTCTTCGTCGAGTGCGTCAAAAAGACCGTCCTTTTCGCTCCAGCGGTCAAGCATATTGTATCGAAACTGGTTTATCAAAAGCGGAACGCCCATTTCCTTGAGGATTTTCGCTGCCTTTCGCGTCTGCTCTGCGTTGTAGTTCGAAATGCCAGCATAAAGCGCTTTTCCGCTTTTCACGATGTCAGCAAGAGCGCCCATCGTTTCCTCCAGCGGTGTGTTCGGGTCAGGGCGGTGGTGATAGAATATGTCCACATAATCAAGCCCCATTCTCGAAAGGCTCTGGTCAAGGCTTGCAACAAGATACTTGCGGCTTCCCCAGTTTCCATAAGGGCCGTCCCACATCTCAAATCCCGCTTTTGTCGAAATAATCATCTCGTCGCGGTATGATTTGAAATCGCTTTTGAGAATGCGCCCGAAGTTTTCCTCTGCGCTTCCCGGCACAGGGCCGTAATTGTTTGCAAGGTCAAAATGCGTGATTCCGCAATCGAACGCTGTGAACAAAATCTGTTTCTGGTTTTCAAAAGAATCGACAGACCCGAAGTTGTGCCACAGTCCCAAAGACACGCGAGGAAGAAGAAGCCCGCTTTTTCCGCATCTTTGATACTGCATTTGTGAATATCGTTGTGTGTTTGCTTTGTACATATTGTCAATTATACGAGCGCTTTTCTTTTGCGGATAAGAAAAAAATGTTCTTTGCTTATAATTTCTCGTTTACAACTTCTGCAAAAAAACAGCGCTCAAAAAGGAGCGCCGCTTTTCTTTATTGGATTTGCTCAAGGAATTTTATATGCGAAAGAAGCGCCTTCGATGTCTTCAAGTGCGTTTCAGAACCTGGGTGGAAAAGAGAGCCGCGCCCTTCCTCGCTTTCGCCCGCCATCGACGGCAGAAGCAAAAATGAAATGCGTGTGTCTTTTGTCTCTTTGGCAAACCCTTCGACAGCGCTCTCGATATACTCAGAAAAATCAGCAGAGCACATTCCATAAGCCCAAATAATCTGTGCATTATGATTGTTGCGCCTGATTTTTGAAAGAAAATCTTTTATGCCGTTTTGAAATCTCTTTGCGTCCTCTTTGTTCAGCGAGCCGTCGCTTTCGCTTCTGAGCTTCCAAACTGTGCCATCACTTGCTGTTTTCGCAGGCGAGCGGAATGCGTTAAAATCGTTTGTCCCAAGATTCACGACGACAAAATCCGCCTGCCATTTTGAAAAGTCATTCGCTTTCTTTGCTCCAGCGTTTTCGTTTTTCTCGCCCTTTGCAACAGAGCAGACATTTTCGTAATGCGGCGGAATAATCGAAGTCTGGTCGTTGTCCCACCCCGAAATCACACCCCAGCCGCTTTGCGACAAGAATCTCCAATCAGCGCCCAAGGCTTTTGCTGTCATTAGCGCATAACTTGTGCGAACTGAAATCCACGGAGAACCCCAATCGCATTCGCTTGAAGCGCCTGCAAGCCCTTCGCCTGTCGTAAGGCTGTCGCCGATGAATTCGATTTTTGCTTTGAACGGCGCAAGTGGAAGAAAAGCGCTCTTGTCAAAGCCTTTGGGAACACCGAGAGCGTGAACGCAAACAAAATGCTTTTCGTCTCCCGGCATCGCCTGCGTGTCTTTCAAAAGTTCAATCTTGAACGGCTTATCGAGTGCGCTTTCTGGCTTTCTGAAAAGCAAATACCACTTTTTCCCGCGCTCAAGAGGAAATCTTGCAATCATCGCGCCGTCGACCCACACGCCCGCCCACGGCTCAAGTGTGTCATAATCGGCTTCGATTTGTGCCCACAACTCTTTTGCATTGCAGTTTGCCAAAAAACCGCTTGCTGTCCAAAAAAGAGCGACGCCGCCATCAAAATCGCCGTTTCGCCCATACCAATGCACGTTTTCAAGTTCTTTTGCCTGAAATGTTTGAAGATTTTTTTCTGTATCCATGAGAAAAATTATACCACTCACATACAGAATCGCAAGCGTTTGACAGAAAAGCGCTTATTGTCAGAATGGCGAAAACGTGTTATTTTGTGATTTATGAATACATTAGTTGCATTATGTGCAGTCGGGGCTGAAAAAATCCTCGGCAATGAAATAAAATTTTTGGGCTACAAAATAATCGACAATGCTCCGGGGCGTGTTCGCTTTTCGGCAGACGATGACGCCCTTTTTCGCGCAAATCTTTGCCTCAGAACAGCCGACCGCGTTTATCTTCAGGTCGCCTGTTATGCCGCTGGTGATTTTGACGCGCTTTTTGATGGCGCGTACAGCGTTCCGTGGCAGGATTATTTCAGAAAAGACGTGAAACTCGTCGTTGACAAAGTTCGCGCCAACAAAAGCAAGTTGAACAGCGAGCATAGCGTTCAGTCAATGATACAAAAAGCGATTTACAAAAAGCTTGGCGACATTTGGCATATCCAAACACTCCCAGAATCTGGCGATGAGTGTGATTTGCGCGTCTATCTCGACAACGACACAGCGCTTTTGCTCCTCGACTTGAGCGGTCTTCCTCTTCACAAACGCGGCTACCGCACCGATGGCGGCATTGCGCCTCTTCGCGAGACCATGGCGGCTTCCCTTTTGCAGCTTATGACATGGAGAAGAGCAACTCCGCTCCACGACCCGTTCTGTGGCTCTGGAACAATCGCAATCGAGGCAGTGCTTTACGCCTATAACGTCGCGCCGGGCTTCGGAAGGCGATTCGCCGTCGAGAATATGCCGTTCTTCAACCGCGAGCGCGCCACAGAAATCCGAAAAGCAGAAGCCGAGAAAATCCGCACCGACGTTGAAGTCCGCGTAACAGGAAGCGACATCGACAGCGCCGCCGTCGAGCGCGCAAAAAAGAACGCAGAATACGCTTGCGTCATGGCAGGTCGTGCTTTGCAGTCAATAGGACTCGGAAAACACATCGGACGCCCTGATTTCATCGTGTCGGATTTCAAAGATTTGTCCGCGCCGTACGAAAAAGGACTGTTGCTTTGTAACCCTCCTTATGGCGAGCGACTTGGAGACGATGAAAGCGCGAAAGCTCTTTATGGCGATATGAAATGCTTGTTCCAGGACTTCAAAGGCTGGTCGCTTGGCGTTATCACATCAAGCCCGTACTTCGAGGAAAGCCTCGGAGCGACTGCCGAGCGCACAAAGGCTCTCAAAGCCGGAAATCTTGACACCGTGTTCTATATGTTCGATGAACTTGGAAAAGAGAGCGCAAAGAAAAACCAGAAAGGCAAAGATTGGCGCAATGTGAGAAAAGACAGCGCCAAAAAAGGCAAAAAAGAAGCCGAACGGTATTGATTTTAGGCGGGAAGTTTAGAAAATGGCAATCGTTGTTGAACACGAAAAAAGAAAAAAAGAGATTTTGGAAAAGGCGCTGAAAATATTTGTTGAAGAAGGCTATGAGGACGTAACGTTCCAAAAAATTGCCGACCGATGCAACATAACTCGAACGACGCTTTACATTTATTTCAAAAACAAGCGCGAGATTTTCCTCTGGAGCATAAAACAACTAACACAAGCGCTCGAAAAAGACCTCATCGCAATCGTGAAAGACGAAAGCCTTTCAAGCGAGAAATGCCTTCGGACCGTCCTTGAAAAAATCACCGACGAAATCAGCGAAAACAAAGAACTCTTTTATGTGCTTCTCACATATTTGATTGACCTTCGAAAAAAGCAAACCGAAAACGTCGCCGAGCGCGTCCAGCGCCGCGTTATTCGCCTCAGACACCTTCTGACAGCGATAATCGTGCGCGGACAAAAAGCGGGAGAGTTCCGCTCCCTTCCCGTAAAGAGCATAAACGAAATGTTTTACTCGCTCCTTGAGTCCGCGATATTCCGCATTTCCGTTCTTGCAGACATCGACGTCGAAAGCGTGCGCGAAAACTTGAACATCGCCGTCGACAGCATTCTTTGCCGATAATTTTTGAAAATATTTCGCACTTCCCTGTCATTTTTGGCAGGGATTTTTTTTACAAACGCCGTCAGTAAGTCGGAACGCGCTTTGTAAAGTCTTATAAACGCCGTCGGGAAGTCGGAGCGCCCTTTGTAAAGTCTTACAAACGCCGTCGGTAAGTCAGAACGCGCTTTGTAAAGTCTTACAAACGCCGTCCGTAAGTCGGAACGCGCTTTATAAAGTCTTACAAACCCCGTCGGCAAGTCGGAACGTGCTTTGTAAAGTCTTATAAACGCCGTCGGGAAGTCGGAATGCGCTTTATAAAGTCTTATAAACGCCGTCGGGAAGTCGAAACGTGCTTTATAAACTCTTATAAACACCGTCCGTAAGTCGGAATGCGCTTTGTAAAGTCTTATAAACCCCGTCGGGAACACGGAACGACCTTTATAAAATTATGGAAACGCCGTTCCGAGTCACTGGCGACCTTTCCAAGTTTATGGAAACGCCATTCCGAGTCACTGGCGGGCTTTCCACGTTTATGGAAACGCCGTTCCGAGTCACTGGCGAGCTTTCCATGTTTATGGAAATGCCGTTCTGAGTCACTGGCGGGCTTTCCACGTTTATGGAAATGCCGTTCCGAGTTACTGGCGAGCTTTCCTGAAAAAAAATCGAGAGAAAAAATCAGCCCAGAGCGCAGTCCAGCGTCATCATGAGCGCAAAACCGAGCGCAAAGGCGATAACTGGCGCATCTCCGCCCTTTCCGCCTGAGGATTCGGGCAAAAGTTCCTCGACGATAACGTAAACCATAGCGCCTGCCGCGAATGACAAAATGAAGGGCAAAATCGCAGCCGCTTCGCCCGCGATTAATATTGTGAGGGCGGCGAAAACTGGCTCGACCGCGCCCGAAAGCGTTCCGAGCGCGAACGCGCGCAACTTCGAGCCGCCACTTGATTTTAGCGGAAGCGAGACGATTGCGCCTTCGGGGAAGTTTTGCAACGCAATTCCGATTGAGAGGGCGAGCGCGCTTGCAACGCTGATTGCGTCGCCGCTGGACATTCCCGCAAAGACGACGCCAACAGCCATTCCTTCGGGAATGTTGTGGAGTGTTACGGCAAAAACAAGCATTGTGGTGCGCTTCAGTCGTGCGTGGAGACCTTCCTCGCGTCCTGTTGCGCTGTGCAAATGCGGAATCACTCTGTCCATCAAAAGCAAAAAGCCGATTCCTGCCATAAAGCCCGCTGTCGCAGCGAAAGGAGAGCCTTCGCGCATTTCTATCGCCGGCAAAAGCAGTGAGAAAACGGAGGCGCTCATCATGATGCCGCTTGCAAATCCAAGGAGCGAGGACTCAATCGACGCTTTTATTTTGTCGCGCATAAAAAACACGCAGGCAGAGCCGAGCGTCGTTCCAAGAAACGGGATTAGAAGCCCGATTGAAATAATGCCGAGTTCGTTCATAAGTCTTGATTATAATGCTTTTTGGCGTCTTGTACGGTATTTTTTATCTCGCTTTTTTCTCTTTTTTTCTCAATAGAGGATGTAAAACTGTCATTTTTGCGTGCTAGAGGGCTTTGCACAAAAAAGAATACTTGACTTTCTTTTATATTCTGGTATTATATGATTTATCTTACTGACAAATTCACGATTTTTGTCATTTATCTTTTAAGGAGCAAAGCATGGCTAAGAAATACGCTTTTCTTTTCCCGGGACAGGGCGCACAAGAACCTGGTATGATGAAGGACATTGCAGAGGCTTTCCCTGCTGCGCGCGCAGTTCTCGACAAGATTTCCGAGATTACAGGACAGAATATTCCGCATCTTTTGTGGGAAACAGACAAAGCGACTTTGAGCCGCAGCGACAACTCACAGCTTGCGATTATGGCTTCAAGCCTTGCTGTTATGGAAGCATTGAAGACAAAGGGCATTACACCAAGCGCATGTATGGGCTTTAGCTTGGGCGAGTTCCCTGCTTTGTATGCTTCTGGGGTTCTTTCTTTTGATGATGTTGTAAAAGTGGTAGAGCAGCGCGGCAAGATTATGCAGGGCGTGTGCGAAGATATTGCAAAGGCTAACGAGGGACACGCTCCGGGAATGAGCGCAATCATCGGCTTGCCTCCAGAAAAGGTTGAAGAGATTGCAAAGAATGCGGGCGATGCATATGCTGCAAATCTCAACAGCGTAAAGCAGACGGTTATTTCTGGAACTGCTGACGGCTTGACAAAGGCTGAAGAGCTTGCAAAAGAAGCAGGAGCGCGCAGAACGGTTCGCTTGGCTGTTGCAGGTCCTTTCCATTCACCTTTAATGCAGAAAGCAGCTGACGGCTTGGAAGTGGCGATTAAAGACGTTACTTTCAACAATCCAAAGCTCCCGCTTTTCTCAAACGTTACAGGAAAAGAAGTTGTTTCTGGAGAAGAAGCAAAGAAGAGCGCGGTTCTTCACCTTACTCACGGAGTGCGCTGGACAGACGAAGAGAAAGTTTTGGCTGATATGATTAAGGCAGACAGCGAAAACGAATGGGTTATTCTTGAAGTAGGACCTGGAAAAGTTCTTTCTAACCTTTGGCGCGACACAGAAATGGGCGCAACTTTGTCTTCAACCCCTGTTAACACAGCAGAAGCAGTAAACGCTCTCTAGGAGAAAGCTATGGCATTACTTGAGAATAAAAAGGCACTTGTTACAGGCTCTTCACGCGGAATTGGTCGCGGAATCGTAGAGAAGTTTTTGAGTGAGGGCTGTGAGGTTTGGGGGCTATGCTCAAAACCGAGTGCAGCAAAAGAAGATTTAGAGAAACTCGCTTCAGAAAAGGGCGTGAAGTTTCACGAGATTTATGCAGATGTTGGAAACGCAGAAAACGTTACTGAAGTTGTAAAAGCAGCTTTGGCAGAAGCGGGCGGATTTGATGTTTTGGTAAACAATGCGGGAATTACTCGCGACGGGCTTTCTTTCAGAATGAAGAAAGAGGACTGGGACGATGTTATCCGCATCAATCTCACATCTGCTTTCTTGATTGGTCAGATTGTTTCAAACGATATGATTAGAAAGCGCAAGGGTTCTATCATCAATATGTCTTCAATCGTGGGAATTCACGGAAACGGCGGACAGGTGAACTATGCAGCAAGCAAGGGCGGACTTATCGCTTATTCAAAATCTCTCGCAGCAGAAGTTGGAAGCCGTGGCGTTCGTGTAAACGCTATTGCTCCTGGCTTTATTGCAACAGATATGACAAGCGTTTTGAAAGAAGACATCAAGAACGCAATGATTGAAAAAGTGCCGCTCAAACGTGCAGGAACGCCTGAGGACATTGCAAACACAGCTTTGTTCCTTGCTTCAGATTTGAGTACATACATCACAGCCCAAGTCATCGGTGTTGATGGCGGAATGGGCGCTTAACCGTCGCGAACGGTACACATTTGTATTACAGGAGAAATGATATGAGAAGAGTAGTTATTACAGGTATGGGCGCAGTTACACCGCTCGGAAATAATGTTAAAGATACTTGGGAAGCTGTTAAGGCTGGAAAGTGCGGTATTGCGCTTACAACACACTTCGACACAACAGCTTTCAATGTAAAATATTCTGCTGAAGTCAAGAACTTCAATGCGTCAGATTACATGGATTCAAAAGACGCTCGCAAGATGGCTCGTTTCAGTCAGTATGCTGTAGCGGCTGCTGGTATGGCTTTGGAAGATGCTGGCATCAAGGGAAATGCAGAAATCTTGAACGAAACACCGATTTATTTGGGTGTTGGTATTGGTGGATTTGAAGTTACAGAAGACAGCTGTATCCGCTACTACAAGAGCGAGTTCAAGAGAGTTCCTCCGATGACAATTCCGCAGCTCATTCCAAACGAAGCAGCAGGAAACATCGCAATGCAGTTCGGTATCCACGGAACAGCTCACACTGTTGCAACTGCTTGCTCTTCTGGAACAGATGCAATCGGCGACGCACTCGACCAGATTCGCTCAGGTCGTGCTGATGTGTGTTTGGCAGGTGGAGCTGAGTCTACAATCAACGGCTATGCAGTTCTTTCTTTCGACGTATTGCAGGCATTGAGCAAGAAGTGGGCAGATGACCCGACAAAGGCTTGCCGTCCGTTCGACAAAGACCGCGATGGTTTCACAATGGGCGAGGGAAGCGCAATCCTTATTCTTGAGGAGTATGAGCACGCAAAGGCTCGTGGCGCAAAGATTTATGCTGAAGTTGCAGGCTACGGCGGAACAACAGACGGCTATCACCTCACAGCACCGAACCCAGACGGAGTTCAAGGAAGCCGCGCTATGACTTTGGCAATGAAAGACGCAGGCGTGAAGCCAGAGGACATTCAGTACTACAACGCACACGGAACATCAACTCACTTGAACGACTCAGGCGAGACAACGATGATTAAAAAGGCTTTTGGAGAGGCAGCAAAGAACTTGCACATCTCTTCAACAAAGTCTATGACTGGTCACTGCTTGGGAGCAACTGGCGCAATCGAGGCTATGCTTTCAGTTTTGGCAATCAACGACAGCTTTGTTCCTCCAACAATCAACCTCGACAATCAGGACATCGAAGGCGGTTGCGACCTCAACTACACACCAAACAAGGGAATCGAGATGAACATCGATTGTGCAATGAGCGCAACATTCGGCTTTGGCGGACACAACGGCGTTGTTGTTTTGAAGAAGGTTAAGGACTAATTTCCGCTAGATTCGGAGAATTCGGAGAAAGAAAATGGCATTGACAAATGACATCGAAAGCCTTTTGCCACACAGAAAGCCGTTTTTGTTCGTGGACTCAATCGAGAGCGCAGATGAAAACGGAAGTGTGAGCTATAGAAAGTTCACGGAAGAAGATTTTTTCTTCAAGGGACATTTCCCGTCTTATCCTGTAGTTCCAGGCGTTATTCTTATTGAAACGATGGCGCAGGCAGGGGGCGCGGCGTTGAGCTATCAGAAGATGTTCGACGAGGGAAGTTTGTTCTTCCTTGCGACTGTGAACAATGTGAAGTTCAAGCACCAAGTTCGTCCAGGCGACAATGTTCGTATGGAAATCACGAACAAGAGATGCACGAAAAAGATGGTTGTGCAGGAAGGAAAAGCCTATGTTGGCGACACCCTTTGCGCACAAGCTGAATGGATGTGTCTCGTCGGAAGTGGCGAAAGCAAATAAGATTTTCTAATTCACACAAAACACCGCTGGCATCACGCTGGCGGTGTTTTTTCACCTCCCTTTTGCCAAAACGAGCCTCGTAGCAACTACGAAGCATCTCCCGACAGCAAAAAGCCAATCGTAGTGACTACGATTGAAGAATTTGGAGCGGGAAAGCAATCGTAGCGACTACGATTAAAGATTTGCATGCTGGAAAGCAATCGTAGTAACTACGAAGCAAGAATTTCATGCGGGAGGGCAATCGTAGTCACTACGAAGGTCATTTTTAAAACCGCCCCTCGTAGTTTAAAACAAAAACGCCCAAACCAATAAAGATTTGGGCTTCTGATAAATCAATTTTTGGTGATGTTACAATAAGTATGCTAAAACATATTGTCATTCTGAGCGTAGTGAGTGAATACGAACGAAGTCGAAGAATCTACTCTGCACAAATAAACGCTATAACACTTCCCAATTTTTACGAGTCTGACTGTGACGGTTACGGCATATGGATAATTTCACGAGGCTTTGAGCCGTTCGCAGGACCTACAATGCCACGCGCTTCCATCTCCTCAACAAGACGCGCCGCACGGTTGTAGCCGATTTTGAGCCTTCGCTGAATGTAGCTTGCGCTCGCCTTGCCCGCTTGAATTACGATGTCGAGAGCCTTGTCGTAAAGCGGGTCTTCGCCTTCGCTTTGATAAGACGGCTCGCTTTCCTCATCGTCATCATCATCAATGAAAATCTCATCGTCAATGTAATCAGGCTCACCGAACTGCTTGACGTAATCCACGACGTTCTCGACCTCAAGGTCGTTGACGAGCGTGCCTTGAATACGAGTCGGGAACGGGTCAACAACGCCTGCATAAAGCATATCGCCTTTGCCCAAGAGCTTTTCCGCTCCGATTTGGTCGATGATAATGCGGCTGTCCATCTTTGAGGCAACCATAAAGGCGATTCGGCTCGGAATGTTTGCCTTGATAAGACCTGTGATAACGTCGATTGACGGGCGTTGCGTTGCAAGAACAAGATGGATACCGACAGCACGGCTCATTGCGCAAAGACGGGCAACCGTGGTTTCAAGCTCCTTGCCGCTTGTCGCCATAAGGTCTGCGAACTCGTCGATGATGACCACGATGTACGGCAGCTTTTCGGTCGCGATGTTGCGCTCAACAATGCGGCGGTTGTAGCTTTCGATGTCGCGCACCTGCATGCCGTCCAAGAGCGCATAGCGTCGCTCCATCTCGCAAAGACAGTACTGCAAAGCCTGAAATGCGCGTTTTGGCTCGGTGATAACAGGCGTGAGAAGGTGCGGAATGTCGTTGTAGAGTTTGAGCTCGACGATTTTCGGGTCAATCAAAATCAAGCGCACTTGCTCTGGGCTTCGCTTGAACAAAACCGAAAGAATAAGCGAGTTGACGCAGACCGATTTTCCCGCGCCAGTTGCACCCGCGATGAGCAAATGCGGCGTTTTGACCAAGTCCATAATCTTTGATTCGCCCGAAATATCCTTTCCCAACACAACAGGAACAGCCATTTTTGACCAAGCAGGATTGTCTTCTTCTATGATTTCGCGGAAGCTGACAACGGCGCGCTCTTTGTTCGGCACTTCAATACCGACGGCACGCTTTCCCGGAATTGGCGCTACAATACGAACGCTCTTTGCTGCAAGACGAAGCGCGATATTGTCCTGAAGGGCTACGATTTTGCTGAGCTTCACGCCAGGAGCGGGCAACATCTCGAACATTGTAACAACAGGCCCTTTTCGGATTCCTGTAACTTCGGCATCGATTTTGAACTCGCGCAATGTGTTTGTGAGGTTCTCGGCGGCTTGCTTGGTTTCCTCGTCGATTTCCCAATAAGGATTTGCGCTGTATGCCGTTAAGATATCTGTCGGAATTGCGTAAGGACGTCGAACGACAGGCTTTGGCTCTGGTGGCAAAATCACAGGCGGAACGCTCTCTTTTTGCTCCTGCTGTGGAACATCTTCGCTCTCTTCTTGTGCGCTCTCTTCGATAACTGGCTCGCCTTTCTCTTCTTCCTCGACGGCTTCTTCCTCTTGCTCGATGACAGGCTCGCTTGTGCTTTCTTCGATGATTGGCTCTTCAATTACTGGCTCTGCTTGCGCTTGGGCAATCGGCTCTGTGCTTTCACTCTCGCCCTCTTCGACTTGGAGCGCATCTTCGCTATCGTTTTCAAGCACAGGCTCAGAAGTCTCGACGGCACACTCTTGAGTGATTTGCTCTTCCTCGCTTCTTTCCGCGCTTTCGTCTGCGTTATTGGCAGGCTCGATTATCGGCTCGGCTGTCGCATCGCAGTTTTCGCTTTGCGCAGCGCTTTCGATTGGCTTTTCAACAACACTCTCGCTTGAAAAATTCTCTTCGTCTGCTTTGTCGCTGACGTCCTCGATTATCTCTTCGCTTTGCTTTTTGACAACTTTTTCTTCAAGCGCGTCTTTCATGTGCATTGCGGTTTGAAGCAGTGAAGGACGGCTTTCCTCAACGTCGTCTGCTGCTCTTTCTTTCTCTTCTTGAGCGTCTTCGACAGAAGGCTTTTCGATTTTTGCCGTTTCTGGCAGCTCAATCGGCGGGATATTCTCTTGAATATCGCGGTCCATCTTCTCAAAGACCGAATTGAGAGGCTCTGAAACAGATTTTGAGTACTCGCCGACAATGATAGGCTCGACTTTTTCCATAACGAGCGGACGGTCTTCAAAGGCGAACATTTCTCTTTCGCGCTCTTCGCGTTCGGCTCGCTCGTCCTCGTCTTCGGCGTTCATATCGATGTCGAAGAAATCTTCATCAAGCGTATTGTTTTCTTGTGGGATATATTGATTTTGGCGCGCCCTCTCATCGACCTCTTCTATTGCGCGGTCAAAAACACTCGTTTTTTTTTCTTCAATAGGTTTCTCAACAACATTTTCTTCCTCGTATGAAGGCGGATAATTTTGCTCGGTGTATTCGTCCTGAAAAATATCCTGCGTCTTTGACAAGTCGATAACAGCGCGGTTCGGCTCTTGCGTCACATCTTGGCTAATCGGAGATTCGTCTGTGATAAACGCCGCTTCGTCCTCTGCGACAGGCATAATCACAAACGAATCATCTTCGCTGGAAATCGGCGTTGAAGCAACAACCGTCTCCTCCATCGAAGCGACAACCGTCGGCTCAGTTTGACTTAGCTTTTTTTTTTCGGCCTCTTTTGCCAGCTCTTCTTTTTCCGCCTCGCGCGCACGCTCAATTTCGTCCTCGCTTACGGCGAACATCGCAGTTGTAGCCCCTGTCGTCTCCATTTGAGGCTCAGCGACCGTTTCCTCTGCCTTTACAGTCTCTTCGCTCTCGTCGCTCTTTTCTGTCTCTGCATCAGCCTTGAAGTCAGATGCGTCGAGCTCGACAGATTCCTCTGTTTTCTCTTCCTCGCTGCTTTGAGCCTCTTTCTCTTCCTCGATTTTTGCCTGCTCGCTTTCTTTTTCAGCCTGTGCAGAAAGAGAATCGATTTGGGAAGTTACTGCGCTCTTTTCGACTTTGCCCTCTCCTTCTTCGCTATCATCGCCGAAATGGTCTGAAATCCACTTGTCGAGACTGTCAGCGGCAATGCAGCAGCAAAGATACTCCAAAATCAAAAACAAAATACAACAGATAACTGCAAATCCGATTTTTACAGCGCCCAACAAATCTCCATCAGCGCTAAATCTAATGCAAAGCTTTTCCGTTACGATGATTGTGAAAAACGGCACGATTGATGAGGCAAGCAGAAGCCAGCGGCGGATTGACCACGTTGGAATCAAGCTCAAAATACCTGCCACAAGCAAAAACAGCGGAATGAGTGCGCTTCCGACTCCGTATGCGCTGATTAAAAGAGCGCCGAGAGATGTAAATGCTCCCGCGCCCGGCGAGAAAAGCTGCGAAAGCAGTGCAATTGAAAATAGTGCGGAAAACACAAAAAGGATTACGCTTACTGCAAGCGATAATTTTTCCGAATTCTTCATTAGAATGACCCCTTGTTCTTTTGCAATAACTCTTTTATTATCGGTTTTCTTTTTTGCATATTTTATATCGCAAATTCCAAAGATACCCGCCTGCCCTTTGACAGCCCTTGCCAAACGGCAGAATCAAAAAATTGCATTGGCTATAATATAACAGTTTTTCTTTCTTTCTGTGTACCCTTTTTTTTGCAAAAACACTTTTTGCCAAAAAATCTTGAAGAGATGAAATTGTTTTTGCTTTTTATTGAATAATCATCGATAATGATTTTTGCTTTCAAAAGCAAAGACGAGGCAAAATGAAACAATTTCACAGAGCGTTTTTGATTTTTCTTTTCATAATGGCGTGTTTTTCAAACGGAGTCTCTCAATCTGATGAAAAAATGAATCCCAATTGGGTCAAAAAGGACGAAAAAGCCCTCTTAAAGACGATTGCGTTTATCGAAAATGCTGATTTTTCAGACAAAACGCTTCGCTCATTCGGGAATTATCAGAGAGAGCAAAGAAAATTGGGCTTTGGAATAAAGCGATACAAAAACTTTATCCATGCGGGCTATCTTAGCGTTGAATTAGTTTATATCGCTGACGAAAATGTTCCGCTCAAGTTCTTTTTTCGTGTTAAAGAGCAAGATTTTTCGCGCATAAAAGCCAGCCTGAGCGATAGCGCTAAAGACTCTTTCTTGTTGCATTTTCAGAAAGTCCAAAAGGGATATGACAGTCCCGAAATAGTTTATGAATACAGAAAAGAGTTCGTCGAAAACCTTGAAAAATATCGCGCCAAAAAAGAAAAAGTTGTCGGGCGACCTCCTCGCATTTCAAAAGACTCTCCATGCTTGAAATCCCCATATCGCGAGTATTTTGAGTATCTTTACAGCGCCGAGAGTGACGGCGAAGTTGGTTATTCTGGAGGATTTTCAGGCACAGAGCCTTTCGGTTGGACAGCGACAGAGGCGCTTTTGGAGTTAAAAGACGAAAATGTGTTTTTGTTTCTTTTGCAAGCCGACAACCCAGAAGGGCGCATTTATGCCGCTCAAGCGCTTTTGACGCTGAACAATTCGCGAAAAAATGTGAAAGCGATTAACCGTGCTTTCGAGCCACACATCAAGGACGAAATCGAATATAACACGATTGATGGCTGTCTTTTGGAGTCGCACCTCTTCAAAAACCTCAATTATTATACGACCCAAAGTTTTTTTTATTGATTTCGTTTGATTTTTGAAAATCCAGAAAAAAAAGAGCGCCATAAACTCGACTTAATTGCTCGCCAGAAAAAAAAGGAAGCCGTTAAGTCCGCTTAATGGCTTGCCAGAAAAAAAAGGAGGCTTTTAAGTGCACTTAACGTCAAGCCTAATTTAAGAGAAGCCTTTTAAGTGCACTTAACGTTAAGCCTGTTTCAAGGGAAGGTCATTAAGTGCACTTATTTCAATGCCAGATTAAGAATCAAGCCGTTAAGTCCACTTTTTGCGCTAAAAAATCACAATTCGATTCTTCCGCCCTCGATTTTCTCAAAAGGTCCTGCGTGAACAGAGCTTTCTCGGTGATTGCCGAAGAAATCTTCGTCAAAGACGATTGGAGAGCCGTCAGGATTTTCAAATTTCTCTTCGCTCTCAAAGGCTTCTCCGAGTGTTGCGGTCGAAATTGTGGCAGCGGTGTCTTTTATGAGGTCATAGACATTTGTGCTGAAAACGAGTTTTCCGTCTTTTTCTTCAATAGAGAAATCAGCCTTTTCGCTCAAGACACACGCATCACTTTCTTTTTTCATTGGCTTTGCGCCGTTGAAATACACATTGCCAGAAGCCCAGACTGGAAGCGGGTTGTAGTACTTGTCGCCAGGGATTGCGCCCATTCCGCAATAGCCCTCGAACTGCGCTTTCCATTCTTCTTCGGTCGGATACGCGTCGTAGGGAAGAGTTCCTGCGGTGATGTTGCCGTCAAACCAGTCGTTTTTGTTCTTCAGACATTCCTCGTTGATTTCGCTCATGCCGTCGCGGATTTTTTTCTGAACAAAGACGTTGTTGTAAAATCTGACATCGCCGTGCAAAATCGTCATAAAGCCCGCGATTTCGGTTCTGTGCGGGAAGTGATAAGGCGTGTAGCGAGGGGACGGCTTTGTGGCAGCACCGTTGTTCACTCCCAAGCCCACGGTTGTGATTGAGCCTGCGATGAAGTTGTGGACGATGGCAAGTCCTTGAGTTGGCAGCTTCAAGGCGTAATCGCTCAAGAGCAGATTGTTGTCGATGAGGGTTGGACCGTGCGACACTTCAACAAAAATGTCCTCACCGATTCCGTCAGGGCAATTCTTTATCAAATCGTCGTTCGGCAGCGTGTTGTTGTAAAAAACGTTTTGCGTAACGCGTGTTCCCTGCGCCTGCCAGTCGAGCCAAAGTCCGCGCGTGCAGTTGTGGATATGATTGCGGCGGATAATCACGTCAATCGCTGCGTGCATTTTGATTCCGCCGATTTCCGCTCCTGCAAGGTTTTGCTTGTTGTTGATGTGGTGAATGTGATTGTCCTCGATGATTGAGAACACGCCTCCCAAGTGCCCGACAATGCCAGTCTGACCGCAATCGTGAATGTTGCAGCGGCGGATTATGTGAGAGCCGATGTTTTCTTTTGACCAGCCCTCAACTTGAGCCTGACAAATGCAATCGCGCTCGGTCTGCGTGCCGTCTTTGTACTTTTTGTGAAGCCATTTGTTGTCGTTGTTCTTCTGAAGATATTTGCCGAGCGAAATACCAGAACACTTTGAGTGCGAAATCTCGCAGTCCTCAATAATCCAGCCCTTTGACCAATGCGGACCAACCATTCCCTCTTGATACGCCGTTGGAGGAGCCCATTGCGTTGCGGCTTTTGTGATGTTGAAGCCCGAAAGCGTGATGTAGCTCACACCTTCTTTTGACGGATAGAAGCAGTTTCGGCGCACTGTGATTTCGGTGTTTTCTTTGTTTGGGTCTTTGCCGTGGAAGTTTGCATAAATCACGGTTTCGTTTGTTTTTTCGTCCTGCTCAGTGTACCAAGTGTAAATGCTGAAATCTTTGTCCCAAGACTTTTTTGAGACAGTCGGATTTTCCACTTCTTGAAGCGATGTTACTTCGTAAAGTGATTTATCGTTCAAGAACACATCGCCCGTGTGCGCAATGTAGGAGGCAATGAACCAATCGCCACTAACAAGCGTTGTGTAAGGATTGTATGCGCCAAAAATGCCGTTCGCGATTCTGCAAACCCACACATCGCCTTTATGCTCTTTCCAGTTCTGCACTCGCTCTGCGCCCGTTATGACCGCGCCGCCCTTTTCTGCTGCCCGATAGATGATGCGCGCATTCTCTTCGCCTTTGTTTGCGGGGTCGACGTATTCTCTGTAAACACCATTTGCCACGATAACTTCATCGCCCGCCTTTGCGATTTTTGCAGCGTCTGAGATTTTCTTGAACGGATAAGCCTTTGAGCCATCTCCGCCACGCTTTGCCGCACAATCAACATAAAATACCATACTTTCTCCTCATGACATCAAAAAATTGTCAATACAGGCTTTATTTTATCACTAATATTGCTTGCGTGTTGATAAAATGCTTTTATTACGCTATTATTTTAATCGACCCTACGGCGGATACTTCGTTTGAAGTGCCACAGCACGCCATAGAGCCAAAATTCCTATAGGAGTATAAAGACATGACACTTAATGACATTAAGCATGCTAAAATTAAGGCTTGGATTGAAGAGTGCGTAAAGATGTGCGAACCTGACGAGGTCGTAATCTGCGACGGTTCAAAAGAGGAATATGACCGCCTTATGCAGAAATGCGTAAAGGCTGGATTGGCAACAAAGCTCAACGAAGCAAAGAAGCCAAACTGCTACCTCTTCCGCTCACTTCCATCTGATGTTGCTCGCGTTGAAAGCCGCACATTCATCTCTTCAGTAAAAGAAGAAGATGCAGGTCCTACAAACCACTGGATTGACCCTGTTGAGCTCAAGGCTACAATGAAGGGACTTTACAAGGGCTGTATGCACGGACGCACAATGTACGTCATTCCGTTCTGCATGGGACCACTCGGTTCAAACATCTCAAAGAACGGTATCGAGCTTACAGACTCTGAGTACGTTGTTTTGAACATGGACATCATGACACGTGCTGGTGAGAAAGTTTGGCAGTACCTCGGAACAGACGGCGAGTTCGTTCCATGTTTGCACTCTGTAGGTAAGCCACTCAACAACGGCGAGACAGACGGCGGTATCTGGCCTTGCGCAGACGTTGAGCACAAATACATTTCACAGTTCCCAGAAGAGCACCTCATCTGGTCTTACGGTTCAGGATACGGCGGAAACGCTTTGCTCGGAAAGAAGTGCTTCGCTCTCCGCATCGCAACTGTAATCGCTCGTCAGGAAGGCTGGCTTGCTGAGCACATGCTCATCTTGAAGCTCACAAACCCACAGGGCGAAGTCAAGTACGTAACAGGCGCATTCCCATCAGCTTGTGGAAAGACAAACCTCGCTATGCTTATCCCAACAATCCCAGGCTGGAAGGTTGAGACAATCGGTGATGATATCGCTTGGATGAAGTTTGGCGAAGATGGTCGCTTGTACGCTATCAACCCAGAGGCTGGATTCTTCGGTGTTGCACCAGGAACTAGTGCAGAGAGCAACAAGAACGCTCTTGTTTCAGCTTCTTCTAACACAATCTTTACTAACTGTGCTCTCACAGAAGACAAAGATGTTTGGTGGGAAGGAATCGGATATCCTGCAACTGGCAAGCTCGTTGACTGGAAGGGAAACACACGCGATGCTCTTCCAAAAGACAAAGCACCAAAGGGCGAGGAAATGGCTCACCCGAACGCACGCTTCACAGCACCAGCAAAGCAGTGTCCATGTATCGCTCCAGAGTGGGAAGATCCAAAGGGTGTACCTATCAGCGCAATCCTCTTCGGTGGACGCCGCCCATCAACTGTTCCGCTCGTACATCAGGCACGCAACTGGAACCACGGTGTATTCCTCGGTTCTATCGTTGGTTCAGAGATTACAGCTGCTTCTACAATCAATGCAGCAGATGTTGGTAAGATTCGCCGCGACCCATTCGCTATCCTCCCATTCTGCGGCTACAACATGGGCGACTACTTCCAGCACTGGGTTGATGTTGGCGCAAAGGCTGACCAGGACAAGTTGCCAAAAATCTTCTACGTCAACTGGTTCCGCAAGGACGAGAACAACAAAGACCTTCCAGGCGGATTCATGTGGCCAGGATACGGCGACAACAGCCGCGTTCTCGCATGGATTTTCGACCGCTGCGACGGAAAGGATAACTGCGTAGACACACCAATCGGATACATGCCAAAAGAAGGCGCAATCAACACTGAGGGCTTGGCTGACTACTACAAGAAGACATTGCCAGAGATTCTCAAGGTTGATGTTGAGGGCTGGAAGAAGGAAGTTAAGGACATTCGTGAGAACCACTATCCAAAATTCGGAAAGCATCTCCCGAAAGAGCTTTCTGCTATCCTCGACGACTTGGAAGCACGTCTTTCAAAATAGGGACACAGTCCCTTTTAATGCCAAAGGCTCTTTTGTAAGGGCTTAGGCTGACAAAATCCCTTGTGAGAGAAATCTTGCAAGGGATTTTTTATGCTCCCTTATGCCCCCGCGCCTATGCTCCCTTATGCTCCCGCGGTTATGCGGGGTTATGCCTCCGCGGTGGTGCGGGTGTATGCTCCCGCAGTATTGCGACCCTATGCGGTCGTTTTTTTGCAAAGCATGGGGTGTTTCTATAGGATTTTTTGGAGCTTTTAGGGTATACTTTCAAATATGGCAGACAACGGTGATGAGTTTGAGAGGCTTAAGAGAATTGAGGAAGCGGCCGGCGCAGGCGACAAAGAATGGCAGATGGAGCTTGTGCATTTTTATGATGAGGAAGCGAGCGATTGTGCTGAGGACTTAAGAAAGCACACTGTCGGGGACTGGTGGAAATATAGCGAAGAGGAAATCGCGCAGGCAAAGAAAAAGATTGAAATGCTGAATGCGCGCTCTCTTTTTTGGTGCAAGAAGGCAGCGGAGAACGGGGTTGGAGAGGCTCAATATGCGCTTTGGCTCTCTGGCGGAAAGATGGATTCGCTTCTGCTCGAAAAGGCGATTAACAGCGGCTGCTACCGTGCGCTTTTTGAAATAGGCGCTTTTGAGGACTCTTATCGTCTTGCCATAGACACAAGCGCAAAAGGCAGAGTGCTTTACGGCTGGGGAAAGCGGCTTTTTGAGAAGGGAGAGTCGAAAGCGGAAAGGGAGAAAGGGCTTTTGCTCATCAAAAAGAGCGCTTCAATAGGCTTTGAGCGTGCCGAGCGCTTTTTGAAGCAAGCGCTGACTAATGGAACGCTTGAGTTTTCGTACTGGTATTTTTCTTTGAGTGGTCATTTTTCTTCTTGGAATGATGAGATTACCGAAGTCTCAAAAGAGGTCTTTGACAAGGAGAAAGGCAGATACAAAAAACTTTGCGATATGACGGCTGCCATTCTCTCCGGCTTCTTTTTGATTTTTCAGGAGCGCTATGGCGAGGAGTTTTTTGCCGACGTGCTTCATGCTGGGCTTATTTCTTCAAGGGTGTTTTTCCGCTACGGGCATAATGCTGCTATCATCTGGGTCTTTACTGACACTGACGAGTGGCGCGAGACGCTTGTGCGCTTCCTTGACGTGTTCGTTGACCAGTCGAAGAGCGCTGATGAGATAATCGCCTGTGCAAAAGAGAACAACATTATCTTTGCTGAGCAAGATTATTCTAATGTCATGCTGAACGACATCGGCAACGCTGTGCTGTTCTTTGACGGCGAAGTGGATTTTTGCAAAATAGGCAACATCGAGAAAATAAAGCATCTTGAGCTTTCAAATGTCTGCAAAGGGATTCGGAAGTTTTTTTATAATGAGATTTATCTTTCAAGCCTTGAGGACATCTCTCTTCCAAAACGTGTTTTTGGCAAAACATCATACACGTATTTCAAAAATTCGCACCTCAAGAGCCTCAATCACCCTTGCTTCAACATTCATGACGGCTTTGTGTTTTCGATTGACGGAAAGAAGGTTCTTGGCTGCACGAACAGCGATGCTGCTGATATTCGCATTGATATGCAGGGCGTTGAGGAAATCGAAGAAGGTGCGTTTGCGAAGTCGGCGATAAAGAGCGTCTTTATTGCTGACAGCGTGAAAAAGATAGGCGAAGGCGCTTTTAATAATTGCTCCTCGCTCGAAAGCGTGCGCCTTCCTGAAGGGCTTTTGGAGATTGAGTCAAATTGCTTTGAGGGGTGCTCTTCTCTTGTTTTGCTCGATATTCCCGAAGGTGTCAAAAAGATTGGAAGCAGCGCCTTTTCTTACTCGGCGCTTGAGACTCTCGAAATCCCGAATAGTGTTGAATTGATTGAACACTCTGCCTTTTTACATTCAAATCTCAAATCGCTTTCGATTGGCGACAGCGTTAAGGTTGTGGGGAGCAATCTTTTTGAGAGTTGCAGTTGTCTTGAGAGCGTCTTTGTTGGAAAAGGCGTCAAGACGATAAAGAAGTCTATGTTTTTGGATTGCGAGAAACTGAAGAGCGTTGAAGGTATGGAGAGCGTTGAGACAATCGAGAGCGAAGCGTTCAGAAACTGCTCTTCACTGAAAGCGATAAAGTTCCTGCCTCATCTCAAGAACATTATGCAAAACGCCTTTGCTGACTGCAATGAAATCAAAGAGATGACGCTTCCCAAGTCCGTAAAGCGCATATTTTTCGAGTCGCTCCCGCCTTACCTCTTGCACCTTCACTATTGCGGCACTGATAACGAATGGTCGTATATCAGCATCAACAACGCATACAACCGCGAGCTGATAAAGATATTGTCCACCGACGAGACGGGCGTTCTAAAGACAGAACGCGACAGTTAGAGCGGACAAAATTTGTTGTGAGGCCGTTTTCTTAAGAAAGTATTGAAACAATGTTTGTTGTAACCGTGTTTTCTTAAGAAAGTATTGAAAAAACATTTGTTGTGACCACGTTTTCTTGAAAAAGTATTGAAAAAACAAATGTTGTCGGCTCATTTTTGCTTGAAAATGGCAAAAAACATTTATTGTGACCTCGTCCACAAGAAAAAATGAGCAAAAAACATTTTTTGCACACAAATAAAAATCCCGCTCACGATAATGAACGGGATTTTTTTGTTGTTTACAAAGACAGGTTTTGGCTTATTTTCCTGCGATTACAACAGTGTTCCAGTTGTTCGGGTCAGAAAGAAGTCCGTACTGTCTGCCCTTGAGCAAATGCTGC
Organism: uncultured Spirochaetaceae bacterium; assembly: GCA_902778325.1. Lineage (GTDB taxonomy): Bacteria > Spirochaetota > Spirochaetia > Treponematales > Treponemataceae > Treponema_D. Next base: position 67,880 of record CACYWZ010000004.1, read on the forward strand.
AATTTGTGAGCCACAGGTCCTTCCTTTCCGTCGCCAAAGACAACTTTGCGTCCGTTAAGGTCAGTGAGCGAAGACATCGGGCTGATTCCCGCCGCTGTTCCTGTAACAAAGAACTCGGCTGCGTTTGCAAACACTTCGTCTACGCTAACAGGACGCTCTTCCACTTTCATTCCTGCTTCTTTTGCAAGAGCGATAACGCTCTTTCTTGTGATTCCTGGCAAGATTGTGTCGCCAAGCTCTGGAGTTACAACTGTGCCGTCTTTCATCACAAAGAAGATATTGCAGCTTGAGCCTTCCTGGAAGTATTTGTGCTCAACAGCGTCAAGATACACGCACTCAACGTATCCTGCAGCCTCTGCTTCGTGCTTTGCGATTGCTGAGATAACGTAGTTTGAAGCGCACTTGATGTATCCTGTTCCGTGAGGTGTTGCACGAATGCGGTTTGTGATGATTGCGCCGTCAAGACCAGGCTTGAAGTATGCGCTTACCGTTGTGGCACAAATTACAACGTATGGCTGCTTTGCGCAACCAACGCCGATAGCACCTTCTGAGTTCATAAACGGACGCATATAGATTGACTCTGCGTTTGAATAATCTTCTTTTTCCCAGTCAGCGTTGTATTTAGGAACATAGCCGAGTGCTGCATTGCGCTTTACGAACTCAACGCTTGCTTTTACATACTGTTCTGGAGGGAAAACAGGGCAATAAAGTCCTTTCATGCTGTTTGCAAAACGAGCTGCGTTCTCTTCTGGGCGGAAAATAGCGACTCCGCCGTCTTTTGTAGGGAATCCTTTCATTCCCTCAAAACAGCCGTAAGCATACTGGCTTGTGTAGCTCACAGTTGGAATTCCCATCTGATTGCGCTTGTCCAAGACGGCTTTTCTGTCTGCCTCGCTCATCTTCATAAGCTCATCATAAGTTACACTGTCAGCCTGAAACCACTCTTCGTCCCAAGCCTTTGTGGTTGGGTTATAGCGAGCGATATAAGTGATAGGATACAAATTAAGACCAAATGCCATATTGTTTTCTCCTTATCTGTAGAATTTCTTTAGTAATATATCACTTTCTTTAGTATTTGTACAGATTTGAGTTGAACCCGTTGCTTTTTTTTTCTGATAGTAGATAATGCGCTTTTATGGAAACACGCAATATTTTTGAGAATATTTCTTCTCTTGACCACCGCTATTCTTTGTCTGAAAAAGCGGTTTTTGACGGACTTTCTAAGTATATTTCTGAAGCAGCCTCCGTTCGCTCTATGGCGAAATGCGAGGCTGCACTCGTAAAGGCGCATTTGGCTGTGCGCGGTACTTTGACCGACAGCATTGCAAAAAGCCTTGACGATGTTGCGGAGAATATCGACCCGAACGAAGTGTATCAGGAAGAGGAAAAAACTCAGCATAATGTTCGTGCTTTAGTAAACGTAATGAAGAAAAAAGTAAGTGCTGATGTTGCTCCTCTTGTGCATTTGGGCGCAACAAGCGTTGACATCTTGGACACCGCTTTGAGCGTTCGTATGCGTGACGCTGTGCAGAATGTTGTTCTTCCAGAATTGAAAAGCCTTGAAAAGCACCTTTGCGACATTGCAGAGCGAGAATGTGCGACGCCACAGGTTGGACGCACTCACGGACAGCACGCAGTCCCGATTACATTCGGCTGGTCAATCGCAGAGTTTGTTTCTCGCTTGGGAAAATCTATTTTGCAGATTGAAGCTCTTTCAAAGCAGCTCAAAGGCAAACTCGCAGGTCCTGTCGGCTCTTATAATGGTCCTTCTATGATTGTAAAAGACCCTGAAGACCTTGAAAAGCGTTATCTTGCTTTTGTTGGCTTAGAGCCATCTGAATATTCAAATCAGCTTGTTGAGCCAGAATATCTTTTGCGTCTTCTTTTGGAGCTCAACGTTGCATTCGGTATTATCGCAAACCTTGCAGACGACCTTCGCAACTTGCAGAGAAGCGAAATTGGCGAAGTGTTTGAGTATTTCTCTTCAACACAGGTCGGCTCTTCAACAATGCCACAGAAGCGCAATCCTTGGAACAGCGAGCACGTTAAGTCTTTGTGGAAGGCTTTCGCTCCTCGCGTGATGACTTTCTATATGGATCAGATTTCAGAGCATCAGAGAGATTTGACCAACAGCGCAAGTCAGAGATTTATCGCTGATTATGTAACAGGATTTACAATGGCTGTGGCTCGTATGAACAAGGTTGTTTCAGGCTTGCAGGCTGACCGCGAGAATATGGCGAAGAACTTATCTGGCGCGGGCGGCAAGGTAAAAGGCGGCGTTTTGGCTGAACCTGCATATATCTTGCTCGGCGAGGCTGGGGTATCTGACGGACACGAAGTTATCCGCAAAATCACTCTTGAGGCTGAAGAGAGCGGAAAGACTTTCTTTGAAGTGCTAAAGACTCATACAGACGCATTTGCAAAGATTACAGCCCAGCTTGAAAAGCTCGGTGTGGCAAATCCTGAGAACTTCTTTGAAAAGCCAGAGAACTACTGCGGTCTTGCGGCTGTGAAGTCAAAGCGTTTGGCTCAGAAATATGCAGAGCTTATGAAATAAAAGACACTTTTTGCAAAACTCCCAGAAACACGAAAATCGGCTTTAGGGAGTTTTGCCATAGTGAGAAAAATAACGGGTATTATTCCCGCCGCCGTCGTTTTTACGGCTTGAATAAAGGAATGGAAAAAATTAGAATATGGCTATGGAAAATGCAGCGGAATTGGACAAATTAATCGAACAGTTCGTCGAGCAATCGGCTATTCAGGCTCTGTCTCGCTTTGTGGGCACAGAGGATAAAAATGAGGCAATAGAAAGCGCGGTGAAGGTTGCAGGTGCATTCAGCGCTGAAGCCGCTTTCTCCAAAATTGCAGAGGACAAAGTTGCCGAGGGACATCTCGTCCAAAGTTTCCATAAAAACTTGCAGCTCCTTGTGCAAAAAACTTGGGTTGAGCAGTCCGACGCGGATTTGAAAGAGCAGGTTTTGTTCCGTTTGAACGAACTTTGCAAAGATATGTCGGAAAAGTTGTATTCAAAATCTTATCTCCCGTTCTTTAGTATGCTTTCGGACGCAGTTTATCTTATGTTCGGAGTACAAACACAGTCATCAGAGTTTGGTGAGTATGCAGTAAGAATTGACCCAGAATTTGGAATTTTCTGGTGGTATATCAGCAAGTTGCCAAAAGAAAACGGTTGGACTGAAGAAAAATGCCGTTTGGCACTTCTTTTGGGAATGTATTTCTTGGCAAATTACTAAGAGAATAGGACGGATGCTTTATGGATATAAATAAAATCGCTGAAGGTTTAAGGCGTGGAGCAAATGTGCTTTGTGCATTGAGTGCAGAAGAGAAAAACAAGGCACTTAAAGCTGTTGCGGAGGCGATTGACAAAAACAGAGTCAAAATCCTTGAAGCAAACGCCCTTGATGTTGAAAATGCACGAAAAGGCGGTATGAGCGAGGCTTTGATTGAAAGACTTTCGCTTGATAACAAAAAAATCGATTCAATCGTTTCTGGAATTGAAATCGTTGTAAATCAGACTGACCCAATTGGTGAAGTCGCTGAGGGCTGGATAACTCCCGAAGGTCTTGAAATCCGTCAAGTGAGAGTTCCTCTCGGCGTTGCTGCGATTATTTATGAAAGTCGTCCGAATGTGACTGTGGACGCTTTTTCTCTTGCATACAAAAGCGGAAATGCTATTCTTCTTCGTGGCTCTTCAAGCGCGATTAACTCAAATTTTGCCCTTGTCAGCGTGATAAAAGAAGCTCTCAAAGAATCAGGTGGTGTTGAAAGCGCAATTGAACTTTGTGAAGAGGACAAAACACACGAAGACGTAAAGCAGATTTTGAATGCAGTTGGCTTAATCGACATCGTTTTGCCTCGTGGCGGAAAAAAACTAATCAAGACAGTAACAGAAAACGCAAAAGTTCCTGTTATCGAAACAGGAAGTGGTGTTTGTCATCTGTACGTTGATGAAGGCGCTGACTTGGATATGGCGGCGACAATCGCAGAGAACGCAAAGATTCAGCGACCTGGTGCTTGCAATGCAATCGAAACGCTTTTGGTCAACGAAAAAGAACTAAGTTCATTCTTGCCGAAATTAGCAGAAAAATTAAGCGACAGAGTTTTGCTCAAAGCTGACGAAAAATGCTTTGACATTCTCAAAAATGCTGGTGCAAAAGTTGAGAAGGCGACAGAAGACGATTTTGGCTTTGAGTTCTTGGATTTTGTTTTGGCTGTAAAGGCTGTTTCTGATGTGAACGAGGCGATTTCTTTCATCAACTCTCACAACACAAAGCACTCTGAATCAATTATCACAAACAACAGAGCGCACGCAAGATTGTTCCAGCAGAAAATCGATGCGGCTTGTGTTTATGTTAATGCTTCAACTCGCTTTACTGACGGCGGTGTGTTCGGCTTTGGCGCAGAGCTTGGAATCAGTACGCAGAAAATGCATGCTCGTGGACCTATGGGTATAAAGGCTCTTACAACAACGAAATTTCTTATCGACGGCGACGGGCAGGTTAGAAAATGAGCGAAAACGAAAAAATCCCGTTCTCAAAAATAGCAACAGCATTCAAAAATGCGCGCAAAATCGTTATCAAAATTGGAAGCAACACGCTTGCAAAAGAAGATGGCAGAATAAACACTGATTTTATGGACTCTTTCGCTTCTCAGTGTGCTTCTCTCATAAAGCAGGGAAAGCAGATTGTGCTTGTGTCCTCTGGTGCGCAGGTTTCTGGCGTTTCCACGATTTCGGGTTGGGCTCGACGCCGCGATGTGCATTATCGACAGGCTCTTTGCGCAATCGGACAAGTCGAGTTGATGGACAAATGGAGAGCCGCATTCGGTGCAAACTCCATTCACATCGGGCAGCTTTTGCTCACGAAAGAAGACTTTGAAGACGAGCGCAGAACACTTCATATGAGAAACACGCTTTTCACGCTTGTCGATGAAGGCGTTGTTCCGATTATCAACGAGAATGATTCTGTTTCTTTCGACGAAATCCGAATTGGCGACAACGACAACTTGTCAGCTTTAACAGCGATTTTGTGGAGCGCAGATTTGCTCATTCTTTACAGCGACATTGACGGCGTTTTCACTGATAATCCAAAAAGCCACCCAGAAGCGAAACTTGTTGCAACGGTTCGCGACATAAAAGAACTTCGCTCTCAAATCAAAATCGGCGAAACCAATGCTTTTGGCACTGGTGGAATTGAAACAAAGCTGCAAGCCGCGGAAAAAGTTACGAGTTTTGGCATTCCGATGATTTTGACGAATGGTGAAAATGCAGGCGAACTCGATAATTTATCCGCAGGCAAAATCCCTGGAACTTTGTTCTTAGCCGATGAAGAGTGCCTTTTGCAAGACATAAAATAAAGAAAAGTGAAATATCCTCGACTATCTACACTGACAACGGGTTTTGACCCGTTGTTCGTTTATAATGCGTTCAAAAAAGTTTTTTGTCTTTTGTTTTTTATCACAAGCATAAATGCGTATTGCGAAGAAAAGTTGATAGAAATTCCTTTGCCACAATCTCAGAATCTTGAAGAAAGCGAAAGCCGTTGGCTTTGCTCCCAAGTTCGTGATGTGCTTAGCGAAGAGATTCTTGAAAACACCGACTTTGTGCCGACTTCTAGTGCAGAAATCGAAAATCAGATTTTGGCTTTGCAAAAAAAGAGCGAAAAAGCAATATTCGATGAAAACACTGCCATCGAGATGGGCAAATTGGTAAGCGCAAAGTTTGCTCTTTTTTCGGTGATACGAAAAGCAAACAGTGAGTATTTCTTGTCTGTCACGATTTCGGATTTGACCACAGGAAAAACTCTTTCAAACGCAACAAGCACGAGCAGAAAATCTGCCGCAAATCTTTTTTCTGGAGAGAACAGCGCAATGAGTGAAGTAATGAAAAAGATTTTGAAGCAGTTGGGCTTTAAGAAAAAAGAAGAGCCACTAAAGACAGCGCAAATCACGCAAAAGCCCTTGAGCGAGGAGCAGAAAAAAGCCGAAGATGAGAAGCGCAAAAAGCGTTTCCTTGAAATGAAGTTTCGGCATACAGATTCGCTTTTGACCGAGTACACTGGAAGCGATGAAGTTGTGATTATCCCCGATTTCATCTACAAAATCGACTTTGCCGCGTTCCGCCAAAGCACGCTGAAAAACGTGATTTTCCACGAGCGCGTGTCTGAAATCGGTCGTGAAGCCTTCTCAATGTCCGCGCTTGAAAAAATCGAAATCCCCGAAACCGTCACGCAAATCGAAAAGAGGGCGTTTGCGCAATGCGTGAGCCTCAAGAAAGCCACAATCAACGCAAACGTGGACGCAATCCCGGAGCAATGCTTTTCAGGTTGTTCCAGCCTCAAAGAAGTCGAAATCAGAAACGGAATTGAAACGCTCAGAAAAGGCGCATTCAACTCATGCACATCGCTTGAGTGCATCATAATCCCCGAAAGCGTGGAATACATCGGCGACTTTTGTTTTTCTGGCTGCTCAAATCTAAAAGAAGTCGTTATCAAAAATCCCGCTTGCGTCATCGGAGAGCGCGCATTTTACGGCACTCCCTATGCAAATGAATGAAAATGAACATATTTTGCAATTGAGAAATGTTTGCAAACGTTATTCAAAATCAGAAAAACAAGTTTTGCAAAACATCTCTTTTTGTGTGAATGCTGGAGAAATCGTTGGTATTTTGGGCTCTAACGGCAGCGGAAAAACCACAACAATAAAAAGCATTTTGAGACTTCTCAATATTGATTCTGGAGAAATTCTTTTTGATGGAAAGAAAATCGAAAAAATCAAGCAAAAGGTCTTTTATAGCGACATTGCAGCTGTTCTTGAGGGAAACAGAAATCTTTACTGGTTTATGACAGCGATGGAAAACATTCTGTATTTTGGCAGAATGAAAGGGCTAAAAGACGCAGACATAAAAAAGCAAGGGCTTGAGTACCTTGGACTTTTTGGGCTTGCGGGCGAAAAAGACACGCAAGCAGCCGATATGTCGCGCGGTATGCAGCAAAAGCTGTCGCTGACAGTTTCTCTTTTGGGCAGTCCGAAGCTGATTTTGTTGGACGAGCCGACGCTGGGACTTGATATTGTTGCAAAAAATGAGCTTATGGCTGTTTTGAAGCGGCTTGCAAAAGAAAAAAAAGTTGCTGTTGTGATTACTTCACATCAGACTGATGTTATCGACAATTTGGTGGAGAGAATTATCCTTATTGATAATCACAAAATTGCTTTTGAAGGCTCTTGCATTGACTTCAAACAAAAATACAGCGCAAAAGCGTATAGAATAAAGATTTTGGGACAACCTGATAGTTACTTGACTGAAAAATTCAAAATAACAAAAGAAAACAATGTTTTCGAGATTTCCATAGAAGATAAAAAGCAGGACGATATTTTTTCAATTGTGCAGGACATTGCAAACAGAGGATTTGAAGTTCTGTCTTTCTCAAAAGATTCTGCATCGCTCGAAGATATAATGCTCAAATTTTATAATAAAGGTGAATAAAAAATGCTGTCAGTTGTAAAAGCAGAGTTTTCAAAAACTCTTATAGAGATAAAAACTTACTATCCGGACCATATAGTCGATGTGTTTATAAAATTCTTTTTGTTTTTGACATTTTTCATTGGATTTGGTCAAAAAAACATTTCGACAGATTTATTTTGTCTTGGCTATTCTTTTTGGATGATTGCGTCATACATCATTTCAGAAGCGTCAGAATCTATTTCGTATGAAAAACAAGTCGGCACTATTGAGCAGATATTCATAAAGCCGTTTCAGACACAGACAATTTTGATTGTGCGTTCTTTAATGCACTTTTGTGTGTCGTTATTTAAGTTTATTCTTTTGTACATACTTGTTTTGCTGATACTTAAAGTACAGTTTTCACTGAAAGCGCAAATTCTTGTCGTCTATGCAATATCAATAATAGGATTTTTGGGCGTAGGGATTTTTTTGAGCGCATTAACTTTGATTTTCACAAAAACAGCCTCTTTTGAAGCAATTGTATCTTATGCCTTGCTTGGAGTGTCTGGCGTGATAATTCCGTTTGATAAAATGCCACAATTGCTAGGAAGCACATTGAAAGTATTTCCGTATTTTTATCAGATTGATATGGCTCAAAGAATAAGTTTGAATAATTCTGCTATGCCATTAGATTGGATTATTCTTTTGCTCAGCAATTTGGCAATGTGCATAGTTGGATTCGTATTCTTCAACCTGTGTACTAGGTATGTGAGAAATCACGGACTCATAAACAAATATTGATTTTCAATATCAAGAGGGATATATTCTCGTCTGTTTAACGCTTAAGTACTCTGAATTTCGGGTTTTTGCAGAGCCTGTCATTGGCGGACTCGTCTCAGAATCTTTTTTCATAACGAAAAAGCAACAGCACTGTTCTCAACTCTCAGAACATAAACTCGACATTCGCCCTAAGTAATACTAATTTCAAGTATGGTTTTATAAAAAATCCTTGCGCTTTAAATTTAATTGCCTCCTTTTGTCCAAAGGAAGCCGCGATTTAAATTTAATCGCCTTCTCTTAAAATAGGATTGACACGCTTTAAATTTAATTGCCCGCTTTGGCGCAAAGGAAAGCGCGATTTAAATTTAATGCTCTTCTCTTAAATTAGGCTGATAATTAAATTCAGTAAAGTGATTGTCTTTTCCAAAAAAAATGATAGAATAAAGCCGCATAAAGCAATATTTTGTCTAAACGGAGGGTTTTATGGCTAATGTTTGCAAATTTAATCCGAATATTCGCGCGCTTGAGCTGGCGACGAGAGTCAAGACTGTGAACGAGATGTTCGGCAAGCACAAAGAGGCTCTGAACGACGCCCGCTTTGAAAAATACATCAGCACGGCATCTCAAAAGGCTGAGAACATCATTGTTCTTTCCGACACAAAGCGCGACACGTCGGAACTCGAAGAATTGGACAGGGAGCGCGACAAGGCTGTTCAGGCTTTGTTTTTGACGGCGCAGATGCACTCTCTTGTTCCGATTGCCGAGTCAAACGAGAAAATCAAGCCGATAAAGGCGGTTTTGGACGCACACGGCAAGGGCTTGACGGCTTTGAATTATTCGATGGAGAGCGGAAAAATCAACTCTCTTTTGCACGATTTGGCTTCTCTTGACTTGAGTCTTTTTGGCTTGAAGGAGTGCGTCGAGGACTTGGAGGCGAAGCAGAAGGCTTTTGAGGCGGCGGACGTGAAGTTCAGCGAGGGAAAATCGGCAAGCAAGGGCAAGCAGAACACGACGGAAGCAAAAAAGGAGCTTACGGTCTACTTCAACGAGAACATCGTGGATTATTTGAACTTTATGCTCAAAAACGGGGAAGCTGCTTTTGAGGCGTTCGCAAAAGAGGTGGACACTGAGGTGCAGGAAGCGAATATGGCTGTGGCACTAAGGGCGAAAAAATAAAAAGGGGGTAATATGCCGAATCTGCAAGTCAAAGACATTGATAAGTCATTGTATAATTGGTTGCGGTATTTTGCTAAAGAGCAAAACCGCTCGTTAAGTCAGGCGGTCGTAACGATTTTGCAAGAGAAAGCGGCTAAAACTAAAGTTATGCCTCGAAATCCTGTAGACGATTTTCTGTCTTACAGCGGCACTTGGGCAGATGAGCGAAGTGCGGACGAAATCGTCAGCGATATTGTTGGTTCACGAAATAACTCTGAGCGGTTTGAAACAAAAAATGGGCTATTTGATTGACACCGACATCATACTTTTTTCGCTAAAAGGCGATAAAACTGTGAATGATAATTTTAGGAAGCACAGGCTTGACTCTATTTTTGTTTCGGCTATAACAATCGGCGAACTCACCTATGGCGCTGAAAAGTCGCAGCAAAAAGAGAAGAATTACAAAGATGTTGATGTCGTGAAAAGGAATTTTGTTTCGTTCGATATTAGCGACGAGATTATGAGCGTGTTCGGCAAACTGAAAGCGCAACAGGAAAAAAGTGGGCTGGTTGTTGCAGATATGGATTTGCAGATTGCGGCGACAGCGATTTACTACAATCTGACACTCGTAACAAACAACACTAAACACTTTTCTAAAATACAAGGTCTTAAAACTGAAAACTGGAAACAGGCTCAGCCTGATTTGTAAGGAGGAATTATGGACATTTCAAGCGCAAAGATTGCGTGTATCGGCTGCGGAGTGATGGGCGGAGCGCTCGTCAAGGCGATGGCGAAAGTCGTGAGTGCGTCTAATATCACGGTTACGGCGGCAAGCTACAACGAGGCTGTGGATTTTGCGACGGCGACGGGCGTGAAGGCGGCTTACAACAACAAAGAAGCGGTAAAAGATGCGGATTTCGTCTTTCTTGCGGTGAAACCTGCCTATGTTGCAAGCGTTTTGAGCGAAATCAAGGACGCTTTGAAAGAGAACGCGGTTTATGTGAGCATGGCGGCGGGCGTGAAGACGGCGAGTATTGCCGAGATGGCAGGCGAGCGAAAGATTATCCGCATTATGCCGAACATTCCTGCGACTGTGGGCGAGGGAATGATTGCGCTTACGGCGACGGCGAACACGGAAAAAGACGACATCGAGGCGGTAAAGACACTTTTGAGCAAGGCGGGTCGCGTTGACGAGGTGAAGGAAAATCTTATGGACGGCGTTACGGCGGTTTCTGGTTCAGGTCCTGCCTATGCGTTCTTGTTCATTGAGGCTTTGGCAGACGCGGCTGTTCGCTTTGGCATTCCGAGAAAAAGCGCATATGTTTATGCGGCGCAGACTTTGAAGGGAGCATCAGAGCTTTTCTTGCAGGACGGTCGAAGCGTGAGCGAGCTTAAAGACGCGGTTTGCTCTCCTGCGGGAACGACGATTGAGGGCGTAATCGCTTTGGAAGAGGGCGGCTTTAGGGCTTCTGTCATCAACGCGGCAACGGCGGCTTTTGAAAAGTCAGTCGAGCTCGGTCAGCCGTCATAGCAGCCAAAGGCTGTTTTGTCAGAAGAGGTATAGTTTTTTCAAAGAAAAGGCTATGCCTCTTTTTTTACAAGCATAGCTTGTTTTGTAAAATCAGCATTTGGCTGTGAAATAAGGCTATGTCCTTGTTAGAATAAAAGACAAGGAGCTTTTTTTTATATGGCACATAAAAAAATAAAGGTCGGCAGTCTATCGATAAAGCTGCCGTTTTATTTGGCATTATTTTGTATTATCTTGAGTCTTGCAAACGCAATTATCGGCTATCACGCATTCAAAACGCTTTACGAAAAGCAATACCGAAAAGTTACTGAAAGCTATGCGCGCACGGCTGTTTCTTATATCGACGGCAACAAAATACAAAGCTATGCCGCAAATCCGACGGAAGACGACGCTTGGCGGGAAAGCGACCGAATGCTTCAGGATTTGACTGATAACGCAGAATTGGCTTACATCTACGTTACTGTTCCAGACAGCGCATACAAATCAAATGTCTACATCTTCGACACAATCAATCATCAGCTAGACGCGTCAAAAAAGTATCCGCTCGGTAAAGTGAGTTCGCTTGAAAAATACAATGCAGAAAGAATTGAAGAGCTAAAAGACATAATGATTCGCGGAAAGTCTGCAATTCGCTTTGTTTACAACAAGACGGGCGGTCACGTTACGACTTCTCTTCCTGTCAAAAACTCATCTGGCACAAATGTGGCGATTTTGAGCATTGTAAGCCCGATGAACGAGGTCAAAAGTTTTAAGCAAAGCTATCTTTCCACGGTTATCATCGCTTCGGCTCTCATCACTATTGCTTTTGTGTGCATATTCATCTTTATGCTGATTCACCGCGTTGTGCGCCCGATTGTAGAGATTCGCGGCGCATTTCAAGAGATGGCAGAGGGCAGCTTGAAGGGCAACATCAAGCGAAAGTCTAAGGACGAAATCGGCGATTTGGCGACTTCTTTCAACACGATGACCGAGCAGTTCAGAGGCGTTACAGAGGGTATTTTGAGCGTAAAAGACAATCTCAAATCTTCTGGAAGCGAGCTTTTTGACGATGTTCTTTCAACGACTGACGCCGTAAACCATATGACCGAAAGTATCCGCACGGTAAGCGAGCAACTGGCGACTCAGTGCATGAGTGTGGAAGACACAGCAAACGCGATAAAGCAGATTTCTTCAAGCACGCAGTCTTTGGAAAGCCTCATCGAAGTGCAGACGGCTTCTGTGTCGAGGGCAGCAACTGCGATTGAAGCAATGGTCGGCAATATTGCGGGCGTAAACAAGAGCGTCGGCAAAATGGCAAGCGAGTTCTCTGCGCTTGAAAAGAACGCTGATTCAGGTTTTGCAAAGCAAAGGGCTGTGAACGAAAAACTTTCTGAAGTGGAATACAAGTCAAACGCCTTGCAAGAAGCAAACCAAGCGATTGCCTCTATTGCGGAACAAACGAACCTTTTGGCTATGAACGCGGCAATCGAAGCGGCTCACGCAGGGGACGCGGGAAAGGGATTTGCGGTTGTTGCAGACGAAATCGGAAAGCTGGCGGAAACTTCTGGAGAGCAATCGGCTCTTATTGCTTCTCAGCTAAACTCTATTCGCGAATCCATTGCGGAAGTTGTGCAGTCATCGAATGACTCTAGCGAGGCTTTCAGTATGGCGGCAGAGAAAATTCGAGAAACAAACGAGCTTGTCGTGCATATTGCAGGCGCGATGGAAATGCAACAGCAAAGTTCCGAGCAGATTGATAGCAGTCTTCAGTCGCTCACCGAAAGCACAAAGGCTGTTCAAAACGCATCAAAAGAAATGGCGGGAAGTTCTTCTATGATTGGAGATGAGGTTTCATCTTTGCAAAGTGTTACCGAAATCATCAACAAAACAATGAACGAAGTAACGATGAGCGTTGGAAAAATCAGTGCGGCTGAAAAATCGCTCAACGAAATCAGCAGCAAGGTTGCAACGAATATCGACGAGATAGACACACAACTTTCTGTGTTCAAATTATAAGTTTATTAGACAAAAAAGAAGGGCATTAGCAAGATTTTCTCTGTGCTACTGCCCTTTTTTTCAGATTTTACAAAAGAGGCTATGCCTCCTATGCTTTGATAGTTAAGGCTATGCCTTATCGACGTACATCGAAGCGATTTCTTTTTTGTAGATTTCGCTGATTTTGTATCGCATAATCTCCTGCTTTGCGCTCAGCTCTTTTCCCACTTCAAAAGGCTTTTTCAAGAATGTGAACTTTGACACGCGCTCAAAGAGCTTGAAGCCGTTCTTTGGTCCTACGAGAGAAGCGATTTCGCTTTCAAACATCTTGAGAATAGCGGGGTTCTTCAAAAGCTCGTCGTAGCTCTGGAAGATAATATTGTTTTCCTTGGCATAACTCTTCACGTCGTCTTCGCTCGGCAAAATCAAAGCCGCCAAATATCGCATATCCTCTCCGCCAGAAGAGCCGACGACAACCGCCGTATTGATATAGCGGGATTCCTGCAATTTCTGCTCGATTGGAAGAGGCTCGATGTTCTCGCCACCGCGCAAAACGATTGTGTCTTTTTGTCGACCGAGCAATTTTATCTCGTTATTCACTGTCAGCATTGCGATGTCGCCTGTGTCGAGCCAGCCGTCAGGAGTCATCACCTTTTGAGTGAGCTCAGGACGCTTGTAGTAGCCCTTCATAACGGTTTCGCCCTGCACCTGCAAAACGCCCTTGTGTCCAGGAGGAAGCACATCGCCGTTTTCGCCAACAATACGCACATTCACGCCGCGGATAGCAGAGCCGACAGTGCCGAAAACAGGAGCTTTTATCGGGCGCACGCTCACGACAGGAGAAGTTTCGGTCAAACCGTAGCCTTCAACGATGTTCACGCCGACAGCCCAGAAAAACTCGTCGATTGCCTGCGGATACGCTCCGCCGCCAGAGATACCAGCGCGGAAGTTGTTTCCAAGCATTGCGCGGATTTTCTTGAAGACGACAACGCCACCCAAAAGACGAAGCGGATAGAAGAAAAGCCACGGAATAACGAGCGTCGGCCACCACAAAAAGAGATAATCGTGAGTAAAGCGCGCTGTTTTATGGAAGAGCTTTCGGTCAATCTTGCAATGCAGTTTCGACACGTTGACGAAGAAACTGAAAATCGCGTAAGTTAGCCCGCCCGTTTTTCGCATTTTGCGATAAATGCCGTCATAAACCGCCTCAAAGACGCGCGGCACGGCAGGAATGAGCTGCGGATTGATTTTCTGGAAATCTGACAAAAGCACAGAGCCGACTGGCTTTGAATAGCACAGAGCCGCCGCTTGAATCAAGATGACGTACTCGCAAAGACGCTCAAAGACGTGCCAAACAGGAAGAACGACCAAAGCTCTCTCCCCTGGGTTCAAGAAAATGCGCTCAGGAAGCTCGTCGAGCTGTGTCAAAAAGTTTCCGTGGCTTAGCATTACGCCCTTTGGAGTGCCAGTCGTGCCAGAAGTGAAGATAATGCCCGCAAGGTCGTCCCACTCGCCTTTTTCAAGCTCTGCTTCCACAACGCCAGAGTTTATAAAGCGGAATCTCTTTCCCTCTTCGATGACGTCGGCAAAGAAAATCAACTTCATTCCTGCATCTTCACACTGCTTTATATCTGTTGAGTTAATCGGGTCAAAGCTGATGAGGCATTTTACAAGTGGCAAATCATTTTTTAGCGCGATAATCTTTCTCATCTGCGCAGGGTTTTCCACGATAACCGTTTCGCATTCGGAAAAAGAAAGAATATAGCTCAAATCAGTCGGCATAGCGTCGCTTCCGCGCGGCACGTCGATTGCGCCGATAGACAAAAGCCCCATATCTGCCTGAAGCCATTCGCGGCGGTTATCGCTAATCAAGCCGATTCTGTCCCCCCTCTTTATGCCCATAGAAAGAAGACCTGCGCCAAAATCAAGTGAGTTTTGAAACGCTTCTTTGTATGTTACGCCTACAAAATTGCCGTCAGAACCATGATAATACTGGGCAGCAATGTCAGGATACTGCTCTGCAACTTTTTTAAACATCTTAGGAAGCGTTTGTTCCATAAAAACCTCTGTGAATGGATTGTTAGTGAATGTAAGAATGACAAAATCTATAAATATGTAATTCATTATATAGCGAGCGAGAATAAAAAACAACTATCCCCTATTTTGCTGCTTCTTTTTATAATAGTGCCTTGAGTAAAAAAGCCATTTTACGCTATGCTATGGCTAAAGTTCTTAACTATATTTGAGGAGATTTTTCATGGATAAATTACGTGTATTGCTGGCAAAAGGACGCATTTACGAGAGCGTATATGAATTATTGAAAGATTGCGGTATTTCGATTTACCTTCCTGACCGCACATATTTTCCGATTACAAACCAAAAAGACCTCGCTTTTCAAGTCGTAAAGCCTCAGATTACCAGCTATCTTTTAGCGCAGGG
The DNA here is from genome assembly GCA_902778325.1 of uncultured Spirochaetaceae bacterium. Lineage (GTDB taxonomy): Bacteria > Spirochaetota > Spirochaetia > Treponematales > Treponemataceae > Treponema_D. Next base: position 83,215 of record CACYWZ010000004.1, read on the forward strand.
AAAGGCAGACGTCGGCTTTTCAGGCAAAGACTGGGTTTATGAGAACGGCGTTGAGAACGAAGTCGAAGAGATTATGGATTTGGGCTTCGACGGCGTTCGCATTGTCGCAGCAATCCCTGACACTGTGGATTATGAAAAGCTCTTGAAGGGCAAAGTTACGATTGCAACCGAGTATCAGACGCTTTCAAAGAAATGGGTTGAAGAGAAAAAGATTGACGGCACAATTTTTAGAACATGGGGAACAAGCGAGGGCTTTGTGCAGGACACAGACACCTCTTTGGCGCAAATCCTCATCGACAACACATCGACAGGCTCTTCTCTCCACGCAAATCACCTCAAAATCGTCGATACATTGATGACTTCCTCAACAAGAATGTATGCGTCAAAGGCAGCTCTTAAAGACGAGGCAAAGAAGCAGAAGATTATGGAGCTCAAAATGCTCTTTGAAACAGTCTTGAACGCTCGTAGCAAGGTCATGCTTGAAATGAACGTTGCAAAAGACAAGTTCGACACCCTCATCTCTGCCCTTCCGTCAATGAAAAGCCCGACAGTTTCTCCGCTTTACAACAGCGACGGCTATGCTGTGAAAATCGCAGTCAACAAAGGCGATGTTCCGACACTTTTGCCGAAGTTGCACTCGCTCGGAGCGACGGACATCGTTGAGTATGAGCTTCGCAAAGTGATGTGCTAGAGGGAAAAAATGCGAGAAGCGACAATAAAGCGAATCACAGGCGAGACGCAGATTGAGCTCACGCTGAACCTCGACGGAGAGGGAAAGTGCAATGTTGAAAACCCGATTGGCTTTTTCAATCACCTTCTGACCTCGTTTTGCAAGCACGGTCTTTTCGATTTGTCAGGCTCAATAAAAGGCGACCTTGAAGTTGACCAGCACCACACAATCGAAGACACAGGAATCGTCTTGGGGCAATGCTTTGCAAAAGCCCTAGGCGACTGCGCGGGGATTTTCAGAAGCGGCTCTTTCCTCTATCCGATGGACGAAAGCCTTTTGCGCGCAGCCGTTGACTTTGGCGGAAGACCTTTCCTCGTGTGCAATGCAGAATTATCGGGAATTCCGCTCGTGAGCGTGCAAGACGGCAAGAGCGGCACGTTTCAGACCGACTGTTTCGACGACTTTTGGAACGGCTTTGTTCAAGGCGCGCGATGCAACTTGCACCTCGACACCCTTCGCGGCAGAAGCGACCATCACAAAATGGAAGGGCTTTTCAAAGCGGCAGCAAGAGCAATGCGCTCTGCTGTTGAAATCGACGAGCGTCGCCGCGGCTCAATCCCGTCAACAAAAGGCGTCATAGTTTAAGGCGCTCACAAAATGAGGTGAAAAGATATGCTGCCAAAAAACTGTCATTTGCGAGCTTGTTTTTTTATCAAGGCAGAGGAAGAAAACAAGTTCTGCATGACAAAAAATGACATTTGCTGTCTTTTTTAAAAAGCAGCGCGTGTCATTTTGACATTCACTGTCTTTGGCGAAAATCGCGTCGTGTCACCATGACAAGCGTTGTTTTTCGCCAAAAGCGAGCAGTGTCATGGTGACGCGCGTCGTTTTTGCTCTGCGTCGGCTCGTGTCATGGTGACAAAGGCTCACTTTTTCAAAAGCGCGGCGTGTCATAGTGACACGAGGCAAAAATCGCCTGAGTCTTAAAATGTCATTAAAATGACAAGAGGTTTTTCATAACAGCACTAATAATATTGTTGTTTTTCGAGAATACTAATATACTTTTGATATGTCTATAAAAATTAATACAATGGAGCTCAAGCGATTGCTTGAAATGACTCCTCCTGAACAGAATATAATGCTTGTTGGAAAGCACGGTATCGGAAAATCACAAATCCTTGAAGATTTTTACACAAAAAAAGGAATGAAAGTTGTTCTTTTGTTCTTGGGGCAAATGAGCGACCCTGGCGACCTTATCGGTCTTTTGAACAAGAACGATAAAACTGGCAAAACCGACTTTATGCCGCCGTATTGGTTTCCTATGGACGGACAGCCTATCGTGCTTTTTTTGGACGAATTGAACAGAGCGCGTCCTGAAGTCCTCCAGACAATTATGGACTTGGCTCTCAACCGAACTCTTGCGGGGCGAAAACTCCCTGAGGGAAGCCGTATCATAAGCGCTGTGAACTCAGGCGAGGAATATCAGCTCACCGACCTTGACCCTGCTCTTGTTTCTCGCTTCAATGTGTTCGAGTTTTATCCGAGCGTTCCTGAATGGCTTTTGTGGGCAGAAGCAAACGGAATCGACAAGCGTATCATTTCGTTTATCTCTGAAAACCCGAATATGCTCGATGGTGCAGATCTCAGGCACGAAGATATGGGGCTTGAAAAATCTCCTGACCGTCGCGCTTGGGCAAGACTTTCGAGCATCATAAAAGACAGCCACGATATTTCAAGCGATGACATTTTCAAAAAAGTTGCCGCTGGTATCGTCGGAATGGCTGCCGCAACAAAGTTCATCAACGCTGTCTCAAACAACAAGATGCTCAGCGCGCCTGAAATCCTTGAGGGCGATTTTGCAAAATTGCACGACAAACTTTTGAAGTACGAAACTCCGGAGCTTGCGATTATCAACGAAAGTCTTTTCCGCTATCTTGAAAGCAAAAGCTACGATAATTCAAAAACATCGCATATTGCCGCCAACTTGTCAAAATATTTTGGTTGGCTTGCCACGGAGCAAAAGCAAGAAGCGATTGCGCATTTTACAAATCTTTTCTCAAGCGGAATGTATGCGCAGGCGGTCGTGTTCATTATGATAAACACACCGGCGCTTGAAAAGAATATCAAACGCTTCATCGATTCGCTTTAACGAGGAAAAAATGGCAGAAGAAAAGGAAAGCGCTTTAAAACGGATTCAGCACGTTGCGGAAAAATGGTTCTTGAGCGAGCCGCTTTTGTTCGGCGTGTTCTGCACTCATCGACTCAACGCGTTCAGGAGCATAAAAGTGCCCTTCCGCGTCGGAAAAATGAGAATCGAATACAATCCTGACGTTATCGACTCACTTTCAGACATCATGGTTGAAGAGCGGCTCAAAATCGAAATCATCAGGATTCTCTTGAAGCACCCGTATCAGCGCTTGCCTGTCTGCCCGAACAAGATTGCGCTTTCGATTGCAAGCGACATTACAATAAGCGACAATTACAAAACAATTGCGCCTCTTGATGCTCCTGCGGATTACGGCCTGGCAGAAAATCTTTGCTTTGAAGAATACTATGCAAAATTGCTCAACGACGCCGAAAACAATATCGTAGGCGCGAGCGCAAGCATCGAAGTCGATTCTGACGGCAATGTCAGCATTTCGCTTGAAGGCATTTCTGAGCAGGATATGCAGAAAATGGTTGAGGCGTATCAAAGCGCGGATTTGTGGCAGGAAGACGATGAAGCGTGCGAGGCAATCAACACGGAAATCGAGCGCGCGCAGTTAAGCAACGGCTGGGGAACGCTTCCGGGTGATTTGGTTCAAGTCATCGAAGCCAATATGAAAATCCAGATGGATTACCGAAAAATGCTCAATCAGTTTCGCGCAAGCGTTCTCTCTTCAAGCCGCCGTCTTTCAAGAACGCGCCCGAACAGACGATACGAGTTTGACTATATGGGAAGCCAATACGCTTTCACGACAAAACTTTTGATTGCCGTTGACGTCAGCGGCTCTGTCTCAGACACGGCGCTCTCGCAGTTCTTCTCGATAATAAACCGCTTCTTCAAGTACGGCATTTCCTCTCTTGACGTCATTCAGTTCGACGCCGCGCTCTCAAGCGAAGAGCCTCTGTCGCTGAAAAAAGCAAAAAGCCGCGTGAAAATCACAGGTCGCGGCGGCACAAACTTTCAGATTCCGCTTGATTATTACGAGGCGCACCCGTCTTATGACGGACTCATTATCTTCACAGACGGTTGTGCGCCAAAGCCAGAGCAGCACCACTATTTTGAGCGCATACTTTGGGTTTTGACGAGCCGAAGCGAATACGACGACGCAATGAAGTGGATTTCGGAACTGAACGGCTCAAAAGCAACTTATATCCCGTGCTGAGATTTTTTTTGGCGAAAAAATGAAAAATTGTTAGCATACTTTTTATAAAAGAGCGCCTTCGCTATAATCGACAAGCGAGGTAATTTTATGGAAACAATCGAAGTTTCAAACGAAAAGGCGCTCAAAGCGCTTGTGCAGATAAAAACTTACTGCGCGGCAACAAATCTTGACGAGCTCAACTACGTCATAAAAATCATGAAAAAACTTCAAGACGCGGGAGTCACAAAACCTCTCGAAGCGGATTTCTCTGCGCTCAAAAACTAGAAAATCAAAGAAGGAACAAAATGGCAAACTCTTTTTGGTCTTTAGTGCCGGCCGTCGTTGCGATTGCGTTGGCGCTATTCACAAAGGAAGTGTACTCTTCCCTTTTCATTGGAATCGCTATTGGCGGCGCTTTTTATGCGATTGACGCCTCAAGCGGTTTTTCGGGGTTTTTCAATCACGTTTTCAAAGACGGAATGATTGCTCAGCTTTCTGACAGCTGGAACGTCGGCATTCTCGTCTTCCTCGTCATTTTGGGAACGATGGTTGCGCTGATGAACAAGGCTGGCGGCTCTGCGGCTTTCGGCGAATGGGCAAAAAAGCACATCAAAAGCAAAGTCGGAGCGCAAATCGCGACAGTCTGCCTTGGCATTCTTATTTTCATCGACGATTATTTCAACTGCCTCACCGTCGGCTCTGTGATGAAAAGCGTCACCGACAGATACGGAGTTTCAAAATCAAAACTCGCCTACCTCATCGACGCAACTGCCGCTCCTGTGTGCATTATCGCGCCGATTAGCTCGTGGGCGGCAGCGGTGAGCGGCTTTGTCAGCGAGGGCGAAAACGGAATCGCCCTTTTCTGCAAAGCAATCCCGTTCAACTTTTACGCGTTTTTCACGCTTCTGATGGTTTTCGCGATGGTTTTCATGCGCTTTGAATACGGCGAAATGGCAAAGTGGGAAAACCCGTTCGAGAGCAACGGCGCGGAGTCAAACAGCGACGACACAGAAGTCGTCAAGAAAAACGGCAAAGTGATTGACCTCGTGCTGCCGATTGCGCTTCTGATAGTCTTTTGCGTTTTTTCGATGGTCTACACGGGCGGCTTTTTCACGGCCGACAGCGAAAACTTCCGCAATTTCGTGAACGCCTTTGCCGCAAGCGACGCTTCAATCGGACTCGTCTTGGGCTCGTTCGCCTCCCTTGTCCTCACCCTCATTTTCTACATTCTCAGAGGAGTCATTTCGTTCAAGTCCGCCATGCTCTGCATTCCTGACGGCTTCAAGGCGATGGTTCCCGCGATTTTAATCCTCACACTTGCGTGGACGCTAAAGGCGATGACGGACAGCCTCGGTGCGGCAAAATACGTCGCAAGTATCGTCGGAGGAAGCGCGATGGGCTTCCAGAACTTCCTTCCGTCTTTGATTTTCGTGATTGCGCTTTTCTTGGCGTTCGCGACAGGCACATCTTGGGGAACGTTCGGAATTCTTATCCCGATTTGTATCGCGGCATTCCCTGAAGGCTCTTTGCGCATCATCTCGATTTCGGCGTGTATGGCGGGCGCTGTTTGCGGCGACCACATCTCCCCGATTTCAGACACCACCATTATGGCAAGCGCGGGCGCTCAGTGCGACCACATCAACCACGTCGCAACGCAGCTCCCTTATGCGATTTCGGTGGCGTTCGTGTCGTTCTTGACCTACATCGTTGCAGGCTTCTCGCAAAGTCTTGGCATTGTGGCGAGCGCCGTAATCTCGTGGGTTTTCGGTGTCGCGCTCCTTCTTTGCATGCTTGTCTTTTTGAAAAAGCGTGTGGTTAAAAAATAAAGGAGCAAAAAAAACTGTATACGCTTCTTTCAATAGAAAAAGTAAGCCGTATACAGTTTGTATATGAGCTCGCCAGAGCATTTTCACCTCGTATACATATTGTACATGAGCCGACTTTAAACGTTTTCGAGCCGTATACAATATGTATATGAGTTCGCCAGCGCATTTTCTCGTCGTATACATATTGTATACGAGCCGACTTTGAGTGTTTTCACCTCGTGTACAGTTTGTATACGACCTCGCCAGCGCGTTTTTGGCGTTTGTACAAATTTTTTTCGCTTCAGCGCTTCGGGAAATCGCGAAGAATGATGTTTGTTGCAGAAAAATTATTGCATGACCCAGCAGTTTTGCTCTTCTTTCCAGTGAAAAGGCTCGAAATTGCGTTCAAAGCCAAGCTCAAAGTTTTTGCCAGACTCGGTTTGCTGATACTTAAAACTAATATTGAAAATTTGATATCCGTAATAAAATTCAATGTTTGGGATTTTGCTCAAAAAATCGGGGATTAAATCTTGCAAAGTTTCGGGATAAAAGCCGTTTTTTTCATAAAATTGCTTGAGAGCTTTCACCACAATCTGCCCTTTTGCCAGAACCAGCTTTTCAAAATCAGAAAAGTCTTTTTCGAGCGACCAAAAATGCAAAACATGGATTGTGTCCGATTCTCCAAAACTCAAATCTTTTTTCGCGCTAACCTGAAAATCAAAATCTATTTCTGAAATATTCGAGGTGTGCCAAGGAAGAAAAATCCCAATGAGCCAAACATAAAGAAGATAAATAAAAACAAGATGTAAAACACATTTCGTAGCACAACTTTTTTGAATTTTGCAGCAATAATGCACACAATGACAGGAATAAGAATGAAAATGTTAAAAAAACTAGTGCAAATCGGATAAATAAACAGACCCGCAATAATGTGCGATTTCAGCGCAAAAAGCAGCCCTCTGCCCAAAAGTGCAGAAATGCCCAAAACCGTACAGATAAAAAACGCAAAAAATGTTCCAACAAAAAAGATGATTGTTTTCTTCATATTTTTGTTTCTCGGCATTTTCTGCGTTTGTACAAATCAGCGCTTCGGGAAATCGCGAAGAATGAAATCGTTGCTTTTGTAATTCGCCTCGTATTCTTCTTCGCTCATCACATACGAAAGAGCGTTTCGCTCCGTCGTGTCCGCCTTCAAGACGCTTCCGTCGCTTTTTCGCGTCTTCGTTCCGTACTCGCGGAAACCAAAAAGAGCGCTTCCCTTTGGGAAAATAGCCCTCGTTCCGCCCTCGTCCGAAAAAAACTCGCTTGTGTAATTCTCGCCCACCGTGCAGTTGATGAGCGCCACAGAATCCCAGCGGTCTGCGCTTTGCTCGCTTCCTTTTCCGTTGGCTCTCGCGATGTAAATCTTTGCAGTTGCTCTTTTTTCCGCCAGAAACTCGCAGTCCTTGAAGATAAACCCTGGTCTTTTTGCGACGGCGCGGCTTTGCAAAACGGACGCTTGCATGTCTCCGCGATTGTCCTGGATTGTGTTGATGATACAATCCTCAAAAAAACTCGTGTCGCAGTATCCCCAAATAAAATCGACGTCGCCCTCGATTAGGCAGGATTTGAAGTGTGAAAATCCTTTGACGTGAATTGTGTCCTGATGGCTTTTGAACGCCATATTCTCAGCGTCCAGTCTGCCGCGCTGGTTGTGAAAACAGAGCGCTTCTGCCTGGTCGCCGCTCTTTTCGTTTTCGAGCGTTTTTATATGCGTGTTGTGGATTGAAAACCCTCTGAGCGTCACGAACGTCGCAGAAGGACCGATGACGAAAACAGCGCGATTTTCTGTGTCGCGGTGGAACGACTCGCAGTTTTCCGCCCGAACAACACAATTTTCGCGGGAAACTCCCGAAGCCGCCTCGATAATCAGCGGATTTGAAAGATTGTAGTTCAAAAGCTCGTTGTAGACTCCTGCACCGAGAACAATATGCACAAGTGTATTTTTTTCTATCGCTCCCGTCTTGACCATTTCGGAAATCTTCTTGAAAGCATTTGAAATCGCCGCAGGGACTTTTGAGTTTACTGTTAGTTCAATCATATCTAAAGTATAGCGCAACTTTGAGCGAAAACAAACAAAAAATTTGACAAGGGCAAAAAATGGCCTTATCGTTTAGAAAACCAAACACAAAGGAGTGTATCTATGAAAGGATTTGCAATGCTTGGCATTGGAAAGGCTGGCTGGATTGAAAAAGACCGCCCTGTTTGTGGCCCTCTTGATGCAATCGTCAAGCCATTGGCACTTTCTCCATGTACGTCAGACATTCACACTGTCTGGGAAGGGGCTTTGGGCGAACGCCACAATATGATTCTCGGACACGAGGGCTGCGGTGTTGTCGTTGAAGTCGGCTCGCTTGTCAAAGACTTCAAAGTTGGCGACAGAGTAATGGTTGCTGCAATTACGCCTGACTGGTCATCTCTTGAAGCGCAAGGCGGATACGCAATGCACTCGAACGGAATGCTTGCGGGCTGGAAGTTCTCGAACTTCAAGGACGGCGTTTTTGGAGAGTATTTCCACGTGAACGAAGCAGATGCAAATCTTGCATTCCTTCCTGATTCAATCACTCCCGAAGAAGCGTGTATGCTTTCTGACATGGTTCCGACTGGCTTCCACGGTGTTGAGCTGGCTGACGTCCAGTTCGGCGATACGGTGCTTGTGAACGGAATCGGTCCTGTTGGTCTTATGTCTGTGGCTGGAGCAAACTTGCGCGGTGCTTCCCGAATCATCTGCGTCGGAACTCGCCCAGCGTGTCGTGAAGCCGCAAAAAAATATGGCGCGACTGACTTCATCAGCTACAAAGAAGGTCCAATCGACAAGCAGGTTCTTGAGCTCACCAAAGGAGCGGGCGTCGACAAAGTAATCGTTGCAGGCGGCGGCGTTGAGTCGTTCGATGCGATGATTAAGGCGCTCAAGCCGGGCGGAAAAATAGGCAACGTGAACTATCTTGGCTCAGGCGATTATGTGACAATCCCGCGTGTTGAATGGGGTTGCGGCATGGGACACAAGCAGATTGTGGGCGGACTTATGCCAGGCGGACGCTTGCGATTGCAGAAACTCGCGAGCCTTGTTGAGTGCGGCAAACTTAACGTGAAGCACCTCATCACACACCGCTTCGAAGGCTTCGAGAAGGTCGAAGATTCCCTCATGCTCATGAAGGACAAACCTGCTGACTTGATTAAGCCTGTCGTAAAGATTTCTGACTAAAATATAAAGGCTGTTCAGAGACTGATTTTGGTTTCTGAGCAGCTTTTTTATGCGGTTTGACTTTTCAAAAACTGTTTTATAAAATAAAAAATCAACTTTATGGTGGTACAAAAATGACAAACGAAAAGAAATGGATTTTCTCAAAAGTAAAAATAATTGTTGGAATGTTTATTATCAGTTTGTTTGTATTTTGTGATTTGTGTATTCTCTTGAATATTGATTTTACTAATTCATCTTTTGGTGTCGAGTTTGCTTGTTTTCTTGTTCTTGCAATATTTGAAGTTCCTGTTATCTGCTTTGGGCTGAAACTCATTCTTTCATATTGCGCGTACAACAAGAAAACGCTTTTTATTTACTCTTTTTTCAGATGCAAAAAAATCGATTTTAAAAACATAAATGCAGTCTACGAAACAGGTATCGTTAAATGGACGGTCTACTATTGGGATAAAGCAGAAAATTCTGAGAAGTCCGTCTATGCGCAGCTCACAAGCGGAGAGTCCAAAGCAATGCACGGCTTTTTTGCGGCATTGAAAGCGGTGCACCCTTGCAAAATCGATTGCGGCAGCTACAAAGAGAATTATGAGGGCTATGACGACATTCTGGACGTTTGGCAGGAAGCAAACGGATACGAGGGACTTCCTTTTAACGGAACTGTTTACAAAACGTTTGTAATGCCGTTTGAAATGGAAAACGATGATATCTCGCCTTTGAGAAACGTGCTTTTGTATGAAGAAGGCGTTTGGAACGAAGATGAAGAAGAGGCTTATGAAGGTGTCATCGGACTTTCAGAGAAAGATAAAATTGAGCTGATTTGCGTGGAAGAGAAAAGCTCAGACATCAAAGAATTCTGTGAAAAATGGCTGCTTCCAGAAAAGGCAAGCACAAAAATGTGTTCCTTGGTGGAAAAAGCTGACGGCTACTACAAGATTTTCAAAAACGGCAAGGAATTTGCTTGCGAATATGACGGTGTTTCTGCAAAATACCGTGTTGTAAAGCTCGGCAAAAAGTGTGCGCTTTTTAGCTTCCACCTTGAAAAATGATGAAGAGATGAATAAAAGGCTTTTATGAAAATACTTGTTGTTTCGGGCTTTCTGGGTGCGGGAAAAACCACGTTTATCAAAACGCTTTCAAAGAAAATCGACAAGAAAATCGCTGTCCTTGAAAACGATTATGCGGTGGTCAATATCGACGAGGAAATCCTCAAAACGCAGACCGATTTGAGTGTGTGGGAGCAGACCGAAAAGTGTATCTGTTGCACGGGAAAATCGGATTTTGCGATGGACATCCTCACGATTTCAAACACGCTTAACCCTGATTTTCTCATCGTTGAGCCGACTGGCGTGGGCTATCTTTCAAAAGTCATCGCAAACATTCAGAAAATCGAATACGGAGAGATTTCGCTCCTTTCGCCCGTTACGATTGTTGACCCATCTGCGTTTGCGAACTGCATAAAAAATTATGGCGAGCTTTACAAAGACCACATCAAGTTTGCAGGAACGATTGTGCTTTCAAAATGCGATTTGCATTTGGAGTCAACGGAGATTGAGGAAAGTGTTTCAAAAATAAAAGACCTCAATCCTTTTGCTCGTATCATTCAACGCCACTATGCTTATGAGAGCGAGGAGTTTTGGCAAAGCCTTTTCACAAAAAATCTTGACGGAAGCGTTGAGATTGCCTCTGAGAGCGAAGAAAATGAGAGCGAGTTTGAGAGCCTGAGCATAGAGAATGCCGAAATCCCTTGTGTTGGGAAACTTGTCGCTTTTGCAGAAAACTTGATTCGATGCCGCTTTGGGAAAATCGTTCGTGCAAAAGGGTTTGTGAAATGCGCGGGTGAGCTTTTGCGCTTTGATTTTGCTGGGGACAAATATTCTATTGAAGGAGCGGAACAAGATTCAAAAAATGCCCTTGTTGTAATCGGGAAAAATCTTGATTCATATTCCATCAAAAAACGATTTGAGACAAAAAACGACTCGATGTTTAACCGCATTCGTCCATTGTGCGCCACGCTTGACAAAAAAAAATTCCCGTGCTAGTATCGCAATACAAAACGGGGATGTAGCTCACCTGGCTAGAGCGCTACAATGGCATTGTAGAGGTAGTCGGTTCAAGTCCGATCATCTCCAAGATAACCGCTTCGATTTTCCGAGGCGGTTTTATTTTTCGCTTTTTCATTACAAAAACAGCCGCTCAAAGATTTCTTTGGCGGCTTGTTTTTTTTAGGCAATCTGTGAATCTTTTGTCGATTTTATTGAATCGGAAAAGCTCTTTATTGCGTCCACTCTTTGATAAGGAGTCTTGAATGACTTGAAATAGTCATGGTTGTTTATCAAGCGCACAAACTCGTCGAACAAGAAACTTGTGTCGAGCGGGCCGCTTGAGGCTTCTGGGTGGAACTGCACGCTGAAAGACGGTGTGTCAGTGTAGACAACGCCCTCGCATGTGCCGTCGTTTGTGTTCACGAAACTCAAAAGAGCGCCTTTTGGAAGCGTGTCGTTCTCAACAGCATATCCGTGGTTCTGGCTTGAGATATAAACACGTCCTGAGGACAAATGCTTCACAGGCTGATTTGCACCGCGATGACCGTATTTTAGCTTTGAAGTTTTTGCGCCTTTTGCAAGAGCGAGGAGCTGATGACCAAGACAGATTCCAAAAATCGGAATGTCTTTTTCAAGCAGTTTCTTGATTTCGGCGATAATGCCGACATTGTCGCTTGGGTCTCCAGGCCCGTTTGAAAGCATAACGCCGTCAGCACCGAGCGCCATAATCTCGTCGGCAGTCGTTGAGCATGGAACGGTTATGACCTCAAGACCGCGCTTCAAAAGCTCTCGGCGGATATTTGCCTTTGCGCCGAAGTCCCAAAGAACGACCTTCTTTCCTTTGCCGTCCTTCATAGCCTCAGCGCTGTCATTCACCTTAGTGCCGTCGGCTCTCACCGGAACTGCGCGATAAGAGGCGCTCTCAGCGAAAACCGTCGCGGCGTCTTTTTCGATTTTCTTTGCATCGCAAGTAACACTTTCGACAGCCTTCTCAATTTTCCATTCTTTTATTTTTGAAAGCAAAACGGCTTTTTCGCTCTCATTCTCAAGAGCTGAAAAAGCCGCCTTAGCCTCTGCATTGTTTCCAGAAATAATCATTGCGTTCATAACACCCGCTTCGCGAAGAACCTTTGTGAGCGCTCTTGTGTCAATATCGCAAAGACCGATGATATTCTCGGCTTTGAGCCACTCGTCAATCTTTCTGCCACATCTGAAGTTCGACGGGTCTTTGCAGTCAGAGCGGACAATATAGCCGCGAACGTGGATTTTCGAGCTTTCAAAATCAGCGTCAATAACGCCGTAATTGCCGATGAGCGGGAATGTCTGCGTAACAATCTGCCCGAAATAACTAGGGTCTGTGAGCGTTTCGATATAGCCGTTCATACCCGTAGTGAACACCGCTTCGCCGAGAACGACTCCCGAAGCGCCGAAACTTTTTCCTTCAAAGACTTGTCCATTAGCGAGGACAATGCACGCTTTCTCTGTGTTTGCCATATTAAAGCCCAAGTATACACGAATAGCGCTCTTATGTACAGACACGCTTATTTTTTCTTCTTCCTCTTCCTCTTCGCTCAGCAACCGCATAGGAAGCAGATGAAGAAAAAGTTTCAGCATGACAAATTACATCAAAATCACATTCTTTTATTTCATAATCATTTGCTTTTGCTTTATAATCATTTGCTTTTGAACAAAAATCACTTTCTTTTGAACAAAAAGCATTTGCTTTTACGTCAAAATCACATTCTTTTATTTTATAATCACTTTCTTTTATGCCAAAAGAAGATGCTGAAACGAGTTCAGCATGACAAAATATGTCAAAAGCATTTCGCATTTCGAGTGAAATGGCAATATTTTCTTCAAAAGAAAAGCAATATCGACAAAACGGCTTTTTGTGCGCTAAAATTAGCGATGAAAGGAGGCTATATGCTGAAAAAAATCATTTTTGCTCTTGTGCTTTCTCTCTCGTCCAGAGCGTTTTGCACTGATTTTGTGATTTGTATGGGCTCGTTCAGGAACTATGATTATGCTAAGGAAAGGCTTCATTTGCTTTCGCTTTCGGATATTCCCGTTTTTATCGCGGAGGTGAAAAAGGGAGACGATGTTCTTTTTTATCGTGTGCTTTACTCTGATTATTTTGAGAGCGCAAAAGATGCAAAAGCGATGCTTTTTGACCTTGAAAAGAGGGCGATTGTAAAAAAACTTGGCATAAAGGACTTGTGGATTTGCAAGAAAAGCGACCACGTTCAGACAATTTCTGATTTGTAAAAACAAAAAAGGGAGCAAAGCGCTCCCTAATTTTATTGAAAAAGCAAAAACTATCGCTTGAGCAATACGGCGAACGGATTGTACATCGTTCCGTCGTCGTTTCCTCTCGGACGGCTGCCTCTGTCGCTGCTTCGAGCCTTGTCGCCAGCGGCAGGCTTTGCGCCCTTTTTGACAACAACGACTTTCTTTGCGCCCGCTTTTGCGCCGTTCTCGCCTTTTGGCTTTGCGCCTGTCTTGAGCGAGAGCGAGATGCGCTTTCTGTCGCTGTCGAGGTCGATAATCGTGAACTCTTTGACGTCTCCGACTTTAATCACGTCCATCGGGTTTGTGACATAGTTGTCAGAAAGCTCGCTGACGTGAATAAGAGCCGTTTCATGAAGACCGATGTCGACAAAAGCGCCAAAATCGACGACGTTCTTTATCTTTCCCGTGACTTTCATTCCGACTTTGAGGTCTTCGAACGACAAGACGCCTTTTTGCATAATCGGCGCTGGCATTCCGTCGCGCGGGTCGCGGTTCGGCTTTTGAAGCTCTTCGGCAATGTCAGAAATTGTCGTTTCTCCGACGCCGTATTTTTCGCAAAGCTCTTTTTTGAGAGCGGCGGAAAGAGTCTCGCCCTTTTTCACGAATGGCAGAATCTCGCGCGCGACAGCGTAGTTTTCTGGGTGAACCCAAGTGTTGTCGAGTGTTTCTTCGCTTTCTGGGATTTTCAAGAAGCCTGCGCACTGCTCAAATGTCTTTGGGCCAAGACCAGAAACTTTTTTGAGTTCTTCGCGGCTCTTAATCTTGCCGTTTGCATCGCGGTATGCAACGATTTTCTTTGCAAGGCTTGAAGAGATGCCCGAAACGTATTTCAAAAGGCTTGCGCTTGCAGTGTTCAAGTTCACTCCGACTTGGTTGACGACGCTTTCGACAACTTCATCGAGCGTTTCAGAAAGACGCTTCTGGTTTACGTCGTGCTGATAAAGACCGACGCCAATCGCCTTCGGGTCGATTTTCACCAGTTCGGCGAGCGGGTCTTGCAATCGCCTTCCCATCGAAATCGCGCCACGGATTGTGAGGTCAAGGTCAGGGAACTCCTCGCGGGCAATATCCGATGCTGAATAAACAGAAGCGCCCGACTCGTCAACGACAGTGTAGCGCACGTCAGGGAAGTTTTCGCTGATGACTTTTGAAACGATAGCCTGAACTTCCTGACTTCCCGTTCCGTTTCCGACAGCGACAACCTGAATCGCGTATTTTTCAATCGCCTCTTTGACTGCGTTGTATGAGCCTGTCGGGTCTGAAACTTGCTTGATGAGGAAGTAGCCGAGATATTTTCCTGTTTCATCAAGAGCGGCGCATTTCGTTCCCGTTCTGATTCCGGGGTCAACGCCAAGAACGCGGCTTCCCTTAATCGGTTTTGTCATCAGAAGGTTCTTGAGGTTCTCGCTGAAAATGCCAATTCCGTGAGTGTCGGCCTCGTCTGATTCATCGCTTTTGATTTCGCGAAGAACCGCTGGCGACAAAAGACGCACGACACCGTCCTCAATTGCCTCAGAAAAATATTTGTTCTTTGCCGAATTGCGCTTTGAGACAGTTGAGACAGCGCCGTCAACATCAACGCTGATTTCAACATCGAGCGCACCCTCACGCTCTCCGCGGTTGATTGCAAGAATGTTGTGCGGCTTTATTTTTGAAAGACTTTCGGAAAAATCCCAATACATCTTGTAAGTTGATTTTTTCTCCGCGCTTTCTGCGTCCTCGCCGTCCGGGACAATTCCTTTTGTTACGATTTTGCCCTCTGAAAGATATTCCTCGTGAACAGCCTCGCGGTTCTTTGTGTCCTGCGAAATGCGCTCTGCGATAATATCCATCGCGCCCTGAAGAGCGTCTTTTGCGCTCTCGACGGACAATTCCGGCTTTTCATTGACCTTCACAAACTCGGCAGCCTTTGCCTCAAGCTCGCTGTCGCTCAAATCTGCCATCATATTTGCCAAAGGCTCAAGGCCCTTTTCAATAGCCATCATTCCGCGAGTCTTCTTCTTTTTCTTGAACGGAGCCCAAAGGTCTTCAAGTTCCGTGAGCGTCTTTGCGCTCATCACCGACTCATAAAGACTTTCGCTTAATTTGCCCTGAGCAAAAATGCCGCGCACAATTTCAAGGCGGCGCTCTTCAAGATTCTTGTACGTCTTGAAAAGATGGTCTGTGTCGCGCACCTGCACTTCATCAAGAGAGCCGTGCTTTTCCTTTCGGTAGCGGGCGATGAACGGGATTGTGCAGCCTTCTCCGACAAGAGAAATGACGGCGCTGACCTGATTAATGCGGATATTAAGTTCCTCCGCAATCTTCTTCATAATCTCGACCTCGTTAACCTGTAACGCGTCGATGTTTTCTTGAGTGAATTCCATAGCGATAATATTACGGAAAATCGCCTTTCTCGTCAATTTTCCCAAAATTCTTCTCTTCAAGTGCTTCAACGAGTCATCTCAAAATGTTTTGTGTCATTGAAGTGCTTCAACGAGCCGTTTCAAAATGTTTTCGTGTCATTGAAGTGCTTCAACGAGTCGTTTCAAAGTGTTTTCGTGTTTTGAAGTGCTTCAACGAGCCGTTTCAAAATGTTTTCGCGTTTTGAAGTGCTTCAACGAGCCGTTTCAAAATGTTTTCGTGTTTTGAAGCGCTTCAACGAGCCGTTTCAAAATGTTTTCGCGTTTTGAAGTGCTTCAACGAGTCATCTCAAAATGTTTTCGCGTTTTGCAGCGCTTCAACGAGTCGTTTCAAAATGTTTTTGTGTTTTGAAGTGCTTCAACGACATTCATAAAAAAATTGTTGTTGCAGTGTTGGTCGAAAAAAAACGACAAACAAAATAGAATCTTGATAGTTTTTGATAAAATACAACAGTAGAATAGCAAAAAAACAACAAAGGAGTTTATATGACGGATTTTTACGAGAAGATTACGAAGGCTGCCTCAGAGGGCGCTGTTCTTTTGAAGAACGAGGGCGACACGCTTCCGCTTCAAAAGGGCGAGAATGTCGCTGTCTTTGGTCGCTGCCAGATTGATTATTACAAGAGCGGAACTGGCTCTGGCGGCTCTGTTCACGTTCCTTTCTCAATCAACTTGATTGACGGCTTCAAAAAGATGAAAGATGCGGGTGAGGACGTGCCTTCAATCGACTCTGACCTTGTGAAAATATATCGCGACTGGATTGGCGAAAACCCGTTCGACAACGGAAACGGCGGCTGGGCGAGTGAGCCGTGGTTTCAAAAGGAAATGCCCTTGAGCGACGAGCTTGTTGAAAAGGCTGCGCAAAAGTCAAAGAAAGCGCTTTATGTCATCGGGCGAACGGCGGGCGAGGATCAGGACAACCACGCTGAGAAGGGAAGCTATTATCTTACTGATGAGGAGCGAGCGTGCCTTTTGAGCCTCACGGCGCATTTTGAAAAGGTTGTTGTTGTCCTGAACGTGCCGAACGTCATCGATTTGTCATGGATTTCTGACGCGGCGTTCCGCAATCACATCACCGCCATAATTTTCACATGGCAAGGCGGAATGACTGGCGGGCTTGGTGCGGCAAGAGTGCTTTGTGGCGCTGTGAACCCGTCAGGACGCCTCACGGACACAATCGCCAAAACGCTCGAAGATTATCCTTCAACTCGGAACTTCGGAAGCGCGACGGACGAAATCTATGCTGAGGACATTTTCGTCGGCTACCGCTATTTTTCGACATTCGACAAAGAAAGCGTGCTTTTTCCGTTCGGCTTTGGTCTTTCGTACACGACTTTTGAGACGAGCGCGACGCTTTGCAAGAAAGACGGCGTTTTTTGTGTGAAGGCTGTCGTGAAAAACACAGGAAAGAAGCGCGGTCGCGAGGTCGTTCAAGTTTACGCAGAGTGTCCTCAGGGGGCGCTTGGAAAGGCGAGCCGTGTTCTTTGCGCTTTCGGAAAGACAGGTGAGATTGAGGCGGGAGCGAGCGAGACAATCGAGATGAAGTTCGGCGATTACGAGCTTTCTTCGTTCGACGACAGCGGAAAGACGGGCTTTGCTCACTCTTATGTTCTTGAAGAGGGCGAATATCATTTCTTTGCGGGCAAAAATGTTTTTGACGCAAAAGAGATTTTCCTTGACGGCGGGAAAACGTATCGCGAGGAAAAGACGCGTGTCATCGAAAAACTCTCGGAAAATCTTGCGCCTTTCACGCCTTTCGAGCGTTTTGCTGTCGGCGAGAAGAAGGGCGGTGTCTATGCGCTTTCAAAAGAGGCCGTCCCGCTCTCAAAAATCTCTGTCGCCGAGAAGATGAGGGCGCTTGGGCCGACTTCGCTTGATTTCACGGGCGACAAGGGCATAAAGTTCGCTGATGTTTGCCGCGACAAGAGCAAAATCGACGCTTTCATCTCGCAGTTCACAGACGAAGAGCTTTGCTCTCTTGTTCGCGGAGAAGGAATGATGAGCCGCAAAGTCGCGACAGGAATTGCGAGCGCTCTCGGCGGACTTTCAGAGCGTCTGCACGACCATTTCGGAATCCCTGCGGTCGGCTGTTCCGACGGGCCTTCAGGATTGAGACGCGACAACGGTCTTGAGGCGTCTCTTGTTCCGATTGGCACTTTGCTCGCCTGCTCGTGGGACATTGCGCTCGTCGAGGACGTTTATGAGGGGCTGGGCGCGGAAATGGCAGAGAGCAAAATCGATGTGCTTCTTGGACCTGGCTGCAATATCCACCGAAATCCGCTCAACGGACGAAACTTCGAGTATTTCAGCGAAGACCCGCTCCTTTCTGGAAAGATGGCGGCTGCAATCGTTCGCGGACTTCACAAAAATGGCGCGCAAGGCACGATAAAGCACTTTGCGCTCAACAATCAGGAAACACATCGCCGTGATGAGAACTCCGTCGCCTCCGCGCGTGCAATCCGCGAGATTTATCTCAAGCCGTTTGAAATCGCCGTGAAAGAAGGTGGCGCAAAGTCGATTATGACGAGTTACAACGGCGTGAACTCGCACTGGACTGCGTCAAACTTTGAGCTTTGCACGGGAATCTTGCGCTCTGAGTGGGGATTTTCGGGAATGGTGATGACAGACTGGTGGGCTGGAATGAACGACAACGAAAAAGGAGGAGTGCCTTCTGTTCGAAAATTGTCGTTTATGGTCAAGGCGCGAAACGATATTTACATGGTCGTTCCGAACGACAGCGCCGAAAAAGGCGGCTTTGGCGATGACCTTGAGAAAACGCTCGCTTCAGGCGAGCTCAAAAAAGGATATTTGCAGCAGGCGGTGAAGGACATCGTTCTTTTTGTCACGGACACGCTTGCCGCAAAGAACCCGCTTCGCCCGCTCAAGAACGAAATCGTTCTGGAGAGCAAACTCGACAAAGTGCCTGAGGGCGCTGTCCTTCACGCTGTCGGCGAGAAAATCGCGGTGGACGGAAAAACGATGTACTTCAATGTTGAGAAGTCCGGAGATTACAACGTTTCGGGCTTTATCTGCAAAGACGGCGGCGAGACGCTCTCGCAGTCAATCACGAACGTGCTTATCAACGCTCAGAATTGTGGCTCGTTCGAGTGCCGCAGCACCGACGGAAAGACGATTCAGGCGAGCGCTGTGCAGCTCAAGCTCGAAAAAGGCGTTTACGCTCTCGACCTTGAGCACACGAAGCCCGGCATCACGGTGAGCGAGATGATTATCTTGAGCGAGGGCGAATCTCCGTCCCCTGTCACCGCAGGCTTTTTGTCATAATCATTTTTCTTGATTTATTAAGGTGCTGCCTGAAAGTATTGTCATGCTGAACTAAGTTTTCAGCATCTGTGCTGTTATTGGGCAGCACTTTTTTGTCGCAACGTGAAAAAATCATTTTGCTGACATAAATTTTAGTGTCGTTTTATCGCTGTAACAATTGTGTTGAAAATAACAAATGTTCGTTTTAAGACTACGAGCCAGCGACGCTTTAAACAAATGTTTAAAGGATAAAATTCATGCCAGCGACGCTTCTAACAAATGTTAGAAAGGCAAAATTCTCATCAGCGAGGCTTTAAACAAATGTTTACGACTCGAAAATACTATGCGTAGAAGTGTTTTTGTGCAATCAGTCGTCAAAAGCCAATCACTCGCCGATAGAATTTGTGGATAAAAATCCCGTTTAGACTTTTATAGAAAAAGTATTTTCGTTATACTGCAAAGATATGAAGCGCGTTTCAAAGTTTTTGGCAATATTGTTTAGGCTTCCTGCACTTTTTACGATGTGCGTCAGCTGGTATTTGTCGTCGCAGGAAAGAGTGCCGATGCCCGATTTTGAAAACTCAGACAAGGCGGTGCATTTTATTTGCTTCGGGGCATTAAGCTGCACTTGGTCTTTGTGGTTTTCGCTCGAAAGCTGGAAAAATAAGGCTTTCAGAAACGCTTCGCTTTGCGTTTTGTTCACGTCGGTTTATGGCGCAATCGATGAAGTTCACCAGTCTTTCACGCCCGGTCGCTGTGCAGGGGCTGATGATTGGCTTGCCGACACGCTTGGCGCAATCTTGGGAGCGGCGGCGTGTGTGGTTTTGACACGATTTTTGACTAAGAATATAAAGGAGCAACAAAATGATGAAAAATGAGCTTGAGGGCAGCGAAGAGATTTTGAATCTTTTGCGCGACAATGCCCGCCTTAGCGTTGAAGACATTGCTGCAATGACAAGAAAGAGCGAAGAGCAGGTCAAGGCGATTATCCGCTCTCTTGAAGACAACGGCACGATTTTGAAATATGCCGCAATTATCAATCCCGAAAAAGACGGCTGCGCCAAAAACAAGGTGAGAGCCGAAATCGAAATACAGGTGACTCCAGAGCGCGAGCACGGTTTTGACGCACTTGCAGACCGCATTTACCGCTTTCCGCAGGTGAAAAGCGTGTATCTTATGAGCGGCGGCTATGACCTCAAGGTCATCATCGAGGGCGACACTTTGCAGGACGTGGCGTTTTTCGTGGCGCGAAAGCTCTCGACTTTGCAGGGAGTGCGCTCAACAAAGACGCATTTTTTCTTGAAGACATACAAAGAGAACGACGTGCTTTATGTGGAAGAGAAGACCGATAGCCGCGAAGGAGTGACAGCATAATGAACACACGACAAGACCGATTCAGTTCAGCTCTTTTGGACACTCCGCCGTCTGGAATCCGCAAATTTTTTGAAATGCTCATCGGACACGACGATGTGATTTCGCTTTCAGTTGGAGAGCCTGACTTTCCGACTCCGTGGCAGATGAGAGAAGAGGCGTTTTATCACCTTGAAAAAGGACACACGAGCTACACTTCAAACTGGGGATTGCTGTCGCTTCGCGAGGAAATCGCGAATTACATGGAACGCTACAATATGCACTACAACCCGACAAACGAAATCCTCGTTACTGTTGGCGCGAGTGAGGGCGTTGACGCTGTTTTGCGCGCGATTTTGAACCCTGGAGATGAAATCATCGTCTGCCAGCCTTGCTATGTGAACTACACACCGCTTGCCGCTCTCACAGGCGCAAAAGTCGTGGAGTTGGACACGAGCGTGAACGGCTTTTATCCGACAGCCTTGCAAATCGAAAGCCTAATCACGCCAAAAACAAAGGCGCTTATGCTTTGCTCGCCGAACAACCCGACGGGAACGATGATTCCGCGCGACGAGCTTGAGAAGATTGCCAAAGTCTTGATAAAGCATCAGATTTGGTGCATTTCCGACGAGATTTACTGCGAGCTTGTCTATGACGACAACAAGCACGTTTCAATCGGCAGCTTTGAAGGAATGAAAGATTACGCGATTATCTTGAACGGTTTTTCAAAGTCCTTTGCCATGACAGGCTGGCGTATCGGCTACATCTGCGCTCCGAGCGACTTGATGAGCCAAATCGTAAAGCTCCATCAATACAACACAATCTGCGCTCCGATTATGAGCCAGTATGCTGCGGTCGAAGGCTTGCAGAACGGCTGGAACGAAGTGGAGCGAATGAGAATCAGCTATCAGCAGAGACGAAACTATATGTACAAGGCGTTCGTTGATATGGGCTTGCCTGTTCCGAACCCGACTGGCGCGTTCTATATGTTCCCGGATATTACCTCGACGGGTATGACGAGCGAAGAGTTTGCGACAAAACTCTTCAAAGATTATTCGGTTGCGGTCGTTCCCGGAAGCGTGTTCGGCAAGGGCGGCGAAGGTCATATCCGCTGCTGTTATGCGACGGCAATCGATAAAATCAAAATCGCCCTTGAGAGAATTCGGGATATGGTGGAAAAAAACAGGCAGTGATTATATAATTAAAGAATATCAATACTGTTAAGCAATAAAACGGAGATTCTATAAAATGGATAATTTGTTGCCACTTATTATATCTGCGGTTGTCATTTTTGCTGTTTTGTCGCTTATACTTCTGCTTTCTGGAAAAAAGAGCGGAGGTCATAAAGGCGGACAAAAGCAAAAGGGACGAAACGTGATTATTCGCGAAGCAACCAGAAAGCTCACCTCTGACCCGCATAATCCTGCGGGACTTATTCCTCTTGGTGAATTGTATTTTACGGAGCAGAACTGGGAGAAGGCGTATCCTCTTTATGAAACGATGTTTACGATTGCTGCGGCTCATCGCGAAATCGACCCGTTCATGGCAGCGCTGAGACAGGGTATATGTGCCTTGAAAATCGGCAAGGTTGATGAATCGTTCAAAGGCTTGCAGGCGGCGCACAAGATTTCATCGGACAACATCGATGTTAATCTTTATCTTGGAGAGGCGCTCTTCAAGAAAGGCGAATATGAAAAGGTTATCCCGCTCTTGAAGAAGGTTCTTATCCTGAACCCTGAAGAATCAGGCGCATATTCAATGCTTGGCTCGTCATATTACCGCGCAAAGCATTATCGCGACAGTTTGCCGTATCTCAAGCGCGCAGTCGACGCAAATCCTGAGGACAAAGAGTCGCTTTTCAATATGGCAGACGCAATGCAAGAAGCGGGAATGGCTGACAAGGCGATGAAGATATTCTTGCATTTGCGCCCGGACCCAGTTTATGGCGCGCGCTCTTGTCTCGCTGTCGGAATGTATCACGCAAAGAACAACCAGAACGACAAGGCGATGATGGATTTTGAAATCGGCTTGAAGCATGAGAATATTCCTGTGGACACACAGCTTGAACTGCGCTATCGCCTCGCCCAGTGCTGTTTTGCTCTCAATCAGATTGCGAAGGGAATAACGCAGCTCAAGCAAATCCAGCTCGTGAACCCGACATATAAAGACATCGTAGTGCTTTTGGGTCGCTATCAGGAGTTGAGCCAGAACTCGAACCTCAACATTTACCTTTCAGCAGGCTCAAGCGATTACGTTGCGCTTTGCCGAAAGATTGTTGCAGTGTTCTACAAAAAAGCAATCGTCAAGATTCAGGACATCGCTGTAAATCCTGAGTACACTGAAATCACGGCTATCGTCGAGAACACAAAATGGGAAGACACGGAACTTTTCCGCTTCTATCGCACGTCAGGCTCAGTCGGAGAGCTTTTCATCCGCGACTTCCACTCGAAAGTGCGCGACAGCAAGGTTGATAAAGGCGTTTGCTTTATTGCTGGCACATACACCGAAGAAGCAATGCGATATGCGGAAGGTCGTCCTGTTGACCTTGTTGACAAAGCAAGCCTTACGCGCATCTTGAAGCAAATCGATATGGTTTCATAAAAAGCAAAAAGGAAGTCCAAGCGGCTTCCTTTTTTTATGCTCTTTCCCCTATGCCTCCGCGGTGGTGCGGGATTGTACCTCCGCGCTTATGCGGGGTTATGCTCCCGCGGTGGTGCGCTTTTATAATCAACCCTATGCGGTCGGTCGTTTTTTTATATCTTTTCGCAAAGCACTTTTGCGATGCGGTGGCTGTCCATTTCGTTCACGGTGAAGCGGAAAGAGCCTTCCGTGATGAACTCGCCTTTTTCGGGGATTCGTCCGAGACGCTCGCAGATGAAGCCCGCGATTGTTTCGTTAATCGGGGAAATAAGCTTTATGCCTAGCGCGTCCTCAAGGTCTGAAAGTCTGGTTGAGCCGTCGATTTCCTCTCCGATGAAGTTTGCTTCGCTCGTGAAATCCTCTTTGTCGGGGTCGGCAAAGTCGCCGAATATCTCGCGCGAAATGTCTTCGCTTGTCAGAATGCCGTCTGTGCCTGAATACTCGTCGATGACGACGGCGAAGGTCTGGCGGTTTTCGATGAGCATTTGCTGAATCGAAGTCATTTTCTTTGTGCCGAGGATAAAAAGCGGAGGGCGCAAGACGTTGCCCAACACGAAAGATGAGCGGTCGGCGGCGTAGGGCAAAAGGTCTTTGATGTACAAAACGCCCACGATGTCGTCCAAGTCCCTGCGATAGACGGGGAAGCGCGAGAAGCGGGTTTTGCGCGAAAGGGTCACGATGTCGTCATAGGTCGCCGCAATCGAAACGCCCACGATGTCGCGCCTTGGTATCATGATGTCCACGGCGGCGAGGTCGTTGAACTTGAAGACGCGGTTCATCAGCTTTTTCTCGCCCGAATCCAAAACGCCCTCTTCGCTTCCAACGTCCAAAAAGGTCTTTATCTCTTCTTCCGTGAACGAAACGCTTTTGCTCTCCTTTTTCATGCCGAAAAGCGAAAGGCAAAAGCGCGAAATCGCTGTGAAGATTGCGACGAATGGCGTCATGACAAAAACGAGCGCGCTGATGATTCCGCTCACGGCAAAGGCGAAACTTTCAGGATATCGCGTTGTGATGCACTTCGGCGTGATTTCGCCAAAGACGAGGAGCAAGAGCGTAACAACGCCAGTCGCTGCCGCAACTCCCGCGCTTCCGAAAAGCTCCAACGCGAGCATTGTGATGATGACTGAAAGCGCGATGTTGACGAGTTCATTTGAAACGAGGAGCGTGTTCAAAAGCCGCTCTTTGTCCTCGAGCAGCCTTGAAGTGCGGATAGCGCGCTTGTTGCCCTTGTCGCGCAAGAAACGCACGCGGAGTTTGTTCGATGCCAGAAACGCGCTCTCGCTTGCCGAAAACAAGGCGGATAAGAGAACCAAAATAATTGCGGATATGATTAAAAGAGCCATAGTTTTATTCGTTTGAGCCTTTTTGCTCTTTGGTCATTGACTCCAAAGCCTCGATAGTGCGCTTGATGTTTTCCGCCAGTGCGCCTTCTGGCAAAGACTCGTAGGACAATTTGAAATAATCGAGAACCCGCTCGTCGTAGTTTTTCGCCATTGCAAGAATGTATGAAGCGTTGTAGTAGGCTTCTTGTATCTGCTCGGCTGTCAAATGCCCTTTCAAAACAGCGTCAACAAAGCACTTTGCGGCGTCTTCCACATTGCCCGCGTGAAAAAGGCTTATTGCTTCGGTATATGCAACTTGGAACTCGAATTTTCCGACCAAGCCCGTTGAGTTCGTGGGGTCAAGGCTTCCGACTTCGCGGCAATATGGCAAAAGAAGCGTGTTATAAGCCGTGTCAGTCGCGTCGAAAAGCGCATTTATCGCCCTCACGCGATAAACTCCCTGCGACTCTTCCACCGCGCGCACAAGCGAATTGTAAGAAGTGGCGTTCTCTTTTTCGCCCTCAAGCAGCTCAAGATAGCCCTTCACGTTGTTGATTTCTGGCTTGTATTCAAACGCCTTGATGACAAAGCCGTCTTTCGTGAGCATATAAAGCGCAGGCATTGCCTCCACGCTGTACGCGTCCAAAATGTCGAGCTTTTGCTGAAAAGCCGCCTTTGCCTTTCCCGTTTCGTCGCTCTGCGTTTCGGTGTATTCGCTTTCGGTAACGTCGATGTTCAAAAGCACGAAGTTCGCGCCGGCAGTCGAAACAAACTTCTTTTTGCAAAAGACATTCTTTTTTAGGTCGCTAGAAACGCCCTGCGCGTCGTCTGTGGAGAAAAAGACGAGGATATTTTTGTTTTCGCTCGCAGCCTTAGCCTTTGCGCTGTCAAAGTCCGTTTCCCATGCGCTAAATGCGTTTTTGGAACAGCCTGAAAGCAGCATTGCAAGCACACAGAGAGCCAAAAATCTATATCTCAAAAGTTGTTTTATCATGTTCGTTGCTCCTTGTAACGAAAGAAATTATACTAAAAACAACCGCTCTTGACTAGACAATACTTTTTTGAAGAAACGCCGATAATGCAATTATGTTTACGAATGAGAAAATCAACGAAATTGCGCGCAAGCAGTCAGCCGAGGATATTGGCGCAAAGGCAGAGGATTTTTTGCAAAAAGAGAATGTGTTTACTCCTTTTGCCTTGGGAGCGAGTGCCAGAAAGTATCTCAAGAGCGACATAAAAGCCAATCTGGTCTCTTACGGGAATAATATCGTTGCTGCCACAACGAGCGAAAATGCCAAAATCATTGTGGAGTATCTTGGCAAGTTTGAGTGGTATCATTGTTTTGAAACGCCGAATTTGCACTTTTTGTCTGAAAGACTTGCGCCTTTGGGTCAAAAAGTGTGCTTTATGGCGGAGTATTTTTTGCCCGATTTGAACAAATTGAAGCCTCTTTCCTGCGATTTTGAAATCCGCTTGCTTGAGAAAGCCGATTTTGCGCACTTGTACAAAAGTGAATGGAGCAATGCGCTTTGTGAGAGCCGAAAAGAGCTGGACGTTCTTTGTGCGGGCGCATACGACGGCGGGCGGCTCGTGGGTTTGGCGGGAGCTTCTTCGGACTGCGATGCAATGTGGCAGATTGGCGAGGACGTGCTTCCCTCATTTCGCGGACGTGGAATTGCTGCGGCTTTGGTCAGCACCCTTGCCCTTGAGGTTTTGAGGCGTGGCAAAGTCCCCTTTTACTGCTGTGCGTGGTCAAACCTGCCTAGCGCGCGGACTGCGATAAAAAGCGGCTTTGTGCCGTCGTGGGCTGAATTGACGATAAAGCCTTCGGCAGTGGTCGATGAGATGAACAAATAAGGCTAAATCTGGAAAAAATTGTATACGCTTCTTTCAATAGAAAAAGCGACTCGTATACAATATGTATATGAGCAGAAAACGCGTCAGGCGAGTCGTATACAAACTGTATAAATTCTTTCAATAGAAAAATCTAGCCGTATACAATATGTATATTCAAAGAAAACAGTCAAAGTCGAGCCGTATACATATTGTATATTGCTTGCCTGAAGCGTTTTTGAGCCGTATACAATGTGTATATGACGAGAAAATTCTACAAATCAGAGCATATACAAATTTTTTAGCACAAAAAACGCGCCCAATTGAGAAAAATCCCAACAGGCGCATTTTTTATAAAACACACGATAGTGCGAGTGTTCCTTACAATACCGTCATTGTCTTTTATGCAAAGTAGCGGACACCAGCGGCAAAGATGTTCTGCACAATGCTTGAATCTTTGTCAGTCGTGATGTTCTTCAAAAGCTCGCCTGAAGAGCCCATGCAGCGCTCGTTGTGTCCCATCTTGCCCAAAACTCTGCCGTCTGGGCTGATGAGTCCTTCGATTGCGTACATAGAGCCGTTCGGGTTGTCTGGCTCGCTCATCACAGGCTCTGCGTTCTCGTTGACGTACTGGCTGAAAACCTGTCCGCGCTCGAAAAGCTCTTTCGCCAAATCTTCTTTGATGATGATTCGACCTTCGCCGTGGCTTATCGGGATAAGGTGTGATTTTGGTTCAATCACGCTCTTGTCGGCTGCCCAAGGAGTCGCTGCGCTCACCACGCGAGTGCGAGCAACGCGGCTGATGTGGCGACCGATTGTGTTGAATGTCAATGTCGGCATGTCCTCGCTGATGTCGCGGATTTCGCCATACGGAACAAGTCCCGTTTTGATGAGAGCTTGGAAGCCGTTGCAGATACCCAAAACAAGACCGTCGCGCTTTTTCAAAAGGCTCATCACAGCGTCTGCAATGCGCTTTTCGCGAAGCACGTTTGCTATGAACTTGCCGCTTCCGTCTGGCTCATCGCCTGCGCTAAATCCGCCCGCAAGAGCGAGAATCTGCGTCTTGTCCAATGCGGCTTTGAGAGCGTCGAGTGAAGAAGCCAAATCCTCTGGCGTGCGGTTTCGCAAGACCACGATTTCAGGCTCTGCGCCGCTCAAGCGGAATGCACGCGCCATATCGAACTCGCAGTTCGTGCCAGGGAAAACTGGGATTACGACGCGAGGCTTTGTTGTTTGTGTCTTGTAAGTAAAGCCGCTCTTTCTTGCCTCTGTGAGCGAGCTGTGTTCTTTCTTTGCCCAATCTGGAAGCTCTGCGCCTTTGTCCGCGCTTGAGACAGGCGGGAAGACAGAAGCGAGTTTGCTCTCCCAAGATTTTTCGATGTCGCTGAGAGCAATGCAAGTGCCTGCAACTTTTACGCATTTGTCGGCGATTGTCTGACCGATAAGACGAGCAAAGTCGAGCGTTTCGGCTGTTTCCACGATGAACGAAGCAAAACGAGAAGCAAAAAGCTCATTCTCATCGATAGAAGAAAGTTCAACGCCGATACGGTTTCCGAGAGCCATTTTGCTGACCGCTTCCGCGATACCGCCCGCAAGGACTGGATACATCGCGCTGATTTTGCCCTCGCTGTTGAGCGCGTAAATCTTATCTGCAATGCCCTTGAACGCCTCGAAGTCTGGCGCGAGATTGTCGCCGCGCGGAACATCGACGAGATAGACTTTGTGTCCTGCCGCCTTGAATGCGCCCGAAGTGATGTTTTTCACGTCGTCTGTCGCCACAGCAAAAGAAACGAGCGTGTTCGGCACGTTCAAATGCTCAAAAGTGCCGCTCATAGAGTCTTTGCCACCGATTGAAGCGCAACCAGAGGCTTTTTGTGCGTCGAGTGCGCCCAAAAGTGCAGCTGTCGGCTTTCCCCAGCTCTTTTCGTCAACTGCGCGACCAAAGAACTCTTGGAATGTCAAGCGCGCTTTTTGTGGGTTTCCGCCCATACACAAGATTTTGACCAAAGAGTCCATAACCGCGTACTGTGCGCCGTGATATGCGCTCCACTCGCTCAATCGCGGGTCATAGCCAAAGCTCATAAGGCTCACGGTGCTTGTTTCGCGAGGAGATTCCACAGGGATTTTTGCAACCATACCCGCTTCTGTTGTGCATTGGTATTTGCCGCCGTATGGCATCAAAACGCTGCTTGCTCCGATTGAGCCGTCGAATCGCTCGCCCAAGCCGCGCTGAGAACAGCAGGCAAGGTCAGAAATATTTGTTAGCCATTTGTCTTCTATAGAGCCGTTCGTTTTTGCGACGCTTTCAAGCGGCTTAAACAATGGAGAATCAAGTTTTCTTGGGTTCGGCAATGTTGCGTTTGCGTGGTGCGGCGCGCCTGCTGTGTCGAGGAAAGAGCGGTCGAGGTCTACGATTGTCTTTCCTCTCCACTTCATCACAAGCTTGTTTGTGTTCGTAACCGTGGCGACAACAACGGCGTTGAGGTTTTCGCTGTTTGCAGCCTTGATAAATGAGTCCACGTCAGAAGAGCGAACGACAACCGCCATACGCTCTTGGCTTTCGCTGATTGCAAGCTCTGTGCCGTTCAAGCCCTCGTATTTCTTTGGAACAGCGTCAAGATTGATGTCCAATCCCGGAGCAAGCTCGCCCACGGCAACAGAAACGCCACCCGCGCCGAAGTCGTTGCTTCTGCGGATAATGTGGCTCACGTCTGCTCTGCGGAAAAGACGCTGGATTTTTCTCTCTTCCACGGCGTTTCCTTTCTGCACTTCTGCCGCCGCTGTCGTTACGGATTTTTCAGTGTGGACTTTGCTTGAGCCTGTCGCGCCTCCAATACCGTCGCGTCCCGTTCCGCCACCAAGAAGAATAACGATGTCGCCAGATTCTGGAGTCTCGCGCATTACGTTCTTGTACGGGCTTGCAGCGATAACCGCGCCGAGCTCCATGCGCTTTGCAACATATCCTGGGTGATAAACTTCAAAAACCTGTCCAGTCGTCAGGCCGATTTGGTTTCCGTAGCTAGAAAAGCCCTGTGCTGCCTCTCTCGTGAGTTTTGCCTGCGGAAGCTTTCCGTGAAGCGTCTGTGAGAGCGGGACTGTCGGGTCTGCCGCACCTGTAATGCGCATTGCCTGATATACCCAAGAGCGTCCTGAAAGCGGGTCACGGATTGCACCACCGATACAAGTCGCAGCTCCTCCGAACGGCTCGATTTCTGTCGGGTGATTGTGCGTTTCGTTCTTGAACTGCAAAAGCCAGCGTTCCGTCTCGCCCGCCTTTTCGCTGTCGGTGTATTTCACGTCGATGAAAACAGAGCAAGCGTTGTTCTCTTCGCTAACTTCAAGGTCGTCGAGCATTCCGTGCTTTCGGAGATATTTTGCGCCGATTGTTGCCATATCCATCAATGTGACTTTCTTGTCTTTGCGCTCTGCGTAAAGCTCACATCTCATCGCCTTGTAAGACTCAAGAGATTTTTGGAACAAGTCCTTAAAATCTCCGTCTTCAATCTTGATGTCCGTGAGTTCCGTGCTGAACGTGGTGTGGCGGCAGTGGTCGCTCCAATATGTGTCAAGAACGCGGATTTCGGTCTCGGTCGGCTCACGCTTGACGCTCTTGAAATAGTCCTGCATCCATTTCACGTCAGCCAAATCCATAGCCAAGCCCATCTTTTCGCGGTATGCGTCCAGAGCCTTTTCGTCCATAGATATAAAGCCTGCGACAAGCGGAATGTCAGCAGGCTCTACAGTTTTCATCTCTAAAGTTTCAGGAATAGAATTGTCAGTTAAACGAGAATCGACAGGATTGATAAGATAGTTCTCGATTCGTTTCACATCTTCAGCGGCGATATTTCCGCTCAAAATAACCATTTTTGCACATCTGACGCGAGGAGCTTTGCTGCCCACAGTCGTTTGCCCTTTTAGGCTCTCGCGAAGAAGCGTCAAGCACTGCTCTGCGCTGTCTGCTCTCTGGTCGTACTGTCCCGGAAGATACTCCGAGATAATCACAGTATCGCCTGAGGCAATATCGAGCGAGCCGATGTAGACATTATCGCTTTGCGCTTCTGAGAAAATGCGCTTTGCGGCGATACGCGACACTTCGTCCGTTGTGTTCTCGATGTCGTATCGGTTGAGATAACGCACTCCAGTTACGCTGGCAATGCCCAAAAAATCCTTTACTTCTGAATAAATGCGGCGGGCTTCGTTCTGAAAGCCAGCCTTTCTTTCAATGTAGATGCGAAACATAGCTCATTATATGAAAACAAGCTTTGCTTTTCAATCGGGATAGAAAAAAATGTGCTTTTGATATTTGTAAAATCGTCCGCCTGAGCTCTTTTTGCCTCGCGAACATTTGTTTAAAGCGTCGCTGAGCAAATTTCGTGCTTTAAACAAGTGTTCAAAGCGTCGCTGGAGCGAATTTTGCACTTTAAACACTTGTTCGTTCGTCCG
Source organism: uncultured Spirochaetaceae bacterium (assembly GCA_902778325.1). Lineage (GTDB taxonomy): Bacteria > Spirochaetota > Spirochaetia > Treponematales > Treponemataceae > Treponema_D. Next base: position 113,857 of record CACYWZ010000004.1, read on the forward strand.
CTGGCGTCCAGTCTTAAAACGAACATTTGTTATTTTCAACACAATTGTTACAGCGATGAAATGACATGGAAAAATATGTCAAAGAAATGATTTTCCTCGTTGCGACAAAAAAGGCGGTTCAACTTGACCGCCCTTTTCGACTCGCATGAGCGTTTTCGCTTCTTATACTTTGAACAAGTCGATTTGTGAGCCGATTTTGCTGATTGCGGCGTGAACGTCTTGCGAAATGCCGAGCAACTTGCCGCCGCTCTCGTCGACTTTCTCAGCGCCCGTTCTCATCTCGTTCATGCTCTCCTGCATAAAGGCGGACGACTCACGGAGCGAGCTCATCTCGCTCAAAATCGTATCGTTCTTGCTCTCCATCTCCTTTGACGCGTCGTGAACATCGCTCTGACTGTCGTTCATCGTTCGCAAAGCCTCGTTGATTTGGCGGCTTCCTGCGTTTTGCTCCTGCATTGCGCCCTTAATGCTTTCGACAACTTCGCTTGTCTTTTCGATATGCTCGCTGACGGCGTTCAAAGCGTTGCTGGACTCGCTCGAAGCGTTCACGACCTGATTGATAGACTCCTTGATAATCGCAATCTGCTCGCCGATTGCCGCGCTCTGCTCGCTTGACGTTTCGCTCAATTTGCGGATTTCGTCTGCAACAACCGCGAATCCCTTGCCCGCCTCTCCCGCGTGCGCCGCCTCGATAGCCGCATTCATGGCGAGGAGGTTTGTCTGCTCGGCGATGGAAGAAATCGTAGTGTTCGCCTCAAGAAGCATTTCGCTCTGGCTCTCAATCATCTTGATTTTCTCGTTCACGTCGTTTTGCTTTGCGATACCGATTTTCGCGTTGCTCGTAAGCTCGTTGAACGAAGACGCCATCTTGTCAACCGACTCGTTTACGCTTGAAATATTGCCAATCATCTGCTCAACAGCCGCCGAAGCCTGCGAGACGCTTCTTCCCTGCGTGTCGACAAGCGTGTTCAAGCCCGTAATGCTTCCTGAAATATCGTCGACCGCCGTTGATGCCTGATTGACGGAATCGCTCTGAGCTTCAATCTGCGTGTTAATCGAGTTGATGTTGTCGATGATTTCGCTGATGGAGCGGGAAGTGTCTTCGGAGCTTATGTTGAGCTGCTCGCCAGAGGAAGCGAGGTTGTCTTTCGTGAGCTTGACCTCTTTTATGATGCTTTGCAGTTTGTCAAGGAAGGCATCGAACTCAATGATGAGGTCGCCGATTTCATCGCGGATAAACAGCTTACATCGCTTCGTCAAATCCGCGTCCCCCGTCGCCATTTCGGTGAGGAAGTTCGTGACGTTGTAGATGCGCCACATAAGCCAATGCACAAACGAATATGTAACGATGATAAAAATCACGATTGCCACCGTCAAAACCGGACAGACAATAGCAAGCGTCTGAGATTGCACCTTGCCCACGATGTTCATATCCTTGGCAATGAACAACATACCAGAAATCTCGCCATTTGATTCAATCGGACGATAGACGCTGTAGTACTTTTTGCCACGGATTTTCACCAAGCCTTCATATTCTTTGCCGTTCTTGAGAACAGCCTGCAAAATGTCGCTATTGTCCAGCTTAATGCCAACCATTTCAGAACCGAGCGTGGTGGAAACTCTCGTGTCGCCTGCAAAAACCGTACAATGCACATCGTAGCTCGATTGTGCAAGCTCCACAAAACTGGAATTCGTCATATCGTAACCGCAAGCCACCGCGCCCACGATTTCATCGTGATATTCAATCGGAGTGAGAGCCACTATACCGAATCCCAGCGAACCGAATTCATCGAAAATGAAAGATTTATTGCCACGAAGCGTGTTCTGCACAGCGGCATTATCGCCCACATTCTGCCCTGCCATAATGTTGTACGCGCCCTTGGCAATCACGCCGCGCTTGTTTATCACCGCCACAAAATCCGTGCCGCTCGCTTCCCCTGCATCCTCAATCATCGAAGAAAGCTCGGCTTCGTCGTTCGTGGTGAGCGCCTTGCCAAGCCCTTTGAGGTGCGCGATAAGATTGGAAAATCCTTCCGCCGTGACTCTCCAATCGACAAACGTGTCAAAACAGCCGTCCGCCGTGTGAACAAGCCCTTTCTGCGTGTCGTGCATCAGACCGCTATTAAAAATGTTCAGCGTCAGAGTCATCGTGCCAATCACGCAGACGAGAATTGCCGACACAAAAAGCGTAATGAGCTTGGACTTAATCTGCCAGCCACGTTTTGCGCTTGTGTCAAATCGGTCAAGCTCTTTTCGTTGTTTTCTCATACTAGATATCCTCTCAATAATTTGTGCATTGTGTATCTAAGAATTATAACACGCTCTCTTTTTTTTTCAGTCCGCAATTTTTTTTGAGAGCCCCTTGGCGCGCACAAAAAAATCCCCGCCATTTTCGACGGGGAATTGAAAAGGAAAATGCCCTATTTTGCAGCCGCGTTTGCTCTCTCGACGTTTTCCGCGATGATTTTTGAAAGACCCTTCAAGTCTTCGCGAACGTAGCAGACGCTCTCGATATAAGGCAAAAGACACGAGTTGACGAACGCAAGCGACTGCTTTTTGAGCGACGTCGCACTAAGCGGAAGCGATACCTTTTGCTTCACCGCCTCCTTTCGCGCCTTCAAGAACGCGTCCTCAGCTTCCCAAAGCTCACTTAGCAGAACGCTCAAACCAGGAAGGGCCTTGATTTTCTCTTCGAGCTCCGCCTTTGACAAGTCGCTTTTGAGACTTGCGATGTCGCTGGACTCCTCGTCATAGCTCTTGAGCGTCGTCTCTGCTCCGTAGCGCGACACGATTGCGAACAGTTCCTTTGCCGCCGATGAGACCTCCGCGACTGGAATTGCCGTAAGCCCGTCGAGCAGCTTTATGAGCGCGCGGAACTTCTCGTCTCGCGCCGCGTCCTCTTCTTCAAGACCGCTTGCGGCTCTCTCCTGCTTTATTGCCGACGAAAGCCCGCTTTGCAATGATTTGATGAGCGCGAAAATCTTTTTGAGGTTTTCGTCTTCCACGCCACTTTCTTCATAAGAAGCCAAAATTGCCGAAAGGAAAGCGTCAACTGTTCCGTTTCTGGCATTTCCGTTTAGTTTTTTCATGGAAACCCCTCTAAAAATTGAAATTAAAATCGAGCAAACTCGCCTTAGAATATAATTCGTTTTTGTTAATCTGTAAACATTTCGAGAGTTTCATCTCTGGGAATCGTCATTAGCCAATAATTCGCTGACTTTTAAAAAAGATGGTCGTTATTTTTTAATAATTCGTCATTTCTTAAAATAGGATTGAAATTATTAGCCAATAATTCGCCGCTTTTTAAAAAAGCAAACAATTATTAGCTAATAATTCATTACTTTTAAAAAAGGCAAGCAATTATTGCGCAATAATTCGCTGCTTTTTTTAAATATGAGCAATTATTAGGCAATAATTCTTTTCTTTCGATTTTTGCTGTGAGAAATGCTATAATCACGCTATGAAGTTCTTTTTTCTGTCTGTTTTATTTTTTTTGATTGCAACGTTTTCGTTCGCGCGCGATACAAAAACGCTTCGTGTCGGGCAGTACGTCATTGAAAACGACGAGATTTTTATGATTTCATCGACTCTTTCGCGCTATGACCACCCGACAGCAGAGCGCCTTCAGCCGCTTTCGCACTTGGGGCTTTCGCAATCTTTCATCACTGCCATCACGCAGAACGCGGCTGGAAAGTGGCAGGTGGTGTGGAGGGTGGAAGGCGAGAAAGGTGCTTATGATGTGCTTTTTCAGCTTTCGGTCGGGGACGATTGGCATCTTTTTGCCGTGAGTCCGCAGTCATCTTATGCGAAGGCGCGTGAGGTCGTCTTCCGTGTGGTCTCTCTTTCAAACAACGCTGTCGAGGTGGAGATGCGGAAATAGCGGGAAGCCATGAAGGCAAGGGATAGAAAAAATAGCCTTGCAAGACATGGGTAATGGTGATATTTTTATAACAGAAACGATTTTAATTTTTGTGAGGAAACTAATGGATTTCGTTAAGGAATTAAGAGAAAAGGCAAAGAAAGCGGGCAAAACTATCGTTTTGTGCGAAGGCGAGGACAAACGTGTTGTCGAGGCTGCCAGCGTTATCACAAAAGAGGGAATTGCAAAGATTATCCTCTTGGGAAACAAGGACGATATTGCAAAGTTCGGCTTTGATATGAGCGGCGTCAACATCGTTGACCCAAAAACAGACGCGAACGCTGACAAGTACGCAGAGATTTTGTTCAAGGCTCGCGAGGGCAAAATCAACAAGAAGACAGGTCTTCCTGAGTACGCTGATGTCGCTGCTGCAAAGGTTGCGGCTCTCAAGGATTACACGATGTACGGCGCACTTATCCTCAAGGCAGGAGACGCTGACGGCTTTGTTTCTGGCGCATGCCACTCAACAGCAAATACTCTCCGCCCAGGCTTGCAGGTCATCAAGACTGCTCCTGGAGTAAGCACAGTCTCTTCTTGTTTCATCATGGTTACATCAGAGGGCGCAAACAAGTATCTTCCGAACGGCATCGCAGTTTTCGGCGACTGCGCTATCAACATCAACCCGACAGAAGAGCAGCTCGCTGACATCGCAATCGCTTCTGCAAACACAGCAAAGGTCATCGGCGGCATTGAGCCGAAAGTGGCAATGCTCTCATTCTCAACAAAGGGAAGCGGTGCTGACCCGAAAGACGGCGACACAGTCGGAAAGGTTGTCCGCGCTACAGCTTTGGCAAAGGAAAAGGCTCCGGACTTGGCTCTCGACGGCGAGTTCCAGTTCGACGCGGCAATCGCTCCAGAAGTCGGCGAGCTTAAAGCACCAGGAAGCGCAGTTGCGGGACACGCAAACGTCTTTATCTTCCCGAACATCAACGCTGGCAACATCGGCTACAAGATTGCTGCACGCATGGGCGGCTGGAAGGCGATTGGCCCTGTCTGTCAGGGATTCGCAAAGCCGTTGAACGACTTGAGCCGCGGCTGTAACGTTGACGAAATCGTTGACACTGTTGCTGTAACTGCATTGCAAGCATAAGTTTTTGTTTTTTGGCAAAAACTTTGAAAAGAACTCCATTGTCGATTCAGATAATGGAGTTTTATTTTTCAATAACGGGTGAAATCAATGAAAAATACTGTCATATTTAAGAAATATATACTATAATGCAATGCATCTATGAACCGAACAATCACAGTCTCTCTTGTCAAGAAAATGACGATAGGTATTACCTTCCTCACTCTTTCTTTTGTCATTGCGTTGGGCACGATTATTTATGTTCGTGTGCAAAATCTCAACAATGCGCAGTTCTCTGAGAAACTCAGCCAGTCTCTGAATCTTATGGATGTTACAATGCGAAACCACTTTGAGAGCATTGCAACTTCTACAAAACTCTTTTCTGACACGGACTTGGTAAAAGAGGATAATGACAACATCAAATCCTATGTGAACCTGACTTCCTCAAGCGGCAAAATCGCTATGACTCCGCTTGAAAACGGAGAGTACGAAGCGAGCGTGTATCGTTTGGCTCGTGCTTTTGTGAACGACAAGGCGGAGCTTTTGGGAGTGAGTTTGGCTTTGGAAAGCAATGGCGCTTTCACTCGCTATCCTGAGGTTGCTCGCTCAAACAATTACGACAGCCGGAGCCGCTCGTGGTACACGGACGCTGTTAAGGCGAACGGCAAGGTGCATTTTTCAAAGGCGTACACCACAAGCGCAGGCGAAACGGTTATCGTTGCAAGTTGCATTGTGAAGACTGACAGCGGAAAGCTTCGCGGTGTTGTTACGGCGGACGCTGATTTGTCGAACTTGCAGGAGTTGTTCCGCTCGATTTCGGGAAGCGATAACACAAAGACTTCGGTGATTTTGTGCGACGAGGACGGCTCTATTTTGGTCGATACAATCCACCCAGAAAACCTCTTCAAAAACATCAAGGAAACAGGAATTAAGGGCTTAGCAGCGTTTGAGAGCGGAAAAGAGATGTCGTTTCGGGAGCGGCTCAATGGATACGGCTTTGAAGTTAGGACTATTCCGTCAAAGAATGGCTTTATCCCTCTCAACTACGTTGTCATTGTGCCTGACGTTGAGTCAAAAAAGAGCAATCAGGCGATTGTTAAGGCGATGCTTTTGCTTCTGGTGGTTGCGATAATTGTTAGCATAATCGTCTCAAATCTCTTCGGTCGGACGATTGCAAGCCCTCTTCTCAAGGTCACGAATATCCTAAAAAACATTTCAGAGGGCGACGGCGATTTGACTCAGCGTCTTCCAAAACTGTCAAAAGACGAAATCGGGGAACTATCTGGGCACTTCAACGCTGTTATGGAAAAGCTCTCCGCGTCAATTTCGTCAGTCAAGGACGAGTCGAAGACGATGCACAACATTGGACGGACGCTTGCGGACAACGTGAATGAGACTGCGAGCGCGACAACGGAGATTTCGTCTAACATCGAGAGCATGCGCGTTCAGGTGCAGTCGCAGGCTGCGGGCGTCGAGGAGACGACAGCTACAATGCGCAGTATCGTTGACGGAATAAGCCGCCTTAACGCCGATATTGATTCTCAGTCTGAAAGTGTCGCTAATTCTTCAAGTGCGATTGACCAGCTCGTCTCTAACATCAGAAGCGTCACAGGCATTCTTGAAGAGAACTCAAGGACGGTCGAAAACCTCACGAGTTCTGCGGAAGAAGGACGCACTCTTATCGCAAAGACCGTAGATTTGACGCAGAAAATCAGCGAAGACTCAAAAGGTCTCATGGACGCGTCAAAGATTATCCAGAACATTGCCTCTCAGACGAACCTTCTTGCCATGAACGCGGCTATCGAGGCTGCTCACGCGGGCGAGACAGGAAAGGGCTTTGCGGTTGTTTCTGACGAAATCAGAAAGCTCGCCGAAGACTCGAGCGCACAAGGAAAACACATTTCTGATGTGCTGTCCAAACTTGGACAACTTATCGCAACCGTTGCAAAGAGCGCGGAGAGCATTCAGCACCAGTTTGCGATTATCTTCACGAACACTCAGGCGGTCAGCAATCAAGAAGCGGTCATCAAGAGCGCAATGGAGGAGCAGAGCGCTGGAAGCCAGCAGGTTTTGGACGCGATGAAGCAAATCAATACGCTTACGACAAACGTAAAGACGGAATCTGCTGCGATGAAAGAAGGCAGCGTGCAAATCCTTGACGAGATGTCAAAGCTAGCCTCTCTCACTGCACAAATAAATAGCGGAATGAGCGAGATGACAGCGGGTGTTGTTGAGATTAGCACAACAATGCAGGACATAAATCAAAAGTCATCTGAGACAAGCGACAGCATCTCCAAGGTCGCTGAAGTTTTGGGCTCATTCAAAGTCTAACCGCTGCTTTTTTCACAATGGCGCTCTGCAATTTGCTTGCATTGAGCGCCTTTTTTATTGAGTTCCCACTCAAGACTGCATTGACGTGAACTACAGTTTAAAGGCTTATGCAGTCTTGCAAAGCAAATAAATTCCAGTTTAAACATCTATGCAACGTTGCATCAGTCAATAAATTCCAGTTTAAGCGCTTCTTCACTTTGCATTAGCCAATGAATTCCAGTTTAAACGCTTATGCAGCGCTGCCTCAGCCTATAAATTCCAGTTCACGACTTACTTCACGCTGAAGAATAGAAAAAACTGTGGTTAATTGGCTTTTTCATTCTGAGCGAAGTGAACGCAGTTAACGGAGTCGAAGAATCTACATCATAAAACCACAAGGGTCTTTGAAATCACGCGCAGATTTTTCGACTCCACTTCGTTCCTCTCAAAATGACAAAAAACAGCACAAGAAGCCATTTATACTTCCTGTGCTGTTTTTGTTTATCTTACAGAATAGGCTTTGCCCTTATAAATCAAGCTGTGCCTGTTATTCTGCTTCTTTTTCTGTGCAGACGATGTGCAAGTCTTTTAGCTGCTGCTCGTCTACGAAGCTTGGACAATCGTCCATCGGGCTTGCTGCAAGGTTGTTTTTCGGGAATGCGATAACCTCGTGGATAGAATCCTCGTGTCGCATGAGCATGACAAGACGGTCGAGTCCTGGCGCGATTCCTCCGTGAGGTGGCGCACCGTACTTGAAAGCCTCAACCAAGAAGCCGAACGCCTTCTCTGCTCTCTCGCGGCTGTAGCCGACAATCTCGAAAATGCGCTCCTGCAATGCAGGGTCGTTGATACGCATAGAACCAGAAGCAAGCTCGTAGCCGTTCAAAACGAGGTCGTAGAGGTCGCCTTTTACGCTGCCCGGGTCGCTTTCCAATGTATCCCAGTACTTTTTCTGCGGCAACGTGAACATGTGATGCTCTGTTTCCCACTTGTTCTCGTCCTCGTTCCATGCAAAATACGGAAAGTCGATAATCCAAGCAAAGTGGAACTCGTCGTCTGGATTGTAAAGGTTCAAGTCCTTGCCGAGCTGCTTACGAACTGCACCGAGCGCAACACAAGCAACCTGCCATTTCTCGTCGCTGACGAACAAAAGCAAATCGTTCTTTTCAGCTGCGAGCTTTGAGCAAATCTCTGCCTCTTTTCCAGCGAAGAACTTGCTGATTCCGCCCTCAAATGCGCCCTCAGCATTGACTTTCATCCAAGCCAAGCCCTTTGCGTGATTGATTTTCGCAACGCCTTCGAGAGCTTCAATCATCTTGCGGCTGTATTTGTCTGCAACGTTCTTCACGACGAGAGCCTTCAAGCCGCTTCTCTTGTGTCGCTCAATGCTCTTGTCTGCGTTTGCCGCACCCGCCTTGAATGCGCTAAAATCGCTCAAAGAAGCCATAAACACCGCGTCCTGCATCTTGAGGTCAAATCTCAAATCTGGCTTGTCGCTACCGTAGAAGTCGAATGCGTCTTCCCAAGCAATGCGGTCAAAGTGAACAGGAAGCTCATAGTTCATCGTCTTCTTAAAGACATAGCCCATCATCGCCTCAGTTGTTTCAAGAACTTCCTCGCGGTTTGTGAAGCTCATCTCCATATCAATCTGAGTGAACTCTGGCTGACGGTCGCCGCGTGCGTCTTCATCGCGGTAGCAGCGAGCAATCTGGAAATACTTGTCGAAGCCAGACACCATCAAAAGCTGCTTGTAGAGCTGAGGGCTCTGCGGCAAAGAATAGAACTTTCCTGGGTGAACACGGCTCGGAACAAGGTAGTCGCGCGCTCCCTCTGGAGTTGATTTAATAAATGTCGGTGTTTCGATTTCCAAGAATCCCTTTGATGTGAGGAACTCGCGGACAGCGAAAGTAACCTGAGAGCGAAGAATGATGTTCTGCTGCATTGGAGTGCGGCGGAGGTCAAGATAGCGGTACTTCAATCTCAAATCTTCGTTTGGCAAGACGATAGAGCCGTCTTTCTGTCTAACCTCTTCAATAGAGAAAGGCAATTCTTTTGCTGTGGTGAAGATGTGAATATCGCTTGCTTCAACCTCGATTTCACCAGTTGCCATATCCTTATTTATATCTTTTTCGCTTCTAGCAATTACAGTGCCTTTTACAGCGATACAATATTCGCTTTTGAGTGAAGAAGCGATTTTCTTAACGTCGTCGCTTGCCTTGTCGCCTACAACTACTTGAGTGATTCCGTAGCGGTCACGGAGGCTGATAAAGCTCAAGCCTCCCAAATCACGAGAACGACTGACCCAGCCGTTAAGAACAACATTCTTTCCAACATCTGCGGCTCTTAAATCACCGCAAGTAACAGTTCTCCGAAATTCATCGGTATTATTTGAGTTTTCCATGGTAACTGCTATTTTAGTGAAAACAAAAAAGATAGACAATATTTTTTAAGGATATGAGTCAAAAAATAAAAAAAATAGCAAAAAAAAGTGAAATACCTATTTACATTTTTTTTTGCTTTTGCTATAGTACTACACATCAACGGGACAGTAGCTCAGTTGGTTAGAGCACCGCTCTGATAAGGCGGGGGTCATAAGTTCAACTCTTATCTGTCCCAAGTTCTCCATAGAACATATTTGGGGAATTAGCTCAGTTGGCTAGAGCATCGGCTTTGCAAGCCGAGGGTCAGGGGTTCAAGTCCCCTATTCTCCACTAAACGAGTTCGGTTTTATCGGACTCGTTTTTTTTATGTCCGTGCTCCAGAAAATAAATATGGAAAAACGTGTTATCTGTCGTTATACTAAAAACAAGCGCAACCACCAAGGGGGAAAGTATGACGAGGAAGAGAACGGACAGCCTTTTGTTCCGTTTCGCGCTGATGTTTGCACTTTTCGTGCTGCTAGCAATATCGATGAGCGGAGTGCTCACATTTGCTCAGCAGACAGCGAGCTACAAAACTGAACGTGAGAAAAGCATACAACAAATTGCAGATTATCTAGAAAAGCTTATTTTGCAGGACGGCGATGACTTTTTGCTTTACAAAAACTATATGGTCGCCAATTATGAAAACCTAAAAATCCCGCACGACTTCACTCAAGAAGATGTTTTTGCCGCTCGTGATAAGTTTTATGTGATGTTTTCACGCGCGTTTCCAGGAAAAGCGTTCGGTGTTGACGTTGCTTTTGATGAATTGCCCGAAGAAATAAAAGAAGCGTTCGTCATTTTCAAGCACGAGTTTTACACAAACGAGTTTGAAAAAGCGCGCCAAGCCTTCAAAATCCCGTACACATATGTCTGCGTTCCGACAGGCGAGAGCTATCACATGTGGTGGCTGATAGATGTCGAAAGGGAAGTTCGCTCTGACGGATATTTGAACCTTTGCATTGACGTTTTCGAAGTGCCAGAAAAGCACAAGTGCATGTGGGAAGCGTGGGAGAGCGGAAAAAAGCCTAAGGGATATGATTACTATGACAACGAATACGGAAAGACTTACGCCTATTACACCCCGCTTTGCATAAGCGGCGAGAAAGTCGGAGTCATCGGTGTGGAGTGCGAAGTCTCCGACGTGAACAGGGCGATTTTGCGCAATTCGCTTCATCAGACCGCCATAATCTGCGCTGTCCTCGTGCTTCTTGCCCTTCTTTTCCTGGCACTTGAGTACAAAAAGTATATTTCAAGACTTTGCCGCATAAAAACGCTTGTCTCAAATTATTCCGAAACAAAAGACATCAAAATCGCCTGCGAGCTGGAAAAAGATTTTTCTGGCAAAGACGAGATTTCTGTCCTTGCCCTTCAGGTTTCCTCGATGATTCTTGAGCTCGACAATTATATGAAGAGCTTTGTTGAAACATCGCGCGAGCTCATCGACGCAAAGAAAAAAGCGAAAGCGATAAGCGACTTGTCCGAGAAAGACGCGCTCACAGGCATAAGAAACAAAACTGCGTACAATGCGGAGCTAAGCGCGATAGATGAGTGCCTTTCGAGTGAGACATTTGAGTTCGCGCTCGCTGTAATCAATTTCAACAGCCTGAAGATAATAAACGACAAGCACGGAATGGACAAAGGAAACCTTGCGATAAAAGAACTTTGCTATATTGTCTGCCACGTCTTCGAGCATTCCCCCGTGTTCAAAATCGGAGGCGATGAGTTCGCGGTCGTTCTCACAGGAAGCGACTTCAAGAACCGCGAGATGCTCTACACGATATTCAACCGCAAAATCGAAACGCTTGAAGAAGAAAAAGAACTCGAAGCCTGGCAAAAAGTTTCGGCAGCAATCGGAATCGCCGTCTATAATCGCGACATTGATGACAGCGCCAAAAGCGTTCACGAGCGGGCAAAAAAGGAAATGTTTGAGAAAAAACAGCAGATGAAAGGCGGAATAAGACTGTAAATGAAAAAGATGGCAATAACTTTGCTTTTGTGCGCTGCTCTTTTTGGCGGCTGCAAGAGCAACGAAAATAAAACGGAGACAAAAATGGACAAAAGCATCAGCTTTGAAGACGGCGCTGTCACCGAGTACGGAACGATACTCCCAGCGGCAAGAGAAATCAGAGTGAAGGCGGACACCTCCAGCAGCATTGTCGTGGATTGGCGAGAGGAAGATGTCGTTCACGTCGAAAAAATGAGCGCGAAAGAAGAGGTTTTCGTCTACAAGAAGAGCGTTTCGACAGACGGCAAGGAAAAAGGCGAGAGCCTCCTTCTCAAAATGGATTTGATGTACAGCGGAAAAGAAGGCTCTAAGACGCCCGTCATTCTCTTTATCCCCGGCGGCGGCTTCATCGGCTGCGACTGCGAGGGAAGCCTTCGTGAAGAGCGAAAGTGGCTTTCAGAAAAGGGCTTTGCCGTCGCGAGCATTGAATATCACGTCGTCGGAAACGGCTTTTATTACGACGCCCTCGACGACATCAAAGACGCTCTCTCCTTCCTCGAAGAGAACGCCAGCAAATACAACATTGACCCTTGCCGCCTTGCCCTCATGGGAAACAGCGCGGGCGGCTACTTCACAGCCCTCGCCGCGACAAAAGGCATCGCAAAGATAAAAGCCGCCGTCGACCTTTACGGACTTTCGGATTTGATGAAAATCGGCTCTGACTTCGACGACGAGTGCCAGAAAATCCACCTTTCGCCAAAAAGCAGCGAAAGCCAGTATGTTTCGGGCGTCTTTTCCAAAAAGACAATCGGCGACGACAAAGAAAAAACACTCGACGCAAACCCGCTCACCCACGTCAGCGCCGAGTGCTGCCCTTTCCTTTTGTTCCACGGCGACGCGGATAACCTCGTCTCGCCAAGCCAGACCCTCCTCCTCCACAACGCGCTTCTCGCCTCTGGCGTGGAGTCGACCCGCTACTCGCTCGTCGGCGCAGGGCACGGCACGAACGGCTTTAATTCCAAGAGCGCAATGAACGCCATCGAGGAGTTTTTGAAAAAGAAGCTCTAGCACCCTTTTTTCCTTCATCTCAAGGATTGTTCCCTCGACAGTATTCCTTGAAAAACCAAAGTCGGGGACGATTTGAATGACGTTGTTTTTCATCAAAACGACGTCATTTTTTTATGTTCCGACATCAAAAACACTTTTTCCAATCTTGAATTTGCTCTTTTCTATCAATAAAACACTCTTTTCAATCTGAATTTTAATTATTTTCACATCACAAATTGCATTTGCAATGTTGCAAAGACAATTTTCCACGTTACAAATTTGTTTTGCAACATTGAAAATATTGTTTGTGATGTTGCAAATTCATTTTGTAACGTTGCAAAGATGATTTTTGACATTAAAAATTCTCTTTGCGACATGGCAAAAATGCTTTGTGACGTCGCAAAAACGCTTTGTAATTGTGGAAAACTTGTTTATAATGTGGAAAACTCTTTTTGCAAGATTGGGCGAGAAAAATCCCATGAAAAAAATATTTTCCCCGACGTGAAAAAAAGGCTGAAAAATGCTGACTCTCTCAATAAAATAATAATTATGAAGAAAGAGTATGCGGATTTTTTTGATTATCTTGTCTGGCGAGGCGATTTGAACTTTGAGCAAAGCCCTTTTAATGCCGTTGACGCTCTTCTTCTTTCCCAACTTTCATATCTTGATTTCTCCACAGCCGTTCCGCACGCGGAGGCAAGCGCGATTCGCATGAAAGATTGCGCCCGTCTTCACGAGGAAATCCGCGCACAAGACGCGGGCTTGATGATTAACGAGAGGACTCCGCGCCTTTTTTTTGAGGCGGCGAAAAGCGAGCGCTTCGGCGATGTTCTGATGAGCGATTTTGTCTCAAAGCACGACGAGGCGAGCGAGGAGCAGTTTTGCGCAATCACGTTCACGCTTGACAAAGAGACGATTTTTGTGGCTTTTCGTGGCACTGACGACACTCTTATGGGCTGGAAGGAGGATTTTAATCTTTCGTTTTTGACCGACATTCCTTCCCAGAAAGACGCGGCGGACTATCTTCAGGAGCAATCTAGCGCGCCTTATGTGAAAAGGGTGTTTGTGGGTGGGCATTCCAAGGGCGGAAACCTTTCGCTTTATGCCGCTTCTCATCTCAAGAATTATGGCGAAAAACTTTGCGCTGTCTTCAATTTTGACGGGCCTGGCTTTTTGAAGGAGACGCTGGAGAGGTCTGAATATCAGGCGATTAAGGGCAAGACGTTCTCGTTTTACCCGCAGCTGTCGATAATCGGGCAGTTATTCGAGCATTTTGAGAACTATGCTGTCGTGAAATCGAGCGCGCAGTTCTTGAGCCAGCACGACCCTTTCACTTGGCACTTGGCGGCGAGAGGCTTTGAGCAAGTGGAAAGCCTTGAGGCAGGAAGCGTTTATTTTCACAAGACGTTCAATGAATGGGCGGTTTCTCTCGACAGCGAAAGTCGCGAGCAGTTTGTCAGCGCGCTTTTTGAGCCGCTTCTGGAATCGTCGTACAAGAGTCTTTCGGAGATGTCGGAGAATTGGCTTTTCGCGCTTGGCTCTGTCATTCATGCCACGAGCGAGATGGACAGCGATATAAAGAAAGAGGCGCGTAAGGTTTTGCAAGGGCTTTTGTCCGTTGCAAAGGGGAATTTCGGTGTTTTGATTGCAAAGCAGCGCATTTAAAATTCCGTTGAAAAAAAAAATAGATTCCTATATGATTGAGAAATTATGAAAGAGCTTCAACTTAAGTATGGATGCAACCCGAATCAGAAACCTGCGCGGGTTTATATGGAAAACGGCGATTTGCCAATCACTGTTTTGAACGGAAAACCGGGCTATATAAATCTGCTCGACGCTTTGAACGGCTATCAGCTTGTAAAAGAGCTGAAAGAGGCGACAGGTCTTCCTGCTGCGACCAGTTTCAAGCATGTCTCTCCGGCAGGAGCGGCTGTCGGACTTCCTTTGAACGACACGCTCAAGGCTGTTTATTTCACGGGAGATTTTGAGCTGACTCCTTTGGCGAGCGCTTATGCTCGTGCGCGAGGGGCTGACAGAATGTCTTCTTTCGGCGATTTCATTTCGCTTTCGGACAAGTGCGACAAGGCGACGGCGCAGCTCATTGCCAAAGAGGTGAGCGACGGCATTATCGCGCCTTCGTATGAGGATGAGGCTCTTGAGATTCTCAAGGCAAAGAAAAAGGGCGGATATTGCATTTTGCAAATCGACGAGAACTATGTTCCGCCTGAAATCGAGGTCAAGCAAGTCTTTGGCGTTATGTTCGAGCAGGGACACAACTTCCAGAAGTTTGACGATTCGATTTTTGCCAATATGGTAACTGAGAACAAGACGCTTTCAGAGGACGAGAAGCGCAATCTTCTTATCTCTCAGATTGTTTTGAAATATACGCAGTCCAATTCAGTCTGCTTCGTCAAAGACGGACAGGCGATTGGAATCGGAGCGGGTCAGCAGAGCCGCATTCACTGCACTCGTCTTGCAGGCGACAAGGCTGACAAGTGGTGGCTCAGACAAAGCCCGCAGGTTTTGGGCTTGCAGTTTGTTGACGGCATCAAGCGCGCAGACCGCGACAACGCAATCGACGTGTACACGAGCGACGAGTACGAGGACGTTTTGGCGGAAGGAAAGTGGCAGACGATTTTCAAAGTGAAGCCTGCTGTTTTCACACGCGAAGAGAAAAAGGCTTGGATTTCAAAGAATACAGGCGTTGCTCTCGGAAGCGATGCGTTCTTCCCGTTCGGCGACAACATTGAGCGGGCGCGCAAGTCCGGCGTTACGGTTATTGCAGAGCCGGGCGGAAGCGTTCGTGATGACAACGTTATCGAGGCTTGCAACAAGTATGGAATTGCGATGGCATTCACAGGAATAAGGCTTTTCCATCATTAAGGATTTGTGATTTAGAATATTCAAGGGGTTCTGAGAAATCGGAACTCCTTGATTGTTTTAGAATAAATGAATGTGGAAAAAATGTCGAAAAGGTGTAAATAAGTGATGGATAAGTGTGCAATAAATGTGAATAAAGTTGCGCTCTTTTTGGCATTGATTCTAAAAAGTAAAAGGCAGGGGAATTATGGTATTACCAGAAACAAAAAAACTCGTAAAACTCTTGAATCTTCATCGTGGGAGCGGCAGCAGTTTGTTTTCGGGCAACTTTAGCGGGCTGAACTTTTCGATGAAAGAATCGTTCGGCAAAAAGAATTTCACCTTTCAAGTGCCGTCCATAAATTACGACGACCGCGTGTGGCTTGAGCAGTTCAACAGCCCGTATTTTGCGAGCAAGCTTGTCACGAACGGCGGCACAATCGAGATGGAGTTTTCGGGCTTCCCGTTCTTCTTTCCGACAGACCGCATTTGTCAGGCAGTCAAATCGACATTGCAATATTTTTCCATACACTATGCGCTTTGATGTTGCTTTCTTCCCCTCTCCCTTCCCCTTTTTTGTGCTTTTTGTGTTTTGACGCTTTTCAAATTTGAGTTTGCTCCCTTTTTAAAAACGAAACGATGTCAAAGTTGAGTCTGTTTCCTTTCTTAAAATGCTTCAATACTCATTCAATAAATCTATTCCCCTGCTGAAATTGAGCCGTTGTCACTCGTGAGTTTGCTTCCTTTTTGGTTTTTCTTCAATACTCATTCAATACTTCGCTTCCTTTTTGAAAAAGGAGCCAATGTCACTTTTTTGCGCGTGTATTTTTACTCGAAAGCGTGATATAGTTAGGTTATGAAAAGCCGCCTTTGCACACAGCGATTTTCCTCTTTTTTGCGCATATTCTTTTTATGCGCCCTCCTTTTCGCGTCTTCTTTTTCAGCTACAGCAGATACTTGGAGCGGTTCTAGTGACACAATATCTGTAACAGCTGTAAATACAACGATAACGCTCACAGGAAATACGACAATCAGCGCTCTTTGGATTAAAGCAAACAATGTTACGATAGATTTGAACGGTTATACGCTTACTGTCACAGACTTTTATCTTGGTGGCGAAACAACAGGAACAGATGCTTATGTTACAATAAAAAATTCAGGAACTTCAGGAGAAGTTTCTATAGACAAATATGATGTAGCAAATACAACGACAACTTCGTTAACTCTTGAAAATGTAACGGTAAGAGTTACAAGCAAGTATTACCTTAACACAGCAGGGCAAGGAAAGACTTCTATAAACGGAACAGGAACTTTTGACGTAACTGGCGCAACGAAAGGAAATCCTAGCGATGGAATTTCATATCCAAGTGTTTCTAGTGTCGCAGGCTCTGGAATAACGGTTGTAACTTCACATTCTGAAATGGAAGTGAAGGTTTATTATTGGACGGGCGCGACTAATAGCGAGTGGACGACAAGCACGAACTGGGCTGCAAACGCGGAAGGCACTTGGTCTGTAAAATCAGGGACATATCCCGGAAGTGCCGACGGCGACACAGCAGTATTTCCAAATGCTTCCAAAACAGCAGAAAACCTTTCACTAGCAGGAGCAAACTATAAATTAACAATAAAAACAACATCATGGCTTGAACAAGGATATAGAATTACTATAAATGACACAGGTGCAAATGCAAATACAGCTGATATAACTGTAATAGGAGGTTGGTTTCTATTTGCACGCTGTACATTTGGCTCTGTCACAATAAAAACTAATACAACCCTCTCAAAAACTCTGTTTCAAATATATGGAACTAATGCAAACGGTTATTCACTGGAAACAGGAGAGCTAAACATAGAAGATACCTCTTCAACTTTAAGAGGTGATTTGAATATGGTTCTGTATGTCTCAGGAGATTTGAATAATGCAGGAACTATCAACTGGAATATGAAATCCGTTACGGTTGACGGAAAATTTATGAATACGGGAAGCTATGAACCTGGAACATCTTGTATATCGACATTCAACGGAGATGTTGAAAATAGTGGTACGATAACAGGCGGAACTGGAACAATCACATTCGGAGATAGCGCAAGCGACACGATTACAAATAGCGGAACTATCACGCTTGGCACTGGAGAGGCGACTTTTGGCGGAAAGTTCACGAACAAAAGCGAAGCTACTTTCAATGCCGCAAATGATACAAGCGGAAAAGTTATATTTAATGGTACTGTTACAAACAAAAGCAATGCTAGTTTTGACTGCAAAAAAAGCCTTGTAACATTCAATCAAAAATATATAAGTGAAGACTCTTCTCTTTTTGTTGCGTCTTCTGGCAATATTATATTTTTTTCTGATGCTGATTTTTCAGCAATAACTGACGAGTCTACAGGCTTTGGTGCAAACGGCGGTTCTGTATATATTTATTCGGACAGCAGTGCGAAGTTTTCGACTTGTGCTGAGCAATCGTTCAATAAATTGTATATCGGGGGGAATGTTGAGCTTGATATATCGAAAGGAGATTTAACTGTTCCATATCTTTATATAGGCTCTCCTACTGGATACACACCAGATAATAGCTTTTTAACGAAAATTACAGGCGGGAAAACACTTACTGCAACAAATGGACTTGAGATAAACAGAATCTCCTCAACAGACGGTGTAATCGGCACGCTTGAACTCGATGTGAATTATTCCGGCGCGCTTTCGATGAATGAGGGAACGGCGCTCGTTGTGGATTCTTCAAGGACTCTTTCACTTTCATCGTTTTCGTCTGCGGGAAGTTCTGGCTATTCTTGTGCAATCGCGGTTCTTGGCACTTTGAACGCGACGGGAGCGCTGACGCTTCCGTTCACTGATGTGTATTGTGCTGGCACTGGCAAAATCACAGCCGCTTCGATTGCGCTCACGGGTGCAAATGCGACAACGCCAACGTACATCGCAGGAAATCTCTCTAGCGCAAACACGGCAGGAAGTACAACGGGCGCAACTGGACACAGGTTCTACAATGAAGGCACGGTCAACGTTACGGGCGCAATCACGGGCACGGCAGACATCACGAACACGAACAGTTTTACAACAAATGGAGTTATAGCGAACTCAATCAACAACTCAGGAACGATTTTTGAATCGACAGGCAATATTAGCGCAACGACGAAAATCACGAACTCAAAAACAATCACTCTCAATAATCTTTCTCCTGCATCAGCAGAGTTAAAGATGAGTGCGGCTAGCATTGAAAACAGCGATTTGATTTATTTTCAAAGTGGAAACACGACACTTTCTTTTGGATCGTACACAGGAAACGGAAGCGACAAGATTGTTTCAGCGGGCGGAAAAATTGTATCAACTTCTGCCACATCTGCCACAATCGCAAACTTAAACGCTTCGGGAACAACCTCTTGTGAAGGACTTAGCGAGTTTATTGTCGATAGTGAGTTTAAGACGGATTACGGCTTTACGGTTACAGGCGGAAGTCTTACGGTAAACGGCACAGCTTATTTGGGCTATAGCGGCAATGTTACCACAACGGGAAGTCAGAAATACAAAGGCACAACAAGCCTTAATAGCACAGTTGCAAGCACTGTAAAATTGACATCAGACAGAAACATAGATTTTGCTGATGTGGAAATCTCAAGTGGAAACACGCTCTCCTTTGGAGGCACGGGCTACGACGTTAAGGTTTCGGGCGATTGGACGAACAACGGAACGCTCTCGGCAAACGAAAGCACGGTTACTTTTACGGACACAGCGACAATTTCAGGCGACACGACATTTTATAACCTTGCGCTCGACGCGGGCGGAAAGACGCTCACAATTTCGGACGCGCAAACAGTTTCGGGAGCGCTGAGCCTCAACGGGCAAGCGGGGAGTTTGCTATCGCTTTCGGGAAGCGGTCATTTCGTTGCGGGCACAGCGGACTTTTCTGGCAAATACCTTTCTATCGACTCTAGCGTCGAGATTTGGAAGACGGGCGCAACGGCTGCTGTTGCGGGGCTTTTTGCTGTGAGCAACAGCGAAGCGTCTGTTTCAAGCGATTCTGAAACTGTGTTCTCGCACGGCTGGAAAATCGGCGATATGGCTTTTGTCTGGACAGGCGCAGTTTCGAAGGATTGGGCAGTGGCTGGAAACTGGTCGCCTGCGATTGTGCCTGGCGCGACTGGCTCTGAGGGCGTTGATGTTACAATTCCCGACGGTGTTGCGTCTAAAAATTATCCTATTGCAGCTGATTCGTATTCGCTAAAAACGCTTTCGGTCGGCTCATCGACAGTAACGACGCACAACGCAACGCTGACTCTTTCGGGAGCAAACAACATCAACATCACAGACGCGGCAAGCCCACTCGTGAATTACGGAGCGATTGTCTATCAATCTTCGGGGCGGCTCACAAACGGAACAAACGCCATAAACGACACTGCGCACGATGGCACGATAAAATACACAGAAACGTCTCAGACAATAGCGGCTGTCGATTATGCGAATCTAAAAATCAGTGGTTCAAATGTAATAGCCAACTCCGCAATTTCTGTTAGTGGTAACTGCGATATTTCTGGTAGCGCTGATTTTCAAAAAAGCCTTGATGTTTCGGGAACGCTTTCGCTTTCGGGAACAGGCACAAATCAATTTAATTCTTCTGGTGGCGCTATCACTTCGACAATCGTCTCTTTTGAGTGCACAATGACGGGAGGAAGCGTGCAAATCGGAAGCGTTGGCGACACTTCCTCGACATTCAAAGTTACATCGTCAACGCTTTCTTTGCCGTCCGCGGTATCCGCAAAAATCGGCGGAACTGTCGAATGTGCTTCTCAAACTTACAACTGCCCGATAACGCTCACAGGACAGCCGACAACGTTCAAGGGAACGACTGTTACTTTTGCAGGCAATGTTTCAAGCAATCCCACAGTTTTATCGTATGGTCTGAAAGTTGACGGAAACGCTGTTTTTAAGGCAGATGTAACGTCTTCTGGCGATATCATAGTTACAGGAACAACGAAAACGCAAGGCGCAAGCGTAACGCTCGACGCCAAGGGAGCAGGTTCTACTAACGGAAAAATGACGCTTTCGGGCGCTGTCGTTCTTGGCGCGACTTCAACGACATTAAAATCAATCGATGATATGACTTTTGGCTCAACGATTGAAGGCGCGAGTGCAAAATCAAACGCCGTAACTTTCAGCGCAAAAAGTGCCGTGCTTGGCACAGCAAAACCAATCACGATAACGGGCGCAGTCGGCTCTTCCGTCCCGCTTGGTGCGGTGAGCGTCGCGGGAGGCACGTTGAGTGCGGAAAGCGATTTTGGTGCAAAGTCGCTCTCGATTGCGTCGGCATGCACATTCAAAGCAGCCTCTTCTTCAACCGTGACGCTTTCGGGGAACTTTTCAAATTCAGGAACATTCACGCACAATAATTCAACCGTCGTTTTCACAGACACGGCGACGCTTTCGGGAAGCACGACATTCTATGACCTGAAATGCACGACGGGCGGCAAAACGCTGACTGTTTCGGACACACAAAACGTATCGAATACTTTGACGCTCAAAGGCGCAGACGGAAATCTCTTGGAAATTTCTGGAAGTGGCACGCTCGTTTGTAGCGAGAGCAATTTCAGCGCAGAATATCTTTCTATCGGCGGCGACATCAAAATCGCAGAAAATGCTTCAAGCGTTGTCGCGGGCGCTTTCACAGCGGAAAACAGCGTTCCGTTGGTTGGCGTTTCCATATCCGCCGTGTTCCAGAATGGCTGGAAACTTTCGAATGACCTTGCAATAATCGAAACGATTGCTCCCGTCGGCTCAAAAAAAATCGCCTTGATGTTCAACTCAATGCTCTACAGCGGCACAGGCTCTCTTTTGACAAAAAGCGCCGATTTGAGCGCCCTTGAAAGTGAAATGAGCATTGAAGCTGCGAACGGCGAAACTTACGACGTGGAGGGCGCAACGCTTGTTTCAAACAGCGAAAACAGCGCTGTCATCGTCCTTGAGATTTCTTCTCGCATTACGCTTGACGACGTGAAAGAAGGCTTTGTCGTCATGAACGCGACAAGCACGGCGTTTTTCGGCGAGGGAAACAGAACGCTCTCGTCTGGCACAAAACATTGCGTGAGCCACTTTGTCGCAGGCGCTGTTGAAGTGCTTTACGCCAAGGCAAACAGCGCAGCCTTCGACTCCGACGCCTACACGGTGCGCGAGTTTTCAAAAGACGCAGGAAAAGAAGGACGCATATTCTTCAGCGATGAGGACGGCTACAAAATAACAGTTGCAACTCACGTTGCTACGAAAGCCGACGCGAACGGAAATCTTGACTTTACAGAAGACTTTGATGACTCACTTTTGCTTTTCGCAAAAAAATCCACACCGTCCTCGTCTGACCTCACGCTTTTCAAAAACGCCCTCGGCATACAAGGACAAAGCGCAGGCGCGTCGTATCTCAAGAACTTCTCGCTCGATTTCTCAAGCGCCGGGCTTTCCGCTTGCGTCTCAGGCGATACCGTCGAGTTTATGTTTGCGCTTGCCTCGAGCGACGGAAGTCTTTTCAAGCGAAGCGCGGACACAAAAAACGACATCGCCCTCCCCGTCTTGCGCCTTTCGGATCCTTCCGACATAAAAAGCCTTGACACATGGAGATTCACCCTCAGCGCGATAAAAGCGCAGCGCGGAGGCGTTACGATTTTGAACAACGTCATCAACTCTCGCGCGAAAGAAAAAACGACAATCGTCGTCGACACCGAGAAAAGCACCACGCTCAAAGTCTATGTCATGACGCTCGACGGCTCAATCGTCCGCACACTCGAGAAGTCGCGCGTGAAAAGCGGACGCCACACTTACACTTGGGACGGCACGAACGGCGCGGGAAAGAGCGTCGCGCGCGGAATGTATTTTGTGCGTGTCATCGGCGACGACATCGACGAAACAAGAAAAGTGATGGTCGTCAAAGAATAGCTTTCCCATTTTGGGTAAAGCCAAATTTTAAAAAGTCAGCTTTTCCCGTTTTGGACAAGAAAAAAATCGGTTATCTGGAAAAGTTCCAAATAACCGATTCTTGCATATCTTCAGTGAAGAAAAATTATTTTCCTGCGTCCCAAGCCGCTTTGAGCTTTCCGTAAGCCTCCTGGTCGGCCTTGATGTTCGCCCACGCATTGAGCGCAAACGCGATGAAGACAGAAAGGAAAATAGCCGCGAAAGTCACGATAATGAACTTCTTGATGATAGAGCTTTTGTTTACGCTTTCCACTACATCCACTACATCTACTGCGTCTGCAATTTGCACTACGGGCAGCGTTGCCTGAAACTCTTGCTCAATAAGTTTTTTGAGACTGTCCTTTTGGCTGTCGCTGAGAGCGATTGAACTATCGCTCAAAAGGATTTTGTCCAAAGCGGCATAAGTGCTGTTCTTCACGAAATCGACCTGAGGGCGATAGACTTCAAAAAGCGCTTCGTTGACCTCTTCGAGAAGAGCGCTGAAAAACTTTTCGGCATCTTCTTTTTTCTCTTTCTTGACCTTCAAAATCACGTCGAACTCATAAGGCAAATCTGTCGGCTTTGCCTCAGGCACATAGATTTTCTGCGCTTTGACATCGCTTTCAATGAGCGCAACATAATCGCTTTCGCCAAGATTTGTGTTTTCTTCAATCGACGGGAACTTTTTGTTTGCGCGTGAAATGAGACGTGCGTTCTGAAAATAGTTTCGTGCTGTTTTTGAGGCGTTGTCCTTAAAGCCGCTTCCCTGCTTTACGAATGCCGCTTCGATATTCTCGACGCGGAGAGTGTATTTCATCTGCACGCTTTCGATTTTCAAAGGCGCTGACTTCGCTTTCAAAAGCGGGCGGGCGAGATACACACCAGAGCAAACCATCACGGCAAGCGTGAAAATCACGATAAACTTTCTGTAGCGGATAAGAACCGCGAACAAATCGATAAGACTGATTTCGTCTTCGCTGTTGACTGTTGTTTCTTCCATAATGCTTCTGACTATACCCGATTTTGTTTTTGTTTTCTAGCCTTTTGAAAACGCTTCAGGAAAACCCCGAAAGCCAAATTTTAAAAAGTCAGCCTTCGGGAAAATCCCGAAAGCCAAAAAATGAAAAAACAACGCTTGGTAAAAATCCCGAAGAGCAAAAAAATAAAAAAACAGCCTTCGGGAAAATCCCGAAAGCCAAAAAACGAAAAAACAACGTTTGGCAAAAACCCCGAAGACCAAAAAACAAAAAAGCAGCCTTCGGGGAAAAATTTACTGAGGGAGTTTTCCGTTAATGACCGTGATTCTTCCGTCAGTTTTTGGCGTTACAGCCTCGCCGAACGTCTTTGCGTACTCGATGAACACGTCGCTCAAGAGCATTGAGCTGTTGTATGTGTCGATTGAGCGAGTGAGCGCTTCGTAGCCGTCTCCGCCCTTTGCGTTGTAATCGTTGACAGCGATGCGGTATGTGCGCGTTTCGTCAATCGGCTCGCCGTTGATTGTGACGTTGCTGATTGAGCCGTTCCCCTCATCGTCGTATGTGATTGTGTAGCGGACTGCGCCTGAAACCTGTGCGAATGCGCCTGCGCCCTGCTTGATTGAGCCGATGAAGTCGAAAAGCGCCTTCACGTCCTCACCCTTGAGCGTTACGACATAAACGTAATTGTCAAAAGGAAGCATTGTGATGATTGCTTTTTTTGTGACGTCTCCCGCCTCGATTTCTGCACGGATTCCGCCGCCGTTTGTGAGCGCAAAATCAACATTGACGCCTGTTGTCGAAAGATACCAGACCATTGCGTCAGTCAGGAAGTCGCCTGAAGCCATCTCCTGATAGCGAGTGAGTTTTTTTCCGAACTCGAAAGGAGCTGTCGTCTTTAAAACAATGTCCTTCAGCGAATCTTCTGTTTTGTCAACGAATGGCTTGACGATTGCTGCAACATCTGCGTCTGGCGCGAACTTTTCGGCTGTGATTTCAACAGGCATCCAGCTGAAAGCCTCGATTTTTCCGCCCTTGATTTTCATCTCAGCGCGACCCATGTATTTTCCGCTTTCGTTTGCTGTTACGATTGGAGTGCCGTTAACGACTTTTGGCTCTGCAAAGAATGAGTGTGAGTGTCCGTCGATGATTAAGTCGATTCCCTCAACGCTCTCCGCGACCTTGAGCGATGTTTCGTGTGTGTCGGTCTCGGCAATGTCGCCAAGGTGTCCGAGCAAAATAACGATGTCGCACTTTTCTTTGCCTCGCAAAACCTTGACCATCTCTTTTGCAGTCTCGATTTCGTCTGTGAACGTCAGGCTCTTGTCAGGAGCGGCAATCGCGAGCGTGCGGCGTGTTGTGAGCCCGAAGATACCCACTTTGTAATCGCCGAAGTTTTTTGTTATGTACGGCTTTCCAAGATATTTCTTGCCTTCTTTGATGTTCGCTGAAAGCCACGGGAAAGCGGATTCCTTTTGCTGTGCGCGGATTTTTTCAAGATTGCTGTCAAACTCGTGATTGCCAAAAGTAACAGCATCATAGCCCATTTTGTTGTAAGCAAGAATATCAGGCTTTGCTTCAAACATGTTTGACACAGCAGTTCCAGTGTTGATGTCTCCTGCGTCCAAAACGAGAATGTCGCTTGAGGCTTCTCGCTCCTGCTTGATGAACGTGGCGCGCTCGGCAAGACCTGCCTTTCCGCCCTTTGAAACAACAGCGCCGTGGTGGTCATTCGTGTGAAGAATCACAAGGCTGTGCTCTGCGTTTGCGTCGCGTTTTGGCGCGCTCGCGCATCCTGCAAAGAAAGCCGCCGCAAAAGCAAATATCGCGGCGATTTTTGACAATTTCTTCATAATTTCCCTCCAAATCTGGAAAAAATAAGATTGAGAGGCATTGTAGCATAAAACGAAATGTATGAAAATTAGCGTGGAAAATGTTTTTGGACAATAAAAAAGCCCTCAGATTTAATCTGAAGGCTTTTCGTGCCACCGGTTGGAATCGAACCAACGACAGATGGATTTTCAGTCCATTGCTCTACCAACTGAGCTACAGCGGCGTAACGTGATTATTTTATAGCATACATCAGACAAAAGAGTCAATAGGGTTTTGAAATTTTTTTGATATTTTTTCAAATTTTTTTTCGGGCTATGAAAAGAGCGCGTTGTTTCGCCGATGTTCAATATATAATGGACATAATGGATATTTTCAAACACAAACGAGTTCTTCTCACTTTATTATTGGTTTTCACATCATTTTGCATTTTTGCTCAATCTCCAAGCGAAACACGCAGCAAATTCGTAAATTACAGCAAACAATTCATTGGAACAAAATATCAGCGTGGCGCGACAGGCCCAGACGCTTTTGATTGCTCAGGATTTGTTTATTCAATGAGCCGCGAATCTGTTGGCGTCCAGCTTCCTCGCACTTCGCAGGCGATGTACACATTTGCGGTTCTTGTGCCTGAGTCGGATTGTGAAGCAGGCGATTTGGTGTTTTTTAGAACAACCAGCTCTGGAAACATTTCGCATGTTGGAATACTAATCGATGAAAACACGTTTATTCCAGGGACAAACGTACAGACTGCAAGCAAGATCTCTGAGATTTTTACATCAGTGTATTCTCTGGGCGAACAGCAGAAGAGTGCAGTATATCAAGCTGTTCTGAATGGCCTGAATAATCTCGGTGATCAAATGACTTTTCAGGCGATGGCACAGGAGCTTGATCAGCTCGGTACTTCGTATGCAAAAAGCGTTCTTAGTAAGATTCGTCCATTCATCGATATGGATTCATTTAAAACTGATGATTCGTTTAATTGGGGCAGTATTCGAGATGCTGATGGTATGGTATACGTTATTCAGCTGGCAGGATACGAACGTCCCGAACAAGTTCTCCTGACTGAGATCTTACTCTGGGATATTTGGAGTTTTTGTGTCAAGACCGGTAATGAGGGCAAGCCATTTATTCTTGTCATGGATGAGGCACAAAATCTTGATCATGGTGAAAAATCTCCAAGTGCAAAAATACTCACTGAAGGAAGAAAATTCGGTATTTCAGGCTGGTATGCAACGCAGTTTATGAAGCCACAGCTTACAGATGACGAGATCCAGCGTTTGCAGCAGTCTGTTCAGAAGCTCTATTTCTGTCCACCCGATGACGGTGTAGAGACTGTTGCCAAGAACCTTGAAACCCCT
>CACYWZ010000004.1:140545-147931 GCA_902778325.1 uncultured Spirochaetaceae bacterium
AACCTTGAAACCCCTTCGGTAACCAAAAAAGACTGGACAGTACGTCTGAAAAGACTGCAAAAGGGTGAATGTGTAACTTGCGGAAGCATGGTTAAAAATGGTCAGCTGCTTCCGTATCAACCTAAAATGATTCGAGTACCGTCCATGCAGGAAAGGTTAGACAATGAATGATGTAAAGTATTCATACGACCAAATCAATTTTCATAAAACATTCGCTCCACAAGACTCTTATTTAACCGCTGTAATGGAGTTGGCGAGCCAAGGTTTTGCAGGCACAAAAGAAGAGATCAGCGAGATCACAGGGATTCCAACCGGCAAGACGAGCGGTAAGGTCGTTCCCCATATACTGTATGCGCAGTATATGGGGCTGACCACCCATACGCTGGCTAACAGCAAATATACGCTGTCATTAACAGAACTGGGAAAATTGGTGCTGGATAATGACAAGTATCTTTTTGAAGATATCAGCCGATTCATTTGTCATTTTAATATGGCAGACAGCGACAACGGTGCATTACTGTGGGCGTTCATATATGATGGTATATCTATTTTACCAGGCGAAAGTGTCGCTGAAGAAACGGTAAAACGCAAGTGCAGTGATTTCTTTCAGGTGAAGGCTGATATTTCACCGATAAAAAAAGCATATAGTGATGACGGTTTTTTTGCAAGCCTCGATCTTCTGGATTTTCAAGAGGGGCTCACACTACAGTCACACTATTATAGCGACAACTTTCTATATGCTTATGCATATACTCTGCTGAAGACATGGGAGAAGAAATATCCGAACACTCAGGAGATCACATCTGATCACATTTTACAAACCATGCGTTGGAACAAGCGGATAGGTTTTGATGAAGATGAAACATTATATGCGCTAGAACAGATGGAGGAGCGGAATCTCGTCTCTCTGAACAAGCAGCTGATTCCATATACAGTTATCAAAAGAGCGAACAGTGCAGATGTACTGCCGCACATATATGAACTATTGAATTGAGGGGAATGCAATGCTGATTCGTGATATATTGCAGTTTAATAAGGATAAATACTTTGATGGCGCAGTGCAGGCTAACTGGTTCTATGATGCAGACAAAGTTGCCGCTATTGCCGACAGCTATGTTTTCCACGGCCCAAAATATCACGGTGTTGATAGAACTGAGCAGTCCAGTTATACTCTTTATGATACCGCATCTTATGCCTATGAGCTATTAAAAAAATCTCAGGAAACACAAAGCAATCGTTTTCAGATGACGATCGCTGGATATGGCACAGGTAAGTCTCATTTATCAGCTGCACTGGCGGCTTTTCTGTCAGGGCATGATGACACGCTAAGGCAGATTGTTTTGAAGAATATTACTGCGGCTGACCGAACAATTGGATCAGCTATGGCGGATTATGCCGGAAAGAACCTTATGATCGTTTTGAACGGCATGCGTGATTTCAACCTGAACACAGAAGTCCTTTCGTCAGCAAAGAAAGCATTGATTCAGCACGGTCTGTCAGTTTCTATTCTAGATGAACTAACAACACAATATCAGCAGGCAATTCACTTTTGTTCCAACTCGTATCAGACGCATAAAGCAAGCTACCAAAAACAAATGGCGGCAACTACGTTGGGGGCAACCGCCTCAATGAGTCAGATTGTGTCTGCTCTTGAGAATGCTGATAAATCTGTTTTTCGGGCTGTTAATGAAGTTTATCACGAATACATGGGTACATATATTCATGCAGAAAATGATGTATCTGCAGCTGATGTTCTGGCACTCCTGGTACAAAAATTCTGTGAAGAGGAGCAGATGTTTGACCGAATCTATATCCTCTTTGATGAATTTGGAAGATATATTGAATACACAGCCAGCAATCCGCAAATTGCAGGAGAATCTGCCTTACAACAAATATTTGAGGCGGTGCAGAATGCAGGCGGAAGGATTATCTTTGATGCCTTTATTCAGTCTGACCTTACGTCATATATTCGTCGCGTGGAAAATGCGGCTTCCAACATCACTCGTTATGTTGGAAGATATGAAAATAGTGATAAGTATTATCTGTCCTCAAATTTTGAGACCATTCTTGCAAATCTGATTGAAAAAAAGAGCAAGCCAGATTTCGACCGAATAGTAGGACAGAATATTGACGCTATCTACGCTAAATTTCATAATAACATATTTATGAGTCTGTGCAGCTGGGCTGCACCTGCAATCAATAACCGTTCTGTATGGGTAAAACAGCCCATGTATTTTGATGTGATTGCAAAGGGATGTTATCCATTACACCCGATCACAGTATGGTTTTTGGCAAACACATCCTCCTGGATGCAGCAGCGTTCAACGATCGCTTATGCGGCTGAGATGTTTGAGAAGATCGAACAGAACGAGATCAATGTGCGCTGGTTGCCTTACATATATCCTGTAGATATTATTGGCACGAATCTATTCGATGAAATGCTGAATTCCGAAGAAAGAGGTGTTGTTCAGAGTCACAACTGCCTCTCGTATCAGTCCATCATTACAAAGATCGGAGAAAAGCTGTCAGAGCCGGCCATTAAAGTATTGCGTGCAATCCTGATTTCTAATATCCTGAAATTTCATTACTACGATAAGAACAACTGCTTACTTGGCATTCGGTACTGTTCTGGGCTGAATGAGGATGAGATCTCAGAATCAATGTCGATTCTTGAAAATGAACACTGTGTGATCACCTATGATGAAAAGACCAATTCCTATGACCTGAATGCGGAGGCACACGGCAAGCAGGAATATCTCTGGGCAATCAGCAAGAAAACTGCCTTACTGCGTAATTATGACGCAATTGAAGGAATGAGTGAGGAACTGATTAGCGAACTGAAACTCAATTCGCCGGAGAATACAGCATTTGCACAGATCAATCACATTGCTTCTCCAGAGTGGCAATTTGAGAAGCGAATGATCCATATTGCTTCTGTAAACGAAATGTACTGCCGTTCGCTTGTCAACACCGTCCAGTCAGCTTTTGACGGGGAGAAGTATAGAGGTATCATTGTATACCTGTATTGCGGAAAAACAGCTGGACGCGATATCCCAATTGTACAAAGGCTGATTTGCTCTTTGGAATTGAATAAGTATCCTATTGTATTTTGCCTTTTGAATGATGCAGAAGAAAAATGGCTCTATTGGCTGCGTAGGTATGAAGTCTACCGTCGGTTTACGGAAGGCGAGAAAGAAATGTATGCGGTATTTTTTGCAAAGGACAGTAAATCTGTTATGCGAAGAATACTCTCAGACTTTAATCAAATGATCAGTGAGCGTTGTGTTCTAACCGAATCAGGATCGGAACGACTGGCAGTAAGAATCAATGCATATTGTCAAACAAGATTCTCTGACGTATTTCCGAAAGCAACTCCGTTCTCTATCACAGAATTCGAGAAAAAAGCCACTCCAACAGCTAAAAAAGCTCTTCTTGCGATATGTCGTGACATGTTCAGTGGTTTAATGACGAATAAACAGACATATCAGGGATTGGATCCGACAGAAAAGAGACGCATCGTTTCAGCTTTGCATTATTCCACGCCCGCTACATCATGGCAAGTATTTGATGGCAACTGTAAACTTTGCGAACCTAAGAATGCCAAAGTACGAGCAATGTACCGTGATGCTGTTGAGCAGTTTTCACCCGAAAGCCAGCAGACGCTTGCCAAGATTTTCAGTCGATACAGATCAGCTCCGTACGGCTTAAATGACTGGTCGCTGTTCTTGTTTATCATCTACGTGCTAACGATAGAGTATCAAAGAATCAGTTTATTCGATGGAGCAGAGCTTCTGTCTAAGCAGGATTTTATTGATCGGTATCTTGCAAGTGACAAAAGAATGCTTGATAATCTACTGAAAGTTCGAATTGTTCAGAAAACACAAACCGATGATGAGATTTTGGAGAACTTGCTCGCAGAGGCAGATGAATTATCCTATACTGAACGATGCGCGGACCTTCTGAAAGAGCTTAGACCTATTTCTGAAACTTATGAAGGCGACCTGACAGGTGCAATCGCTGCAGCAATATTGAAATTGCAGAAAGGCGAAAAAAAGAATCGTGACTTGTACGCAAGATTAACAAAGATCGAAAACACATTAGAAAATAGCAAATCAAAATTTGATTTGCTTGAAGTGCTTGATGTCCTGTCGCGTGTCAAGCTTCCAGAAGTAGACACAGAGATTGAAGAATATCTCGGTTTTTCTTATAGTCCGACTTACTGCGCAAGGGTCGCTGCAATCCTGAAGAATGCTTCCGATCTTCTTACGAAAAGTTTTTTGTCGTTTGTTGAAGCACTTACCTGCACACATGCGCAATCGAGTGAGTTCAATAAAACATATTCAAAGGCAATAAAGCAGCTACAAGAGATCGGGAAAAAAGAATATGCAGTAATATTGAAGAACCGAATCACAGAAGTACTGACCAATGCAGAATGTGAAGCACGTTACGCATCTGTAATTGCAGATACAAGACGCTTTATTGCAACGAAAAGCAGCGCATTGAAAACAATGAATTATCCTGACACTGCAAGCACAACAGAACAAATCAAAGCTTATATTGAGACATTTGAGAGCGCTACTGACATGCCAGCGACTACTCGTTCAGAGATGATTGCTCAATTGCATAAGGTTTCTGATGAAACTGCAGTTCACAGGAATGAATTGGATAAACAAGTCAAGAGCTTGCTTGCGGAGATCATGCAGCCAAGTTTATCGGCTGTTCAACTGGCCGAGATGATTGAAAAGGCGCTTCGACTGTATCCGGATGAAGCTACATCTTTGAAGTTGACAGCTGCAAAGCAGCTGATCGAAGAGTATCATGGATTAAAGTCAAGCGTTGTTCTCACTGATCCGCATGCGATTACACGATTAACTGAAGAGTATAACAAAAAATGGCATGGAACGGTGTGTGATCGCTATGTCAGAGAGTTGATACAGTCTGTAAAGGATAATATCGATGCATCACGTAGACAATGGATGCAAAAGAATGTTACAGCTGTCCAGCAGAATTTAGGCTCAATGACCATTCCTCAGTGTATACAGTGGCAAAGTGTTACCTCGAAATTGCCATATTATCTGAATGATGAAGATTTGATGCAAGTATCGAATCTCACGGCAAGAGTGACAGAAAAAATCAAATCACAGAGAATCAATGGCGTTATCGAGATGTTCTCGGCGCTGACAGCTGAAGAAAAGCAAGAGTGTTTGCGAAGATTACAGTCACTAAACTAAATAATAATGAAGGGAGTAAGGGCAATTTCTATAATTTTACGTTCTTATAGGTATTGCCCTTATAAACTCGTAGTTATTCAAATGATGGGGGATACTATGACTATTACAGAAGCGATAATTGAGATTCTGAAAGACAGGACTGAAGGGTATACAGCCGAAGAAATATACGATCGTATTATTGCAAATCATCTTTATTCTTTTGGAGCAAAATCGCCCATTTCAGTAATAAATATTGAGATAAGAAGACAATGTTTAGGTATTGATTTTCCAACGGCATACAATAGAAAACTTTTTCGCCTGGTAAAAACCGAAGATAAAAAGAATTATTATGCTTTGCTTCAAGGCGGCGACAGTCCTTCCTCATCGACAGAAGGCGCTTCAACTGATTTGTTGCCTGAAGAAAGGATCGTTACAGATTATGAAGAACATTTGCAGTTAATTAAAATGCAGCTTATTGAGAAAATACTTGAAAACGATCCCGCATTCTTTGAGAAAATGGTTGTAGACCTCCTTGTAAAGATGGGATACGGATATGATAAGGATTCTGGAATAGTTACAGGTAGACCACACGACGGTGGGATTGATGGCGTCATCAAGGAAGATAAGCTAGGATTAGATTCGATATATATTCAAGCAAAACGATATAAATTAAGCAATACTGTAAAGGCACCAGAGATTCAACAATTTATCGGCGCAATGGGAAAAGTCAATAAAGGCGTATTTATTACTACATCTTCATTCACAAAGGGTGCAGTTAAAATAGCTCAAGATGCAGTAAAAACAATCAGCTTGATTGACGGAGATAGCCTAGCAGATTTAATGATCACACATAAAGCTGGTGTAACAGTAAAGAAAAACATTATGTTGTATCAACTTGACGAGGATTATTTTTTGTAAAACAAAGAAATCTTGAAATAATCTGATAATAAATGCAATTCAAGAAGCCTGAAACATCCATATGGAGGACTACATTCATGATCACAATCAAACAAATCAGTATTACAGAGCTATCCACTGATACCATTGTTAATGCTGCGAATGAGCATCTTCAAGCTGGTGGCGGAGTATGCGGCGCGATTTTTAGCGCAGCTGGATATGATAAACTAGAAGCCGCTTGTGATGTATTCAAGCACTGCGATACCGGTTCCGCTGTCATTACTAGCGGCTTTGATCTGAAAGCAAAATATATCATCCACGCTGTCGGCCCGATTTGGCGTGGGGGCCAAAACGGAGAACCACAAGCACTGTATAATGCCTATAAACGTTCTCTGGAGCTTGCTACTGAGAATGGATGCCGTTCTATCGGATTTCCTCTCATCTCAGCTGGCATCTACGGTTATCCGCTTGAGGACGCGTGGAGGCAGGCGATTCAGGCTTGTAAGGATTTTGAAAAGAAGGCTGGACACAGCATAGAAATCGTTTTTGCAGTTTTAGATAAACGAATCATTGACAATGGTCTTGAGATTTTGAACGAAATGGAGTCTGCAACTCGAAACTTTTCATTCGATCATCTTCTGTTATCCGGTCGACCGGTTGATGCAGTATTTTTCCATCTGCCGGAGGAGTCTTACGGCTTTCTGAGCAATTGGTACCTATCGCCGTTTGATCTTGACGGTGTCCATTATTCCTCGATGGAGCAGTATATAATGTATCAGAAGTGCGTCCTCTTTGGCGACCAAACCACAGCAAGGAAGGTGCTGTTGACAGATAATCCTTCTGAACAACAAAAGCTCGGTAAGCTCTGCACCGGTTATATCAATGGTATCTGGGCGGGTGCAAGACAGGCAATTGCGATGCGCGGTCTGCTTGCAAAATTCAGCCAGAACGCTACTTTGAAGAAGCAACTCCTCGATACAAAGGATGCATACCTTGTGGAGTGCGCTCACAGTGATAGGATATGGGCGTGCGGTATCAGATTGAACGAATCAGAACGATTTGATGCGGCTAAATGGACAGGACAGAATATTCTCGGCTTTGCGCTGATGGAAGTACGAAGAATGCTCCAAAATTCATAAAGCGCATCTGATAGATTTGAGAAGCCGAAACGGGGGTGTGAAATGCATTTACTATTCTTATGCAGCCAGAACAAAAGGCGCTCTCTGACCGCTGAAAAGCTGTTTGACGGATACGAGGGGCATCAAGCACGTTCTGCAGG
>CACYWZ010000005.1 GCA_902778325.1 uncultured Spirochaetaceae bacterium
TGATTTTTTCTAATAAATACAAGCCAGTTTAACCAAATTAATCCACAAAGATGGTATAATTAGTTCCCATAAATGCCATGGAGGCCCACATGTCGAAGCGTATCGCACTCTCCATTTGCGCGGTGATCGCGCTGGCGGCCACGCCCGCCCTTTCCGAGGAAATCACGGATTACGGGGACATGCCCATCGTCACCGATACCCCCATCATATATATCGAAGGCGAAGCCGAATCGCTGCGCGCCGCCCAGCAGTGCCTGATCAACCTGGGGCTGCTCACCGGCAGCGCCGACGGCGTCTACGGCCCACGCACCGAGGCCGCGCTGCGCGCCTTTCAGGAGAGCAACGACCTGACCGCCTCCGGCGAGATCGCTCTGGACGAGACTGTCGAGGGCGAGGGCTTCACCGTTCGGGCGATTATGCCAATCCGAGAAGACAGAACAAAAAAAGATGAGGAGCAAAAGTTATGATAAAAGTGTTTATCGCAGACGACCAGCAGTTAATCAGGGAAAGTTTGAAGCTCTACCTTGACAGCACGGGCGAGTTTTTGGTCACGGGAACGGCGGAAAACGGAAAGGACGTGCTGTCCGCAATAGAAAAAGACGTGCCTGACATTATTTTGATGGACATTCGCATGCCGTTTTTGGACGGCGTTGAATGCACCAAGCTCGTAAAGCAAAAGTATCCCCAGACAAAAATCATAATCCTCACGACATTCGATGATGACGAGTATGTTTACAATGCGCTGAAGCACGGCGCAAGCGGATATTTGCTAAAAGGCATCGCGCTCGACGCTTTGAGGGACGCGATACGCACGGTTTACAGCGGGCAGGCGATGATAAACCCGGATATCGCAAGCAAAGTGCTTAATTTGTTCTACAAAATGGCAAATGAGGGAAGCGTCATGTCGCCAAGCGCCAAAAAAGGCGAGAATCTCACCGAAAGCGAATGGAAAGTCGTGCGCCAAGTTGCAAAGGGGCTTTCAAACAAAGAAATCGCCGACACGCTCTGCCTTTCGGAAGGCACGGTGCGAAACTACATGAGCGCGATATTGGACAAACTTGAGCTTCGCGACAGAACGCAGCTGGCAATCTGGGCGGTTCAGATGTCGCTTAGCGTTTGAGGCGGGGAATTATGGCTGGAGTTTTCAAAGGCAAAATCTTTTTTGCGCTTGTTCTCAGCGCTTTTTTGCTCATCTCGATTGCCTTCGCTCTTGTTCTCAGGGGCAAAAAGAGCGTCACAATCGAGCTTGGAATGTTTTCGGGCAGCAACTGGGGAGTCTCGAACGGCGAGAGCTATCACACGGCGGACAAAGCGATTGCCGTCTTTGAAAAGAAGCACCCGAACGTCAAAGTTCATTACTTTTCGGGAATAAGGAAGAACGATTACAGCGAATGGCTCTCTCAGCAAATCCTTTTGGGAAAGACACCCGACGTGTTTTTTGTCCCCGACGAAAAGTTTTCGACGCTCGTTCAGCAGGGGATACTGAAAAACTTGACGCCCGTCATCTCAAAAGACCGTGAGATAAAGAGCTGGGAATATTTCCCGCCGTCATGGGAAGCGGTCACGTTCGGCGAAAAGCAGTTCGCCCTTCCATATCAGACTGACTGCACGGTCATGGCTGTGAACATGACGCTCTTGAAGCAGAAAGGGCTTTCCCTTCCGTCGCGGGACTGGACTTGGAACGATTTTTATTCTCTCGCAAAAGAAACAGGGCAAGCGCTCTACAGCTGGCAGGACGCGGTCTATTCCAACGGCGTTCTGCCCTTCTCGCACGACGGCAACAAAGCAAACTTCTCAGACAGCCGCGTGGCAGACGCAATCCGCTTCATGCAAAAACTTTCCGCTCTTGATACCGAGAGGAGATACAGCGCAAGCGACTTCGACAAAGGGCTTGTCGCTTTCACCCCGATGTCGTACGCGCAGTTTTGCACCTATGTCTCATACCCTTACAAAGTCTACAAGGACTCAAGTTTTGAGTGGGCATGCCTTCCGATGCCGGCGGGGATTTCAGGCGGAAATGTCTCGCGCACAAAAACACTTTCATTGAGCATCTACGCAAAAACACGCCACGCCAAGCTCTCATACGAGCTTTTAAAGACGCTTGTCCACGACATCAGCGTCCAGACCGACATCTACAGCATGGGTCAGGGCGCGTCCCCTTTGAGAATCGTTCCCGCCTCCGCTCATTCCATCTCGGTCATCGACTCGTACACGAAAAGCTCCAAAGAGTACAGCCTCGCCCTCATCGCAGAAATCCTCAACAGTGCCGAGTCCACGCCCAAATTCTCGCGCTACACCGAAGCAGTGCAGACCGCCGACAGCGAGATAAAAAGCATCATCGACGAGCGAAAAGACGCGGAAACTTCGCTAAAAGTCTTGCAGCACACTCTTGAGAATATCCTCGCAAAATAATCTTTGCTGTGAATAAATTCACACGACTTAATGAAAAAAATTTTTTTTTCTCGTTAAGTGCACTTAATGACCTCACTTTTTTTCTGGCGAGTCATTAAGTGCACTTAACGGCTTCCTT
The DNA here is from genome assembly GCA_902778325.1 of uncultured Spirochaetaceae bacterium. Lineage (GTDB taxonomy): Bacteria > Spirochaetota > Spirochaetia > Treponematales > Treponemataceae > Treponema_D. The sequence continues at coordinate 2,531 of CACYWZ010000005.1, forward strand.
TTTTTTCTGGGAGGCAATTAAGTGGACTTAACGCGCTCCTTTTTTTTTCTGGGAGAGCTTTAAGCGCACTTAACGGCTTCCTTTTTTTTCTGGCGAGCAATTAAGTGCGCTTAACGCTTAATTTTGGATTTTTTTCTCGTTAAGTCCTTCGATTTTTGGCTTTTCGCACGGCTTTGGAAAAGAGAAAACATTACAAATGTCATATAAAAGTTGTGACATTGCTCAGTTGTTAGAGTGAAAATCAGGGCTTAGACTTAAAGCATTCTAGCAATGGAGGAATATCTTATGAAAAAGATTTTGAAGGCAGCTGTCATTGCAATGGCTGCGACGGCGGTTATGGGACTTTGTTCCTGTGGCGGAGAAAAGAAGGCTGCGGAAAGCGGGGAAAAGCATTACAAGTTCGGCTTCACTTGTATGGATCAGTCGAATCCGTTTTTCGTCCTCATCGAAAAGACAATCCGCGAGGAGGTCGAAAAAAGAGGCGACAAACTCGTTTCTGTTGACCCTGCAAACAACGTAACTCGACAGATTCAGCAGGTTGAGGACGTTATCGCTCAGAAAGTCGACGGATTTTTCTTGAACCCAGCCGAAGCGGAAGGTATCATTCCTGCGCTCGACCAGCTTCGACAGGCAAATATCCCGATTGTCAACTTCGATACTGAGGTTGCGGATATGAGCTATGTTACGACCTATACAGGCTCTGACAACTACAATGCCGGAAAGGTTTGCGGCGAAGACCTCATCAAAAAGTGTCCGAACGGAGGCGATATTATCGTTTTGGACTCTCCTACGATGAACTCTGTTGTTGACCGCACAAATGGTTTCTTGGACGCAATTTTGGGTCACGGCTTCAACATCGTCGCTCAGCAGGACGCAAAGGGAAACTTGCAGGTTTCTTTGGGAATTGCTGAGGACTTGCTTCAGGCTCACCCGGATGTTGTCGCAATTTTCGGCGGAAACGACCCGACTGCTCTCGGTGCGCTCGCTGCAGCAAATGCGGCTGGAATCAAGGGTGCAAAAATCTACGGTGTTGACGGCTCTCCTGATATCAAGAAGGAACTGACAGACCCTAACTCTCTTATCGAAGGCACTGGCGCTCAGTCTCCTATCAATATCGCAAAGACTTCTGTTGACTTGATGTACAAGATTATGGCGGGCGAAAAGGTTGACTCACGATATCCTGTTCCAACTTTCCTTATCTCTCGCGACAACGTAAATACTTACGGTGCTGACGGCTGGCAGTAATAAAACATTTTGACAAGTCGCGCTTTTTTGGAAAGATGAGCTTTTCAAAAGGCGCGGCGAAAAAAGTTTTTTCACAAAAACGGAGCATAACAGATGAGTGAGCAGATATTGCTTGAAATGAAAAATATTCATAAGCGCTTTCCAGGCGTTTATGCGTTAAAAAACGTTAACTTTGAGCTGAAGGCGGGTGAGGTTCACGCGCTTTTGGGCGAAAACGGCGCTGGAAAGTCCACGCTGATTAAAGTCTTGGGCGGCATTTACAAGGCGGACGAGGGCGAGATATTCATCGACGGCAAAAAGACGGAAATCGACTCTGTTTTTGCCGCGCAACAAAACGGCATCGCAATTATTCATCAGGAACTTGTTCTTGTGCCGTACATGAGCGTCGCGGAAAACATTTTTCTTGGGCGAGAGCCGAAAAAAGGAGCGCTGATTGACAAAGCGAAGATGAACGCTGACACTCAGGAGCTTTTGAAAACTTATAATCTTAACTTCACGCCTGAGACTCTTGTTGTGAATCTCACGATTGCGCAACAACAGATGGTCGAAATTGTTAAGGCGATTTCTTTTAATTCTAGAATTCTTGTAATGGACGAGCCGACTTCATCAATCTCTGACAAAGAGGTCGAGTTTTTGTTCAAGATAATGCGAACGCTCAAAAAAAAAGGCGTCGGCATTATTTATATTTCGCACAAGATGAGCGAACTGTGGCAGATTTGCGACAGGGTTACTGTTATGCGCGACGGTCAGTATGTCGGCGTCAATGTAATCAAAGAGATTTCAAAGGACGACCTCATCGCTCAGATGGTCGGTCGCACTCTTGAGCAGTATTATGTTAGAGATTTTTTGCCTACGGGCGATACTGTGCTCAAAGTTGAGCATTTGTCTGACGGCAACATGGTCAAAGATGTTTCGTTCGAGCTAAAAAAAGGCGAAATCTTGGGGTTCGCCGGCTTGGTCGGAGCGGGAAGAAGCGAGGCAATGCAGGCGATTTTCGGGCTTACGAAAAAATATAGCGGCAAAATCGTTTTGAACGGCAAGGAAGTGCATTTCAAGAGCGCAGTTCAGGCGCTCGAAAGCGGAATGGCGCTTGTGCCCGAAGACCGAAAGCTCGATGGTCTTTATCTTATTCAGAGCGTCAAATACAACTCCACGATTGAAGTCTTGGGCGATTTCATCAAGGGCGTTTATCTTGACGCAAAAAAGGAAAACGACATTGCGCAAAAGTATGTGCGCATGATGAATACAAAAACTCCGACGCTGGAGCAAACAATCGGAAATCTTTCGGGTGGCAATCAGCAAAAAGTCATGATTGGCAGATGGCTTGCAACGAACCCGTCGATTCTGATTTTGGACGAGCCAACGCGAGGCGTCGATGTCGGCGCAAAGGCGGAGATTTACACAATAATGAACTATCTGGCAAAGCAGGGGCTTTCAATAATTATGATTTCCTCCGAGCTTCCTGAGATTATCAATATGAGCGACCGCGTTTATGTTATGGCAAATGGCAAAGTTTCCGGCTGTCTTAATCATGACGAGGTTTCGCAAGAAAAAATAATGAGCCTTGCCGCAGAAGAATAAGGCAAAAATAGTAAAAGGAGTTATTTTATGGAAAATAAATTGCTTGGCGCGTCAAAGTTCAGCCGAAACATCATCGCATATCTTAAAATGAATATGGGAATCTTGATTGCATTTGCAGTCCTCTATCTGTTTTTGGCGATAAATCCCGCCACATCTGAAGCGTTTTTGACGCGGCAGAATATGTTCAATGTTTTGAGACAGATTTCCACAAACCTTTATATCGCTTGCGGAATGACGATGGTCATTATCTTGGGCGGCATCGACCTTTCAGTCGGTTCAATCATCGCGCTTTCAGGCTGTGTTGCTGCGGCTTGCGTCGCGCGCCACGGAATGCCGATTCCAGTCGCGCTTTTGATTGGAACTCTTCTCGGAGCAGCTTTCGGAATGATTAACGGCGTTGTCATCAGCAAAACGACGATTCCGCCGTTCATCGTAACGCTCGCAACAATGAATGTTGCACGCGGTTTTGCCTATGTCTACACGGGCGGCTCTCCTGTCCGCGTCGTCACAAAAGAATGGCAGTTCATCGGCGCGGGCTACATCGGAATGATTCCTGTTCCTGTCATAATCATGCTGCTTGTTCTCATCACAACAGCGCTTTTGATGAACAACACTCGATTCGGACGCCACATTTACGCAGTTGGCGGCAATATTCAGGCTGCGCGCTTCTCCGGCATCTCAGTCGGCAAAGTGAAGTTCTGGGTTTACTCATTCTCAGGACTTATGGCAGGTCTTGCAGGCGTTGTCCTGGCTTCCCGAATGTACTCAGGACAGCCAACAGCAGGAAACGGTGCGGAAATGGACGCAATTGCGGCTGTCGTCGTCGGCGGAACGTCAATGGCGGGTGGCGCTGGAAAAATCGGCGGCACGATTATCGGCGCGCTCATCATCGGCTTTTTGAACAACGGCTTGAACCTTCTCAACGTCAACTCGTTCTGGCAGTACGTCGTGAAAGGCATCGTAATTTTGCTTGCAGTCTTCGTTGATTTCATCAGAAACCGCAATAAAAAATAAGTATGAGCTATCTTTTAGGAATTGATTTGGGAACATCGAGCGTAAAAGCGCTCATAATGAGCGAGGTCGGAAAAGTCCTCGCTGTGAAATCAGAAGAATACGACGTTCAAAAGCCTTCTTCTGATTTTGCAGAGCAAAGCCCGGAACTTTGGTGGCAGAAAACAGCAAGCGCAATCCGAAAAGCACTTGCCGCTTCCGCCATAAGCGCAGACGAAATTGCAGGCATAGGATTTTCGGGACAAATGCACGGGCTTGTAGCGCTCGACAAAGAAGGAAAGAGCGTATGCCCCGCAATCATTTGGCTTGACCAGCGCTCAGTTCAGGAAGTCCGTGAGGTCAATGAAATCGCAAAAGATTTTATTGACACACAACTTTTGAACAAACCAAGCGCGGGAATGCTTCTTTGCTCTCTTTTGTGGCTCAAAAAACACAAAAAAGATTTATACGACAAAATCAGCGTCGTAATGCTTCCAAAAGATTATATCCGCTACCGACTCACTCTTGAAATCGGCACGGAAGAATCAGACGCGAGCGCGACATTGGCGTTTTCGCTCAAAGAAAGGCGATGGTGCAACGAGATGATAGAGAGTCTTGGTTTGGACACACGGCTTTTCCCAAAAGTGAGCAAGAGCATTGACACGGCGGGTTTCGTCTGTGAGAGCGCCGCAAAAGAGACAGGGCTTTCAACAAAGACACGCGTTGTTTTTGGCGCGGGAGATGCGGCTTGCCAGCTTATCGGAAACGGGATTGTGAAAGAAGGCTATGTGTCTTGCAACATCGGGACAAGCGCTCAAATCGCAGTATCGCTGAACTCGCTCGTTTTCGACAAAAACAAGCAGCTTCAGACTTGGGTTCACGCAATTCCTGAGCATTATTATATGCAAGGAGGAGCGCTAAACGGCGGCTTTACGCTAAAGTGGCTGAAAAAGCAAATCCTTGGCGATGAAAGAAGCTATGAAGAGCTTTGTTCTGACGCAGAAAACGTTGCTTCTGGCTCGGAAGGGCTGATTTTTCTTCCGTATCTTTCTGGCGAGAGGACGCCCGTGATGGATCCGTTTGCGCGAGGGGTGTTTTTCGGACTCAGCGCCAAACACACAAAAGCGCACATTATCCGCGCAACGATGGAAGGCGTTATCCACAATCTTTTTGAGTGCGCTTTGATTTTCGAGCGTCTTGACGTGAAAAAAGAAAAGATTATCGCCTCAGGAGGAGCTGCGAGAGGGCGACTTTGGAAGCAAATACAGGCGGACATCTTCCAAATGCCCGTCTACACGACAAAAAGTGAGGAGCAGGCGGGACTTGGTTCTGCAATTCTTGCGGGAGTCGGAAGTGGGATTTTCAAAAGCGTTGAGGAGGCTTGCGAAATAATCGTTCGCGACGACACAGAAGCGATTTTCCCGATTGAAAAGAACTTTCGTGTTTACAGCGAGCACCAGCAAATATTCAGGAGGCTTTACGAGCAGACAAAAGATTTATTCGAGAGGCTTTAAGGCAGAAAAGCCATAAAAAGAACATCAAAAAAGATGCCAAAACTTCATATAACCCTACAAAAAAGACCGATTCAACACTGTTTCGGTCTTTTTTCATCTGAAAATTCCTCGACTCACTATTGTTTTTCGCTTTTTTCACATGAAAAAGCCTTCGCTCACTAATGAGTCAGCGTTTTTTCGCGTGAAAATTGCTTCACTCACTAATGAGTCGCGCTTTTTTCAATGCGCTTGGCATGACTCAACGTTGTTTTTGGCAAAACGTATGTACGGCGATGGCAAATCAGTGTTGTTTTTGGCTCACCGTACGCACGGCGCTCTCGACGCAATGGTGAAACGGCTCACCGTATAAAAAAACGACACAAGAAACCGACGTTTTTTGTGTACAAGCACGCCCACTTCTTTTTATCAGATAGTCGTACTATAATGAGAGCAAGAGGCAGAACATGGGAATCTACTTAAATCCGAACAACGACAACTTTGCGGAAATCACGAGCAATGAAACCGACATTGACAAAACCATGATGATAAGCGCGCTCAACAAAATCATGAAAGTGAACAACAAATATGTTTGCGTCTCTCGCCCTCGCCGATTCGGAAAGACGATTGCCAGCAACATGCTTTCGGCGTACTTTTCAAAAGGAGGTGATTCAAGAGAGCCTTTCGCTCCGTACAAAATCAGCCATGACACCAGCTTCGAGAGCAATTTGAACAAACTGAACGTCATCAAAATCGATGTTAACAGCGAATTCAAGAACGAGCGGGACAAAGAGAACCTTCTGAACAATTTTCAGAACAAAATTGTTTCTGAGTTCATCGAGCAGTTCATGAAGGATTAAAATGACATACGGATACATTCGAGTCAGTACAAACAAACAGACCGTAGAAAACCAGCGCTTTGAAATCCTTGAGTTTTGCAAAAAGCAACACCTCAGCGTTGACGCATGGATTGAAGAGACCGTCAGCGGCACTGTTGCACCAAAAAGGCGTGAACTCGGAAAACTCCTTTCGTGCGTGAAGAGCGGCGACATCATAATTTGCTCGGAGCTCTCGCGCCTTGGACGAAGCCTTTTTATGATTATGTCGGTTTTGAATATCTTAATGGAAAAAGGCGCGCGTGTTTGGACGATAAAAGACAATTTCAGGCTTGGCGACGACATTCAAAGCAAAGTCCTTGCGTTCGCGTTCGCCCTTAGCGCAGAAATCGAGCGAAATCTTATCAGCCAGCGCACAAAAGAAGCGCTTGAGCGAAAAAAGAGCGAAGGCAAAAAACTAGGGCGTCCGATTGGAACGCTTGCGAAAAAGAGCAAACTTGATGGCGCAGAATTGGCGATAAGTCTTATGCTTTTTTCGGGGACAAGCATAAATCAAATGTCGAAACTTTACGGAATTCACAGGAAAACGATAAAACTTTTCATCTTCAAAAAGAAATTGGATTCTGACACGAACTTTCGAAAGATAAAAAAACTTTTGACGGAATAGAAAAGAGCGCATATATGTATTATATTTGCATTATGCTATAATCTTTTTTTGAAAAAGGGTGGTAAAAATGAAAACTATGAATAGCGACACAAAAAACGTCGGTTTAAAGGGTACAAGTAAAGAGACAACATCCACAAATGCTGAAAATTGTCACACGGATTCGAGATTCCTAACGGAATCTCAGGGAAAATTAAATTTCATTGACCTCTTTGCTGGTTGTGGTGGGTTAAGCGAAGGATTTTATAAAGAAGGATTTAATGCACTTCTTCATTTAGAAATTGATTCTGCTGCTTGTAAAACTTTACAAACTCGGATGAAACATTATGGCTATTCAGATGAAAAAATCGAAAAGGCTGTTCTGTGCGATGACATAACTCGTAAGGAAATAATCAAAGAAATAGATTCAAGAATCTCTGACAAAGTTGATTTGATAATTGGAGGACCTCCTTGTCAAGCATTCTCAACACAAGGACGAGCTCAAGACCCAAATGGAATGCGAAATGATCCAAGAAATTTTCTCTTCGAAAACTATCTTCAGATTCTAAATCATTTTAAACCCAAATTTTTTATTTTTGAAAATGTCAAAGGTCTTCTCACTGCAAAACCTACTGGCACAAAAATTTTTGACTCCATCATCTCAAAAATGCGTGTGACTTACAAAGTCAGTAGTGATCCCAAAACTATTTTATTGAATTCCGCAGATTATGGCGTTCCCCAAATTAGGCAAAGGGTAATTCTTGTTGGGGTTCGTAATGATTTACCTATTGAGCCAGAAGAAATCTATTCATTTATCACAAAAACTAACAGTGAAAAAAAATCTGAAAATTTACCACCTTATGTAACTGTTCGGGAAGCAATTTCTGATTTACCAAAAATTCAGGCTGGAGAAGGAGCTGATAAATTAAATTTTCAAGAATCTGGAAGTTTAAGTGACTATATTTCAAAAATTCGAGATGACAATTTCGGATTTGTTTATAACCACAAAGCACGAGTTCATAACGAAAAAGACAAAGAACGCTACAGAATTTTAAGTTCTCATGGAAATTGGCAATTAAAAGATTTACAGACCATCCGACCTGATTTAATAAATCACGATCCAAAACATTTTGGAAATCGCTACACAGTTCAAGAATGGGATAAACCCGCAAAAACAATTTGTGCTCATCTTTATAAAGATGGCAATCTTTTTATACATCCAGATCCAGATCAAGCAAGAACTTTTACAGTGAGAGAGGCTGCAAGAGTTCAATCTTTTCCTGATGATTTTTATTTTGAAGGTTCTCGGACAGACCAATTTAAGCAGGTAGGAAATGCTGTACCTCCATTAATGGCACAGGCATTCGCGAAGGCATTAAAGCAAGCTTTCAAGGAAGTTGAAAATGTATAACTTCATTGATTTGTTTTGCGGTGCTGGAGGTTTTTCAACAGGTCTTGAATTGGCAGGATTTAATTGCATTGGTGGAATTGATAATGTGGATGTGATTGTAAAAACTCATGCCTTGAATCATAAAAACTCAAAATCAATTTGCGGTGACATTCGACAAATTCCACCTGCAAGATTTGCAGAAATACTCGGAAATCAAAAAGTTGATGTAATCATCGGTGGACCACCGTGTCCAACATTTTCAACAATTGGCGATGCAAAAATTCGCTCTGTAACAGGAAAACCAACAGAAGAAGATCCTCGAAATCAACTGTTTTTGGAATATCTCAAATACGTTGATTATTTCCGACCTGAAATTTTTGTAATAGAAAATGTTCCAAATTTCATTACAAAATACAAAGGGAAAATTTTCAACACTGCCGTAGAGATTATCGAATCGATAGGGAAAGACGAGAATAACGGAATCGGGATATACGAAGTTATAAAACCTGTTCAAGTTCTTAATGCAGTTTACTATGGTGTTCCCCAGACAAGAAAGAGGATGCTTCTCGTTGCTCACAAACGGAATTCAAAAAAATTTGAATATCCAAAACCTACGCATTTTTTTGACCAAGAAGATAAAACGGGGTTAACACATTTTGTAACTGTAGGAGATGCAATTGGTGATTTACCAACTATTACAGACAATTGGCGAATTTCTGATTGTGAGTATTCGAAAAAATCAAATCTTTCTGAATACCAAAAAATAATGCGAGCAAATAACAATTCGAACATCGTCTCTAACAATATTTGCCGTATGTCAAATGAAAGAGCAAAAAAGGTTTTTACTCACATGAAGCAAGGAAGTATTTATATGGATTTACCAAAAGAGATTCGACAAATACTTCCGTTTAGAGAAGATATTTTCAAAGACAGATTAAAACGACTTATAAGTGACCAACCATCTTGGACAGTTTTAGCTCATATTGGAATGGATGGCTATATGTATATTCATCCCACAGAAAATAGAACTTTGTCGGTTCGTGAAGCTGCAAGGATACAGTCTTTTCCTGATGATTTTAAATTTGTAGGAAATCAACAGGAAACTTATGTGCAAGTTGGTAATGCTGTTCCACCACTTTTAGGAAAAGCAATAGGCGAAAGTTTAATGAAATATTTGAGAGAGGAATAAATTTTATGGAAATGATGGTTTTAAAGTTCAGAGCAAATGACTTGAATCCGAGTCTTGGAAAGCAGATAGAATTTAATCCTAATGTTATTAATACTTTCTTTAAATTTACAAATGATGTTGAAAATATTGTTTTTATTTATAAATCAATTTTTGATAATGATACAAATGATGAAACAAGAATAAATCTATCATTAAAAAAAAGTCCTGCAAGAGGAGATTACAAAATATACCAGAATGAAGATGGAGGGTTATTTTTCAAGAACTTCCTTTTAGAAAACTTAAAACTCTCAGACAGAAATATTAATGACTATATTTCTATTAAAAAAATTGATAAAAATTCATTTTATTTTTCTTATATACCAGAAAGTTCAGAAATTGGTAAGTTTTTTAAGATGAATAACCTTGGATTACATGGCGGGAGTATAATCCAAAAAGAAGAAAACGAACAAAATCAAAGCACTTCTTATGTCTTAAATTTCTCACAAATCATCTACTACGGAGTTCCTGGCTCTGGCAAATCACACAAAATCGACGAGGCAACAAAAGATTTGCCAGAAGACCAGAAAATGCGTGTCGTATTCCACCCAGAATACACGAACGCGGATTTCGTAGGGCAAATTTTGCCGAGCAACACAAGCGGAACAATTTCCTACCAGTTCAAGCCGGGACCGTTCACAAAAATACTTCGCAGGGCGTATCTGAATCCATCAAAAAAATATTATCTCATCATTGAAGAAATAAACCGAGGGAATGCCGCAGCTATATTTGGAGATGTATTTCAGCTGTTAGACAGAATAACGGATGGTAAGTCAGAAATAATTGGCGGATATTCTTATGGCAATGGCTGGAGCCGTTATTCAATAGAAAACGACTTTATGAACTGGTATATCCGTGAAAACCTTTATGCAAATCACAAACTGCAAAATGAAAATGACGGAATTGCAGAAAAATCAGACGAATCGCAAAAATCCATCGAAATTGGCAATCTTCATTTTTCTGCGCTTACAGGAATCCGCCTTCCGCCGAATCTTTCACTTTTTGCAACGATGAACACGAGCGACCAGAACGTGTTCACACTGGACAACGCGTTTCAGCGAAGATGGGACATGAAACTTGTGGAGAACAAGTTTGAAGGAGAAGACGCGGACGCACAGCGCAACGCAAAAATTGGCGGAACAGAAGTTACTTGGGAAATTTTCCAGACGTTCATAAACAAAAAAATCGGAGAGAGTTCGTCTTCGGAGGGAATGAGCAGTATGGAAGATAAGAGGCTTGGATGTTGGTTTGTGAAAGCTGAAGATAATGGAGAGGAAAGCATAATCCCAAAAGAAAAGTTTGCGGAAAAAGTCCTAAAATATCTTTGGGACGACGCATTCAAATTTAATCACGACAACGTTTTTAACATTCAGGAAAACACTTCTTTTGAAAGCATTGTTGAAAGGTTCAAAGGAAAAGATGATGGCTCTTGCGACTGGAGCATATTCAAAGACACAAGTTTCATTCAATCAGCAAATGAGTAATAGGCAAATATGAACACCACTAAAGATTTTTCATTCTCAAATATTTCTCTCAAGGACATTTGCGTTTACGACGCAAAACTCAAGGGCGATGAGTTCGTCGGAATCAAACATGAAAACGGGCATTTCCGCGTCCAGTTTCCACTCGGCTACCGCGCAGCAATTAATGAGAATGAAATCCGCAAGGACATTCTGAATCTTATTTCAGTGCTTTCCACTTTTTCGGACAATGAGGACTCCTATATTCTGAACGACGCACAAAAAGCGCAGTCGAAAGCATTTCCGATTCATGCCTACATGTTTCTCATAAAAGATTTCCTTCAAAATGGCTATTATTCAGAACGCGAGACAGTTTACAGCCACGTTCCATCAGGAAAAATAAACTGGAGCAGGACGATAAAGCAGGTAAAGCCGCAGTTGGTGGAAGGTTCTTCCGTGTATCTTGAATTTGTCACGAGAAAGACGAACCACAACGAAAATGCATTGATAAGCCAAATCCACAAAACACTTGTTTTCGAGAGTTTCTTAAAAATCGGGTGGCTTTTCTCTTCGTTCGTACCTCAAAAAGGCACGCTAAAATTCAACGCGAATATGTTCAGTTCCGTAATAAAGTCGAAAATATCACAGACTTTTGAGGAAAAGAAACTTATTCTATTCAAGAACATGCTTGCCATAATCGACTACATGAACTCTTCTTCCGAGGAAAAGTCATTTTATTATGGAACAGAGCATTTTGAAGGCGTTTGGGAGAGACTTGTCGATACAGTTTTCGGAGAAAGCGACAAGGAAAAGTTCTACCCGAAATGCCACTGGATTATTGAAGGCAAGGACGAAGCAAATTTCGGAAACGACATCTACAAAAAGTACTCCCTTCGTCCTGACACGATTATGATTATGGACAGAGGCAAAGACAGCCAAAAGATTTTCGTCCTTGATTCAAAATACTACAAATACGGCATTTCAAAGCGCGACTTCGATTTGCCAGGCACAGGCTCAATCGTAAAGCAGATTGCTTACGCGGAATTCATCGAAGGAAAGCCCGATTCTCTTCCTGGCGACATGAAAAATGTCTTGAACGAAAAAGAGATATACAACGCGTTCATTCTTCCCGGAAGGCTTGAAGACAGTGGCAAAAAACTCGACTATTTTGGCTATTCGTGCGCAGATTTTAAAAATAAAACAGAAAAGGCTTATCATAAGATTTATGGATTCATTATCGATATGAAATTACTGATGTATCAGCATCAGCCAAAAGACAAAAAATTAATTGCAGATTTAGCATATAAAATTTGCAGTATTTGAAACAACCAAAATAGTATATTTATAAAAAATATCGTCATACACTAGCACTCAATCAAAAAGTTTGTTTCCAATTCTTATTTATACAATCTTTTATATTTCAAGTTTTTGCAAAAAATTATCTAAAATCACAGTTAAAAACGGCTTTGATACTAGATTTTTTGCTTTATCGGTTGTAAGATTTGCATAAACATACATTGCGAGGTTAGCTATGTCTGAATTTGATTTTACCGTGGAAGATTTGGGACCGTGCAAAGTTCAGTCCCCAATCAAACTTTCTCGCGAGCACGGCGATTTCCGTGCAAACTACGTCAAGGACGACTCATATGTCCGCAATCACGTCAGTGTTTATGGCGATGCTGAACCTGACAAGGACGATTCAAGCAATTTGATGCAGAAAGCAGGTCCGCGGGAATTTATATATTTCAATCCTTCCCACGTTACAGCGGGTATCTGCACTTGTGGCGGTCTCTGCCCAGGTTTGAATGACGTTATCCGCGCTGTTGTCCGCTGTTTGTGGAATCGCTACGGCGTTCACAGAATCAAGGGCTTCCAGTTCGGATATAAGGGATTTTTTGCTGATTCAAACTTCGACACAATCGACTTGAACCCAACAAACGTTGACACAATCCACAAAATCGGAGGTTCTTTCCTTGGAACTTCTCGCGGAGGCGGAAATCGCGTTGCAGAAATCGTTGACTGCATCGAGTCACTCAACATCAACATGATGTTTATCATCGGTGGCGACGGCACTCAGCGTGGTTCGTTGGACATTGCAAACGAAATTGAGCGCAGAGGCTTGAAAGTTGCTGTTGTTGGTATTCCAAAAACTGTTGATAACGACCTTGAGTTCATTGACCGCTCATTCGGTTTTGAAACTGCTGTTCAGAAAGCGACAGAGGCTGTTGCTTCTATCCACATGGAAGCTATTTCTCAGATTAACGGTATCGGTTTGGTTAAACTGATGGGTCGTGAGTCTGGTTTTATTGCTACAGCTACAGCTTTGGCTAGCCACGAAGCAAACTTCTGCTTGATTCCAGAAGTTCCATTCGACCTTGACGGACCAAACGGCTTCTTGGCAAATCTTGAAAAGCGCCTTGAGAACCGCGGACACGCTGTTATCATCGTTGCTGAGGGTGCAGGACAGGACTTGCTCGTTACAACAGACCAGACAGACGCTTCTGGAAACAAGAAACTCGGCGATATTGGAGTTTATATCCGCGACAAGATTACAGAATACTTTGCGGCAAAGAATATTCACATTAACTTGAAGTACATCGACCCAGGCTATCAGGTTCGCGCTGCTGTTACAACAGCAAACGACTCACTCTATTGCGAGCGTTTGGGCAACAACGCTGTTCACGCAGCAATGGCTGGAAAAACAAAGATTGTTATCGGCTTGGTACACGGAAAATATGTCCATATCCCAATCAAGATGGCAACAATCCGCAGAAAGAAGGTCGACCCAGAGGGTTCTCTCTGGAGAGACGCACTCGATGCTACAGGACAGCCGATTGCAATGGTTAACAACAAAGAGCGCCTTGGTGCAACAAAATAAAACTAATTTCGGTTTTATAAAAGCATAACGTTAAAGAAAGGGACTTCAAAACGGAGTCCCTTTTTTGTTTGACTGTCAAAAATATTTTTGCAACTGTCAGAGAGAATGATTTTTAAGGGAAATGAGGCTTATATATAAAATATTATGAAATCAGTTTAGCGGTCATTGAGGATTTTTGAGTAAAACGTGCTAGAATATTTTTCGGGAGGCATTTTATGATTGAAGTTTATGGTTCTTCGATGTGTCCTGATTGCATCGAGATGAAAAAAGCATTCGACATTGAAGGCATTGAATACGTTTATCACGATATTACGGCAGACTTAAAAGAATTAAAGGCATTTTTGGCTTTGCGCGATTCCTCCGACAAGTTCCGAGTCGCTCGTGAGCGCGGTCTTATCGGAATTCCGATTGTGAAAGAAGACGATGGCGAATGGACGTTCCACTGGCAAGATTTTGTTAAGAGCGCAGGAGCAGAAAGCGTTTGCGAAGACGGTGTTTGCGGGATTCACAAATAGTGCTCTCAATCAAGTTTTGCAAGAAGCGCAAGGATTTTTTCTTGGCGGTAGGCGGGCAGTGCGCTGATTAGTTTTCGATACTTGGCGCAATGCTGCTCGCTGTTAAGAATGCGGCGATTTAGGAGTTTTGCCCATTCCTCTGCGCCTTGCATTTCTGGTGTTAAAAGCGCAATTTTTTGAAGACTCTCGTCGCTGTCAAGGCTTTCAACAAGATGAAGCAGTGAAAACATAATTTCGTCTTGCTCGGTGTCATCAGAGAATGCTTTTAATAAATCATCAATGTCATCAACTTCTACGTTGTTCCACAAAGCACAAAGCGCGCTGTCAAACATCGAACATTCTTCGGCAGTACTAAGTTTTTGAGATTTTATCAAGTTCTGAATTTGAGTCTTTTTGTCCATTTTCCAAAATTATTTTTCTGCAACAAGCTGTGCAAGAATTTTGTAATCAAGATATTGAATACCGTATTCACCTTGGGCAATTTTGTCAGCAAAACGGCTGTTATAATAAAAATCGATTGCTTTGGATAAATCAATATTTTTAATCTGTGCCAAATAAGATATAATGCGTTCTTCAAGCCGTTCTTTGTATGCCCTTTCCAAAACTTCGCCATTCATATCAAAACTCCTCAAAAGAAACAAACGTCAAAATTTGGTCAATCGCTTTTTGCGTGATAAAAGCGATTTGGTCATAATTAGGGTATGCGCGGATTTCTTTTATCGCCCTGTCTTTGTCCCAAATGCCAGAATGATACATATCAACAACGCGGAAAACTTTGTCGTTTGCAACTTTTCCAGAAATCAAATCATATTGCTCAAAATCAGTTTTTCCGTCACGACAAGCACAAACAAAATCAATCCATTCAGACAAATCAGAGCCAAAATCTTTGCAATTCAGCCCCGAAAAATCCTCTTTCATTTCATAAACACTGACAAAAGCATTTTCTTCGCCTTCAATTACACTTTTGCGCTTTGCCCAAACAGAAGCTTGAGCTTTGTTTGTTGTGACATAAAAGCCTTTTCCAAAATCAAGCGGGCGAAACGAATGGCAAACATCTGGGCTTTTTATGATTTTTGTTGAGCCGTGAAAAACAGTCATACACTAAAGCCTCGCGCACTCAAAAAATCTTCAATGTCACAAACAATAAATGCCGTGCCTTGCGTGTGCAGAATATCGTAATACGGAATCAAAAGCTTTGAAATGCAGCCCGAATCTTTGAGTTTTTTGTAAACAGCCGACGGCAAAATCGACCATTTTTCTGCGCAAGCGTGAAAAATATAGATTAAAAATTCAAAAGTTTCCTTTTTCATTCAAATCCCCGTGCACAGTATAACACAAACCCAGCGCAAAAAAACAGCACCACTTGGGAAAAGAGTGCTGTTAATGATGCTACCTTGTAAAAATATTTGACAAATCTAATTGCATTTTTTTGTTTGATATACCTTGACAGATGAGGTATTATGTTTTAATATGTACTTGACAAGATTAAGGAGGTGGCAATGCTGAACTTTTCTGAGATTTTGAGAGGTTTGACAGATACCATCATTCTTGCCGAGCTTATTGAGGGCGACAGTTACGGCTATCAAATCAATAAGGCAATAAGCGAATTGAGCGAGGGAAGCTTTGAGCTAAAAGAAGCGACACTTTATACATCGTTTCGCAGGCTTGAAGAAAAGAAACTCATTTCGTCTTATTGGGGAGATGAGAACTCTGGGGCAAGAAGGCGATATTATTCGATTACTGATGAGGGCAGACGCTTTTATCAGGAGAACAAAGAAGATTGGGAGCGAATAGAAGCTCTGGTTCGAAAATTGCTGAAATAAAGGCTGCTGCAAGATAAGAAGGAGGAAGAAAATGAACTCAAAGATTAAGAATTATGTTGATGTGCTGTTTAACGATGTGCCAAAAACTCGCAAGGCTGTTGAGTTGAAAGAGGAAATCTTGGCTGATTTGAACGAGCATTTTGAAGCCCACATCGCTCAAGGAAAGAGCGAAAATCAAGCCTACACCGAAGCTCTTGCCGATTTGGGCGACATTGATGAATTGCTTTCTTCTCTTGCGCCAGAGCGTGAGCTCAAGCCCAAAATCGACAAATATCGCGTGAAGAAAGCGCGGAACACGGCGATTGCAGTTATGCTGATTTTGCTCGGAGTTATTTTGCTGTGCGCTCTGCCCTCTGTCAGTGCAGTGTTCGGCATTGGCAATCCTGCAAAGGCGGGAATTTTGGGCTTTGTGTTAATGATGACTTGCATTGCGATTGGCATAGGCTTGCTTATTTATACAAAGATGAGCGTGCCTCAAGACGTAGAGCCATTTTTGACTCATCACACAAAAGAAGAGTTTTCTGGTGACAGCAATAGCAAATTTTGGGCTTCGTTCTTCAAGTTGTATTGGCTGATTGTTACAATCATCTATTTGTTTGTGAGCTTTGAAACTGGTGATTGGTACATCACTTGGATTATCTGGCTTATTGGTTCTGCGGTAAAGCATGCGATTATTCTTTTTGGTGGGCTTAATGCTGATGAATGTAAATAGCCGTTTGAAAGGGAGAGCATTTTTATGAAAAGACGATATTTGCTAGGTTCGCTTTGGCTTTGCATTGCTGTTTTGCTTTGTGGAATTTTGATTGGTCACTTGGGGTACAGTAAAATGAGTTGGGATAGCATTTTTGAAAGACTTGCTGAAAAGATTGAAAAGAGCAAACATTTTAACAAGTCGTATTCATATTCAAAGTCTTGGAACTCGGAGGATAATACTACGACAACTAGCGAAAAATTTTCTTTTGATTACAATCTTTCTCTAGGTTCTGACTCTGATAGAGCTTCTTTGGAAAACGGCTATTTTGTGCAGAATATAGAAAGCGTTAAGGTGGAGCTACATTCCATTCCTTTAGAAGTTGTGCAAGCTGAAGACACAATGATTCACGCTGATGCTTTTGGAGAGGCTGAAAAGTTTTGCACTTTCACAAAGTACGGCGACAAGCTTGTGATAAAAGAAAAGAAAGGCTTTGGTTGGGGTGAAAAGAAGAAAAAAGCTCGCATAAAGTTAGCTCTTCCAAAGGACTTTGACGGAAAGACAGATATTGAGAGCGTGTCTGGCTCAATTCGGGTGTCTGGGCTTGAGTTTGATAAATTGGATATTGAAAGTGTATCTGGTTCGATTGTGCTTAGTGATTGCAAAATCGGCGAATTGAAAACAGAAAGTGTATCTGGCTCTCAAAAAATCGATGGCAGTTTTGACAAAATTAATGCCGAATCTGTTTCTGGAAGCGTAGATTTCACCACTTCAAAGCCACTTTCAAAAGATAGCGACTTTTCTGCAATATCTGGCTCTGTAAAACTTGATTTACCCAAATCCAGCGATTACGAAGCGGAGTTCCAAACGATTTCCGGCTCTTTCCGCGATGACATTACGGGCGTGTCCAGAAAAAAGAACGGCGTTTCAAGAAACGGCAGAGGCGGTGTCAAAATCGATATTTCCACGATAAGCGGGTCTATCAAGATTCAATGAAACATTTTTTTCACACGCAAAAAAAACAGCACCCTGAAAAAGAGTGCTGCTTTGTATCCGTCCATTTTCTAAAAAACTGCAAAAGCAAACCAACATCTATTGCTATTGCTTTACACAGCGCTCTACAGCTTGGTCGTTGATATTCCAAACAAGATATTCATTGATGAATGTCTGCTCAAACTTTTTTGTAAAATCATTTTTGATAAATCTTCAAAAATTCTGTCGGAGTAATCAAACGATTTGCAGACAATAAAAAATCAGATGTGTTTCGTGTTACGATATAATCCGCTCTGATTTGCAGAGCAACTTGATTTTGAACGCTGTCCTCAAAATCTACCCACTCAGATTCAAGGGCTTTTAAAATGCACTGTTCATCAACACCCGCCACAGACACAATTTTCAAAATCTTCTTGATTAGTTCTTTTGCTCTGTCATTATCACGCAGGTGCTTTCTCAAAACATAAAAAATATCGGTTACAGACGCCGCAGAAACATACATCTCAAAGCCATTTTCGCTAGCGACCAAAATAACACGTTTCGATTCATCGCACAAATCGGGATTTTGCAAAAGCACGTCGAGAACAATATTGCTATCTAAGAATATCACCATATTTCTCTTCCAGACGCTCAGTGTGAATTTCTTTTATTGACATCGGCTTTTCACAATGAACCACACCTGTCAGTTCATCAAGGATTTTTGCAACTGATTCTTTCTTCAGTGTTTTCTGAGGCACAAACTCATCAAGAGCCGTGATTATAACACGCTGATTAGGCTTGAAAATCCGAGTATCAAGCGGAACGCAAGTATTACCATCAAAATATCCTGCAACTGCCAACATAAGCACCTCCGTTTTGATTATAGCACGAACAAGCACAAAAAAAAACAGCACCCTGAAAAAGAGTGCTGTCTTATGTTTAGCCCTTATGCCTTATTTCTTGGTATAAGTAGCAGGCTCTTCACTACCCCAATCCACAGACAACGTGTTTCCAGAAACAGAGAAAGATACAGTCATGGAATCTGTTCCATCAGACAATGTCATTGTTCCAGCACTTGAAAGGCTTCCTGTCCATGTTCCGTAAACGTCACCTTCATCATCAGTCATCTTCACAGTGTTGTTATCATAGAACGTAAATGATTCTTCTTTTGGTGAAGCAGCAGTACCAGTTGTTCTTGCAAACTCAGCCACAACATTTGCGCTAGAAGAGCTGTCATCGTCATCGCTGTCGCTCGAACAAGAAACAAATGCTGTTGTCGCCAAAGCAAAAGCCAAAAGAACCATAAAAATGTTAAATAATTTCTTCATCAGAAACCCCTTAAAGATTGATTAAACAATCTTACCACCCCCCCCGACATTTTTGCAATACTTTTTATGTCATATCTGTTATTTTTCTGCTCTTTTTTTTTATTTTACAAAGGTCGCCAGTGAGTCGGAACGGGCTTTGTAAAGTTTTATAAACGCCGTCAGTGACTCGGAACGGGCTTTGTAAAGTCTTATAAACGTCGTCGGGAACTCGGAACGGGCTTTGTAAGGTTTTATAAACGCCGTCGGGAACTCGGAACGGGCTTTGTAAGGTCTTATAAACGCTGTCGGGAAGTCGGAACGGGGTTTCCATGAACGTGGAAAATAATGATTGATTACGCGACGCGAGAATACAAGCCTTTAAGGTATCCGTCTTCAATGCCCTGCTTAAGAGAATACTGATAAACAGGCTCTCCAAAGTATTTGTATGTGTCACCGTTTATTTTTCTTCGGGGTGTTGCTGTAAGTCCAAGTTGATAAGCGGGAGCAAAATATTCCATTCGCCATTCGCTTTCATCGTTAGCACCTCCACGGTGACATTCGTCGATGATTATAAAATCAAAGAAATCATGCGGATATTGTTTGTAGTATTCAATCGATTCGGTTCGACTATGCTCACCGACCTCTCCATTGTTGTTGAGCGTAGTTGAAGCATCGTCTTCTCCATCCGTTCCGCAAAGCATTGTCTGGAAGATTGTGAAATAAATGCTTTGTCCCATTGGAACTTTTCCGCCATTCTTTCGTATTTCCTTTGGTGTGATTCGTGCAAGTGCATTTTGGTCAAATACTCCAAAAAGAATTGTATGCTTGGTCGGCTAAGATATTTCTGTCAGCAAGGAAAAGGATTCGAGGGAGTTTTCCGTTTTGCAGATTATTCCATCGTGTTTTCATAAGTTTCCAACAGATTTGAAAAGCGATATAAGTTTTTCCTGTTCCTGTTGCAAGCGTCAAAAGAATACGGTCTATCTTTTTGCTCACAGCTTCAAGAACAGCATTTACAGCATTTTCCTGATAATATCGCGGACTTTTCCCGCCGTCTCGGTTGAATGGCTCAAGATTGAATTTATCACGCCAGTCGTTTTTCTCAGGGAATGTCATTGCCCAAAGTTCGGCTGGAGTCGGGAAGCGCTCTACAAAGCCTTCAGTAAAATCTCCTGGCTTTGCATCCATATCAATAGCCAGATTTTGTCTCCGTTTGTGGAATATGTGTAGCGAATATTCATTGCTGAGGCGTATTTCTTTGCCTGCTCAACTCCTGCGCTTACATCTTTTTCATCGCTTTTTGCTTCAATGATTCCGAGTTTTACGCCTTTATACGTAAGAAAGATAATCAATCTTGTCTGGATTACGTTTTGCTTTTGTAACGATGCGACCAGGCGTTACGATATAGGCTCTTTGTTCTGTAAAGATGTCACTGCCTTCAACAACACCCCAGCCTGCAGCATGAAGCGCTGGGTCTATTTTCTTCAGCCTTGTGTCGCTTTCGTTCATAGCATTTCTCCGTTTAATTAAGGGAAATTTTCCTCTAATTTCCTTTAATTTCCTCTAAGCGTAATTCAAAGTTTTTACTTCGTGTATATCCTGTAAGTCTTTTATTCAAAGAAACTGTTTCCATTAAACCTACAGAAACTAAACCTTCCAAATCTGAACGGATTGTTTTTACAGAAACATTGAATCTTGTTTCTAAATCTTTACTTGTAAACATTGAAGCAGGTTTTTCTGCACAAATCTTTATTATCTGAATCTGGCGTTCATTTAAGCCTGGAATTCTATATTCCAATATAGCGGCATTTTCTTGAGTTTTTCGTTCAAGATAGATTTTTAATTCCTTAAACGCCTCACTAAAAACCTTAAGGTTATAATTTACAAAATACCCCAAATCAAAATCATCATGTTCGGTATACAAAAAGGCTTTTTCATATTGCCCCTTTGATTTGTAAATAATACGTGAAATAGAAAGATATTCCGTAAGCCAATAACCCTTTTTGAGCATATACCAGTAAAAAAGCGAACGGGCTGTTCTTCCATTACCATCTACAAAAGGATGTAAATAAGAAATCATAAAATGAAGGATAATAGCTTTTATAATTGGATGTATAAAAGTCTTATCTTCATTTATAAATATACAAAGTTGAATAATAGAATCTTCTATTTGCTTATAAGAAGGTGGATCATGGGCAACTTCACCAGTAATACCATTTACAACAAATATGTTATCGTCTGTTCTGAATCGACCTTCATCTTCCGGATTATCTAATGTATTTTCCGTTATCTGTTTGTGAATATTAAGAAGTAATTCAGGTGTCAAACCTTGGTCTTTATGCGCAGAAAGATATCTGATTGTGTTGTAATTATTCAGAATCATCTGCTGACTTTTATCTTTTGGTTTTGCCTGCTTGCGCAGCATTTCTTTTGCAACCTTTCTTGTTGTAGAAGCTCCTTCCATCTGACTGGAAGCAATTGCTTCTTCCATAATAGAACTTAAAAGATAATATTGTTTATTTTTATCAGGTATTATCGAAGATGAAGCTAAAACACCTCCAAAATTCATATCTATATTATGAAGGATTTCCTGCATTTTGTTAGTTTCAAAAAATGAAAGTTCACATGTATAAAAAGAATATAATTTGTAATTTGTCCGACGTAAATACTTTACAGCAGCCCAAAAATCCTCTGGAGCAATTCCTTTAGGAGTGTGATATTTTACTTTATCCCAATAATAATATTCATCATTTATTTTTGAGATAATAGATGCATAATCCCTGCCCAAGAGAATTTCTTTATAAGGAATTTCAGGTGTTTTCGGGCATTCTTCAATCATATACAAATGATAACATGGGATATATTTTAAAGCAATAAAAATAAGGGAAATTTCCCTCTAATTTCCCTTATTTTCCCTTATATCACATCTCCCCTTCGAACGCTTTTTTCAAGAACGACTGCTTCAACTCGTCGCAGTCTGCGATTTGCTTCGTATATATCGCTTCAAGCTGGCGGACTTTTTCGCTGAGGGTGTCGAGTTCTTCTACTATGCGTTTTTGCTCGGGGAGAGGGGGAACGGGGATTTCTAATTCTTTTAATAAACGGTAATGACGTGCATATCCCAAACTTTTTATATTGGCATTTTTAAGAAAGTACATAAAATATTTGGCATTAAGAAAGTCTTTAGGTTGTAAAATCTTTACGCCGTCTGCACCTAATACAAAATCAAAATCTATAAACTTTACAACTCTTGTATGGTCGCCAAAGATGACTACAGGTTTTTCAACTTTAAAAAGGTCGTCTTCATTATCCCAAAATCCAGAAATTAACTCTTCTTCTTGGGATATAATTGGAAATCTTCCTGAATCTTTGTAATCCTTACTTGGAATTTTTCTCGTATACTTAACAGTTTCTATACAATCTTCAAAATGTTTTATTTCCCAATCTTTTTTCATTAGAGTAAATCCTTCAAAACTGCTTCGGCTTGTCTGTTCAGCTCTTGCATTTCTTTGATAATCTCAGAAGGTTCGCGCAGCTTCTTTTCTTCCTTCTTGTTCGGGTTCTTGACGCTAAGGTCGAGTGTGTCAGCGTTCAAATCTTTTGCGCCAACGCTCCAGCTGTTCTCGCTGGCGCTGAAGGTTTTTTGAAGAGCGACAAAATCAGCCAAATCCTCTTCGCTCAGCGGGTTTGTTTTTCCGAGATTGCGCGAAAGGTTGAGCTGATAATACCAGATTTTTTCTGTTGGTCTTCCCTTTTCAAAAAACAAAACGACAGTTTTCACGCCCGCACCTGTGAAAACACCTCCGGGCAAATCAAGGATTGTGTGAAGGTTGCAGTTTTCCAGAAGCTCTTTGCGAAGCGCTATGCTTGCGTTGTCCGTGTTGCTCAAAAATGTGTTTTTTATGACGATGCCAGCCTTTCCGCCTGCTTTGAGCATTTTTATAAAATGCTCCATAAAAAGATATGCGGTCTCGCCTGTTTTTATCGGGAAGTTCTGCTGGATTTCGCTTCTTTCTTTTCCGCCAAAAGGAGGATTTGCCAGAATTATGTTTTTTCGCTCTCGTTCTTGGATTTGGCTCAAATCTTGAGCAAGTGTGTTGGCGTGAATTATGTTCGGAGCTTCAACACCATGGAAAATCATATTCATAATGCCGATTATGTAAGCCAGACCCTTCTTTTCTTTTCCGTAGAAGGTAGATTTTTGAAGAATTTTTTTCTGCTCGACAGTATTTGCTTTCTCATCAAGATAATTGAACGCCTCGCACAAAAATCCAGCACTTCCACAAGCGCCGTCATAAATTGTATCTCCGATTTTTGGCGCAACCACTTTCACGATTGTGCGGATGAGCGGACGAGGCGTGTAATATTCTCCGCCGTTGCGACCAGCGTTTCCCATTTTGTGAATCTTGCTCTCGTAGAGATGACTCATTTCGTGCTTGTCGCGGCTAGCCTGAAAATGCAGTCCGTCTGCGTAGTTGAGGATTTCCCGCATATTGTAGCCCGAAACTATTTTGTTTTTCAGTTCGCTGAAAATCTCGCCTATCTTGTATTCAAGCGTATCCGGCGTTGCTGCGTTCTTTTTGAAATCCTTGAGATACGGAAAAAGCTTTGTGTTCACAAAATCTGCAAGGTCATCGCCAGTGAGAGCGTTTTTGTGGTCTATTTCACCGTCTGGAAGTTTTGGACACGCCCAAGAATTCCACCTGAACTCTTCCTTTATAATCCGCTTGTATTCTTTTCCTTGAAGTTCCATTTCCTCACTTCGCTCGTCCTCAAGGTCATCAAGATATTTCAAAAAAAGAATCCAGCTTGTCTGCTCCACATAATCCAATTCATTTGAACAGCCTGCTTCCTTCCAAAGAATGTCGTCTATATTTTTGAAGATTTGCTCAAAGCTCATCAGTTTTCTCCTCGTAAGTTTTCAGAAGTTTATCCTACCCTATTTTTCACAATTTTTACACCCATTTTCTTTATAAACGCCGTCGGGGAGTCGGAATGTGCTTTGTAAAGTCTTATAAACGTCGTCGGCAACTCGGAACGGGCTTTGTAATGTCTTATAAACGCCGTCAGTGACTCGGAACGGGCTTTATAATGTCATTCTGAGCGGAAAACGGCGCAAGACGGTTGGAGTCGAAGAATCTGATTTCTCTTTTTCACAAGCGCCTTTTGTTTTGTGTGGGTAGATTCTTCGACTTCGTTCACTTTCGTTCACTTCGCTCAGAATGACACACTCCCCCTCTTTTTTTTCTCCTTCAAAAAATTTGGTAAATGCCGTCGGGAAGTCGGAATGGGGTTTACAGCAAAAAAAATTGTTAACTCGGTTTTCGCGTGCTATAATCATAAGCAAAATACTCTGGAGGCTTTTTAAGTTGAACAAATACAAATACAGCGATACTGAGTTTGATTTGATGGAAAAAAGCTGTATTCCTTTTGCTATATACCAGTTCATCGATAAGAGAGTTGTAACGATTGTTCTTTCCGACGGCTTTAGAGAACTTTTCAATTTGACTGACAAAAAAGAAGCATATGAGTTGATGGACAACAATATGTATCGCGATTGTCACCCTGACGATGCGGCGCGCATTGCAGACCTCGCTGTTCAGTTTGCGACGAAGGGCGGAGATTATGACGCGGTTTACAGAAGCAAAATCAACGGAAAATACAGGATTATTCACGCATGCGCAAAGCACATCTACAGGGAAGGTGTGAGGCTCGCAGTTGTCTGGTATTTTGACGAGGGGGAATACAATGACGAGCGCGGAACTGATTTTGCGAGCGAGCTGAGAAAGTCTTACAGCACTGTTTTGTATGAGAGTTCGCTTTATCGAAAGATGCAATACGATTATCTTACGGGTCTTCCTACGATGTCGTATTTTTTTGAGCTTGCAGAAGCTGGTCGCGACCGTATGCTTTCAAAGGGCGAAATTCCTGTGATGCTTTTCTTCGACCTCAACGGTATGAAGTATTTTAACTTGAAATATGGGTTTGCTGAGGGCGATTATCTTATTCGCGACACTGCCCAGCTTCTTGTGAAGTATTTTACTAATGAAAATTGCAGCCGATTCGGGCAAGACCATTTTTGTGTGTTCACAAAAAAGGAAGGGCTTGAGAAGCGTCTGGGCGAAATCTTTGAGCAAGCCAAGCACATCAACAATGGGCGCACTCTTCCGCTCAGGGTCGGCATTTATTCAAGCGAAAAGGGTTTAAGCACAATCAGCACTGTCTGCGACAGGGCAAAGATGGCGTGTGACCAAAATCGCAATTCGTATATTTCGCATTTCACATATTTTGACGACTCGATGATGAAGAAAAGCGAGAGGCGGCAATACATTATCGACAATCTTGACAAGGCGCTTTCTGAGGGCTGGATTAAGGTTTATTATCAGCCGATTGTGCGCGCTTCAACAGGGCGTGTTTGCGATGAGGAAGCGCTTTCTCGCTGGGTTGACGACGAAAAAGGCTTTTTATCTCCTGCGGATTTTATCCCGATTCTTGAAGATTCAAATCTTATTTACAAGCTCGATTTGTATGTTACAGATCGCATTCTTGAAAAGATGAAAGCGCAAGCTGCGGCTGGTCTTTATGTTGTTCCAATCAGCGTGAACCTTTCGAGAAGCGATTTTGACACTTGCGATATTGTCAGCGAAATCCAGCAGCGTGTTGATGCGGCGGGAATCGCGCGCGACAAACTCACGATTGAGATTACAGAAAGCGTTATCGGAAGCGACACGGATTATATGCGGGCGCAAGTCGAAAGATTCCAATCTCTTGGCTTTAAGGTCTGGATGGACGATTTTGGCTCTGGTTACTCTTCGCTGGACGTTCTTCAAAGTTTCCATTTCAACCTCATCAAGTTGGATATGAAGTTTATGCAACAGTTTTATGAGGGCGAAAAGAGCAAGATTATTCTCACAGAACTTATAAAGATGGCGCTTAGTTTGGGAATCGAAACTGTCGCCGAAGGTGTTGAAACGGAAGAGCAAGTCGAGTTTCTCAAGGAAATTGGCTGCACAAAGTTGCAAGGCTTTTATTATTGTCGCCCAATTCCGCTTGAGCAGATTATCGAGCGATACGAGAAGGGCATTCAAATCGGATTTGAAAACCCTGCGGAAACTGATTATTATGCGTCGCTCGGAAAGATAAATCTTTATGATTTGTCGGTCATCAATAACGATGGCGGCGAGGTGGTCGGTAATTATTTCAACACGCTTCCGATGGTAATCTTTGAGTCAAACGGCGAAGAGCTTTCTGTTATTCGCGGAAACAAGTCGTATCGCGATTTTATTCGCAAATTTTTCAGGAACTTGCAAAAAGAAAAGAAAGCGCGAATGAGAAAAGACGGTGCGGGAGGGCTTTTTGTGAAAACAATTTCGCAATGCAGCGGCGAAAACAAAACCGCAATCTTTGATGAAGAACTTATTGACGGAACGAAATTCCATATTTACATTCGCAGAATTGCTGAAAATACGATATCCCAGACGCTCGCGTTTGTTATGGTAATTCTGGATATTACGGAAAAAGGCAGGTAGTCTATGGACTTGCAAAGACTTGTTGATTCGATTGACGCAATGACTTGCGTTATCTCTGTTGAGAAAAAAGAAAACGGAGAGGCTGGCGAAATCCGCATTGTTACGGGAAACGCGGCTTATATCGCTTCTACCGAGCGACCAATCGGAAATAACGAAGAGATATTCAGCAAGAAGTTCACAAAGAACCAGCTTTACACGGAATATCTTGAACGCGATTTGAACTTTGAGATGGTGCTTTATGAATCAGCGATTAACAAAAAGTGCCTTCATTCCTATGTGAAGCCAGAGCGTTTTCCTGTTTGGATGAACTTGACATTTTTGCCTGTCGCTTATGAGGCAGACGAAAACGGAAAGCATCTTTGCTACTGTCTTTATGTTATGGAAATGGACGAGAAGCCCGACAGCAAGCGAATGTCCAATATTTCTGGCGATATTGCCTCTGCGGTTCTTGAAACGTGCATAAAGCTCTCAAGCGCGCGCGACATTCGCGACACGGCAAGCGAAGTCATCGAAGATATTCGAAATCTGTGCAAAGCGGACAACTGCTGCATTATGACGATAGACAACATCGAGAAAAAATGTGAGCTTTTCTGCGAATCGACAAGAGAAGGCTCTGGCTTGCGCCCATTGACATATTATCTCAAGAACTTCGATTTTTACGGCATCGCGACAACATGGGAAGCCACAATCGCGGGAAGCAACTGCGTTATCGCGAAAAATGAGGCTGAGATGCAGGTCATAAAAGAGCGGAATCCCCTTTGGTACGAGTCGCTGATGGGCGCAAACGTGAAGACAATCACGCTTTTTCCGCTGAAGAGCCACGAACAGCTTTTGGGCTACATTTGGGCAATCAACTTCAAAGCCGAAGACGCAATAATGATAAAAGAAACGCTTGAACTCACGACATTCGTTTTGGGCGCGGAGCTTGGAAATCATCTCTTGCTCGATAGATTAAAGATTTTGAGTTCAAAAGATATGCTCACAGGCGTAATGAACAGAAACGAGATGAACAACGTTGTTGAGCGCTTTGCAAACGAGGGCAACACAAAAAAAAGCGTCGGCGTTATCTTTGCGGATTTGAACGGACTGAAGACAGTGAACGATGAGAAAGGACACACAGCAGGCGATAATATTTTGAAAAGCGCAGCTTCCGTGCTTCTTGAAGTTTTTTCAGCAAGCGAAATCTTCCGTGCAGGCGGAGATGAGTTCACGATTATTGTCGAAAGCGCGTCCGATGAGGACATAAAGCGCAATATCGAAAAAATCAGAGCGGCTTCGGACAAATTCGGCGTGTCGTTTGCGCTCGGAGGCTGCGTCGCAGAAAACAGCCGCGATATAAGAATGGCGCTCCGAAAAGCAGATGAGGCGATGTATGCCGACAAGCGTCTTTTTTATGAAACGCATGGGCAAACATCAAGGCGCTATCCTCGCTAAAACGATTCTCTTGTCAGCGGCGAGCCAATGAAGACGCCCTCGCTTCCGAGGTAGTCGCATTTTTCGCCGTTTATCAGAATCTGAACGCTGCTCACCGTCGGGAACGCTGTCGCCGTGTAAACGATTTGCTTGAGCTGATAGAGCGTTCCCTGAAAGCCAAAATTGTTATATTCAAACGATTCGTTAAAGTCCAAAAGCGCAACACCGTCCGAAACCGTCGCGCCAAGAAGCTCAGAGCCTTCCGGGACGAGCGACATCAGCCCGCGATTTGATTCTTCTTCATTAACGCCCTTTATCACGGCGTTTATCGCAGACATCATCGGAGAATCTGATTTTTCAATCTTTCTTGTTGAAAGCACAATCGAGCCGTTTCCGTCATCATCGAGGCGCACAAAAAAAAGAGAGGCATCAACGCTGTTTTCCGCTGTCAGCTCAATGCTTTCGCTCTCGGCGACTGGCTCTTCTTGAGCGCTGTCGTCTTGGGCAATTTCGCTTTCAGGAGAAAATGCCTCAAAATTGTTTTCAAAGCCCAGCTCATCGTCTTTCGTTGTCGCAATGACAGGCGCGCTTGTTTCGCCTTCGAGCAGCGTCGGATTTTTGTCGAAAAGCCGCTCTTTTACTCTGGCTTCTTCCAGATTCTGCTTTACAATGTCCTTTTTTGCCAAGAACAAAGCAATCAAAAGCATCATCGACAAAAGCCACAACAAAAACGCAACAACCGTTCTGCGCTTCTTCAAAAATGAAAGTCTCGCCTTTTTTTCTTCAGAATCCAGTATTTCCATATCGCGATTATACGCTATATCTTTTTTTTTGGGAATTAGCGATTTTCTTGAGGAACGACTGCATTGACGTTTCGAGCCAGAAATTGCTTACTTCACTTTGAAGAAGTCAATTTCTAATCCGAAATTGATTGGCGCAACACTGCGGGAGTCAATTTTTGATTAGAAATTGCTTTCTTCACTTTGAAGAAGCCAATTTTTGCTTAGAAATTGATTGGCGCAACGCTGCGGGAGTCAATTTTTGATTAGAAATTGCTTTCTTCACTTTGAAGAAGACAGTTTTTGCTCCGAAATTGATTGGCGCAGTTTTTGAGCGCTAAAAACGCAAAATTGTTCGCCCTTGCACGCACGCGCGGCGTCTGTTATAATCAAAAGTATGAAGGGAAGTGCAGTAAAAACATTCGGAGTATTGACCTCTGGCGGAGACGCGCCTGGACTTAATGCGGCAATCCGCGCTGTTTGCAGGACCGCGATTTCGCAATACGGAATGAAGGCTATCGGCATTCACAACGGCTACCGCGGGCTTGTCAATCTTGACGCATCAGAGCTGACGAAAGAGGACTTGAGAGGGCTTTTGACTCAAGGCGGCACGATTCTTGGAACGTCGAGGGAAAAGCCGTTCAAAAACACTGAAATTAACGAAGAAACAGGGCTTACTCAAGTTGAAGCCATAAAGAAAAACTACGCGGCATTGGGGCTCGACGCTCTTGTCGTGCTGGGCGGAAACGGAACGAACACAACGGCTGGGCAACTTGCCCGAGAGGGCTTGAACGTGATTGCGCTGCCGAAAACAATCGACAACGACATCGTGAAAACTGATATGACGTTCGGCTTTCACACGGCGCTCACGGTTGCAACAGAGGCGATTGACCGCATTCACACGACGGCGCATTCTCATTCTCGCATCATGGTGATTGAGACGATGGGACACAAAGCGGGCTGGCTAGGTCTTTATTCGGGCATTGCGGGAGGCGGGGACGTCATTCTTGTTCCCGAAATCCCGTACGATATAAACTCGATTGCGCGAAAGGTCATTCACCGAAGAGATGAGGGCTGCAAGTTTTCGATTGTTGTTGTCGCGGAGGGCGCAAAGAGCATTGAGGAAGCAAAACTCGACCGCAAAGCGTTCAAAAAAGCGCGCAAAGAAATGCACAACTCTATCGGCTACCGCGTGGCGCATGAACTTGAAGAGGCGACAGGGCTTGAAAGTCGTGTCACGGTTTTGGGCTATTTGCAACGCGGCGGGACTCCTGTGCCGTATGACCGCATTCTTGCAACGCAGTTCGGCGTTGAGGCGGCGCATTACTTGGCAGAGGGCAAATTTGGCTATTTGACGGCATTGCAAAATAACCGCATTGTGCCGGTACCACTTTTTGATATTGCAGGTCAGACAAAAACAATTCCGCAGGATAATGAAATGCTTTTGTCTGGTCGTGAACTGGGGATTTGTTTTGGCGACTGATAATTTTAAGTGTCATAATTGTGCTGTTTGTAACGGCAAGGGATGTCTTGGGGAACTGCCAGGAATGGGCGGCGTCAGGGAAGGCGAAAACTTCATTCTGAACGTCGAGGGCTGGAAAACAACAAGGGAAATGCTTTCTGAGATTCCAGATTTCCCGCACGACGAGAAAATGCTCAAAGGCGGAAAAATCCCTGACGGCATTTTGCGCTTGGCGCCAATCACGGGCGCTGTCGAAAATATTGGCTTTGGCGAGGAAGTGCCGTACTACAAGAAGATGATTGAGGCATGCTGGAAAGCGGGCTTCAAGTTGTCGATTGGAGACGGTTGTCCTGACGAAAAGCTCTTGAGCGGCATTGAGGCTGTCCGCTCTTTGCAAGAAGAAAGTCCGAACGCAAAGGCGGCTGTCTTTATCAAGCCGTATCCTGACGACAAGTTCTATGAGCGAATGGATTGGGCTGACGGTGTTGCCGAGGTCATTGGTGTTGATATTGATTCATACAATATCATCACTATGCGAAATCTTGTGCAGCTCGAAAAAAAGAGCGCTGAGCAGCTCAAAGCGATTAGAGCGCGCACAAAGCTGCCGTTCGCAATCAAGGGCATTTTCACGCAGGAAGATGTTCAGCTCGTTCGCGATGTCAAGCCAGATATCGCATATATTTCAAACCACGGCGGACGCGTCGACACAAGGAGAGGCTCAACGGCGGAGTTTTTGCTGCAATACGAAAAGGTGCTGAAGCAAAATTGCGGCGAGCTTTGGATTGATGGCGGAATTAGAACGATTGAAGACATAAGAACTGCGCTTTCTCTTGGTGCGTCGCAGGTTCTTATGGGACGCCCTCTAATCACGGCGCTTTGCTATAACGGTGAGGAAGGCGTGGCGAAAAAATTCAAAGAGTTCTCTGACACAAATTAAAAACAAATATGAACATTGGCGAAATAATTGAAATAATTCTCCCAATAATCGCTATCGCCTGTCTTGTGGCGATAGTCGGTTTTTTTGCGTCCTCAGAGACGGCGTTTTTGTCGATTCAGCGCGTAACGGTGCGACAGCTCCTGAAAGAAAGGTCAGCCAGTCGCTCGGCAATCAAAATCGCATGGCTCAAAGACAATATGGACCGCCTTCTCACCCTCGTTTTAATCGGGATAAACTTCACGACGACGCTTGCTTCATCGATTGCGACAGCGTTCGCCACACGGCTTTCGCCAAGCGCGGGCGCAACTTATGCGACGATTATCATGTCTTTCGTGCTTATTATCGCAGGCGAGATTATCCCGAAGACGATTGCGACGAAAAAAACGGTTGCGGTTGCAAAGTGGGAAGCGCCTATTTTGATTTTTCTTGAAAAGGCACTCTTTCCTGCCGTTTGGTTTTTCTCGAAAATCTCAAGCGCAATCACGACGCTTTTTTCATCAATCCTCAAAGACAAGCGCAAAATCATAAGCGAGGAAGAGCTCAAAACGCTCATCGACGTCGGCTCTCGCGAAGGCACAATCGAGCAAAACGAGCGCTCTATGCTTCATCGCATTTTCTCGTTCTCGGACTTGCACGTTCACGATGTTTTGCGACACCGCTCATTCGTAAAATCGATAAGCGAAGATGCTTCTTACGCCGAGCTTGTGCGACTGTTTTCCGAAACGGGATACTCTTATATCCCTGTCTTCCGCGATGACAAGGAGCATATAACGGGCGTTGTGCGCTACAAATGGATTTTGTACTCGAAGCCAAAGCCAAAATCGACAGTCAAAGATTACATGCGCTCAGTCCTTTTCGTTCCCGAAAGCCTGACTGCGATAGAACTTTTGCAAAAGTTCAAGCAGGAGCGCCGAAGTTTTGCCGTCGCGCTCACGGAACACGGCTCGCTTGCAGGCGTCATCACGCTTGACGACGTAATGAGGGTCGTCATGGGTCGCGTTAACAGCGATTACGCCTCCCCATTTCTGAAGCCAGAGGAGCGCATTCAGATTTTGTCGCAAAACGAGTTCATCGTGCCGGGCGACATGAGAATCGAAGACGTGAACGCATCTCTCAATCTGTCAATCTCCTCCGAAAACTACGACACGCTCGCGGGCTGGCTTTTGGAACGATTTGACGTTTTGCCGTCAATCGGCGAGATGCTGAAATGGAACGGCACGCTTTTCATCATTGAAGACCAAGCGCAACGGCGTATTCAGAGCGTGAGAATCCGTCTCGGAATGTGATTAGAAACCTGTTCGGAAAAAAACAAAAGACTTATGTTGAATTAGACGATAAGTATGTAATTATAATAAATACTCTTTCAAAAAATGGTATGCCTGTAGACGAAAATACTTGGATAAAAATTGCAGTGCGTCCTGTTGAAGTCGTGAACGGAATATCAAGTGCATTTATAAGGTCTGTAGGTTATTTATCAGATGAAGCTGTAAAAAATGATATAAACGGAAAGTTTTTGAAAGAGATAAAATAGAACCATGCCAAGCAGAGGAAGCTCGCCTGAGTCCAACGGATGGTATCTTCCGACTTTGAAACATGGTTCTTGAAGTCAAATATAGCATATTCTCGCAGAAAGTCAAGTCAAGAGCAACTTATAACCGCTGTTAAACCACAACAGCGGTTTTCTTTTTCTCCTCATGGGAGCGCTCCCAAGCACAGCTTTTTTCTTTTTCTCCTCATGGGAGCACTCCCAAGACGCGCTTTTGTTATTTTTTGCTCGTGGGAGCACTCCCACGCTCTCCTTTTTCGTTAGGGAACGCTTTTCCATTCTCCCAATAGAATCTTTTTCATTAGGGAAGGCTTTTCCGCTCTCCCATGCCCCGAAAACAAAAAATTCGCTCATTGAACTTCTACAACGAGCGAATTTTTTGTTTTGCGGTTTCTTTTTTGTGTGTTTGTGAAAAACAGAATGATTTTCAGCCGACCCAGCGCTTTTGAGTGCAAAGGATTGGCTCTGTTGTGCCGTCAAAGTCGAATCGCGCCATGCTCTTTGCGCTTTCGATAATGCGCTGATTGGAACTTCCGCGAAAACGCAAATCGAGTGTGCGTTTTTCAAGAACGAAAAGCCCGTCGACAACAATGTCGACATTTCGCAAAAGTTCAAGGCGATATGGATTTTTCTCGCTCAAGAGTTCTTCCCACGAAAAGCCTGTGTAAAGCGCGACTTCATATCCTTCGCTTTTCAAGACTTTTGCAAGGCAAGAAGCCTCTTCTGCCTGATAAACAGGGTCGCCACCAGAAAGTGTGACACCGCGACAAAGAGGACTCTTTTTTATTTTGGAAATGATTTCATCCGCGCTCATCTCTGTTCCAGTACCGAACGCGTGGGTTTCAGGGTTATGGCAACCAGGGCATTTGTGAGCGCAGCCTTGAAAGAAGACGGTCGAGCGAAGCCCCGGACCGTCTACGATTGAATCACCTACAATTCCCGCGATATTCATTATGCAATGCAATGCTTTACGCGGTCTTTTTCTTCTGAACGCTTTGCGTCGTTAAATCTTTCGAGCGTTCCGACAAGATAGCCTGTAATGCGTCTTATCCTCTCAAATCCGACTCCTGCACCAAAAGATGCCACTGCCAAGCCGTCTTCCTCCTCTATTGGATAAACCTCGTGTTGCAAAAGTGCTGTCATAATTTGCCTCGCTTACATTTATTTTTTACTTCGTCAGAAGTATCTAGCCATGTTTATAGGGAACTTCTTTCTCAATTCAGAAAGTTTTGCGGCAGAAATCGCCTCTCCCTCTCGTCTTCCGCATCTCGGACACACATCGCCGATAACGCCCACATAACCACAAACAGGATCGCGGTCAACAGGGTGATTCACGCTTCCGTAACCGATTCCTGCATCGTGCATGCAACGGATTACGCTCTCGAACGCCTCAACGTTGTTCGCTGTGTCGCCGTCAAGCTCCACATAAGTGATATGCCCGCCATTCGTCAATTCGTGATAAGGCGCTTCCTTTCGGATTTTATCATAAGCGCTAATCGGGAAATAAACAGGGATATGAAACGAGTTCGTGTAATAATCCCTGTCCGTAACGCCTTTGATAATCCCAAAACGCTTTTTGTCCAACCGCACAAATCGTCCGCTCAAGCCCTCAGCAGGAGTTGCGATAAGCGCAAAGTTGAGCCGTCTTTTCTGGCTTTCAGCATCGAGATATTTTCGCATATGCGAAATAATCGCCAAGCCTTTTTGCTGCATCTCATCGCTCTCGCCGTGGTGATGACCGTAAAGCGAAACCAGCGTTTCCGCCAAGCCAATAAAACCAACGCTGAGGCTTCCATGCTTCAAGACCTCACCAACAGTGTCATTAGGTCCCAAGTTCTCGCTTCCAAGCCACACGCCCTGTCCCATAAGGAAAGGATAATTGTAAACGTGCTTTGCGCTCTGAATCTTGAAGCGGTCAAGAAGCTGGCGAACCACAAGATTAAGCATATCGTCAAGCTTCTTGTAGAACAGCGCCTCATCTCCGTTGCTTTCTATCGCCAATCTCGGCAAGTTTATCGACGTGAACGACAAATTTCCGCGTCGTGGAGCTGTTTCGTGCATTGGATCGTAAACGTTACCCATAACGCGAGTGCGACACCCCATATACGCGATTTCTGTTTCAGGATGCCCTGCCTTGTAATACTTCAAGTTGAAAGGCGCGTCGATAAAACTAAAGTTCGGGAAAAGCCTCTTTGCGCTGACCTCACACGCACGAATGAACAAATCGTAATTCGGGTCGCCCTCGTTATAGTTCACGCCGTCTTTCACGCGGAAAATCTGAATCGGGAAAATCGGAGTCTCCCCCATTCCAAGCCCTGCGTCAGTCGCGTTGAGCATATTGCGAATGACCATTCTTCCCTCAGGACTCGTGTCCGTTCCGTAGTTCACAGAGCTGAACGGCGTTTGAGCGCCAGCGCGGGAGTGCATCGTGTTCAAGTTATGAATCAAAGCCTCCATCGCCTGATACGTTGCTCGCTCTGTTTCGCGCAATGCTTCTTTCACAGCGAACTTCTGAGCGTCCTCGATTGTCCGCTCTTCAAATCCTGCTTCCATCAACGCCTTTTTTTCGAGTGCCAAAAAGCGCTTGTCAGTCGCAATCTGTCGCTTCACACCGTTTTCCCACTCGATAAAGCGGTCTGTTTCCTTGAGAGCGTCAAGTTGCGCCGCCGAAGCATATTTTGCGCTCTTTCCGCGCCCAAGATTCTCGAACGCCGTTCTGTCAGCATCGCTTCCCATGCAAGAGCGAAGCTCAAGCGCACGGAAAAGATTTGTTGTGTAATAAGTCTTATATGATTTGGCAACACCAGGCGCAAGCCCGCGGTCAAAATCCACAATCGCCTGTCCACCGTGCTGGTCGTTCTGGTTCGACTGAATCGCGATACAAGTCAAAGCCGCGTAACTCTGGATTGAGTTCGGCTCTCGCAAAAAGCCGTGTCCAGTCGAAAAGCCGTCTTTGAACAATGATTCAATCTCAATCTGGCAACACGTTGTCGTCAGCGCATAAAAATCAAAGTCGTGAATATGAATGTAGCCTGAGTGATACGCCTCAGCCATATCGCGAGGAAGCATATACTTCTCGTAGTAGTCCTTCGCCGCCTCGCTTCCGTACTGGAGCATTGTGCCCATCGCAGTATCGCCGTTGATATTGGCGTTATCGCGCTTCAAGTTGCTTTCGCTGCTGTCCGCTTTGGTGAGCTCATCGAACGTGTGCATAAGCGAAGAATCCATCTCTCGAGTGTTCGTTCGCTCAAAGCGGAAAGACACATATTTTTCAAGCGCGTCGATAAAGTGCAAGTCCTTAAGCGCGTCCTTCACTGCCTGCTCAATCTGAATAACCGAAATCTCTTCGCCGCTGAAAGAGGAATCAAGACTTTCCTGAACCTTATCCGCTATCAGTTTTGAAGACGTTGCAATCTTTGCAGGAGACAGATTTGCATCTCCCATAGCAAGAGCAACTGATTGTGCAATTTTGTCCCAACTATAAGGTGTAATTCTGCCGTCCCGTTTTTTTACTGACTTGATATTCATATCGACTTAAAGTATATCACGCTATATCTATGGTATGTCAAGCCAAACTACACCATTAGTATGGTTCCTCGATAGTTATCAACATACTACACCGCGCTTTTACCGCGCTTTAGCCCTCCTTTTTTTTTTTTTATCCACACCTTTTCCCAAGAATACACAGCGCCGCAAAATCGTGAAAAACATGAAAAGAGAAAAAAGATGTGTTAGCCTAATATTAAAGCGAATGCTGCACATTCTTTTTTTTCAAGGAGGTCAACAATGGAAAAGTATTTTGATTTGACAGGTCAAGTTGCTGTCGTTACTGGTTGCTCAACGGGCTTGGGCGTGCAGATGGCGAAGGCTCTTGCAAATCAGGGCGCAAAGATTGTCGCGATTGCCCGCCGCAAAGAGAAAATCGACGCAGTTGCAAAAGAGATTAGCGACACTTACGGCGTGGAAACGCTTGCCGTTCAGTGCGACATCACAGACACAGAGCGTGTTAATGCGGCTGTTGACGAGATTGTGGCAAAGTTCGGCAGAATTGACATTCTCATAAATAATGCGGGAACTGGCGCGGTTGCTCCAGCCGAGGACATCACAGACGAGCAGTTCAACGGAGAGCTAAACGTAGACCTTGGCGGCACGTTCAAGATGGCAAGAGCGTGCGCAAAGAAAGCGATGATTGCGGCGAAATACGGGCGCATTATCAATATCGCTTCGATGTATGGACTTGTGGGAAACAAAGTCGCGCCTTGCTCTCCTTATCACGCAGCAAAGGGCGGTGTCGTGAACCTGACGCGCGGGCTTGCATCTGAATGGGGAAAGTACAACATCACGGTAAACGCGATTTGCCCAGGATATTTTTATTCACCGCTAACCAAAGAAACGCTAGATTCTGACTTCTTCCAGCAGAACGCAAAGACGATGATTCCGCTTTCCCGATACGGCAACGAGGGCGAGCTAGACACGGCGGCAATCTTTTTGGCAAGCAAAGCCTCAAGCTATGTTACGGGCGTAATCCTCCCAGTTGACGGCGGTTACACGAGCATGTAGACCTCACCACTAACCCCTCTCCTAGAAGGCGAGGGGTGCATTTTCTCCTATATTGCAAGAGATTGAAAAAACCTTGTATTATAAACTTGTGAATAAGGAGAATCAGGAATGTATAAAACAAAATCTTTAGAGCCGTGCATTTTCTTTTTAATTCTCACAATATTCTTTTTTGCGGGAAGCGTGTTTTTGTTTATCGAGCCGATTATCACACATTCTGTTAATGCAGATAGCGTGGGAAACGTTATGGGGTCGATGCTCGCTTTTATTGTGATGCTGAGTCTTTGCCTTTCTTGCGCTTTTCGAAGCGACGTTGAGATAAAAAACGATATTCTCACTTGCACAAATCCCGTCGGCGCAGAAACTTTCACTCTGGCGTTCACCCCGGAAAACCGTGCCTTGATTGTGGACATTCTCAAAAGATGCAAATTCACAGAAACCGATGTCAGCGAGATTGAGTCGCAAGTAACTATGTGGGGATAATTTGAGGCTATGAGCGAACGACAAATCTTTGTGGCAAAAAATCGCTTCGGAAATAAAATCAGGCTTCTCATCACCTGCATTCTCATTTTTTTGTACGGACTCTTTTTTATGGCTCTTTGCATAAGAAACGAGGCATTCAGGGCGTTTTCAAAAAGATTTATCGAGATGCTCAAAAACAGGGAACTCGGCGAGGCTCTTTTTATTGTTTTGTTTTTTATGCTGCCGACTTATCTGATAATTTGGGGTTTTGGCAAAATCGCAGAAAAGCTAAAGCTATAATTTTCGCGCTCGGAAAAAAGACCACGAGAGCAAAACAAGTAAATCCAAAGAAAGCACAAATTGACACAAAGCGAAAATGAGCGAAGAGCAAAAAAGTCAAAATGTCCAAAGCAAAAAATTGCTTGATTTGTTTGAAAATAAGAACTACAATTCGGTCAACTCAACTCTTTTCTTAAAAAATCAAAACTGATTTTTTAAGAAATCGTCTGAAGTGATACCGTGGAAGTTTTGACACGGTAAAAAACAAGCTAAGTCGTTTACGGCAGTTTTGACTCGCCGTAACAGCGGAGGTTTTTCTATGGTAAAAATTAAACCGCACTGTCGCGTAACAGAAATCAACGACGCGGCAAGAACGATTTTAAGCGACTTCGACGCCAATTCAGATTTGGCGAAAATGCCACTTTTACCTTCAATTATCACGGATTTGCGAAGTTCAAATGAGAGACTGACTTTTGCAATCAACAAGGACAAGTTTTTCAGCGAGACGGACAAGGCTGACTCATGGCGAGACAGCGCAGTCAGGGACTTGGGAACGTTTATCGCAGGACAAGCCGTCTTGAAAAACGAGGAAAAGCGCAATGCGGCGCTTTCGCTAAAAGCAATTTTCGACAAATACGGAAAGAGAATCACGCTTTCTAGCAATGAGCAAGAAACATCGCTCATTGTGTCCATGCTCGAAGATTTTGAAGCGCAAAAAGACTCGTTCGCTCTTCTTGACGGGCTTGAGGACTTAATCAAGGATTTGACCGACGCGCAGAAAGCCTTTGACGATGCGTCAAAGAACTATCGCGACTCAAAGGCAAACAAGGGCGAAAGTGCAACAAGCGCAAAAAAAGACGTTTTGAGCATCATAAACTTGCGTCTTGTTCCGTTTCTGAACTCTGTCTCACAAGATGAGAATTTCAAAGATTTTTCGTCAAAGGTTGAAATCGTCATCGAAAAAGTGAACAGCCTTGTTTCAGCACATAGCACTTCAAATAAAAAAAAGATTTAGTTTTCCTTAATGCGAAAACTTTGACACAACAAATAAAGCCTTGCCGTTTTTCGGCGGGCTTTTTTTTCTAGAAGTACACTTTTTCTCAAATACCTCAAAAAAAGAATGCGAAATCTTAATTGTGCGTGTATACTTTATGCAGAAGCCATATCTATAAAGGAGATATCACATGAAAAAGGTTCTTGTCTGCAAGGAAAAAGACGAGCGCGAAACTCGCGTGGCTCTTGTTCCGGACGATGTGAAGAAACTTAGCGCGCTTGGCTTTGAAATCAAGGTCGTTAAGAGCGCGGGAGTTAAGAGCGGTTTTGGCGATGAGGCGTACACAAAAGCGGGTGCGCTTCTCGTTGAAAAGGAAGAAGATGCTTATGCGGACAGTGAAATCATTGTGCGCATTATGAAGCCTGAGAGCATTGAGGGTATCAAAAGCGGCACGCTGCACTTGAGCTATATGGACCCTTTCAACAACAAGGAGCTTTTGGACAAATTCGCTTCTTCAGGCATTCAGGCGGTCTCTCTTGAGATGATTCCGCGTAGCACTTTGGCGCAAAAGATGGACGTGCAGTCTTCTCAGACTTCGCTTGCGGGCTATGTTGCGGTTTTGAACGCAGCGGCGAGATTGCCGAAGATTTTGCCGATGATGGTTACTCCTGCGGGAACGATTAACCCAGCGCGTGTGTTTATCATCGGCGTCGGTGTGGCGGGCTTGCAGGCGATTGCTACGGCGAAACGCTTGGGCGCGCGCGTTGACGCATTCGACACCCGCCCTGTCGTTGAGGAGCAAGTAAAGTCGCTCGGCGCTTCATTCGTGAAAATCGACCTCGGCGAGATGGGACAGACTGCGCAGGGATATGCAAAGGAGCTCACGCCAGAGCAGATTGCAAAGCAAAAAGAAGCGCAGGCAAAGGTGTGCGAAAAGGCGAACATCGTTATCACGACAGCGAAAGTCTTTGGACGAAAAGCGCCGCGCCTTATTGAAAAGAACGTGCTTGACCGAATGCAGCCAGGTTCTATTGTTGTGGATATGGCTTGCTCGACGGGCGGAAACGTTGAAGGCTCAAAGCTCTTCGAGAACGTTGTTACAGAAAACGGCGTTACGATTATGTCGGGCG
The DNA here is from genome assembly GCA_902778325.1 of uncultured Spirochaetaceae bacterium. GTDB lineage: Bacteria > Spirochaetota > Spirochaetia > Treponematales > Treponemataceae > Treponema_D. The sequence goes on from CACYWZ010000005.1 coordinate 42,665, forward strand.
ATTTATTGGAGCGACAAGTGCCTTACGACGCAAGCAAGATGTTCTCAGGCAACATCACGGCTTTCCTCACGCACGCAGGCTTTTACGACAAGGAAGCCAAAGAGTTCAAGGTCAATCTTGAAGACGAGATTATGAAAGGCTGCTTGCTCACCAAAGACGGCGCAATAATCCACGAGAGATTCAAGCAAGCATAAAAGATTGTCATTCCGAATTTATTTCGGAATCTCTTGCTAACAGACCCTGAAACAAGTTCAGGGTGACAATTTGGAGAAAAAGAATGGGAATGTGTGGAAACTATATTTCGGTTACGAATGAGGAGCTCAAGGCTGTTCAAGACGGCAAGGCTGATATTTTTGAGCTTTGCAAGACGGAAGGCAGGTCTGTGACCGATATCGACAAGGCTTGGGATATGATGAGTTTCACGTTCACGGGGGAACATTTCGGAATGGGAAACTCAGCGGAATATCTTGTTGTTCCAATGATTATAGACCAAATGCTTGATGAGTATTCCGAAGAGGGAATCAATGCGTATTGGCTCACTCAAGCGCAGGTCAAAGAAGCATCTGCTTTTTTGGCTGACATCGATGAAGTCAAGCTCAAGGCGAACTTTGACCACGATGAACTTGTGGCAAACGAAGTCTACGGCGCTGGTGACGGATACGCGGAAGAAGACTTTTCGTATATGAAAGAATATGTTTTCACGCTAAGGGATTTCTACAAGAAAGCGGCAGAGGAAAACAAAGCCGTTATCTTTTGGATTTGTTAAATATTGATACCGTCTTGTACGGTTGGAGAAAAATATGGATATAATGCTTATTTTCGTATTTGTTATTGCGGCGTTCTTGGGATTGGAGCTTATCGCTAAAGTTCCGAGTCAGCTTCACACGCCGCTTATGAGCGGAACAAACGCGATTTCTGGTATCACGGTTGTCGGTGCAATCTCGATTACGGCTCTCGCGGTGAAAATCGGGGGAACGGTCGGCTCTGTTTTGGGCTTTTTGGCTATCGTGTTTGCGACAATCAACGTTATCGGCGGCTATATGGTTACTGACCGTATGCTCGGTATGTTCAAGAAAAAGGACACAAAGGCAGGTAAATAAATGAGTGATACAGCAATTAAAATTCTTTACATGGTGTCTTGTATCTTCTTTATCCGCGGCATTAAGTTGCTCGGAAAGACGGACACAGCGCGAAAGGGAAACGCGTATTCTGCGGTCGGTATGCTCATCGCTGTCATTACGGTTTTGTGCGAGCAGGGCGTAATCGGCTCTTGGAACTCAAATCCATTGCAGAACGGCTACTGCTGGATTATCGCGGCGGTTCTTGTGGGAACGGTCATCGGCGCGATTTGGTCAAAGAAAGTCAAGATGACTGGAATGCCTGAGCTTGTTGCGCTTTTCAACGGCTTCGGAGGTCTTTCTTCGCTCCTTGTGGCTATCACGCAGTATGTGGCGTATGTTTCAGACTCAAGCGCACAGCCAAAGGGAGATGCTTTCACATCGATTTCGCTCGGTCTTACGATTGCTATCGGCGCGGTGGCGTTCACGGGTTCTGTTGTGGCTTGGGGAAAGCTTTCGGGCAAGGCGTTCAAGAAGAACGTGGCAATTCCTGCAAAGAACGCGATTAACGGCATTTTGTGCGTGGCGGGACTTGTGGCTATCGTTGCTTATGCGATTTTGGGCGACGCTGAAATCGAAAAGTGCGCGATTATCGCAACAACGGCGATTTTCTTGCTCTTGGGCTTCACGATGGTTTTGCCAATCGGCGGCGGCGATATGCCTGTTATCATTTCGTTCTTGAATGCGCTTTCTGGCTTGGCGGCGGCTTTTGCGGGCTTCGCTATCAACAACACAGTTCTCGTTGTTTCGGGCTGTCTTGTTGGCGCGTCTGGCTTGATTTTGACATTGATTATGTGCAAGGCTATGAACCGCACTTTTGCAAGCCTTTTGTTCAAGAGCTTCGGCGGACAGAAGAAGAAGGGCGCGACAGGTCCTGCAAAAGAGCCGAAAGCGATGAGCGTGGAAGACGCTTATATGATTTTGGAAGCAGCAAAGAACGTCGTCTTTGTTCCAGGCTACGGTATGGCGGTTGCTCAGGCTCAGCACGCGGTCAAGGAGCTTTGCGACAAGCTCGAAGCGAACGGCGCGGAGGTCAACTTTGCGATTCACCCTGTAGCTGGTCGTATGCCTGGACACATGAACGTTCTTCTTGCCGAGGCTAATGTTCCGTATGAGCAGCTCAAGACAGCCGACGAGATGAACCCGCAGATGAGCAATGTCGATGTTGCGATTGTTATCGGTGCAAACGATGTTGTAAACCCTGACGCAATCAATGATGAAAGCTCTCCATTGTACGGTATGCCAATCGTGAACGCGCACGAGGCTCGCACGGTCTTTGTCTTGAAGCGCGGTAAGGGAACGGGCTTCTCTGGCGTGGAAAATCCGCTTTTCACGAATGACAACACGGTAATGATTTACGGAGATGCAAAAGCGACAGTAAGCGCATTGGTGTCTGAGTTCAACAACGAATAGTACAGGCATAGCCTGATTTTGCTAACGTAAAATCTTTCTGTAGTTATACCAGTTCTTATATTATTGTAAGGACTGGTATTTTTCAGTTAGCGATACAAGATTTTTTCTGAAAAAAAAGATTTTTTTGTGCCCAATTCGTTTATATTATGTATGCTGACAAAATAAGGAGAAAACAAATATGAGTGCGGGTTATGGTTATTTTAGAATCGAATTTTACACAGGGGACGGTTCTGAGGACACAGGCGCGGCAAAAAATGCATACGACTGGTGCAAGGCGAACTACGACTGGTTCAACGGAGAAAACGGCGACGGCTCTGACATTCCGTTTTTGCTGTCGGGCAACTCGTTTGTTCCGAACGACAGCTGGTATGCGGACGGCTTGGACATAAAAAACACCTCTATTCCAAGCGATGTAGACTGGCTTGAGGACGCAGCAAAAGAAGCAAATGCCGCACGGCTTGTGGCAAGCGTACAAGAAGATTATAGCGAGTCAAGCGACTGGTCGAACTCTTATACCGAAAAAGTCTGGATTGACGGAAAGGTAAAGGACAAATACAAAGTCTACGAGTTCAACAACTCGACATTCCCGCCTTATGAGCGCGACAGCGGCTCAGCCGTTTTTCATCTGGACGACGGAACATACAGGCATCTTTGCGGAATGTTCAAAAACGCAAAGACCGGAGAAATAGTTTTGTGCGGTCAGCTGATTTCTCATCTTTCTGATGATGATGAGTCTATTGAAGATACTAATCTTGTCTTCTATGAGTCCGGAGAAGAAGTTTCTGTCAACATCGATGACCTGGATTTCATCGACAAGGAAGAATGCGTCAGGGCGTTCATTTCAGAGGTGAAACAATTTATGTCCGAGGAATGCGAGATTGACGAAAGCGACTGGACATTTGAGGGATTTAAGGGAGACAGATGCTCATTCTTTGAGATTTACGGCTCGAAGGAACAGACTGTGTCTTTTATGGATTGCGAGGATTACGCAAGAAAACTTGATGATGAAATCGAATCCAGGGAATAAGTCGTTTTGTATCGGCTCGTAACCCCAGAATTGGCTCTTCTCTATCTTTCCAAGAACGATGGAAACCGCCCGATTGATGAAAGGCGTGTTCGCGATTTTGAGGAAGATATGCGCGCGGGAAGATGGCGCGAGAAAGGCAGCGTTCCGATTATAATCACACCGACAGGCGAGCTTCTAAACGGACAGCATAGGCTCACCGCCCTCGTGCGCGCAGGTCTTTCGATGACGATGAGGGTGTGCGTCCGCGAGGATAAACAATGAAATTGCAAGCACCAGGCTATCTTGCGTCAAGGCAAGTCAACCGCGATTGAGCGGAGCTTGGTGTTTTTTTTGTATATTTGTATAAAGGAATACATTGACAATATGGATTTTCAAAGCGTATTGAAAACAGCAAAAAGCACGTTTTTTAGCGAAACGCAAAAATATCAGAGTGTTTGTCAAAAAGAAGTTTTGATTGACAATGAAGAGTGCTTCAGAGCGATTGTCGAATGGAAAAAATGCACAGGAGAACTACTTGTTGAGCGCTCAGACTTTGCTCCGTACAGATATGTGAGTTTTAACATATTGTCGATTGAAAAAGATGAAAGTGTTTTTTGCTATTATGACAGTGATGAGTCTTTGGAAGAGATTGCGGACAAAATAAAAGAAGGATTTTGCTCTGCAAGTCAAATGTTGCAACAGTAGCAATTGCAAGTTTCTTTTACTTTTGAAGTCGTTTTTTGTCGCATTGTTTCTTGCGGCGTCCCAAAAAACAAAAACAGCGAAAAAAGATTTCTTTTTTTCTTTACCAAAATCAGTTCAATCACAAAAGATTTATTTTTTCTTTGGATACATTCATGCAGAAGAAAATATTTTTCTTTTTTTTGTGGCAAAACACTGGTCAAAGAAAAAAGAATTAAATTTTATGTGACTAGAATCGTGTCAATGACAAAAGATTTCTTTTTTTTTGTGATTCAAATTGAGATTTTGACAAAAGATTTCTTTTTTTCCCGAAAAGAAAAAGGACAGGAAAAAAGAAAAAAATTTCTCACAAAAGATTCTTTTCTCTGCAATAAAAAGGAGAATGTGTGCTAGAATGCCTGTCTGAACGCAACACATCGTTTTCTGTGAAAGTCAGTTATTAGAGTAATACGTCGTATGATTTTGAAAGAGAGAAGTTCAGTTTGTGCTTTGTGAGTCTAAATGCACAACGCTGTCCCGCAACACTTGAAGCACGTTCGGCTCGGCTTCAAGCGTTTTTATCAAAGCAGACATTTCTTCATCGCTCAAATCTTTTTTTGCACTCAACGCGCACATATTGAAATTCGAATAGAAATAAAGAAGCTCCAGATTCATCTTTTCAGCGAGTTTCTTTGCGTCTTCTTCGCTTGACTTTTCAGAAAAACTCAAAATCACAGTGCGCTTTGAATATTCGCTGTGCATTTTCGGAGTTCTTAGCGAAAATGCAGGGTCTATGCCTGAATTATCTGAAAGAGAATCAACGCTGACTGTTATGGTCTCTTCGCTTTTTGGTTCTAGCGTCTTGCAGGAAAAAAGCAAGAAAATCAGTGCAAATGGAAAAATCATTTTTTTTAGAATCATCATAACCAATATTGAACGCTATTTCCAAAAAAATAACAATGGCTTGTTCAAAAAATAGCTTGCATAGAATTTTCATGCGCAAAAACGAAGAATCTTTTTCAAGTCTTGGATAATCTGAGTCCCAAGATGCGCGCTGGGATGGCGTTTGGAGATATTCAAAAGAAAAAGTGAATCTTTTGAACGAATTTTGTAAAGTCTTTTTTTGGTACTCCGAATATAAAAGTATAGGGTGGTGGTATTCTTTCCTTGGGGATAAGGCTAGAGAAACTTCTGCTAAGAAAATTTGATAGGAGATTGTTATGGTTATCAATCACAACATGAGCGCAATGTTTGCCCAGCGCGTTAACGGAATTAACGAAGCAAATCAGGCTGGCAATATGTCAAAGCTTTCTTCAGGAATGAAGATTAACAGGGCTGGAGATGATGCTTCAGGACTCGCAGTTTCAGAGAAAATGAGAAGCCAGGTTCGCGGTTTGAATCAGGCTTCTGAGAACGCTCAGAACGGCATTTCTTTCATTCAGACAACAGAGGGCTACCTCGAAGAGACAACTGACATCGTTCAGAGAATCCGTGAGCTTGCTGTACAGTCATCTAACGGTATCTACACAGACGAGGATCGCATGCAGATTCAGGTTGAGGTTTCTCAGCTCGTAGCAGAAGTTGACCGCATTGCATCACAGGCACAGTTCAACGGTATGAACATGCTCACAGGACGCTTCGCACAGTCAACTGGCGAGAACTCTGTAACAGCTTCAATGTGGCTCCACATTGGTGCAAACATGGATCAGAGAACACAGGTTTTCATTGGCACAATGACAGCTTCAGCTCTCGGACTCCGCGCACAGGGAACAGAGCAGATTCTCTCACTCGAGGATCCAGACAGCGCAAACCGCGCAATCGGAACTCTCGACGAGGCTTTGAAGAAGGTCAACAAGCAGAGAGCAGACCTCGGTGCATACCAGAACCGCCTCGAGGAAGCAACAAAGGGTATCAACGTTGCTGCTGAGAACCTCCAGGCTTCTGAGAGCCGCATCCGCGACACAGACATGGCATCTGAGATGGTTGACTTCACAAAGAACCAGATTCTCACACAGGCTGCAACTGCTATGCTCGCACAGGCTAACCAGTCAAGCCAGAACGTCATGAGCTTGATTCGCTAGTTTTAATCGCTGAACAAAATATAGTATATCAAAAAAAATCCCTGCTGGTTTTCTGGCAGGGATTTTTCTTTTTTACACAAAATTAGTTTTCAGCAAGTGCTTTGAATTCTTTGATTTCGCCAAGATAAAGCTCAATTCCGCTCTTCCAGAAATCCTTTTTGGTGATGTCGAATCCGCACTCACGACAAAGCTCTTCGCAGCTCATGTTGCCTGTGTGCGAAAGCAACTGCGCGTAACGCTGAGCAAAGCTTGAGCCTTCTTTTTTGTAAAGCGAATACAAGCCCGCGCCAAAAAGCTGCCCGAACGCATACGGGAAGTTGTAGAAATCCAGCCCTGTTGAATAATAGTGCGATTTTACAGCCCACATATACTCGTGGCGCTCCTCGTTCAAGCCGTCCCCATAAGAGCGCTCCTGAGCGTCCGCCATCAACGCGCAAAAATCCTCTGCCGAAAGCTCTCCCTGTGCACGCTTTTCAAACACGCTCCTCTCAAAGTAGAAGCGACTCAAGATATCGACAAGCACCTGACTTGTGTCCTGCAAATCAAGTTCCAGAATCTGCAATTTTTCATCTCCGCTGCACTTTGAAACCATATCCTGCTTTACGATGGTCTCAGCAAAAGTTGAAGCAGTTTCCGCAAGCGTCATCGGATACGAGAAGAACGCGGCTGGCTTTCCTTTCATGCAAGAAAAATGATAAGCGTGTCCAAGCTCGTGTGCCAGCGTGATTATGTCGCTGAATGCGCCCGTGAAGTTGGTCAAAATGCGGCTTTCGTGGTTCAAAGCAAAATCTTCATCGTAAGCGCCACCGACTTTTCCTGCGCGAACTTCTGCGTCAATCCAGTTTTTCTCAAATGCGTTCTTTGCAAACGCGCCCATCTCTGCTGAGAACGAAGAATAGCGCTCAATGATATAGTCTTTTGCCTCGTCAAAAGTCCATTCTTTGCTCAAAAGCGACTTTTCATCTGCACCCTCGTTCTGTGAAATTGGCGCAAAAAGGTCGTAGAACGCCAAGCCCGCGCCGTTTTTTCCAGCGGTCTTGCTCACAGTCATAGAGTGCTTTGCCAAGAACTTTGCCTTCGCCTTAAAGTATTCCCTCCAACTCGGAAGCGAATCTTCAATAGCGCCAATCAAAGCTTTCAGCGTTTCTTTTGAAAGTCTGCCAGACGAAAGCGAGCGGTCAATCGCGTCTTTCCAGTTTCTGCGCTTGTTGAGCGTGCAAGTTTCGCCCTTGAGATTGTTCAAGCACGCAGCAAAGGCGATTTCGTTCTGCTTTAAAAGCGCTTTTTCTTTGTCGAAAGAAGATTTACGAAGCTCTGCGTCAGGCGAATATGCGTCGTTTCTGAGTCCGTTGAACGTTTTGCCGTTTTCGTCTTTGAGGTTTGAGATAATCTGCTCGTGGAGTCTGTCCCAAGAGTTTCCGCCCGTTCGCTGCAAGTCAGAAGCCAAGTTCTCCTCTGCGAAAGACATCTGATGCTTTGTCTGCTCAAGTTCCTCGCTCAACAAATAGCGATAATCGCTGAATTTTGGAAACCGCGCATAAAAGTCATCGAGGCTTTTTGCGTTCTCAAGCAAAACTTTTCTGAACGAAAGCTCAATTTGCTCAAAGCGAAGAGCGATTTCATCGATTTTGGAAATGTTGTTGAGATAATCGGTGTTCGTTGTGTCTGTTGAATAAATCGCGTAAGCGTAAGCGCCCAGCGTTGAAGAAATCGAAAGCACTTTGTCGTGGGCTTCCAAGTAATCAGAAAGCCAAGCAGGAAAGTCCGCTCCCACGTTTTTGAGCAACTGCTCCAGCTCTTCCATTCCTGATTTGTAGGACGCGATTGCATTCTCATACTCTTTTGAGCCGATTGAAGAAAAAATTGAATCAAGATTCCATCTAGGAATAAAATCTGTTTGTTTCATAAAGTCAGTCTAATAGTTTAATCAAAAAACGAAAAGTGATTTTCGCGGACATTTGTCCAAAGTCATTCAAGCGAAGTTTTCAATGCCAATAACAGATTTGCCATTGCGGGCGCATTTTGCTATACTCACGGTATGCCGATACGAATACAATCAGATTTGCCTGCAAGACAGACTTTGGAAAACGAAAATATCTTCGTGATGACTGAGCAGCGTGCCGCAACGCAAGACATCCGCCCTCTCAAAATCGCAATTGTGAACTTGATGCCCACAAAAGAAGCGACCGAAACGCAACTTTTGCGCCTTCTTGGAAACACGCCGCTTCAGATTGACATTTCGCTTGTGAGAATGAAAGACCACGTTTCAAAGAACACGAGCGCTTCCCATCTTGAGCGCTTTTACATTGCTTCTGACGAGCTTTACCACCACAAATACGACGGAATGATTATCACGGGCGCGCCTGTCGAGCAGATTCCTTTTGAGCAGGTGGACTATTGGGACGAGCTTTGCAACATTATGAACTTTGCCCACAACAACGTATTCTGCACGCTTTATATCTGCTGGGGCGCTCAGGCGGGGCTTTATCACTGGTACGGAATCGAAAAGCACTTGATGGAAAAGAAGATGTTCGGAGTGTTCCCGAACCGCAGAGTTGTCGCGACAGACCCGCTTTTGCGTGGCTTTGACGATACATTCTTTGTCCCGACGAGCAGACACACAACGGTTAGAACAAGCGATATTCTTGCAAACGACAATCTTGTTCTGCTTGCCGACAGCGCAATTTCTGGCGTTACAATCGCAAAGAGCCGCAATAACCGCGAAGTGTTTATGACAGGGCATCTTGAATATGACACGGACACACTCGCAAACGAATACTGGAGGGACAAAAACAAGGGCTTGGATATTGATTTGCCGCAAAACTATTTCCCTGCGGACAACGACAAGAACGAGCCTGTTTCATACTGGCGAAGTACAGCGCATCTGTTTTATTCAAACTGGCTCAACTATTATGTTTATCAGGAAACGCCTTACAATTACGTTTGACCGTACAGCATAATGTACGAGTGCCGTACAGCGTAATGTACGAGTGTCGTGCAGCATAATGGCGCAGTGTCGTACAGCGTAATGTACGAGTGTCGTACAGCATAATGGCGCACTATCATACAAAAAAACAGCCTGAGATTTGCTCCCAGACTGTTTTTTTGTGCTTGCTATTTCATCGAATAGACAGTGTAGTAGATATAGATGTTTTTTCCGCTCTGTGTGTCTTTTTCAAGAACCCAGAAATCTGCAACGTTGTGCAGCGCGTTTATGACAGCCGAATAATCTTTTTCATCAATGCCTTCGTTGCCGCTTGCTTTTCGATAAATCAGCTGTCTTGCGCCCGACTTGACAACGCTCAAGTTCTCGCCCTCTAGTTTCTCAAAGAAAATCTTTTCATGCTTGCCGATGTCCAAAAGTTTCCGAGCCTTTTTCTCATCGCCTTGCTCAAAAAGCACCTCAATCCACTTCGGCTTCTCCCCGCCGTTCACAGCCATATTCTGGCATTCAACGAATTGCCTTTGTGCAAAAAGCGGGAGAGAAGCAAGGATTGAAAGCAAAATCAACGCTTTCTTTATCATATTGATGTTGTCTGCAAATAGCGGTTGAACGCTTGCTTGAAGTTCTGCTTTATTTTGTTCACGATTGTGCTTTTTGCGCGCTGTCGGGCATTTTCAATCGTCGGAGAGCCTTCGCGTCCTGTGAACGAAAGGGGAACAAGTTCTTCTCCGATTGAGGTGTCCTGCAAACCGCCTGTAACCGTGTAATTGGCAAACTTCGTCTTTCCGTCTGTGCTCTGGTCATCGTAATAGGTGACGTCGCATGTGATTTTGTAGCGCTCGTTCGAGCCTGTTGTTGTGTTGAAGCCCGCCTGACTCATAACTTCTGCGAATGCTTTTGAAATGCGATTGTCGCTGTCGTTTTCAACAACAATGCAAATCGGGATTTTCTGCGCCAATTCCCGCGCTTCTTTTTGCATGACTGCCGCTGCTGTCATGCCGTTCTGCATTGCCTGTCCTGCTGAAGGGTTAATAATCAAAAGGCGATTTACGTTCTGCTCGTTCGTCAGAGCAAGTTCGCGAGCAAAATCAAGGCGCACAAAGTTGTCGAGCGTGTATTTGTCGCTGCTTGTCGCAACTTGAGAGCGCAAGAGCTCGATATGCTTTTGATTTCGGTTAATCATCGACTGATAATTCGCGGTTACTTTCGCTTTGTCCATTATCGCAAGCACATACCAAGTATTATGCTTTTCGTCATGGAATGATTCCTTTATCTCGATTCCGATAAGATTGTCGTGAGCGATTTTGTTCTTTGTGCTCTGGCTTATTTCAGCGTCGCTGGTGTTTGTAGCGCTACCATCACTTGCGATGAACTGCGCCATGCGACTAGAAGCGACTGTTGTTCCCTGAACGCTCTGTCCAAAGATGGAAGAAAGCTCCGTTACCGCCTGCAATTCTGCGTCGCTTCTGCTCATCGCGCTTCCGACGCCTGTCAAATACTGTGCTGACGGATAATACTTTCCGGGTTTTGTTGTCCATTCTGGTATTTTCTTTCCAGACGATTCCTTGTTCTTTGACTTCGGTTTTGCTGATGCAACCGAAAGGAGAGCACACAAAACGAGAGAAGCAACAGCAAGCTTTTTGCAAATATTTATCTTATACATAATGACTCCAACAAAGTAAGTGTATTTTCTCTGACCGTAACATTGCCAAGAGAATCCTCTGCAACAAGAGCGCCATTTGCGTCAAAGTAGCGCACTGTTACAGGATAAACGCCAGACGCAAGATTCACGCCTCCACAAGAAGCGCAAGAAGGGAGCGCCATGACCTGCCTGATGTCCGCAGTTTCAGCCAAATCCACAGCATCGATTGCAACCGATGCGCTGATTTCCGCGATGGTCTTAAGTGCATCGCTCATTCGCCCGGCAGCAGCAATAGAAGCCGCACCTGCTGTGACTGCAGCAGATTTTTTCAAGATACTTCTGAACATACTGCGCTTGAACGCCTTGTACGCCTTAGCGTTCACGTCCATCCAAATATCGTTGTCAAAATCCTCAAGAAGAGCAAGCTCTATTTCTTCGCTTCCAACACAAGCAACAATGCGCTGTATCTTCTTTGGCTTTCTGATGAACTCAGGATAAACGAACTTGAGGCGGAACGGCGGAATTGTGACGCCTGCAATCGTCACAGGAGGAAGAAACGGCATTCCGTCGATGAAGTCGCCAGGAAAATATGTAGCGTGCTCCTGCCTTCTTCCCGCAAGCCCGCTGAACGCCAAAATATTTACTCGTCCCTGCCCGCTCGGAATCGTTATATCCTCCGTAACGTTGTAACTAGGAGCGCGAACGGCAAAGAGCTTGCCCTGCTGTTCGATTTCCTGCTCAGCAATGCCACGAACATCAATCGGCGTTGTGTGGTCAAGAAGCTGCATCTTATAAAAGTTCAGCGCCGCATATCGCTCCAAAGCACTATCAGTGAAAATGTCCTCTTTTGCAGGCTTTCGAGGCGCTCTTCGGTTAACCGCTTCCATATCAACCTCGAACGGCGATTTAGAAGGCTTTGCAGCCTTCTTCTTCTTGTTTTTTTTGCCTTTCTTGCCAGACTCACTTTCAGCGACATCTGCCGCCGCTTCTTTTTCAATGTCCTCATCGCTCTCACTAGCGACAGCCAGAGCAACCGAATCGTACATAACGCGCTTTTGAGCCAAATCCTTCATCAGCGCAACAGCACTTTCAAGGTCGCCACGGTTATAGTAATTAAGAGCATTAAACACGTTCAAAAAGTGGCTTTCATAGATTGCACCAGCGTATTCCTTGGCGTTCTCATTTCCAATAGCCGCGATTGCACCTTTCGCAATGCTCTGCGTCACAGCGTTCTTGATATCCTCGTTCGCTGAATTCAAATATGCTGCAGAACCCGCGTAATCTCTTGTGAAATGACGCATAAGAGCAATATCCATCTTTTGAATAATAATATCGTTCTTCGCGTATTTTCTTCCGACCGTCATCGAAAGCGCATCTTCAAGATTACCAGACGCAATCGCCTTGTCAAAATCTTCCTGAACAAACTTCTTTGGCTTGACATTTTTGACTCTGCCATCATTCGCCAAAGAATCTGTTGAAGCACAAGACGTGAGCGAAAGCGAAAGCACAACCGAAAGGGCGGCCAGGACAGCAAAAATCTTTTTCATTCGTCCTCCAAACAAAAAAAGGCAATTCCGACAGCCGCAGGCTGTTCCTAAAAAGCCATAGACTGTAAAAATTGCCGTTTCAAAAACAGATAAAAATCAACTGACTATCAATTATCTCTTGATAATTTTCTTGATTTCATCGTTCTCGCCTGACCACCATTTGATATTAGTGCTCAAATGCTGCATCTGAGCATACACATAGTAATGACGTGACTCTGTTTTTCCGTCCGGTGATTTCTCGATAGAAGTCTTTACTGAACCGACGAGCATCAAGTCAGCGCCAGTTTCGTTTCCGATAGCAGCCACCGTCTCTGGGTTTGTGAAGTCAATCTGTGCCAAGCGCTCAGCACGAAGAGCCTCGCGGTCACCAGAATCAGCAACAAAATCAAACACGCCGGAATTGATGAGCGCATTCTCCATCTTCTTTGAGATGATGTCCGTGTGAATCACATCAGCAGGCTCGCTGCTGTCGTTTCGGATACGACCAAGAATAACGACTGGAGGGCGACCGTTTTCCGCTTCGAACTTTGCAATGCGCGGGCTCTGAATTGCCTCAGCGATAAGACTCTTGCAAACAATACCAATGTCAGTGTCGTTCCAGTTTCCGCTCAAGTCAAGAACAGTCTCGCTGTCAACACGTGTTACCGGGCTTTTGTTAGAAGCGCAAGATGTGAGCGCCAAAAGAGCCGCCATCGAAAGCGCAAACGCAATCTTTGAAATTTTCATATCATTCTCCAATAAAGATTGATAAAACAACAAGGGGCTTTCACCCCTTGCTAAAGCAATCAGAATCGATTACTCGTCGTCTGAAGCAGGCTCTACAACAGCGCCGCTCGGAACAAGAGCATCCTGAAGCTTTGATGTAAGTGACTGCTTCAAGAGAGTTGACTCTGTTGAATTGTCGCCGACATCGCTCAATGCTGCTTCCATCTGGCGGTCATAAGTATCGTTGTCCATGAGATAGACGATGTAGTAAACATACTGGTCAGTGTAGAAATCCTTTGTGTCAACCTCGCCGCCCTTTGACTTCTTCTTTGCAGTCTTGAGAGCCTTCTCCATCTTCTTCCAGCTTGAATATTCTGGAGCGAGAGTGCGCTGGAGAACCCAGTACTCAGACTCTTTTGCAAGACCGTTCAAAACGAGATTGTGCATTGAAGCGCTGTAAATCTTTGCAGCCTCGTTCATCGTTGCAACTTCAGTGTCGCTCTTTCCCTCAGACTCAGCCTGAACGACCTCAGCAACAACGCGCTCGAATTCCTGAGAAATCTGGCTTGCGCCGTTGACCTGACGTGCCCAAGTCTTCAAGAAAGCGAGGTTCGGACCTTCATCAATGATGATGAAAAGGTGGTTGTCCTTGTAGTCGACATCAAGAGCCTTCGCAATCTTTCTCTTTGAGCCCTCGCGAGTTGCCTTTACCCAGTCAGGAAGGCTTCCGCCTGATGCGCTGTTCTGGTGGTCAATAATCTTGACTTTTACTTCTTCTGTAACCTTAGTCTTTGCTGACGCTGAAACGAGAGCGAAAGATGCCACGAGCATTGCTGCTGCAATAATCTTTTTCATAAAGATCTCCTTATTGACAAGATTCAAGGCGTTAAGCCCTGCTTATACAATACAATATTCAAGAAAAGAATACTGTTGTCAACCAAAAATACTAACACTATTTTTGTGTTATTTCAATGAAAAAGACTTTTCTGAGTCATAATCGCCAAATTTTTCAAAAAAAACGCCCTCTCAAGCGCGCCACTTAACGAAGGAAAAAACAAAGTCAGCGCGTTAAGCGCACTTAAACGCCCGCCAAGAAAAAAAGGAAGCAATTAAGTCGACTTAACGACGTGCCAGAAAAAAAAGGAGGCAATTAAGTGCACTTAATGACGTCCCAGAAAAAAAAGGAGCGCGTTAAGTCGACTTAACGACTCGCCAGAAAAAAAAGTGAGCCGTTAAGTGCACTTAATGACAAAAAAAAATTTTTTTCATTAAGTCGTGTGAATTTTTTCACAGAGATAAAAAAACAAGGGGCGAAAACCCCTTGCTCAATTCTTCAAAAACTATTGCTTCAAGAAGTCAGCAGCAGTTTTGAAGAAATTGCCGCTTGCGTAAGGCGAAAGCGTGAAGCGATACGGGCTTTCGCTTGACTCGGCAGTGCATTTTCCGTCGTCGCCCTTCTCGCTCACCACGACGCTCACGGTTTTGTCCGCTGTCGTGATTTCGAGGGTTACAGCGGCATCAAGCGCGCTCTTGTCGCTCTCGTCGCACCATTTGTCCGCGCTCAAAGAAGCGACTGACGACACCCATGAGCTAACTTTTGAGCTGTCAGCGTCGAGCTCGTTGCCGTTTTCGTTTTTGAGAGTCCATACAGCAGAGGCATTCTCGTCTGTGGAAACAGAGCGCTCTGCAACGAGGAGAGTTCCGTCGGCTTTTTTGGCGCTTACGCGTTTGATGTTGGCTGACGCAATCGAATAGATTTCATTGTCGCGCATGCTCTCCGCTTCGACGCCGAATGTGGAGCTGAGCGCGCCTGAGGCAAGGCTTACGGCTTTTGCGCCGTCGATTCTGACGTAAGTTTGAGAGCCTGTCACGGACGTTTTTCCGATTTCGAGCGCTCTCAGCACGCTTTCGCCTGAGTAGGCTTTGACGCTGATGAGATTTTCGCTGTCAAGGCCGTACATTGAGACGGCGGAATCAGAGACGCTTGAGGAAACGGTGTCGAGGATTTTGATTGTCTTAATCGCGTCCTCGATACTGCCCGCTTTGTAATTTGCCTTGTATTTTCCGACGTTCCACTGCTCGCCGTCTTTTGAAAGTGTGATTTCGCCGAACTTTTCGGATTCAATCACGATTGAAGTTATCTCGCCGTCGATTTTGATTTCTCTGACGGCAGTTTTTCTGCCCGACAGAACCTGAAAAATGTATACGGCAAGAAGGAAAACTGCAGCACAGAGAAGAATTATCTTTCGCTTGCCCATTTATTTTGCCTCCGTTTCAATTTTGTCGCCCTCGCGGCTGTCCGACGGGTCAAAGACTGCGCGGATTGCCTTTCTGTGAGCGCTTCTTCTTGACCAAGCCGCCAAGCCGAAGACTGCCACGATTATAACGAGCAAATACTGGTTAAAGATTTTGGCAAGAGCAACTGCAGCGCCGTTTCTCGCGTTGAGTGAGTTGAGCGCTGACAAGCCTTTTGTTCTCATCTGGCAGAAATCAGCGTTTCCTGAAAGATAATCGATTGCGTTTCGCACGAAGATTGCAATCGGCTGAGAGCCATCATCATCGATAAGCTGAGGGCCTGTGATTGTTGATGTCGCAGCGACAAAGATTTTGCCTTTGCGGGCGCTCTTTTTGAGGTGCGACTCTGCTTTAAGCGTGATTTCGCCTTCCTCTTCGTTTTCGCTCTCGCTTTCAACTGCGCTGTCGAAAGCGCTTTCAAAGCTGCCCTCAATCATAACCGCAAGGTTGTACGACTGCATATCTTTTTCCTCAGGTGCAATTATCATATTCGGGTTCAGGAAAATGCCTTCGCTCTTCAGCCAGGACTGCTCAGATGAATGCGCGAGGACTGTAGCTTTCACGTCGCTCATCTCTTTTGCGCCCGAAATATCGACAGCGCCTGTCTGTAAGAAAAGAACGTATCCCAAGTTCGCGCTTATCGGGTTTTTCTGGTTCAAGCCTTTTCTCTGGAGCATTGGAACCCATGATAAATCCAAAAATCCCATTCCTTGCTGCTGAGCGCGATAGCAGTTCTTGTCAAAGACGTATCCCTTTTCGATTTTTGCGCCATATTTTTCAAGAAGGCGCGAAAGTCCTGTCTCAATCGGCTCATAAGATGGCTGAGCGCCTCCAAAATAACTTTGCTGAGCGCCGTCCATGACTTCAAGGAACGGGTCAACAAAGAGAGCGAGGTTTCCGCCCTTGAGAACGAACTGGTCGATTTTGTAGAGCTCTGCGTCTGTAAACTCTTCTTTTGCGCCATTTATGATGAGGGTTGAAATGCTTGCTCCAATTTCGTCTTTCTTCAAGTCGATTTCTTTTAGCGTGTACATATCGCCAAGGAGGGATTTGAACTTGCCCGCTCCCGCTTGAGAGTCGTTCAAGTCAGCTTCTCCGTGCCCTGTGACGTAGCCGATTTCCTGAGATTTTGACACGAGCGCTTTTAGTGTGTCCTGAATTGAAGACTCAAGGTCGTCCAAGCCCGCAACATCATAGCCGAAAAGGCTTCTCTGGAGCGCAAGCGGAACTGCCTTTGCACCGTCTTTGCCCTCAAGAACAAGTCCCAAAACAGCACGATATTTTTCTCCGCTTCTTGTCTGCCAAGAAAGCCCTTGAACACCGTAGGTGCTCACAAGATAATCGATTTCATCGCTCGAAGGCTTCTCGCTTTCAAAGTCGATTCTGTTCATATTGCGTGCATTCACACTGCCATAGCTCTCGCGAACGATTTTCTCGAGTTCCGCTGTATCGATTCCGAGGGCGCTGAGGCTGTCGCTTGCATAAAGCGTCAACTTGACTTTGCCGTTCATTCCGGCGAGGGCTGCTGTTGTCGAAACCATGTTGGCGATTTTCGTCGTCAATTTGTATTCCAGACCGTCAGTCGAAGAAATCTGGTCAACTGTTTCGATTCTGTCTGCATAAAGAAGCACAAGACCCATCCAAGCCTGCTTGAAGCCGACTTCATTGTTCTTGACTTCCTGAATCTGAATCTGTCGCAAGTTATATTTTTGAGCCATTTCCTGATTTTCAGGATTTTCCATATCATAAAACTCAAACGAGAACTTGCCGTCGCTTGCGCCCTTGTATTCAACGAGCAAGTCACGAACATACTGCTCAACGCTGTTGTATGGAGCCGGCAGATTTTGCGTGAAGAACACTTTCGCCGACAAGTTTTCTTCGAGGGTGCGAACGCTCTCACGGCTCGCAGGCGACAGTGAATATGTTTTGTTTTGTGTAAGGTCGATTCTCAAAAACGCGCGCGAAGAAACGAGATTGGCAAGAACAAGCACAATCACAAAAAGAGCGAAATCGCTTGCGGGATTTTTGAGCCATCTGATGATTTTTTTCATTTTTTAGCCTCTCATTCCGTTTTGAATTGATTTGACAGTAAGACCGAAAAACACCGCCGTTACCGAAAGGAAGTACAGCAAATCTCTCGTGTCGATAATTCCACGCGAAATTGAATCAAAGTGAGCCGTCGCCGAGAAGAACGAAAGCACGCTTACAACAGGAGATGGGAAAAGAACGAGGAAAGCCGACACAAAAGACAAAAGCGCGCACACTGCAAAAGCAATAAAGAACGCGATAATCTGGTTT
Organism: uncultured Spirochaetaceae bacterium; assembly: GCA_902778325.1. GTDB lineage: Bacteria > Spirochaetota > Spirochaetia > Treponematales > Treponemataceae > Treponema_D. The sequence continues at coordinate 60,395 of CACYWZ010000005.1, forward strand.
TTCGTGAGCGAAGAAGCAAAAAGCCCGATAGAAGTGAAGGCGGCTGTCAAGAAAAGCGCTCCAAGATAGCCGCCGATAACAGGGCCTGCATCAATTTTTCCAAAAGATGCCGCAGTCACAACATAGAAAAGCGTCGGAACAAAAAGACTTGCTGAAGACAAAAAGCCCGCCGCAAACTTTGCCGTCACGATTTCAAGCGGAGTCACGGGAAGAGTCAAAAGCGTCTCGAAGCTGCCGATGCGCTTTTCTTCGGCGAAAAGCCTCATCGTGATTGCGGGAACAAAAAACGAAAGCAAAACCGGCAGTATTGAAAAGAAGTTTCTCAGTTCTGCGCGATTCGCCAAAAAGAATGTTGAGAAGAACAAAAGCCCCGAACAAATCAAAAACAAACAAAGCGTGATATACGCAATCGGACTTGAGAAAAAAGCGCAAAGTTCGCGCTTTGCCATAACTTTTGCCGATTTTGTCATTTGTCGCCTCCCGCTGTAATTTCGTGAAAGATATCCTCAAGGCTGTTTTTCTTCATTGAAAGTTCATAGAGTTTCCAGCCCTTTTCAGTAACAATCTTTGCAATCTCAGGTCTGATTTCAACATCTCCCTCGATGCTTGCCATCACAGAAACAGCGCTTTCATCACTATCGATTTTCTCGGCGTCGCTTGAAAGAATGACGCTTGCGACACCGTTTGCCTCACAAAGAGCGCCAGTGATTTCATCAATCGAAGCGCCTCCGATTGTCGCAAGAACAGCCGCTTTGTGACCATAGCGCTCTTTTAGAGCCGCAGTAGAACTGTCCGCTGCGATTTTTCCGCGCGAAATAATGATAACGCGGGAGCACATCATCTCGACTTCGCTCAAAATATGCGTTGAGATAATGACAGTGCGGGTTTTTCCGATTTCCTTGATTAACTCGCGGACCTCAACCGCCTGATTCGGGTCAAGACCGCCCGTAGGCTCGTCAAGAATTAAAATCTCAGGGTCGCTCATAAGAGCATGCGCAAGACCTACTCTCTGACGGTTTCCGCGAGACAAGTCGCCGATATTCTTGTGCATGACCTCTTTCAAGCCGCACTCTTTTGCAAGAAGAGCAACTTTCTTTTCGTCCTGTCCCTGCATTTTTGCAACATAAAGAAGATAGTCATAAACAATCATATCAGGATAAAGAGGAGCGCTTTCGCTCATATAACCGATTTTTGACTTGGCAAGCACACTGTTTTCAAGAATGTTTTTGCCGTCGATTTTGATTTCACCAGCGCTTGGCTCAAAGTAGCCTGCAATCATACGCATCGTCGTGGTTTTGCCCGCGCCGTTTGGCCCCAAAAGACCGACAATTTCGCCAGTCTTTATAGAAAAACTAATGTCGTCCACAGCACGGAATTCCCCGAAGAAGCGGGAAACGTGCGATACATCAATCATTAAAATTCCTCCATAATTTTGTACTCTTTGATTGGATTTTCATCGTAGCGATAACGCAAAAAAGCGTCAATATACGCGTTTTTTCTATCCTAAAAAACATATAAATATTGATTATGTAACTACCTCTCTTTTGAAAAAACAACGTTCGGGTAAAAAACTATTAACAGTATTTGCAAGAGTCTGTCTTTTCGGATAATATGAGACAAGTAATACCAATAAAGAGGTTTGAGATATGATTTTCTCTCCGACAGAAATACAGGAAACTGTGAATATGTTTATGCGGCAGAAACTTGATGTTCGCTGCATCACGATGGGCATTTCGCTTCTTGACTGCGCGGACGCGGACGCAAAGGTCGCCTGCCGCAAGATTTATGACAAGATTATGCGCTACGCAGGAAATCTTGTGCGCGTTGGTCAGGACATCGAAAAAGAGTTCGGCGTTCCGATTATTAACAAGCGTATTTCAGTTACCCCGATTGCGCTTGTCGCAGGCTCTTCTGGTGAAAAGAGTTATGTTGAATACTGCCGCACCCTCGACAAGTGCGCCAAGGAACTCGGAGTGAACTTCATCGGAGGCTTTTCGGCTCTCGTTCAAAAGGGTATTACAAAAGCAGACCGCATTTTGATTGAGTCTATCCCTGAAGCTCTCGCTGTCACGGACAATGTTTGCTCAAGTGTCAACGTTGGCTCTACAAAGTCTGGCATCAACATGGACGCTGTAAAGCTCATGGGCGAAATCATCAAAAGAACAGCAGAAGCGACAAAGAACTGCGAGGTGAACGGCTGCTCAAAGCTCGTCGTCTTCACAAACGCTCCAGAGGACAATCCGTTTATGGCAGGCGCTTTCCACGGGCCTGGAGAAGGAGACGCTGTTATCAATGTTGGCGTTTCAGGTCCTGGCGTCATTTTGGCAGCGGCGCGTGAGTTCAAAGGAAGACCGATTAACGAGCTTGCTGACGGTATCAAGAAGATGGCGTTCAAGATTACAAGAATGGGACAACTCGTCGGCTCTGAGGCTGCAAAGCGTCTTGGCGTTGACTTTGGTATTCTTGACCTTTCTCTTGCGCCAACGCCTGCCGTCGGCGACAGTGTTGCGCGTATTCTCGAAGAAATCGGTCTTGAGGGCTGTGGCGCTCCTGGAACGACAGCGGCGCTTGCTATGCTCACGGATATGGTGAAAAAGGGTGGCGTTATGGCTTCAACAAACGTCGGAGGTCTTTCTGGCGCGTTCATTCCAGTGAGCGAAGATGAGGGCATGATTAACGCTGTAAAGCAAGGCTCTATCTCAATCGAAAAGCTCGAAGCTATGACGACGGTTTGCTCTGTCGGCTTGGATATGATAGCGATTCCGGGAGACACAAGCGCAACAACAATCTCTGGCATTATGGCAGATGAGATGGCTATCGGTATGGTCAACAACAAGACAACAGCTGTCCGCCTTATTCCAGCACCGGGAAAGAAGGTGGGCGACTGGGTCGAGTTCGGTGGCCTGCTCGGAGGCTGTCCTGTTATCGATGTCAATCGCTTCAGTTGCGCTGACTTCATCAACCGCGGTGGAAGAATCCCTGCTCCAATCCACTCATTCAGAAACTAGTTTTCTTGCATAAAAAACATTCAGGCTCATTAAGCGAACTTAATGAGCCTGTTTTTTTTCTATAAAGCCATCAATTACACTCAATGGCTCCTTTTTTTAAGCGAATCTCTCTTGAAGTTTGTGCTGAGTGCGCTCGCAAACAAGACGCACACCTTCACGCGAAAGCCCTGTCATTGCCCCTATTTTTGAAAAAGAAGCACCATACATTGCATGAAGCAAAAAACATTTTCTATCACGCTCAGAAAACGAAGTCATAGCGCTTCTGATTTCGCGCACCGCTTCATTATTAACAGCCACTTCTTCCACAAAAGAAGAGCTTTCATCACAAATAGTTTCCCCGAACTCAAGCGTTTTTCCGTCGCTTGAGCTAACAGGCTCTTCAAAACTCGTGCAAGAAGCGCCAGAGCGCAAAAGCATGCGAGCCTTCTTCACGTTCATATTTGCAATACGAGCCGCTTTTTCCGAAAGGATTTCAAAAGAACTCTCTTTCTCCGATTCCTCTGCGACTGTAACAAGCGCCTTTTTTATGCGGGAAAGGTCAGCAGCAGCATCACAAGAGAACGAAAGCGGATGAGAAGCAGAAAGAAATTTGCGGATTTCTGTTCGAATATAAGGGTCTGCAAACGTAATAAATCGAAATCCCTTTTCAGGCTCAAAGCGATTTGTCTTAACAGCGCGAGCAAGACCAGCAAGGGCTTCCTGAATAATGTCGTTGTTGTCAATATCGGCTTTGAAGTAAGAGCGTGCAACCTTCAAGGCATAGCGCATATTTGACTTTACGAGAAGCTCACGCGCCTTTTGGTCGCCTTTCTTTGCGGCAATAGCGGTTTTTCGCTCTTCCTCGCGAGAAAGAATAGCGATTGAATCAAGGCTTTTTACGAATGCTGAAAATTGTGAAGAGGATTTGTCAGAATGTTTCATACATCAAACTCTGGGGATTCAAAAAACAGAAACGTAACACTTTTTTCTAACCTTTTTTTGACAATAGGCATAAAACAGAGTTTGAAAGAAAAAACACCTGACAAAATTAGCGAAACAATGCCTAAAACACTATTGTTTTCAGCATACGCCCAAAATGTGCCTTTCCATACTATCGCGCACAACACAATTGTTGTCGATATGCGACAAATATGATATCATCAACTCATTCTCTGGAAGAATGTAGCATTTTTGTCCCCACTTGCCGTTTATGCTTACTCCATCGCGATATTTCCACAAAAAATAGCCATAGCCGCCCTCTCGGTTCATCTGCTGTATCGAAGTCGCTCTTTTTATATAATCCGCTGACACAATCCGCTTTCCGCCGTAAGTGCCACCAGAATAAATCACAAGAGCGATTTTGCTCAAAGACGAAACAGACAACTCCATTTTTGACGCGCCATAAAAATATCCCTCAGGACTTTTCTTGTAGCTAAAATCCGTAATTCCAAGCACCTTGAAAATGTTTTCTTCTATAAAAGTCCCGACATCACAGTCAAGCGCGCCCGCCAACGCCACTCCAGCAAGATATGCGCTGTTGTTCGAGTAGTTGAAAGCCTTTTTTGCAACAACAGGAAAAGAGAGCGCATAGTCAAGATAGTTTTCGCTTTCAACTTGAAACGGCAAGGCAGAAACAGACATACACATCAAATCGTGAAGCCTGATTTTTTTGTACGCTTCAAGGCTTTCCCCGCTCATCTTTGAAACATTAACTCTCGGAAGATAATCCAAAACACAATTATTCACGTCAATCAGTCCCCTGTCGACAGCAATCCCTATTGCCAACGACAACACAGTCTTTGTCGCAGAATAAATATTGTGCTTTTCTTTTGTGTCGCCATACGAGTGCGCCAATTTTCCTGCTTTGTACACCTCGACACCGTAGACATTCCACTCATTCTTTTCAATATCCGAAACAAAAGCCTCAAAATCCATATTTTCCTCCTTTTTTCTTGTACAAAAAATTATATCAAAACGACTCTTAATTCGCAAAGAAAAACAAAGCCCTTCCCGCACAGGAATTTTTCCGTAGAAGAGACCCTTCGGTAACGCGTAGAACACACCCTTCGGTAACGCGTAGAATAACACCTTCGGTAACGCGTAGAAGAGACCTTTATTCTACGCGTTGCGCAAAACTCGCGCTAAGCAAAGAAAGAGAAAAAGGCAAAAAAATAAAAAAAAATAGGGATTTTTGTTTTTTTTCGCACTAGTAATTATGTACGGTTTTTCGTGAAACGAAAGACGTGCAAAATCTAGAAAGCCTTTTTGGAGGAAAAGCGAAAATGGCAAAAAATGAATTGACTCTCACAGGAGAAGAAATCGAGTCAGCGGTTAGTGCGATGTTCAAGAAGAACTATCTTCCTGGTCGGGATTTTTATGTCCAGATTGACAAGCGGTTCGTGTCATACAAAGGCGAATTGCAGTCAATACAAGATGACCAAAAGGGTGTCGACATCGGCAACTTGAACTATAACCTTGGCATTTATCAAGACAAGTTGCTAACCCTTTTGAGTCAAGGATATTCGGTGAAGATACTTGATTTATTGATTATCTCCCCTGTTGTGCGAGGGTCTGTGAAGTCCATTTCCGAAGCAAAATCGCAACGAGTGTTCACAGTGAAAATCACACCTCTCCCGCTTTTGCTTGATAGTGTGAAAAACCTTTCGATAAGCGACATAAAAGTCGCAGAGAAAAAGGTTTTAATCTCTCAAATTCTAGGACTTGAAGACCTTGAAGGCGCTCTTGTCGCAGGGAAAGCGGCAAGTGTGAGAGGCGATAATCTCAAACTTGGAGCAGAGGGAAGCGGAGTGTATTTTGCACCAGTGGGCGACGACGGAAAAGAGAGCGAAGACAGAGAAAAATGGATAAAAGTCGAAAAGGTTCTTAGAAACGTTAACTCTGAACTTCTTGTGATTTTGCCAAACACGTTGAAAGAAGGAAAATATATCGTTATCATCGAAACTCTTTATTCATCGAAGGGAGTTCGCAAAATCCCTCTAATCGGAAAGAGCGAAATTGTGGAAGTCAAAGGCGAATAAACAAAGAAAAAAAAAGGCGTTAGAAAAAGTATACTGAAATAAGATACTGTCATTTTGAGCGGAAAACGGCGATTAGCCGTTTGGAGTCGAAAAATCTACAACAACATTGTTTTCATCGTTTTCTTTGAAACGCAGATTCTTCGACTACATTCGCTTACGCTCATTTCGCTCAGAATGACAATAATTGTGGAAGTCAAAGGCGAATAAACAAAGAAAAAGAAAAGCGTTTCGTGTATAATATGAAAAACGATACAGGAGTTTTTTATGGCAATGAAAGAAATCCAGCCAGAAAACATCAAGGATAACGTGTTTTCGCTTATTGGAAAAGATTATTTTGCAGTTACGGTGCAGGGAGAATCGCGTGTCAACGCAATGACAGCGAGTTGGGGAGGACTTGGAGTCCTTTGGAACAAGAACGTTGCGACAATTTATCTTCGCCCTTCACGCTACACAAAAGAATTGCTTGATGCAGGCGAGGAATTCAGCCTTTGCGTTCTGAACAGCAAGGCAAAGAACCGCTACGATTATCTTGGAAGCCACAGCGGACGAGATGAGGACAAACTTCTCATTTCAAAGCTCAAAGTGAACTATATGAATGATGTTCCGTGGATTGACGAGAGTCGCCTTGTTCTTTTTTGCCGAAAGCTCTACTCGCAGGAACTCGGCGCGTACAACTTCACAGACGAGAAAGTGTTGAAGCAGAATTACCGCAAGGACGATTTCCACACGATGTATATCGCTGAAATCACGAAGGTTCTTGTTGACACAAAAGCCTAAAGACACAAAAAAACGCTGCTGTTACGGCAGCGTTTCTTTTTTGTCATTCAAAATCTATCGAAAATATCACTCAGGGAGTTTCAAATCGCCCTCTTTAATCCAACCGATTTTCTTGAGATACTTGCAAAGTGCAAGCGAAATGACGGCAGGAAGCACGAAACTGATAAGGATTAAACCAACCCAGTCAAAAACGCCAGGCTTGAAGAACGGGTCAGCATACCAGCCAGTGATGACTCCAATCTGTCCGACAAAGCCGCACGTTCCCATTCCGCTAGAAACAGCAGCGCCGTTCATCTTCAGCGCAAAAAGGCATGTCGAGAGAGGTCCTGTAATAACAGAAGCGAGAATCGGCGGTATCCAGATTTTCGGGTTTTTAACGATGTTCGGCATCTGGAGCATAGATGTTCCAAGCCCTTGCGACAAGAGTCCGCTCCAACCGTTTTCTGAAAAACTCATAACAGCAAATCCAATCATCTGCGCGCTACAGCCTGCAACAGCAGCACCACCAGCAAGCCCTGTCAGTCCAAGAGCCGCGCAAATTGCAGCCGAGCTAATCGGAAGTGTGAGCGCAATGCCGACAACAGCGCTTATAATCATTCCCATTATAAATGGGCGCTGATTTGTTGCCCACATAATAAGATTGCCGACGGAACTTGCTGCAATGCCGATGTATTTTGCTGTCAGCACTGTCAGAAGAATGCCTGAAAGTATCGTTACGATTGGAGTTACAAGAATATCGACTTTTGTCTTTTTGCTCACAAGATTGCCACACTCTGCCGCAACTATCGCTATAACAAGAACAGCCAACGGGCCACCAGCGCCGCCAGTTTCGTTTGCAGCCGCACCAACGGCAACGAGCGAGAAGAGAACGAGAGCGCTTGACTTCATCGCGTATCCGATTCCGACAGCCATTGCCGCACCAAAAACCTTTTTGTCGCTTGCAAACTGTCCAGCCTTTACCAAATACCGAAAGAATGCGTTGTCATCAATCTTCAACAACTGCTGTCCGAGCGTGAGAATGATTGTGCCAACCAAAAGAGAGGCAAATAGTCCCTGAGCCATTCCGCTCAAGGCATCTACGAAATATCGTTTTGCATATTTATTCATCTTTTCCTCCAAAGGATTTCTTAATAGTATAATTTTGATTGCATATAGTAAATAGCGCGCTGACAAAAGGCGCTCACTGTGATACACTGCACATCTATGAGTGCAATCGAACTGAAAAATATTTGTAAGACATATCAGATGGATAAGGTTGAAGTAAAGGCTGTTGACAATGCTACCTTCTCCATCGAGAAAGGCGAGTTTGCCGCTATTTCTGGGCCTTCAGGCTCTGGAAAATCAACACTGCTGAACATTATCGGTCTTGTGGATTTGCCGTCTTCGGGAAGCGTTATCCTTGACGGGAAGGACGTTTATGCAAGCGTTAATCTTGCAAAATGCGCAAAAACGCCTCTTAGCCTTGATTCAATGCTCACACACATGAGGCGCACACACTTGGGATTTATTTTTCAGACATTTAATCTCATTCCTGTTTTGAACGTCAAAGAAAACATAGAACTGCCTCTGAAACTTGGAAAATCTCCCGCAGCAGATTCAATGAACAAGAAAGAAAGAGATGAATGGATAGATTTCCTTTTGGAAACTGTTGGTCTTACAGACTGGAAAAAGCACAAACCGTCCGAGCTTTCAGGCGGTCAGCGACAGCGCGTTGCTATTGCCCGCGCTCTTGTTACAAAAGCGCCCGTAATTCTTGCAGACGAGCCGACGGCAAATCTCGACAGCAAAAACGGAGAGCAAATCTTGGAGTTGATGAAGAAGTTAAACGAGGATTTGAAAACGACTTTCGTATTTTCCACCCACGACCAGAAGATTGTGAATATGTCAAATCACGTTATCCGTATTCGTGATGGAAAGATACTTGAAGCGTAATATTTTTTATTTGCTTTTATTATAACTAATTATATCTGATGGTGGGGGGTAAGGCTCGCAGATAAAACCAGCGGCTCTACACTTCTCCCCTCGGCTTCGCTTTTCTCTTTGTTCTTCAAAGCGTTACGGTTTGCATAGTGGAGCAGGCAGAACGCGCCCAAGACGATAAACCACGTTGCACCCATAATCATCACAGCCTTGAACGCATCGAACAACAACGAAACGCAAACAACAGTGCAAAGGATTGCTTGAACCGAAAGCAAGAGTATAAGGATTTGCACGCCAGAAAGCCCGATATTCATCAGCTTGTGATGAAGGTGAGCGCGGTCAGGCGAAAAGAATGAGCGGTGAGCGCGACGGCGACGAATCATGGCAGCGATTGTATCTATAACAGGGATACAAGTGAGCAAAACCATCGAAAAGACCTTATTCACCTCAAATCCAGAGCCTGAGCGATAAAGCGGGAGAGCGGCTATCATAAAGCCCAAGAACTGACTTCCGCCGTCGCCCATAAAGATGCACGCTTTCGGCTTGTTATACACAAGGAAGCCGCCAAGAGCTGCCGCGATAATGAAGCAGAACGCAGCCATTGTTGCATTTGTGTGCAAGTAGATGATTCCAAGAGATGCAAAGACAAGCGCAGAAAGCCCGCCACAAAGACCGTCAACGCCATCAATAAGATTGAAAGCGTTAATCATTCCACAAATCCACATAAATGTGAGAAAGCCACTCAAAGGAGCTGGAAGAACAAAAGAACCGATTGTAGTGAAAGACTTTCCGCTAAAGACCATAAGGAGAGAAGCAATAATTTGTACAAGGAGTTTTTTGCGTGCAGACAAGTCCTTAAAGTCATCGACTACACCAAAGACGAAGATAAGAAAAGCGCCTATGGCAAGAGGAGCGTATTCCAATGGGCGACTTTCAGGGTAGCCAATGCAAAAACAAGCAGCTGCGATAAACGCGGCAGGGACAAAAGCAACGCTTCCAAGACGAGGAATAAGTCCCTTGTGAATTTTTCTTTCATTTGTGCTGTCATACCAGCAAAACTTTTTGCAAGCGTGTATAATCGCAGGGATAAGCGAAACGGACAATGCGAAAGCAAGTACCGCGGAAATAACGATAATCTTGTACAAAGCAAATCTCCTCAAATCACTATAGTAACTAAAAAATAGTATATTGTTAAAAGCAAGAAATTTCTATTATTTTTCTGAAAATTCTATCAAATTCTTTCTATAATACGAATTTGGAGAATTCTAACTGTTAGTAACGAGCGTAACGAGAGTCTTGCAACGCTCGTTACTAAAGTCAAGCAATGCTCATTACTGAAGGCTAGTAATGCTCGTTACTGAAGCCCAGAATTTGGCGAATTCGATTTTTCAGAGAGAAGGGTTAATAGTTGAGGGTGATTTTGATGTATGAGCCAAATGTGATTTTTGGAGAGACAAAGCTGTCGCTTTCGCCATAATCGACGCGCACGCCGTTTTCCCAAGTGGCATGAGGAATAAGCCCTGAAAAGATGATTCCAGGTTTCACATAGCCGTTTTTCTTTGTGAAAGAATGGTAGCCAGAAGCGCCAAGCTTTATATTCTTTTTCTTTCCCAAATGTGCCAACCCAACATCATACGCCATACAGCGACTATGCGTTTCGGTTATCGGAAAATACACATCTTGATATTCCACGTTGAAGCCGAAGTTCGGGTCGTGCTTGTTCCACCACTTGTAAAGTCCGACGGTGTTTACGATTGAGCCCAAGCCTTTTACGCTGCGCTCGTCGACGAGAGTCTTGCGGTCATAAAGCTGGGCGATGCTCTGCGCATACACATCAGCGTCAAAAATCGTGCGCTTTATTTCAGCGCCTGCAACAGGGCGGATTTTTGCGCTTTCCGAAAGCTCAACGTCGTTTTTGTCCAGACTTGGATATTTTCGTGCAAAAAGGTTCAGCGATGTTTTGAAAAAAGTTTGCTCCACAGAAAGCGCAAACGACATTTTTCCAGCAGACATATTCGATGCTGCACCATAACTCTCATTATAAAGCGCAATAGCTGAAATAGTGCCTGTCCAGAAAGGAATGCGAATCAAGCCAGAAGTGCCGTTTCGCGAATCCGAGATTATGTTCGTGGAAATGCCACCGTATTTGTATGCCGAGCCTGAAGCCGTATCCTCAGAACTGCTGTCGTCATCGGAAGTTCCGATTAAGCGAACATATCCCCACGATGTTGCTTTCTTGCCAGCAGTAATAAAAACGCTGTCGAAGAGCAAATATGTGAAATAAAGTTCGTAGACGCTCAAAATGCTGTCTGTGCTGGAGTTGCTTGTTGTTGAGCCGCTAGGGAGAACCGTTCGCAAAGAGCCGTGGATCGAAAGCGTTTTGTCAGGGCGCGCATTTAGATAAAGATAGTTCAAAAACGTGAAGTAGCCAGAAGGCTTGTGCTTGCCGTCCTCCCAGATGTCGCCAGCGCCAACGCTCGATTCAAGATAGCCTGAGAACGTGAGCGGGATTGAAAAGCCTCCAGCATTTATTGTGACTTCGCCAGAGTTTTTGCTGTCAGTTATAACAGCATCTGTGTCCTCTGCGCTGTCAAAAAGATCCAAGAGGTCATCATCGGCAATTTCTTCTGAGGCGTTATTCGTGTCTGCACTTTCTTCTGCTGCACTTACACTATCTTCGATTTCTTGTGAAAACAAGTCAAAGACAGCAAAAGCAAAGATAAGCGCGAAAAAAACTTTTTTCATACAAATCCTCAATTTATCTGATACTCATCATCTCAAGGAATGGCTTTGAATATGTTGAATCATCAACTTTGCCGAATGAAATGTTAGAGATTTTGATTGTAGTGCGCTCAAATTGCGTTTTTCCGTCGATTTTCTTGAATCGAAGAGCATCTTCAATGACCATCTTAGCAGGAACCATTCTTACTCCTGAAGAAGCGTTTATTTTCTGATAGGACGGGATTGCCGTAATACGAAGTTTCTGCCCTGAAAGGCTGTAATCTTCCTTCCATCGCACCAAGCCATCAGTTGAAACCCAGAGTTTGAGAGTCGGATAATCAACCTTTACGCCTGATTTTGCTTCAAGGTTGAAAAGCACGCAATCAAATTTGCCCATCTTTTCTTCAGAAAAACTCTTTATGTTGTAATTGCTCTCGTAATGCTGCGGAGCAAAATCGCTGTTGTTTGCATTTGTGTTCTGGAACTTATCGCGGGCGCTCGTAAATGTGAAGCGGCGGTCAGCAGGGTCGTAAAACCAGATGTTTCCGTCAAACTGCAAATATCCCTTGCCACGCTCCTTTGAAGGCGCTGTGATAAGAATTGTCCATTTTTCTTCGCTGTCTCTTCGGTACATAATCGCATCTGTTTGCGAAGAGCCCTCACCAGGCTTTGTCTGAATCACAGAATAAGAGCCTGTGAAATCTGTGCCGAAAAACGCTGTATTATCCTCAGCCTTTTTCAAAAGCGCTCTTGCTTCGCTGTCAGAAAGCGAAAAACCTGCCGCTGCGGACAAGATGAGAGCGGTCTTAATCAAGAATTTGCCAATGTTCATATTTTTCTCCGTTATCTAAAAGGATTTGTCTTAGTAGTTTTTGGCTCGAAGCCTTATTCCGTCGTCGAAAGCGCTTTGACAGGCATTACTCTGACGATTTTTCGCGTTGAAACGACAACGGCAATGAGCGTCAAGGCGATAACCGAAAGCGAAATAAGCGCGGTCGCCTTTGCGTCAAAAATCGGGACAAGATGCGAGTTCATCAAGAAGATATCAAACGCTGGGATAAACGAAAAATTGACCAAGTGCGCGATAAGGCAAAGCAAAAGCGAGAACAAAAGCCCAGAAACGCACCCCGCAAGCAACAGGAAAAGCGACTCTGCAAGGATTGAAAGCATTATGGCGCTCTTTTTCATTCCGATTGCCATATAGATACCGATTTCGTTAATGCGCTTCATTATAAGAACGCGGTATGTGCTTCCGATTCCTGCGATAATTATGACGATGAGCGTGATGATGATAGCAGCGCTAATTCCTTCCATCGCGGATATCAAAACGCGAAGTTCGTCCATATTTGCGCTAAGGTCGATGACTGCATAAGTCGGCTCTGAAAACTTCCCGCCAAGAAGGTCGTTATAGAAAATCTTTTTGTCGTCAACAATGCGATACATTTTGAAAATTGAAGATAGCTTCTCGTGATATTTTTCCAGACCCTCGCCCTTTGTTTTTCCCAAGTCAACAGCAATTCTGTTTGCATACGTCGCGCTAACGCCGTAAGCGCTTCTAAGACAATCGATGTCCATATAACTCGTGTACATTCCAAAAAGCGATGAATCGCGGAAAACGCCTTTGACGATGAGCGGCACTGTGTTTATGTAGCCTTGCACAGTTCTAATCATCAGCGTCATCTCGTCCCCTGCGACAATTCCAAGACGCTCGGCTATCGGCTCAGAAAGCAAAATCCCGTTTGAATGAGCCATATCGTCAGAACTTCCTCCGATATAGTTGAACTCCTTGAAAAGAGCGCTTTCCGTTTCAAAATCAACGCCTTTTATAACACGCTGTCTGGCACTTGCTCCCTCAAAAAAGAACGCCGCATTATCAGCATCAAAGTCAAAGCGTGGCGCAATTACAGCCTCCTCTCCAAAGACAGGGCGGAGTTTTTCAATAAAAGGAGAAGCGTCAGCAAAATCGAGAGAATTGACTCCGCCAATGAATTGATAATCCCCGCCATAATAGATTCTTGCCTTTGCTTCGAGCGAGAAAAGCATTCCACGAATCAAAAAAATACTGAAAAGCGAAATTCCCACCCCGACAAGGCAGACAAGCAAAAGCGAAGTATATTGGCGTTTTCTGAACAACAGCGAGCGAAGTCCCAAAATTAAAGTGTACATTATTTTCCTCCCTGCATTGCTTCGACCGGGCTTGTGGTAAGAGCAACCGACACAGGATAAATCCAAGCGACAAGCCCTAAGACCACAGAAGTGAAAAATGAGCGGACAACATTGAAAGGCGTGATTTTCGCAGTGACAAAAGAGCCTCCGAAGAGCTGTCGCAAAAAGTCGTTAGTGAGAGCGATATGTGCGTTGTTGATGATTTTTGTGCAAAGAGCGCCAAGCAAAAGCCCGACGATGCCCGCAGTGATACAAAGCGCCAAAGTTTCCGCCATACACATTGACGACACGAAACGCTTTTGCGCTCCGATTGCACGCATTGTGCCGATTTCTTTTATGCGGTCAAGAACATTTATGACAAGCGTATTGTTAATGACGATGAAGCCTGCGAACAGAACAATCAAAATGCCAGCATTCAAAATAAAGCGCATCCAATAAAGATACATCGCAGCGCTTCCTGCGCTTCGCCTCCAGTTCACCGCTTCAGCAGGATAATCCATTTTTTTGAAAGTGCGGTTCAGCTTTTTTATGACACTACTCGCCTTTGAGCCGTCGTGGAGCTTTATGATGATAAAGTTCCACGACATTGAAGAATCGCTCTCTTCGCTCTCGATTTCCTCAGCAGCACTCTTTGTGAACAGTTCCTCACCGCTCAAAGAATCCTCTGTGGAAACGACAAAATCCTCAGCGCCCTCAAAAAGGTCACTAAGGTCAGTCAAAAACGCCTCTTCTTCTTCCTCGCTCACTTTCACAGTGTCGCTGATGTCCAAAAGCTGCCTGAGCGTGATTGCGTCAATCAAAACAATTCTGTCGAGCGTCGCGCTGTCAACGGCATATTCATAAATCGCAGTCAGAGGAACTGCGCGGATTCTGAATGACACGCCGTCCGCGACCGAAAACTGCACAGTGTCGCCAACCTTGACGTGATATTTTTCAGCGAGTTTCTTTGAAAGCATCAATCCTCGCTCGCCAGAAGGGAAAGGAGAGCCTTCAAGGATTTTTATCGAACTCATTATCTCGATGTATTTTTGTGCCTCAACACCAAAAAGGCTCTGCATCTCGCGAAGGCCGCCCGCTTCCATCATCGCAAGGCCTGAAACTTGGCTCGTGAAAAGCGCAGTCTCTTCAAGATTTGAGACAATATCTGCGATTTTGTCGTAAGGCACAACACACGGGATTTCAGTCAGTTCCCCTGTAACAGGCGTCTCGTCGCCGAAAAGCGAAAGCGGAACGTCTGATTTTGCTTTGATTGCGACGTCCCCCGTGAAAGAAGCGATAAAAGTTTCCTCGACTCCGTTCTCCGTGCTGTCGAAAATCGCATTCACAGCGCAAAGAAGCATAATTGCAAACGCGATGAACGCAACAATAACAACGGAACTCTTTCTCGATTGTATATTTTTTATTGCAAGGTACAAAATCATAAGTAAAAGAAATATATCATATTACAATTTTTTTTTCTATGATTGAACTTCATTTTGATTTTGCTGCCTTTTGCCTCGGGGAGATAAAAAATTCGAATTTATTGCCTCCTCATTCTATGAGTAGTAATTAAATTTAAATTTTTCGCTTTCTTTTTCTACGGGGAGATACAAAACGGAAATTTATTGGCTCCTTTTACTATGGATAGTAATTAAACAAAAATTTTTTGCTTCCCCGAGCGTTTTTCTTCAATACTCATTCAATACTTTGCTTCCCTGAGAGAAATCCTTTCAGACTCATTCAATAAATCACTTCCTTTTTTAAAATCCGAGCAAACTCAACTTTTTTTCCTGAGTGTCATTCTGAGCGAAGTGAACGTAAGTGAACGAAGTCGAAGAATCTACTCCAGAGATTCCGAAACTCGTTCGGAATGACATTTTTGACAAAGAAAAGGCAGATTCTTCGACTCCAAACGGCTCTCGCCGTTTTCCGCTCAGAATGACAAAGTGCTTTGCATAAAAAAAATGAGCATCAATTTTGCTTGACGCTCATCTTTATCAAGGTGCTTTAGAGTCTTGTTTTTTCAACCTCGTCGTGCTGAGCGTCGAAAAGGCTCATCACATGGTCAATCACTTTCTGCTTCGGGTCAGCCTCGTCTTCTGGAAGGCTAGCCATGTACTCTTTTCGGAATGTCTTGCAGTCAAAAAGCGGGCTTGCGGTGAAAATCATCTTGTCCGGGCGGATAATGTCTGCAAGCATATCGTCCGGGTTTTCTGGGTCGATGTGAAGCGAAAGTCCGTTTATTGTAACAAGAATCATCTTGTCGAAAAGGCGCAAATAGCTGTCGATTTCGCGAAGTCCGCGCTTTGTCTCAGGCTTTCCAGGTCGATAGCGCGTTCCTGACGGGAAGACGAGGATAGGCTTTCCGCTTCTCTTGCACTTGTCCATCGCTTTCATCGCCGCAAGATTGATTTTTCGCGCTTTTACTTCTTGTGCGGCTTTCTCGCCCTCATCTGTGATTTTGTTGAGAGAGCGAGTCGGATAGATGACGACGCGGGTGAAACTTTCGGCGAAAGCGCGAACCATCGGGTTTTCCTCGTTGAGTTTCATTCCTGCAATCGCAACAATGCGAGGAGCAAGAGCGCGGCATTTTTCGCTTTTTGAGTGCTCAAGCAAATAAATAAGCGCTGGCAAATCAAGATTTGAATAATGCTCCATCAAAATAAGTCCGCTTTTTCCGCTCTCGATTGCGTCAAAAAAAGCCTCGAAGTTCTCAACGCCGCTGACAGCGCTTCCTTCTTTGAGGTTCTCGCCCGCAAGTTTGTCCATGAACTTTCTTGTCTCTGGGTTTGCTTCTTCAAAAACGTTTGTCTCATCAATTTCCGCTGCCGCATGAGCAACTTGCGACATTTGCGAGAACATAAAACCGTATTTTTCCCGTATTGACTGACCTTCCATAAATACCCCTACCAATCGAATGTGTATTTTTTTGTTTGCTGTAATGTCAAAATATCTGAAAGCGGAACGTTCAGTGTCTGCTTTACGCCGCTTTTTGACGTTACCGAAAACTCTATTTTCGCTTCTCTCATTTCTTTTGCGCTTTCCTCGCCATAAACTGCGGCAAGTGTATCCGAATATTCAGATGCGCTCATTTTCTCGCCAGTAAAGACAGGCGCAATCAAGAGTTCTGTATACTCAAATGCGTCTTCTGGCAAAAGGCTCAAGAACTGCGTTATCGTCTCTTTTGAAAGCGTAAGCGAAAAAGTTTTTCCGTCCGCGCTGACTTCAAAAAGCGGGGAAAGCGCATTTTTCTTTTTTGCAGAAAAAGTCGCATCAAGCAAGAATCCCGCTTTTCCTTCGGTTTTGACGCTCACGTTATTTCCGCCATGAAAAACAACAGCCGCCTCCGCCTCGTCCTTGTCGATTAAATGAGGCACACCCGGCATAAGCGATGAAATCATCGTATCAAGGCTTTTTCCTGGTCTGCTTTGCACGCTCAAAAGTATCGAATCGTCACTAATATGCGACACGCTCACTTTTTCCGTGCAGCCGAAAAGGAAAACGGCACAAAAAAGCGCCGTTATATAAAAGATTTTTTTCATAATTAAAGTGGCAATGAGAGCCTGACCCCCGTAGACAACAAAAGACCGCTTGCCGTGCTGTTTCTTGCAGAAAGCGCAGAGCCGTCTTTTTCATTGAACACAGTGTACTGTATATCTTGAATCAGCGCAATCTTTACCGCTCCCAAATCCCACGACGGAGTTGAGAGAGAAAGTCCCATAATGCCAGGAAATATAGAACCTTCTGCGTCATGGTCTATTCCGGGAACGTCAGCATCTCCAAAAGTTACGACAGGGCCTGCATAAGCGCGAAGATAATCCGAAAACGTCAGAGACAGAACAATCGGGAGCTGAATGATGCCCATTTTGTTGTCATAGCGAAACATCACGCCCAAGCCTGGCTCAAGAGACCACGCTGCATATCGCAAATTTGCCGATGTTGAAACACCGCGAAAGTTCAAGATGAAATCCTTCGCTGTAAGGACGCTCCAGTCCATGCAAAGCGAAAAATCTGCGACAAAATCTCCGTTTGCGCTTGAGCGCGATTTTGGCTTTGTAGTTGCCGAAGTTTTTTTAGGCTCGACCTTGCTAGTAGAAGATGACATTTTCGCTGGAGAACTTGCGCTTTTCGTCTCAGAAGGCTCTGAGCTTGCGACAACTGTTTTATCATCTCGTGGCAGCGGGTTTACTGTTAT
>CACYWZ010000006.1 GCA_902778325.1 uncultured Spirochaetaceae bacterium
AGTTGTAAACATCGGTTTTGTAGAGCGTCAAATTGTACCAATAATCGTCAGGATTTTTCGGGTCAACCGTGTAGGAATATTTCATATCGCTCCAAAACTCTTTGTCCACGTCGTTCGTCCAAAAGACCATATTCGACGAAAAAGCATCTTTGTAGCTTTGAAACTCCGCAAAAGCCCGCTCTCTCTCGTCTGGGTCGTCAGGATTTTTGAAGAAGCGGATTATTGTCGGGGAAGAAGCGAGCTTTTTTGTCAGCGCGATTTCTGGCTGAAGATAATCTTCCATCATAATGCCCTTTTGGTTGACCTCTTCGCGCAAAATCTGCGTCAAATTGCTCTTCGCCATGCTGTTTGAAATCGCCGTATACGCGAAAAGTATCAAAACTCCCATCGCGACGATTAGAGCAATCGGGACAATTTTGCTCTTGTTGAACGCTGTTATTTCTGCCATAAAAAGACTCTCCTTGAAGGTACTTTATTTTATTTTAGCAGTCTCATATGTAATTTTTCAATTTTTTCTTTTGTTATTTGCCTTTTTTATTGAAAAGACACTCGATATTTTTATGACATTTTAAGACTCAAGCGATTTTCAGCCCGTGTCACTATGACACGACGCGCTTTTTAAAAAAGAGAGCAATGTCATGGTGACACGAGCCGCCTCTGAGCAAAAACGACGCTCGTCACCATGACACGGGGTGTTTTTTGCGAAAATCACTGCTCGTCATGGTGACACGACGTGTTTTTTGTAAAAGACAGTGAATGTCAAAATGACGAGGGGTGCTTTTTTAAAAAGCGGGCAAATGTCATTTTGACACGGCTTTCAAAGCGTTCTGTGCGTGTCATTTTGAATTTTGCATTAAAAAGAAAAATTCAGTGCTTTATTTTGCGGTAAAATCTAAGATTGGAATTCTTTTGCTAGATTTTTATTCTGAAACAACAGATAATATAGAATATGGGTTCTCAAGATAATTTTTCAACACAATTATTGCAGGCATTAGATGCCAAAGCCTCTTGGTTCGACACGGTGGCGCTGCCGAAAGTCCTCGAGAACTACCGTCTGCACTCTTCTTGCGTGCAAAACCTGCTGGGCGCTCTCATCAAGAAATCGATTGTAACGGCTGACCCGTACAAGCACGATAAAAAAATCTCCAACATCATAATCCCGGACAGCACTGAGTTTGCTGAGGGAGAGCGAGCGTCCGTCATAGGCTTGAGATTGTCTGACTACGACAGCATGCTCGACTTTTTGTGCAACTATTTCAAATTTTCTGTTGCGCACGTCGACACAAACCGCATTAACAAGCTTCTTGCACTTAACAACACATTTTTGTGGAATTCGTTCACGATAAACAATCCGAAGCCGAACACACGAGGGCTTGCGACTCTTGTGGCTCAGGCGAGGAACGGCGCAGACCCTCTCACTCAAAGCCTGTTCAACGACAGCGTAAGCAAGTCTGCCCGTGCGATTGACGAGATTAACGTGACTCTCACAGAGCTTTCGCTTTTCCAGCGGGAGATGTACAAGGGACAGGTGCGAAAGAATGTCTTTGAGCATCCGGCGTTCAACAAAGAGCTCGCCTACAAGTCAAAAGAGTCGCTTTTTGAGGCGATAAAGAAACTTCTTCCGGGTCTTCTTGGAAAAAAGAGCATAAACGTTGAGCTTGTCAACGAGGTTGTCGAGGAAGAACTTGGCGCAAACAAAGAAAAACTGCGCGAAGAGGTTTTGAAAAAACTCGAAGTGAAGGTCGAGCGCAAGAAAAAGAAAGTCCAGAAGGTCGACACAAAAGAGATGATTCTTGACGCTCTGAGAACGCTCGGCGCGCTTTATCCGCAGCTGAACGCCGTCATTGAAAAGGTATCGTTCAACCACAACATTCTTCAAGGCGAAAAAAATACGTTCTTTGACAAGCTCAAGGAGATTTTCCGTCGCGCTTTCAATCTTAAAGAGCCGCCTGTCATTTATGAGATTATCGAGTTTGACCGCGCATCACAAAGGAAGCGCAAGGTTACGATAAATTATCACGACTTTTTGGCAAGTCTGAACCGCCGAAACAGAGTTTATGCTTCATTCTCGCAAAAGAACTCTCAAGGCTATCAGAGGGTTGCGAATATCGAAGAGGACAAAATCCTTGATTTCGTAAAAAAGCAATGCTCTGAATGTCAGGCTCTCACGGTGCAGCTCAATGCGCTCGACGAGTTTTTCAAAACCACTTGCCAGCCGAGCAACAAGGCAAGAATCAAGGGTATGAAAATGGACCTTGAGGCGATGAAAAACACGCTTGTAAACGTCAATCAAAAACGCGCTGAATACGTCTCTTACATAGAAGAGCAAGCGCAAATGAAAAAACTTGGAATTACAGATGATGAATAAACCTTTTTTGAAAACGACTGCGCTTCTTTTTGCGCTTCTTTTTGCTTCAACTGCCGCGCTTTTTGCAGAGGAAGCAGAAAAGAGCGACAAACTTGAAAACCAGCGCACTTTGAACATGATTGATTTTCTGCACGATTATGATTTGAATCCGCACACTTCAGCGTATACATCAGAAGCGCAGATTATGACGGGGCTTTACGAAGGGCTTTATTCCTACAATCCCGTGACGCTTGAGCCAGTTCCGGCTCTTGCAGAGTCGTTCAAAGTATCGAGAAGCAGAGTCCGCTGGACATTCACAATCCGAAAAAACGCAAAGTTTAGCGACGGCTCTGCAATCACGGCGCAAAGTGTGCGTGAATCATGGCTGAACCTTCTTGCAAATCCAGCGGCATCTTATTCATCGCTTTTGGACTGCATTGATGGCGCTGAAGCCTATCGCACAGGAAGCGGAAAGCGCGACAGCGTCGGGATTGTGGCAAAAAACGCCTCGACTCTCATCGTAACGCTCAACACGCCAGCGCCACACTTTCAGCGCCTTTTGTGCCATCACGCGTTCTCGGTTGTTCCTGCAAAGCCAAATGTCTACTCAGGCGCATTCACGCTCAAATCATACGAAAACGGCGTTTTGGAACTTGTGAAAAACCCGAAATATTGGGACGCGGCTTCAGTGGCGCTTCCAAGCATTCATATCGAGCAGTCAGGCGACCCTGACGAAAACACTTACGCTTTTAACACAGGAGCGGCGGACTGGGTGACAGGCAATATCGAGCCGAAATCACTCATAAACTCAAGCGCAGTCTGTATGGCAGCGGAATACGGAACGCAATTTTTGTTCTTCAAGTGCGAAAATCAGCCGTGGAACACAGCAGAGTTTCGACAAGCACTCCTTGCCGCAGTTCCATGGGCTGAGCTCAGAAGCAAAGCTGTCGTCGCAGCAGAAACGCTGATTTATCCGCTTCCGCTTTATCCAAGCGTCACAGGCTACAAAGACACAGACGCCGACGAAGCGCTGGACTTGATGAAAAAAGCGAGAGCAAAAGCTGGAATCCCAGAGAAAAAAGAAATCGAAATCATTATCGCGCTCAGCGAGGAAGAATCAGAAACACGCTTCTATGATATGCTTTCAGCAGCATGGAAGCCACTCGGCGTCAAAGTAACAGCGCAGAGAACACCTGTTGAGAGCTATCTTTCAAACATCAAAAACTGGAAGGCAGATGTTTTCTTGTACTCTTGGATTGGAGATTTCGCCGAACCGCTGGCGTTCCTTGAGTTGTTCCGAACGGAATCAAAACTCCGCGAAACAACGTGGACATCAAAAGAATACGACGCTCTTCTTGATGAGGCGTCAGGCATTTCGGACACAGCAGAGCGCTACAAGGTCTTTGCAAAAGCGGAGCAGCTGTTGCTCGACGAGGCGGTGATTATGCCAATCTCGCACCCAGTGAGTTTCCACATTATCGACACAAAAGTTGTCGGCGGCTGGTATTCAAACGCTCTCGACATTCATCCGTTCAAGTATCTGTATCTCAAGAAACCGCAGATTACAGTACAAAATCTCGTTTTTGCAAAATAACTTTTTGCCGTCTGTTGCTCAATAGACGGCAAAGTTTTATAATATGGCTTTCGCACAACTTTCAGTTTAGGGGAATAAAATGGTAATTCTTACATTGAACTGCGGTTCTTCTTCCGCAAAGTATCAGGTTTATGACTGGGACAACAAAGATGTACTCGCTACAGGTGTTGTTGAGCGCGTAACACAGGACGGCTCTGTTATCACACACAAGCCAAAGGGAAAAGACAAGTTCGTTCTCGAAAGCCCTTGCCCAACACACAAAGAAGCTATCGAGCTTATTTTGAACGCAATCACAGACAAAGACCATGGCGTTATCACAGATATGAGCGTTATCGGTGCTGTTGGACATCGCGTTTTGCACGGCGGCGACAAGTTCACAAAGAGCGTCAAAGTTACTCCGGAGGTTCTCGACGGATTCCGCTCTGTTATCGGATTGGGCCCTCTTCACATGCCTGCAAACATCATGGGCATTGAGGCTGCTCAGAAAGTTTTGCCAAACGTTCCGCACGTCGCAGTTATGGACACCGCTTGGCACCAGACAATGCCGCCGTCATCATACCGCTATGCAATCCCGAAAGAATGGTATGAGAAATACGCAGCACGCCGCTACGGCTTCCACGGAACATCATTCCTCTACACAGCAAAACGCGCTGCTGTTCTTTTGCACAAAGAGCCAAAAGACACAAACATCATCATCGCACACGTCGGAAACGGTGCTTCAATGTGCGCTGTAAAGAACGGCTGCTGCTTCGACACATCAATGGGTATCACACCTCTTGAAGGCTTGGTAATGGGAACTCGCTGTGGCGATATGGACTGCGCTTTGCCGTTCTACATCATGAGAGAGACTGGAATGAGCGCGGCTGAGATGGACAACGCTATCAACAAGAAGAGCGGACTTCTCGGAATCACTGGAAAATACACAGACCGCCGCGACGTTGAGGAGATGGCAGCAAAAGGCGACAAAGACTGTCAGCTCGCAGTTGATATGGAATGCTACCGCTTGAAGAAGTACTTCGGCGCATACATGGCAGCAATCGGTCCTGTTGACGCAATCGTCTACACAGCAGGCGTCGGCGAGCATTCACCGCTCATTCGCGCAAAGGCTCTTGAGGGCTTGGAATGGCTCGGCGTTAAGATTGACCCGAAAAAGAATGCGCTTGCAAACACAGGAAACGCAGAAACTTGCATCAGCGCAGACGACAGCAAGGTCAAAGTTTTCGTTATCCCAACAGACGAAGAGCTTGTTATGACAGAAGACGCGTTTGCGATTATGAACGGAACTTACGATGTTCACACGAACTTCAAGTACAGCTTCCAAGACCCGTCCTATCGCAACAAGGCTCGCGAAGAAGGCTTGAAGAAAGACCTTGAGAAGCACCCAGACCTCGCTTCTATCATCGTACGCCCGTAACCGTAAAAGGCTTTTTGAAGTCCCTGTCGTTTTTGGCAGGGATTTTTTTTATGAACACAAAATCTTTTTCGCGCAAGCCGTGAATAAGCATTTGAAGCGCAAATCCATTTCGCGCAGGTCGTGAATAAGTATTTGAAGCGCAAATCCATTTCGCGCAAGCCGTGTGTAAGTATTCGAAGCGCAAAACCATTTCGCGCAAGCTTCGTTTTCTCAAAACACCTCTCTAAAACTCACGGATTGCACAAACATAGCAGGAAAGAATAGAAACACCTTGCCCGATAGGCGTTCCACCTCCAAACCTTACATTCATCGAAACTAGTTGATGATCAGCAGAGTCTTTTGCATCTGTAAGATTTGACGAATGGAAGTGATTTCCTCCTGAACTCGTATCCAATTTTGTGCCGTTTACTTTTTGCAAAATTGTATTTATAACTTGAGATTCGTTATCAACGTCGTACAGATTTGTTCTTAAAGTCATCAATTCTGCGGCAGTTGGCATATACCAGCCAGTTTCATACTCTTCTGGAAGAGAATACTTTGTTCCGTAATTGTTTACCCACGCAAATGCAGGATATTCTCCAGCAGCATCTTTTTGCCTTATCAAAGCCCAGTTGTCGCTTCCGTTTAAATCACCTTTCAAAAAGTATGAGTTATTGTTGTATGATACATGAGCTTCACTAGGTTCTTCATTTACCTCATAAGCCATTATGTCGTTGAATGTGTTTTTTAATTGAGTCACATCAGATTCTAAGTTTTTCGCCACAGAACCAGTTGATGCCCAATCATACAGACCGCCATTTGCACTTTCTTCAGAACTGTTGTGAATACCGATTCCGAGAATTCTTGCACCAAGAGAATCAGATGATGTTCCAGCATAGAAAATTACCGCAATGGCAGAGGCTTTCTGCTCGTCAGTCAGCGTCAAATCTGCGCTGTATTCAGTCGCAGAGCCGTCGCTGAAAACGATGTCACCGACAGCATTCGGTTTTTGCTTTGTGCCGATAAGGTTTTCAGCAGCAGTATCGTCTATATCTTCATAAGGCAAAAGCACAAGAGCAAGAGCATTCTCGTCCTCAGCTATCGTGATTTCATCAGTTTCGCCCTTGTACAAAATGATATTTTTGTCGTTTTCTTTTCTGAACGCAGTGCCTTCTGCTTTGACCACTGTGCCAACAGGGATTTCCTCGAACAAGACCTTCAAGCCGTCTTCAATCGCAACAGTCTTTTTGTCAATGTAAGCACCTTTTAACTCGACAGTCAAAAACAACTCATCTGCATTATCAAATCCCCCCCCCCTCTTCATCAATAACAGCGCGAGAGTGAGCAAGCGATTTTGATTTTATTTGCTTTACCATGTCGCTCGTGATTGTGAAAGAAAGTGAGCCTGTGTCATTACTTTGGTTCAGAAGTGAGCAAGACAAGAAAAGCAGCGAAATCAAAGCGGATAATGCAAAAAAAGCCTTTTTGGTCATAGATTTCTCCTTATGGATTTTTTGGGAAAGTGTGCGATTATCATATTCGCTTCCATAAGTCTTATTATAATGTGGTTTGCCCTCTTTTCAATTTGAGGAGTTTTGCAGTCGAATGAGCAAAAGAAAAACCGCCCAAGTTTTGACCAAGGCGGTTTTTCTTAAAAAGTTTTTTATCTCAATAGAAAAGCAAGAGAAAATCAGTCTTTCCAAGGGAAGATGAAAGAGCGGATTGAGCGCGGTCCGAGCGTTTCCTTGTCGGCTTTCAAAAGGTCGCTCCACGGGATATTGCGCCTCTTTCGTCCTTTTAGCTCAGGGTGTGCTTCAAGATAATCGTATTTGTACAAGAGGATTTTGAGCGCGTTCGAAAGCGAGAGCAAAATGCCCGTTGCGCCCGGAGCAGAGCCTAGCAAAAACGCTGAAAGGAAGAGCATAATTCCGTGATAGACGAACATAAAGAGCGAAAGAAGCGGATTGTCAAAAAAGATGAAAAGCGACTTTTTGAGCGCCACGCGGAACGGGTCTTTCAAAGTCATTTTTATCGGGATAAACCACTGAAGCGAAAGAGAAGCGATAAGCACAAACCAAAACACGCAGGAGGCAAGGAAAATGCCAATCATATTTCCGCCGCGCGAAAGGCTCATGTAATATGGGATTCCCACTGAGGCAAAAATCGTAAAAAGACCGCAGATAAGACCAAAAAGAGCGCCCTCTTTTGCGCACGGCACAATCTGCGAAAAGTAATCTTTCACAGAGCCTGCGCCAAAATTCGCGATGCGCACGGCGTTCTCGCCGAAAGCAAACAAAAGCGCCATGAAAAATGCAAAAAACACAAGGGTAAAAAGCATTCCCAAAGCCATATTTCCCGAAGCGTTGACAGTGCCGTAAAGCGCCCAAAGAGCCACAGAAGCCAACGTCATAACAATGTTCGGAACAATGAGGGACAGCATATTGTCCCAGCCATCGCAAAAGTTCTTTTTTAGCAAATACAAAATCATGGTTTAAATCTACTTATTGTTCGCCTTATAGTCAATCGACTATTCATTTTTTTTCTTTGCTGATAAAATCAAAGCCATGAAATGCGCCTTAGACACATCAAAAACACTCGCCCTCATCTCTCACATTCACTCTTGCGCGGAAGAATATCTTTGCACCGAGCTGAAAAAGAAAGGGCTTCCGGAGCTGTCTACCTCGCACGGCTTCATTCTTTATAATCTGTCCGTTTTTGAAAAACTCACAATGGGCGAAATCGCAACGAAAATCAACCGCGACAAGTCAACCGCGACCGTCCTCGTCAAAAAGCTCATCAACTTGAACCTCGTCGAAACAAAGAGCTGCACGAAAGACAGCCGCGTCAAATACGTCTCTCTTTCAGAAAAAGGAAAGCAGTTCACAGACGCCACCGCCGAGATTTCGGCAAATCTTTTGAAAAAATGCTACAAGGGCTTTTCTTCAAAAGACGCCGAAAATCTCACTTCATATCTTCTTTGTGTCGCAAACAATTTCGACAGCGAATAATTTTTTCCACCGCGCCCGCTTTTGAGAGTCTTCGCAGATTCCGAAACGAGTTCTCAAATGACAATTGCCTCGCTGGGGCAACTTTTGCCTTTCGAACATTTGTTAAAAGCCCCGCTGAGCCTCAGCAAAGAAAAAAACATTTGTTCAAAGCTCCGCTGGAGTGAATTTTGCACTTTAAACACTTGTTCGCGCATCCGCTGAGCCTCAGCCTTAAAACTAACATTTGTTACTTTCAACGCAATTGTTACAGCAATGAAACGATATTGAAAAATATGTCATCTTTGACAAAGTCCGCTTTATTTTCGCTTCCAAAAAAAGAGGCGATGCAATAAAGCACGCCTCTTTTTGTTGGATTTGATTTCAGCAAGAAAAAATTCGCTTAGTATTCTTCTGCCCGCGAGATAAAGCAGGCGATTCCCTCATCTTTGTAGACGACGCGGAGTTTTGAGACAATCGTCTTGATTTTCTCGGCTTCCTCCTCGCCGCAATAGATGATGTACATCATATTGAGCTGAGGCCAGATGGCGTCGCCCAAACGCGGGTTTGAAAAGCCCGCTCCCATCACAGGAAAGAGTTTCGTGTAGTGAGAACCGACTTTGTTGTCGTGAAACTCCTCCTGAAAGTCCTCTTCCAGTGCCTGCGAGAAAATAATCTCGATTCTAACAGCCAAAGGCTGCTTTTCACTGTTCTGTTCATTTTTGGCTGCCATAAATTACTCCTCGTCTTCACTCTGCTTCTTTTCTGTTGTCTTTCGGGCTCTCTTTGGCTTTTCGCCGTCTGGCGCGATATTTGCGCTGTCGGCTTTCACTTCCTTTTTCGCTCTCGGCTTTCTTTCTCGTCGTTTTTCCACTACTTTCGCCTCGTCTTCAAGAACGACGCTCGTGTCGGCGATTTTCTGTTCTTCTTTGTTCAAGTCGCCTCTTCCGCCATCAGCGGTGATAAGAACGCTCTCGCCATCTTCGTTGACGACTTCGACATCGAACTTCTTGCCGTTTTGCTTTCTGACGTTGCCTTTTTTGGCTTCTTCCCTTGCTATGCGTCTTGCCTTCCGCTTTGCAGCTTTCTTGAGGCGGCGGTTGTTGACGATGTAGTAAACTGTCGGCATCAAAAAGAGCGTCATCAATGAGCCGAATGTCATTCCGCCGAAGACCGTGAGCGAAATCGGCTGCATTGAAGCAGAGCCTTCGCCTGGGAAGAACGCCATCGGCATCAATGAGATAACGGTCGTGAGCGTTGACATCAAAATCGGTCGCAAACGGTTTCGGGCAGCCTGAACGCAAGCCTCCTCAAGCTCAAGTCCGCGCTTTCGCAAAAGGTTCGTGTAGTCAACAAGAACGATACCGTTGTTGACGATTGTTCCGACAAGAACGAGCATACCCATGATTGTAACGATGTTGAGCTGGCTTCGTGTGATTGCGTAAATCGCGACAACACCGATGAACGACAGCGGAATCGTCAGGATAACGATGAACGGGTCAACGAGCGACTCGAACTGACTTGCCATAACGACGAATACGAGGATAGCCGCCATGATGATAATCAAGCCAAAGTTGACGACGGCTTCCATCATGTCCTCATAATCGCCCGTGAACGAAATCGTAACGCCGTCTTCTTTCGGGATATTGTCGTCAATGAGCGCCTTCACGCCCGCTTGCACTTTGTCGAGCGAAAGCCCCGGAACTGGTTTTGCCGTAACTGCGATAACACGCGACTGGTCTTCGCGGAAAATCGTTACAGGAGCGGTTGACTTTTGATAGTGGGCAAAACTTGAAAGCGGGATTCTCTGTCCTGATGAGTTCACGACAGAAATTGAATCGAGGTCGCCCAAGCGCGTTTTGTCTTTTTCGCTCATGCGGACAATAACGTCGATATCGTCTCCGTTTTTGGTGAAGCGGCTTGCGGTCGTTCCGTTGATTGCGCCCGCGATTTCAGCACCGACAGTGTGAATGTTAAGACCGAACTCGTACATTTTTGCACGGTCAACGATAATTTCAGCCTCAGGAAGTCCGTCCTGCTGGTCGCTAGAAACTTCTGTAACCCAATCTCCGCCCTTATCTTTCAAGACGTTTTCGATTTGTGTAGCAACAGAGCGAACGAGGTCAAGGTCATCGCTCTTCACTTTTATGCTCATACCGCTTGAAGATGAGGCGCTGTTTGCGTTCGTTCCAAACGAAAGGTCTGCACCTGGGAATTTTGTGAAATATTTTCTAAGTTTTGCCTTAGCAGTTTTCTCGTTATCGTATCCCGGAAGGCGCTCTTCTGGCGAGAAAAGCGTCCAAGTGATGCTTCCCGTGTTTGTCTCGGAGCTAGAGGAAATGAAACTTGAGCCACCGATTGAAACGGTAACGAACTTCACGCCAACAAGCTCATCTTTTGTCATCTGCTCAAGTTCGCGCACGGTGTCTTCCGTTACTTCAAGGCGTGTTCCCTGAGGGAGTGTGAACTGCACTGTAACCGAGTTCGCCGCAGTTTCTGGCATGAAGATGAAGCCGACGAACTTGATTGCGAATATCGACGCAAAGAAAAGCACAACAAGAACAAGGATACAAGCGAGTTTGTGGTGCAAAACGAAGCGCACTCCGCGTGCATACTTTGTGTCGAGAGACTCAAAGAAGCGGTTGAACGCGCGGTTGATGCTGTAGCCGATTCCAGACTTTCCGCTGTCGACGATTTTGTCGATTCGCATATACTTTGAAGTCAGGACAGGAACAAGACACATAGCAACGATGAGCGAGCACACAAGAGAGAAGATGATTGTATATGCCAAATCGTTGAACATCTGTCCCATAATGCCCAAAGTCTTTTTGAACAAAAGCATTGGAAGGAAGATACAAACGGATGTGAGCGTTGAGGCGACGATGGAGTTCACCATTTCCTGAGAGCCCAAAATCGCAGCAACTTTCGGCTTTGCGTCGCGCTGTCGGTAAGCATAGATATTTTCGAGAACAACGATTGAGTTATCGACAAGCATACCAATACCGAGCAAAAGACCCGCCATCGAAATCATATTGATTGTGATGCCCTTGAAATAAAGCAACATCAGCGTAATCATTACGGAAATCGGGATTGAAAGGCCAACGATAATCGTTGACTTGAGAGAGCGCAAGAAGATAAACAGGATTGCAACGGCAAGGAGCGCTCCCTGAACAACTGAGTTCACAACTTCGTTAATCGTCTGCTCGATGATGTCAGTTGTGTTTGATGTCTCTTGAATAACGACGTCTGTCGGAAGGTCTTGAAGAAGCCCTTTCATAGCCTTTCGCACGTTTTTTGCAGCCGTAACGCTGTTTTTGCCAGACTGCTTTTGAATCGAAAGCATGACACAAGGCTCGCCATCAAGATAAGCAAGTGTGCTTTCGTCTTTGTAGCCTTCATAAACGTCCGCAACATCGCGGAGGCGAATTGTGCGAACTTCACCAGTTCCTGACGCTTTGTAAGAAATAACGGTGTTCTTCAAATCGTTAATGCTCTGGTACTTTCCGTTTGTCTTGATTGTATAATTTATATCGCCAGAAGTAATCGTTCCGCCTGACGACTGCACATTCTGCGCTCCAATCATCTGAGAGACAGAGCTGATTGAAAGCCCATAAGCCTCAAGGCGGTCACGAGGAATATCAACGTTGATAGACTTCTCACGTCCACCCGAAACGCTTGCAGACGCAACTCCGTCCAACTGCTCAAGGCGAGGCGCAATAACGTCTTCGGCATAAGCGCGAAGTTCTTCTGGAGTTCGGTTTCCAGAAACAGTAAGCGTCATAATAGGCATCATTGACGGGTCTGCTTTGATTGTTGTCGGAGAATCCGCGTCTGTCGGAAGATACGAGCGCACAAGGTCAATCTTGTCACGTATCTCGTTCGCTGCGGCGTCAAGATTTATTCCGAAGTTGAACTCAAGAATAATCATGCTCATTCCAGCCATAGAGCGTGACCTGATATGCTTCAATCCAGAAAGTCCAGAAAGTGAGCTTTCAAGCGTTCTTGTAAGACTCTGCTCAACTTCTTCAGGACCTGCGCTCTTGTAATTTGTCATGACAAGCATATACGGCAAGTCCATATCAGGATACATATCAACAGGCATTTTGAACGTACAGAATACGCCCAAAGCAATCATAATCAAAAACACAAGCAGTGTTGTAACCGGCTTGTTAACACACCTTTCCGATAAAGTCATTTACTCACTACTCCCGTTTAGTCAAGTTCTGAAACAGAAACAACATTTACTTTTGAGCCGTCATTAAGAAGCGACTGACCTTTTATGACAATCTCATCGCCTGCAACAAGTCCGTCTGTAATCTCAGTCATATTATCAACGCTGATGCCTTCTTCAACCTTTTGCAATCTCACGCTTGTCTGAGAGCCGCCGCGGTTTGCAATAACGAAAACATAAGGCTCTTCGTTTTTCTTGACAATCGCAGCAGACGGCACGATAAGCGCATTCTGAATAGATGTCGTGATGAGTTTTACTCTGGCATACATTCCGACTTTGATTCTGTCGTCCTTTTTGTTAAAGCGAAGTTTCACGCTCATTGTTCTTGTCGATGTGTCAAGAACAGGGCTGACTTCGTGCGCATAAGCGGCAAACTCAACACCAGGATAAGCGTCAAAAGTAACAATACCAGTCTGATTTTCCTTGATGCGACTGATAAAGCGCTCTGCAATATTGATTTTCACTTCGAGAATGTCAGTGTTGCTTATAGTTGCAATCGGAGTTTGCTGGCTGACCATTGTTCCAACAGTTGGAGGAATTGCCGTGATGCGTCCGCTAATCGGCGCTTTTACAGGGCTTGCACTGTAGTTCATTCCAGGACGGCTTGCATCAACATAAGCGATAATGTCATCTTTTTTCACGCTGTCGCCAACACTAACGCGGATTCTTGAGACCTTTCCCGCCATATCAGGCATAACAGCGACTGCATTGACAGAAGCAACATCGCCACCAAACTCAAGATAATCGTCCATATTGCCCTCTGAAGTGCGGAACGTGTTTACAGCAAAAATCGCCTCAACCTCATCATTTGCAGAAGCCTTAGGCTCTCCAGGTTTCTTGCAAGAGCATAAAGACAGACAAACAAGAGCCAAAACTGCAATACTACATTTCTTAAAAAACATCTTCGTTGTAAAAATCATTTTATTTATCTCCTTCAGATGACAAATCTGCGTTAAGTGTATTCTCCAAATCCAAAAGCGCCGTCATATAATTGAACTTTTGGTTAACAAGCCCAAGTTTTGCCTTGTTAAGCGATTCCTCCGCATCGCGCAAATCAAGAAGTTCCGTTGTTCCGTTTCTGTAAGCGCGATATGTCATGTCATAAGCACGCTGGGCAAGCTGGACGCTTCTGTTCATATTCTCAATCTGTGCTCTAGCCTGATTAAGCGTATCAACAGCCTTTCTGACAGCAATTTTCTGATTTTCCTTGAGCGTCTCAAGCGAAATCTCAAGTTTTGCAAGATTTTGCTTTATGTCCCGCGCTTGCTGCTTGTTGCTTGACCAAGGAAGAATATTCGTAAAATTCCACGCAAGAGTAAAACTCAAAGCGCCACTGTCATACCATTTTTCATCTTTTCCAACATCCTTAAAGAAGTGGAACGCGCCCTCTTCCCCGATATAAGCAGGCTGCCACGCATAATTGACAGAAAGCGCTGGCGTCCAAGTCGCAAGGTCAATCGCGCCAAGATTCATTTTCAGCGTATCAACATTTTTCTGCAGAGACTGAATCTCAAGACTGTTTGAGCCATAGCGCTCGATAAGTTTTTCCGCACTCACATCGATATATTTGGGATTTATCTCACCCGAAAGCGATAATTTCGTTCCAACAGGCATACCAATTAAAAACACAAAAGTATCAAGTTGATTGTTCAAGTTCTGCTCAGCGCTCTCAACATCAGGCTTTTTGTTTTCATAATTCACCTGCGCCTGAAGAAGGCTAAGTTCTGGAATAGTGCCGTTTCTGTAGTTTGCCTGAGCCTGAACAACACGCTGTCGAGAGTTTTCGAGAGTCTCCTTTTCAATCTTCAAACTTTCTTGCTGGAGCAAAAGAGCGTAGAACAATTTCTTTATAGAAAGAAGTTGCTCGTTTGTGCTTTGCTCTGCCGAAATCTTTCCGCTTTCATATTTTGCCTTGGAAAGCTGAAGTTGCTTTATATTTGCAAGACTGAATGTCCAGCCAACAGAAACACCACCAACAACAGACCATCTGTCCTCTTCGTCAGCAAAATCAGTTTTTGCAGGATACGCGCCCCGAGTAATCATTGACATCATCTGAGATGTTGCGGCACTGCTCGGCGAATATTCCGTTGCTCTGCTCATTGTTCCAGTGACCTGCACATTCGGCAAAAAGATATTCCAACCGTATTTTGCCGCCCGCTCCTTAATCTCAAGGTCAATATCAGCGCTTTTCAGAGTTCTGCTGTTCTTTAGCGCGTATTCAACAGCCTGGTCAACAGTCAAAGTTACCGACTGTTCAACTTTTATCTCCGAATCTTCAGCGCTGACGCTCACAGCAGTGGCGGCAAAAGCCAACATCCACGCCGCAAATACTTTTTTGTTCACGTTCATCTATATTTTCCTCCAAACGATATACAACTTCAAAAAACAATCGCTGACAACGCTCTTTCGAGCATTGCCAGAACAATCAAAATCATTTCAAATGCAGCAAAATCAAAAAGCCTGCAACAATATAAGAAATCGTTGCAGCACCAGCAATAAAAAGCGCAATCATAACAAGAGCGCTTTGCCTTCTGGATTTTTTCTCAGCATTATCACTCATATTCTCTCTTTCCTTGTCTTTGTTTGTCTGTTCAATATTGTCCATACCTTGAAAATACCGCAGAAACAATGTTTGTTACGACTTTAAGTAGTCCCGTCCATTCCAAATTGCACCATAAAGTACATATCCTTCATCGCTGCTTGCAAAATCTCGCGTGAAAATTTGTGACTTCGACCATGAATCAAAAGCATCACAGGAAGTGCAAAAAACCAACCAGCAGAAAAGCGGAAAAAGTTCTCGCCATTGCAACCAAGACCAATGTCCGGAAGTTCCGAAAGGATTTTTTGAGAGCGGAAAAAGTCAATGATTTCCTTTTCGCGCTCCGTATCTTCCTCAAACTCCACCCCCGACATATGAAGCCATTTGCAAACATCAAGAAGCTCAGGGCGCAGGATAAGATACGAAATGACAGTCTGGAGCATCGCATAAAGCCGCTCACCTGCGCTGTTCATCTGCTTCATATTCGCCATCATAATAGAATAAAGGCAACTCATCTCGTCCTTAATGAGCGTCTTTATCATCTCGTTCTTGTTTGAAAACCAAGTATAAAGGCTGCTCTTCGCCATACCAAGCTCTTTTGAAACCTTATCAACCGTAAGGGACGAAACACCAGATTCCGAAATCACTTTGGCAATCGCCAGAAGCACCCTGTCCATTTTCTTCAAACCAGAAAGACTCTCAGAGCAAACGCCGTCAATCTCAGTCATTCGCAAAAGCGAAATCGGCGCGTCGTTTCCCCTGATTCCCTTTGCAATAAGAAGCGAAAGTTTTTCAGCAAAACTCATGCTGTCAACACAAACGCCCGTCGTTTCCTGAAAAAGCTGCTTGATACGCGTAAAAACAAACATCGTCGTGCTGACAAAGACACTCCTGAAATAATCATGAAGGTTCTTTATCGAGCCGTCATCGTTATAAATCCCGTTAAGAAGCGTGATTCCGTATTTTTTCAACTCGAAAAAAAAGCAGTCCTCCGTCGTTTCCTCAAGCGAGCAAAGCATATAATTTGAATACTCAGGATTATCAGCAACAAACTTTATCACCAGCGGCAAAGCCTCTGCGCTCTGAAAATTGTTGTATTTCTGCTGCATCTCGCCCAAAACGACAGACACATCGCCATACATTTTGTTCAGCATCGCCGCCTTCAGCGCGTCTTTGTTCTTGAAATGCTTGAAAATCGCCGCCTTGGTGATTCCCACCCTTTCAGCGATTTCGGAAAGCGACACCTCGCGAAAAAGCGGTTCGCGATAAAATGAGAATGCTGCCTTGAGGATTTTTTCTTTCGTGTTCTCTGCCATAATTTCCAAAAGTAACCGAACAATCGGTAACTTTGAGAAATATAACAGCCGCTCTTAATATTGTCAATGCTTTTTTAACGAAAAATCCCGCGCCCTTTCAAAAAGACGCGGGATTTTTCATTTTTTAACTCTTCGCCGAAGCTTAATCACTCTTTGAAGGAAGTGACGAATTCCAGCGTTTCACGGATTTTTCAAACTCCACGGCAAGATTAGCGTACTTTTCGCTCTCGCTAATCGAAAGAGCTGAAAGAAGCGTTACCACAGAGCCATTGACCAAGGTTACCGCTTCGTTTCGTATCGCCGTCGCATTCCTAAGAGAAGCAACAGCGCTTGCGTCCTGGGAAATCTTTGCAGAAGCGATTTCGAACTCCTCTTCGGTTTTCTTGACGAGAGCGACAAGCTCTTTTGCGCCAAGGATTTGCGAGATGGCGTTCTGTGCGTCTTCCTTCTCCAAATCTTTCAAAAATGAGTTCATCAAGCCCGTTTGTGACGAGTATTTGACGTCGAGCATTTTCGTTCCGTACGGCTCAAAAATCGAAAGCAGCAGCTTTGCGGCCGCCACCTGCTTTTCAAAGCCGTCGGGCAGAGCAACGTTTCCGTTAAGGACCGCATACAGGCGACGGACGGCACTGTCGCGCTCGCT
Organism: uncultured Spirochaetaceae bacterium; assembly: GCA_902778325.1. Classification (GTDB taxonomy): domain Bacteria; phylum Spirochaetota; class Spirochaetia; order Treponematales; family Treponemataceae; genus Treponema_D. The sequence continues at coordinate 17,048 of CACYWZ010000006.1, forward strand.
ATCCCCGCCTCGGTGAGTTCTGCGGAAAGGAGGGCAAGCGTTGAAAAGTTCGCGTCAAGAAGAGCATTTCTCTCTTCTTTTGGAACATTTTCCATCGCTTGGGCATACAACTTCAAGATTTCAATCAAAAATCCACTAAAAGCAGAGTTTTGAATGTCTCTTTTAATCTTTTTCATCTTTCGATGCCTCCAAAATCCATACTAGCGCCCTGTAATTTTTATTGCAATACGTTTTTTTTCGCTTTTTTTCTCAAAAACTCCCAAAAAAACATCTGGAAAGCCCGCCAGTAACTCGGAACGGCGTTTCCATAAACATGGAAAGCTCGCCAGTGACTCGGAACGGCGTTTCCATAAACATGGAAAGCCCGCCAGTGAGTCGGAATGGCGTTTCCATAACTGTGGAAAGCCCGCCAGTGAGTCGGAACGGTGTTTCCATAAACGTGGAAAGCCCGTCAGTGACTCGGAATGACGTTTCCATAAACATGGAAAGCCCGCCAGTGACTCGGAACGGCGTTTAAAAAAAAGGAGGCGCTCTCAAATGGTGTGAAGAGCGCCTTTTGTTTATATTTGGAAAAATATTTCAAAGCTTACAAGCCCGCACTGAAAAGACTTTCTTCGACTTTTTGGCGGAAATCTGCTCCAGCGCCGCGTTTTTCGGCTTTGGCTAGCGCGGAGAGGGCTTTTTCTTTTTGTTTGTCTTTGGCATAAGCGAGCGCAAGATTTGCGTGAAAATCGGCAGTGCGGGAGTTCATTTTTACGGCTTTTTCAAGAAAAACTATCGCGTCTTTCACGCGGTTTGTCCTCAAGCACAAAGCGCCAAGACAGCCGTAGGCGTCGGCTTTTTTCGGCGCAAAGACGATAGCCTCGCGATATGTTTCTTCGGCTTCAGAAAAGCGCTGGGAACGCTCTTGGAGAGATGCGAGAAGCAAATATGTCGTGTAATCTTTTCGGCTTTCAAGCGCTTTTTTGTAATAAACCATCGCGCAATCGCACTTGTCGTTCTGGGTGTAGGCTGCGGCGATAAAAGTATAGAGAAGCTCGTCGGAATACGAGGTGTCTGCAAGAAGCGCTTCGCGGAAATAATCGGCGGCATTCTCATATTTTCCGTTTTTGAGCGCCTCCATTCCGTCAGAAACAATACTGTCGCCAGGTTTTGAACAACCGAACAAAAAAACAGATGTGCAAAGAGCAAAAAATAGTGTCAATTTGGAAAAAATCTTGTTAGCCATAATTAGAATATAATAAAATGTTGAAAAAATTACAAATACAACCTATACTAGAATTATGGTACATATGTTGCCCATCGCGAGCGGAAAAGGAGGCGTCGGAAAAAGCGCCATTGCTGTAAGTCTCGCGATTTGTTTGGCACGCACGGGGAAAAAGGTTGTTCTTGTTGATTTGGACCTCGGCGGTGCTAATTTACATACATTGCTTGGTCTCAAAAACAATCACGCGGGAGTCGGAAACTTCATTAACAGACAGGTAACGGATGTTTCAAAGCTCTTGCAGGACACAGAAATACAAAATTTGCAGTTCATCGCAGGCGATTGCCTTTTGCCGGGAACTGCAAACATGGATTTTTTTATAAAAAAAGCGCTGATTCAAAAGTTGTCAAAACTTCCTGGCGATTATTTGATTCTTGATTTGGGAGCGGGCGCGGCATACAATACGCTTGATTTTTATTTGATGACGCACAACTCTCTCATCGTCACAACTCCAGAAATTACGTCAATTTTGAACGCGTATTCTTTTTTGAAGGCGTCGGCTTACCGCTTTCTTTCATCGCAGTTTTCGCCGACAAGTGCAGAAAAGAAATTTATAAAAAAATGCACGGGAGAGGCTATTGCAGGCTCGGAAAGTTCTTTTGTGGAACTTGTTGACGCTCTTTGTTCAAGGTATCCTGATTGCGAGGAAAAGGTTCGCTCAGAACTTTCAAAATTTCGCCCTCAGGTGATTTTGAACAACGGTTCTGACCCGCACGACCTTGAGATGTGCAGAAGACTTCGCTCTTTGTCACAGAAAAAACTTGGCGTCGGGCTGGATTTCATTGGATTTATCCCGCATGATGAAAATGTGGGGCTTGCGGTTGCTTCAAGAACGCCGCTTGTTATCAGCAATCCTTCCTGCAAGTTTTCTGTGCAGATAAAATCGGCGGCGGAGCGGATTTTGCTCCACTCATACGATTATAATACAGATATTGACCCGCTTGGGCTTGAGCCTAGCACAGAGAGGGTCGATTTTAAAGAGAATTCTTTAAACGAAGACAACGACTTGGAACAGCTGAGTCGAGATTTTAGTGAGGGAATATATGAATAATACCGAAATTAGGACGAAGATTAAGGACTACAGCAGTCAAATCGAGAAGAATTTTATGCTGCTGAGCGACAAGTTTCCGATGCTGCTTAACAAGCAGGGAGGAACCTCACTGGAAGAACTCCGTGATGTACTTTCACGCATTGGCGACGGAAACGCTGAGTCTAATCTCAAGGAAAAAGACTTGTTTTCCGGCTACAGCAACAAGTACAACAGCTTGTTCGAGCAATTAAATCAGCGCATTCAAGACCTTGAGGAAGTCAATTCCCACGTTAAGGATATAAAGAGCGATTCAGAGGAAATGGAACTTATCGCTTTGAACGCGATGGTCATTTCTATCAAGTCAGGTGAAAAAGGACGCGCCTTCTCTGCGATTACAGAAAACTTGAAGCGTCTTTCCACCGATATGATTTTGTATTCAAACAATCTTATCAGCGAAGAAAAACGTCTTCTTGAAAGCATCACTTCTGTAAAGCAGATTTTCGGTGGTATCGTCGATTCTCAAAAGCAGCTCAGCGCTTTGGGCGAAAAAGGTTCTTCAGGTATTCAGGATTTGCTCGTCAACGCGAGTCGTCCTCTTGAAGAGATGAAAGGCATGGTCGATTCTGTTTACAAGCCAATTCAAACTGCGATGGAAGGTATCCAGCATCAAGATATTATCCGTCAGGCTCTCGACCATGTTCAAGTCTACATGGATCAAATCATTGACGACACATATTCAGAGGACTGCAGCGACCGCGATTTGGACACTGTGTGCTTCAATATCACAGTTTTGCAGCTTTGTCAGAAAATTCTTTCTAACATTGAAGCAAGTCTTTCTAAATGCACAAACATTTTCCGCGACAACTGGGCTTCTGTTTCAACGATTTTGGATTCTGTAGACCATCAGCGCTCAGCATACATTTCGCGCTTCCTTTCTGAGTCTTCAAAAGGTGCGGACAATATTCTTGCATGGCTCAATCTTATTATGGAGCAGTTCCAGCAGATGATTTCTGAGTTTGCTCATTACCAGCTTGTTCAGAAAGACCTTATCCGCACTTGTCAGAACATCAACGAAGAAGCACGCACAATGTACGCTGTATTCGAAAACTTGGGACCTGTTGTTAACAGACTTCATCACGTTCGTATTTTGCAGCAGATTGAAGTTGCAAAGAATGTTGCAATTTCTGACGTTCGCGATTCTGTTACAGACATGGAAAAACTTATTCAGAGTGCTAACGGCTCGCTTGATTCAATGAGAGCGCTTATTGGTTCTTTCATTGAGCAGATTGGCAACTTGCTTTCATCTTTCATGGCTTCAATCACAGCCGACAACACAAAGATGGAAGAGCTCAGAATGTCAAAGAACGTGTTCTTTAATTCTCTCAAAGACGCACAGTCACGCCTTTCAAGTTGCATGTCAAACTTCACGGTTTTCCCAGACGGATTTGCACAGGAGTGTCAGGAAGTTGGAAACGCACTTTCTGTGATTGCGGCAATCGACGGAAAATTCAGCACATTCAATTCAGAGGTGAAATCACGAATTGACGCGCTCACAAGAAAACGCACTGAGATGTTCGCAAAAAGACAAATTTCTTCTTGGACAATTCAGGACAGCCGCTTGAACGAACTTCTTCAGAATTTCCGCTCAACAGCAGGTCAAGACGGTTCTAATCAGTACGGTTCATCTGCAACTCCCGGAGATGTGACTTTATTTTAGTGGTGAATGATGAACCGATACTATGATTCGCATTTTGACCGCCAAATCGTAACAATTTATCCCTGTGAGTTTTTTTCGACAACTGGGGATGAATTGATTTCGACGGTCTTAGGTTCGTGCATAAGCGTGACGTTGTTTGATGAGCGCAACGGTTTTGGCGGTATGAATCATTTTATGTATGCCAACACATTGCACAATATTGACGACGAGCCTGATATGCGCGGACGTTACGGCGAATATGCGGTAAAACTTCTGCTAGAAGATATGATGAAAAAAGGCGCTGACAGAAGCGCTCTCAAAGCAAAAATCTTCGGCGGAAGCAATGTGTTCAATCTCCCTCCTGACGCAGGTATTCAGGTGGGAGATATGAACATTCACTTCGCGTTTGATTATCTCAAAAAAGAAAATATTCCAGTCATTGCTTCCGATACAGGAGGCATTTTTCCACGAAAGATTTATTTTGACCCTAAAACTTCAAAGGTCTGGCTCAAGCGCATAAAAACACAAAACGCAACTGACGTGAATGCGCTTTTACAAAAAGAAAAAACTTACATTTTGTCCGCAAAGTCAAAGAAGAGTTACTAGTTTTTTGAAAACATATAAATTCCGCTGTATACTTTCTTATTGGGAATCCTATATAATTTTTTACAAAGTTTCATAAAGTAATTATGCCAGAAATTCAAGAACAACTCGGAAAAGCAATTTTTGATTATTTTTTACAACGTACATCTCCAAACGAAGATTTTTATTTGTTAGTTGATTCATACACTTATGAATATTGTGCAAATCAAGCAGGATTAACAGAAAGTGACATCAACAAACTTCTTGAAGGATATGGATTCTATGATTGTTATAAACCTCTTAGTTCATTAGCTATAGCAGCTCTTGAAGTAAAAATAGCTTATGATGTTGAAACTAACTCAGATTTAATTAACAGCTACAATCGTCGATTGATTGAAAAAATAAAGTATTGTGAAGATGAAAATTCAGTTCAAAAATTGTATCAAACTTGTGACCAAGAAGCTATTTGGAGAAGGACAAAGGAATTATTTGCAGAAAAGAATAGAACTCTTTTAATTCCTGAAGCAAAAACAAAAAAAGGACGATATGTACAATTTCCATTATCTCAAAGAATTGTTTCTGGACGAAAAATCATTGAATATGCAGATAAATTTATTGAATTGGGATTAGAGCAAAATTCAGGAATTACTTTTGATTATTTTGAAAAACTTGTTCTTAAAAAATCAGAAGATAAAATGATAAAAAGAATGGTGTTCTCTTTTTATTGTATGTGGGACGGACGGTCTTACAACGAGATTTATAATCGTACGAAAATTTCTAATGCACAACGAGAACAACAAGCAAAAGATGAATTCTGCATTCGCTTAGAGCCAGAAATAGCAATCTATATCAATCAGAAGAAAATTGATTTTGAGAAAGATGAAATTGATTATAAGTATTTATGGAAACTTGATGAAAACAAGTATTTGACTCATAAGGGAATTGTTTTTATCCAAGATGAGAACTATAACGATTGGCTTCCGTTAGCTCGCAATAAATCAATAGATATAAATGAAGATGTTTTATTGATTTCTCAGCAACAGAATGTTCCGAAACATATTGAAGATTTTATCAAAAACGGGAAAGCAGAAATCTTTGAAATTGGAAAGTATAGATTAATTTTGCTCTCGTGTTTTTCACAAGAAGATTTTGAAGAACTTGGAATAAAAGTAACACAAATTCCATATTTTTCTTTATTAGGTGGTTTAAAAATAAAGAGAAATACTTATTATGACTTTGCGCTTCCTGCAATAAAATTGAGTGATAATTTTAAAGACTATAAAAAAATTTTTGTTGATTTAAAAGAATATCCTGTAGAAAATGGAATTGCAAAACTAACTGACAAATTAAGTGCTGGTAAACATTACGTAAAACTTCTCAATTCTTGGAAATCTTCAGAAGTTTATTTTTATGTCGAGAATGTACAAAATACCGAAATTGCAGATATTCACGGCTGGGATTTGAATTGTGCAAAACAAAAAGCAGAGCCTGCGCAAGATTCTGAAAAAATAATAGACGGCTTAAAATCCTGCAAAGAACTAAAATGGATTTTCAAAGATGAAAGCAAAACTGATGAAACTTTGAGAACTTTTCAAAGACAAAATGATAAACTAGTAAATCGGTTTATCAAAATTGGAAATATGAAACTAAACAGGAGAAGTCAATATGGCAACTAATGAAGATATTTTGAGTTCAAGAATACTTGGTTTTATTGAGCCTCAGGGAATTAACGCAAGAGTAGATGTTATTGGCTTTAAGGCTCCTAATAATGACTATGAAATCTTAGACAATACACGAAAAAGAAACATTTTCTATCCAGAAGGATTTGTTTTTGCTCCTAAGTTTCAATTTGAACAAAGCAATATTTCTCCAAACTCTTTTATAGAATTCAATGTAATTCAAAGTCAAAAAGAGGAAGTTTCTTATAAAGATGACAGATTTGTTGTTAATTATCATAGTTCTATTCCCGTAAAGCAAAAGTCTTTTACAAGAATTATCTCTATAAACGAACATACTGCTCTTGAAGACGGATTTTTGGTTCAAGATGAGATTTTTCCGCTCATACAAAATAAAAATATCGAAAGTATTCAGGGAAGTTTTTTCTTGAAGTTTCAGAACAACCTTTATGGGCTTTTTAAATATGACGAAAATTCCAAAACCATAAAGCCAAAATCTGGCAAACAGACAAATGAATACAATCTAAATGAGGATTATCTAAAAGGCAGATGTTATAACTTTGAAGGGAAAGAATACTTTGTTGGAAATCCTGACCAACTAGGAAATCCTGTTCGCTCTATCGATTGTATGAGCGATGAACAGTTAGCAGATTGGTTCAAAGAGAGAATGGAGGCTGTTATAAAATCAGAGCCATTTCTTGAACTAAAGAAAGATAACTACAAAATTTTTTCTCAACACTTCAAAGCCGTTGATGACGAAAAATTAGAAGAAACTCGTCTTGAAAGAATAAAAGGAAAAATCAATACTCTTGAATATAATTTTTATGAAATAAAAGAACTTCTTGAGCCAAATTCAACTTTGACACAACACTTAAAATCAACAATTCTAGATATGAGAGATGATTTTAGGGCTGAATGGGCAAAGAATCTTCAAAATGAAAAAGCACAGATTCAATCTGAAATTGCTGAATTAAGAGGAGAAAGTAATAAGATAAAAAGTGAAAAAGAAAACTTTGAGACAGAACTTTCAAAATTGAAATCAGATTTCAATGTAAAATCAGAAATCTTACAAAATGATTTTGATGAGAAAAAGAAAAAACTTGAAAATTCGCTTTCTGAAACAGAAAGAAAGTATAACGCTATAAAAGCCAATTATGATTTGATTGTTGAAAGCATAAAATTGCAAACATCTTTAAAAAGTCAGCCAATAACAGAGTTTGTAAATTTAGAGCCAGTTATCTTTGAAGCAAAAGGAGAAACATTTTCTCACCTCGAAGAAAATGAAGGATATTCGTTCAATTCGCTTTTACGCAAAAACCTTAAAAGCGAAGATTTGTCAGAAATATTAACTGAACAGCTCAACAGAGAAAGTGAATTATTCTCTTACAAAGCCTGCTTTATTCCATCTGTTTCTTGGGCTTATTTTTATGCAAAAGCGTTGCGAAATGTTAGGCTATACACAATCCACGTTGAACACGACTGGCTTCATTTCAAAGATTTTATCAACAATGGGATTCTTGATGTTTTGAAGTCTTGCGATGAAAATAAAGACGTAAATCACATTCTCGTTTTTGATTCTTTGAATCTGACACAGCCTGAATGTGGATTGAAGCCTTTGCTAGACGCAATATCAGGTTATTCGCTGATTCTTCCTGTTTTTAATAAGCCTTTGCCAAACAATTTGAAAATCTTTGCAACAATTTTGCCATTTTGCGAGGAAAACAAAATCGGGCTTCCATTGAACAAAGATTCTTTTGTAAATTGGGGACAAATATCAAATCCTGAAGACAAACTGACTCTTTCTGCTAAATTTATGGACTTTGAAACACAGACAGGATATTTTGAACCAAAAGATTTAGAAGTTCATAATATTCAGCCAAAAGAATGGAGCAACAATGGATATTTTGCAGAATAACTTGCCAGATGAACAATTTTTTGAGATTCAGAGCAAACTCATTATGCGGCTGAAAAAACAAAGTTTTGTATCCTGGAAACAGATTCAAAAAACTTGCAAAACTCTTCTTGAAGCATACCCAGAAAGTTACTCCGCTCAATATGGCAATTTTCCAGAATATAAACTGTTTATGCCTTTGCTCAGAAACGGAATTTGTGAAGTTGCAAAAGAAAATGAAAAAACAGGCTATGTAGCTTTGCCAGAACTTGCAGACTCTGAAGAAACACTAAATCCATTGCTGTTATTAAATAATTTTCCATGCATAAATGACTTAATAAACGGTTTTAAGAAAGAAGATTCTTTGGAATTAAAGTTCAAATGCAATTTGGAAGACAAATATTCTTACAAGCCTTTTTCTGAAAAAAGTTTGGAAATTGGGATTTATAGACCAGAAGACAAAGTTTATGCAGTAACTTTGCTTTTTGACGGAAAAGCAAAAAGAATTATTCCAGATTACAATAAAAATCCAGATGCAATAAATGTTGCAAGATGTTTTGCACGCTGTAGCAAAAATCAGCAGCTGTTTACTTATCACAAGCAATCTAAAGAACTGTCTACTTGTTTTTATTCAGAACTTCCGATTCTCGTTTCAAGAGCATTGATTCTTTTTGATAAATCGCAACTAAAAAATGCGATGTACAATTATCCTCTTTCAAGAAATCAGCCTTATCATAATGTAGATGAAAAAGCAGTAGAAGAATTAGAAAGAATTTTTGGAGCAAATTGCATAGAGGTGAAAAATGATTAATCCTGTAAAAATTGGCAGAACATTAAAAGAAATATATCTCAAATATCTTGATACAGGTATTCCGCTCAGAGAAAAATGCTACATTGATGAACGCAGAAAGTTATATTCAGAAAATGGTGTTATTATGCAATCGCCAATTATTGAACTTGTAAACAAATACGAAGGCGTGGAAACAATAAGCCAATGCTGCAAAGAAAATAATATTTCAAGCGATGTCAGCGATTTTTTGAATCTTGGACTTTTGAAATCCAATTCAGAAGAAATAAAAATCTATGCACATCAGAAAAAAGCATTTTTGAGCGTTCTTAAAAACAACAAAAATATGGTTGTTACAACAGGAACTGGTTCTGGAAAAACAGAGTGCTTTATGCTGCCTGTTATTGCAAATCTTGTTGATGAATCTAAAAACTGGGGAGAACCAGAAGAAAGAGAACATGCCATAAGAACATTGATTATGTATCCGCTCAACGCCCTTGCAGAAGACCAAATGGTTCGTTTGAGAAAATCTCTTGATGATGAAGATGTGAAAGAATGGCTTGATGAACACAGAAAGGGAAACAGATTTACTTTTGGTCGCTACACAGGAAGAACTCCTGGAAAAATGGGAGAATCAAGAAGTCATGCTCTTTCAAAATTCAAATCTCAATGGGAGAACTTAAAATCTCAAAAAGAAAATAATCCTAAAATTTACAACGAATTGAAGTATTCAATTCCGTGTACTGATGAAAATTCAGCGGAACAAATTGTTCGTCAAGATATGCAAAACAATCCGCCAGACATTCTCATAACAAACTACAGTATGTTGAACATAATGCTTATGAGAGAGAGGGAAGAAGATATCTTTGAAAAAACAAAACAATGGCTAGAAGAAGATAAATCTCATATTTTCACTTTGGTCATAGATGAGCTTCATACTTATCGCGGAACGGCAGGCACAGAAGTTTCTTACATCTTAAAAGTTCTGTTGAACAGAATTGGGCTTTCTCCAGATTCTCCTCTAGTACGATTTCTTGCTTCCAGTGCGTCTATGGACAAAAATGAAAAAACAGAAGCATTTATCTCTGATTTTTTTGGAGTTTCAGCCACTTCTTTTGAATTAATTTCAGATACAGCAAAAGCACCTATAAACAAAAATCAACTTCCAGATTTACCTTTGAGCCTTTTTGACGAAATTTGTAAAAACGAAATTGATGAGCAAAGAGAATCTGAAATTCTTGAAATATTGAAAGCTCATAATTTTTCTTCATTTTTTGAGTTTACAGAAAAGTATAAACTGACAGAATGGCTCTCCTACTCGCTTCAAGATGACGAAAACAAAATCTTCGCCAGAAATATTGAATATATGGCTTCAAGGCTTTTTGGAAAAAATTCAAATGCAGAAAAATATATTGAATGTTTGATTTCTTTGATAAACCTCACCAAAGATAAAAAAGAAAACTATATTCAGCCTGTAAGAGCACATTATTTTGCAAGAAATATCGAGCACATTTGGATTTGTTCATCAGGAGAATGCACCGCCGTTGCAGAAGACTTCAGAAACCCTACTAGAAAATTCGGAAAGCTGTATTCATCGCCAATAAAACGCTGTGATTGCGGTGCAAAAGTCTATGAAGCCATTGTTTGCCGTCAATGCGGAGAAATCTTTTTGTATGGTTATGATAATGCAAAAGATGGTAAACAGTATTTTGAAAGCACTCATTCTCTAATTTCTAATACGATTTCAAATGCTATTATTTTTAAGAAAACAGCAGGTCAAGAACTATTTGATGAAAAGGGAAATCAACAGCATTGGCAGAATACAAATTTTAATTGCATTACAGGAGAAATCCAAAAAAATAGATATGCAACAGATTTTTGCCAGTACGATAAAAAAGAGTCAAAAGCTCCATTCCCAGAACAATGTCCATCTTGTGGCTATCATATAAAATATGCAGAAAACGAGCAGACTTTTACTCCTATTTCAACGCACGGAACTGGTGTTCAGAAAGTCAATCAAGTTTTTGCAGATTCTCTTTCAAGAATTCTTAGAAGCAAAAAAGAAAAAGCAAAATTGATTTTATTCTCAGACAGCCGACAAGGAGCTGCAAAACTTTCAGCAGGTATTGAACTTGACCATTATAGAGATGAAATCCGTCTTGCAATGCTCAATTCTTTAGACTCAGAAGAAGAATGTCTTTCATATTTGAAAAAATGGAGAGAAGATGAAATTTCATACAAAGAAATTCCTTCTGAAATAAAAGAGAAACTGAAAGAGCCTTATTTTGATTCTATAAAAAATGCTATTCGAGCAGAAAAAGACGAAGAAGAGCCTGAAAAAGACTTAGATTCTATATTTAATGCTTCAAACACAGACATCGAAAAAATTGTTGACGGAGTTATTGAAAAACTTCTTGATGTCGGAATAAATCCAGCAGGTTCTTATCCAAGCTATCAATTTTATGGAGATGATTCAAAGTGGACAAAAACTGTAGACTGGAACAAAAATCGTTTTAACAGAGAAACTGTTCCACAACAAGAATTCGCTGATAAAATCAGAAGCAAATGCCGTGCAGAATTGCTAAAAACAGCTTTTGGTTCTAATAAAAGAACTTTTGAGCAACTTGGAATTGGCTATTTCAAAGCAAAAGAAACAAAAGGCATTGACCAAGAATTTATTGATTCAGCCATTCGTATTCTTGGAGAATCTTGGCGTATTTATGACAATAATAGACAATATTTGTCAAAAGGCTTTCCAAAGCGATTGTGGAAATTTGCTGAAAATGTCTATAAAGAGAAGATGAAAGGCAATCATCCCAAAATGGAAAATTTGAAAACTGCTCTAGCAAATCTGCATATTATAAAAGAAGAGGAAGATGTTGCATTGACAGGCGAAAATATTGAATTTGTAAAAGCAGAGAATTGCAAATATCTTTGGAAATGTAACCGATGTGGAACAATTCATTTACATCATTCAATGGGATTCTGTACATTCTGCGGTGCAAGACTGACAGATGACTGTAAACATGAAACTGCAACTTTTGAAAGAGATTCTTTTTATACATCTGAAATCTTTGGAACAGAACTTTCAAGGCTTCACTGTGAAGAGCTGACAGGGCAAACAGATGATAATGACGCTTTAGACAGGCAAAGACTTTTTCAAGATTTAGTAAAAGAAAACGAAATTGGAAAAGTTGAAGCCATTGACTTGCTTTCTGTAACCACAACAATGGAAGCTGGCGTTGATATAGGCTCTCTTTCTGCTGTTATGATGGGCAATGTTCCTCCTCAAAGATTTAATTATCAGCAGCGTGTTGGTCGTGCAGGTCGAAGAAATACGCCTCTCTCATTGGCTCTTACTGTTGCTCGCGTAAACAGCCACGACCAAAAACATTATTCTCAGCCAGAACGAATGGTTTCAGGTCAGTCTGCAAATCCATATATTGATTTGAGAAGTACGGATATTTTATATCGTTTTATCAACAAAGAAATCCTCCGAAGAGCCTACATCGAAAAAGGCATAAAACCAGAGAAAAGTTCTGTCCACGGAGAATTTGGAACTGTTTCTGAATGGAAAGAAAACTCAAAACTAATAGCAGATTGGCTTTCAAACAATCAAGCAGCTATTAAAGAGATTGTTACAACTTATGCAAATAAAGCTGCTGCTGCAAAAATCAATGAAATAGTTTCTTACATTCAAAACAATCTTGTTAAAAAGATTTCTGAGAAAATAAAGAAAGACGGATTTATCCAATATGAACTATCAGAACGGCTTGCAGCAACAGGAATGCTTCCAATGTTCGGCTTTCCAACTCAAGTTCGTTATTTATATGAAGCTGCCCCGAAACGATTTCCGCCAGAAAAAGTGACTGACAGACAAATGGATATAGCTTTAACTTCATTTACACCTGGCTGTGAAATCGTAAAAGACAAAAAGATTCTCAAATCCATTGGTTTTATCACTTATGAAAGCGACAGAGGTCAACCTAAAGAAAAGAACGGTTTGCACGAGTTCAAAGATAAAAAATTGCTTTGCTGCAAAAACTGTTCTTATATTTCTCTTGTTGATAAGAATGTTGAAGACAAATGCCCAATTTGCAACACTGAAATACAACCTATCAACAATGTTGCTTCTCCACTAGGATACAGAACAGAATTCTCAAAGAGTGCTGTAAAAGATTTTGACGGCAGATTTGAGTGGCTTCCAATGACAAGCGAAACTCGAATTGACAGCGACCAAACTGAGATTGAATTAAAATCTGTTGCAAACACAAATCTTTTGATTGGTAACAATGAATATCCAGAAAAAGGTGTTGTAAACACAATCAACACAAATCAAGGACAACTGTTCAGCTTGGTAAAATCCAATAAACACGAAGGCTGGTATGATTCTAATTGCGTGATTTATCAAAAAGATTTTGCTTTTGACGACGCTTCTAGAAAAGAGTTTGCTCTCATCTCTTCAAAAATTACAGGTACTTTAGAAATCTGTATTAATTCTACAAATGAAGAATTAAATTTGAGTCCGTTGTTCGATACAACTTCTACAAATACAATTCTCGAAAATGAACGACTTATATCTCTAAAAGGTGCTTTTATCTCTTGGGGAAACTTATTAAGAAAAACCATAACCGACTATTTGGATATTGAAACAACCGAACTTACTGCTGATTATTTTGTTCGTAGAGAAAATCAAGATGATTCATCTGTTAGAGCAGGTGTATTTATGGTCGAACAACTTGAAAATGGAGCTGGATATACAAATTTTATTGGTCAAACAGACGCAAAAACGCAATATGATATTTTCTTAAAAGAACTTCTGCCAAATGGTTATTTATACAACAAGCTTACAAGCATTTCTCACAAAGAAAACTGTGACAGTGCTTGTTACGATTGTCTTTGCGATTACTACAATCAACGTTATCATAGTATGCTTGATTGGCGTTTAGCTTTAGATTTAGCACAAGTTGCAGAAAATAAGCAATATGTTCCAGATTTTATAAACAACAGCTATTGGAAATCATTGCTAGAAAAGCGGATAAGTGCATATAAAAGCCAAGAAAATGATGCTGTTGATTACACAGAAGAAAAAGAAACCTTTATAATTCATACTAGCAATGAGAACGTTTTGCTGGCTCACCCATTTTGGAGTAAAAACAAAATAGACTCTCTTTGCACGAAATACAATTGTAGTTTTGACAAAGTTATTTACATAAACAGATTTATTCAGAATTTTCAATAAACATGTTTGATAAATTGTTAGTTCGGAATTATCCCTTGAAACACTTAAAAAATTTGCACAAGAAATCCTTTCAGGATAAAACAAAGAATAGTTATAATATTTAAAACAAGAGAAAATAAATGAAACAACTTTTTACAATTCTTTTTGTAGTTATTATTGCAGACATTATTATTTTTACATCTTGTATTAAAGAGTGTAGTTCACTATCAAATGAAATAAAAAATGTACAAGAAATAGAGATTGAAGATATTTATAAAACTGCAAAAGAATCAAGTATTATGCTTAGTGCGATTCCACATGCTATTAAGTATAATGACGAACTTAAAAACCGTGGAAAAGAACTTGAAAAGCTTTTTGAAAAGACTATGTTTCCTATTACAAGAGAAATAAGATACGCAGATTTAATCGATGATACTGGATATGAAAATGTAACTGCAACTTGTTTGTATTTTGAAAGAGATGGATATCATTTAATTCTTCATAATCAAAAATATGAAATACCAGACAATCTTATTATTCACGAACTTTGTCACGCAGCGTTAAGTTGTGCAAATATAAAGTCTAACGACCATACTGGAGAAGAATGGGATTATCTTTGTGATTATTTTGAATCTATTGGCTACAATCCGCTTCGTGATGGCTATTCTTATGGTATAAAATCATTTGCTTTTGAGTAAACTTACTGTTATTAAGCAGAAATAATTTGCTCCAAGTCTGCTCCTTCACTGCTCCTATACACTTCCTATACACATTGAATACACTTTGTATACTCTTGATTTGACACACCAATATGATAAAACAAAATGCCGCCCAACAAAAGTCAGAACGGCATTTCCAGATATTTTGTCAGAAGGATTTTCGCTCGAGATGCAAAAACTTACGCTGTTTCGAGGTCAACTTCAGTTTCGATAGACTCAAAGATTTTCGGCAAATCCAAGACAAGCACAAACTCGCCGTTTTTCATTCCGACGCACTTTATAAACTCTTTGCGATTTGAAAGGCTGCCGTAATTTGCGTTGTCGCTTTTTGTGATTTCAAGAGGTCCTACAACATCAACATCGTCAGCAATGAGCGCTGTCGTCATAGGCTGCTCGTTTTCCTGCGGTGTTTCCGTCACGATAATCGCAGAGTCTTCAACTGCCTTTTTTGCAGGAAAGTTGAACAATTCTCGAAAATCAATAACCGTAACAACAGAGCCGCGAATATTCATCACACCTTTCAAATAAGGTGCGGCTTTCGGCACTCGCGTCAATGACGAATAGCGCAAAACTTCGCGAACGCTCGTTACTGGAACTGCGAAAATTCCGTCGCCAAGAGTGAACGTGAAATACATTTCTTCCGACATTTTTTTTTCTTCCATTTGACGACTCCTTAAATCGATAGTAGAATGATATATAATTAGAGTATACAAGAGTTCATTCAAAAAAAAAAGAATTTTCGCTTGGAGGGAAAAATTGGAGAAAAACGACGAGCCAAAATTGATTAAATGGACAGGAGAAGCCGGCATCGAAGAAGCGGCTGCGGCACGAGAAGAACTGCTCGACGCATTCAACAATGCGAATGAAGTGCAGCTCGATATTTCCAGCGTAGACGACATCGACGTTTCAGCTATCCAGATAATCATCGCGTCGTTCCTCGAAGCCGACAAAAATGGCAAAAGATTCTCCATCATTGGCGAAATCCCAGACGTTATCGAGAAATTCTGCAAATCATGCGGTGTTTCTCTTTCCGAGTTCAATTCCAAGAAAAAGAAAGAGGTAAAAAATGCTTGAGCAGATGAACGCAGTCTTCCTTGAGGAAGCAACAGAATTACTCGACAACCTTGAAGGTCAGCTTCTTGCTCTTGAAGAAGATCCTCAAAACACAGAAACTATTGGTGCAGTTTTCCGCGCTATGCACACGATAAAAGGCTCAGCTGCAATGTTCGGCTTTGATGCAGTTTCGCATTTTACGCACGAAATTGAAAGCACTTTTGACCTCGTGAGAAACGGAATTGTGCCTGTAACGCACGAGCTTATCAATTTCACGCTCTCAGCGCGCGACCATATTCGAGATTTGCTTGTTTCAAATCCTGTTTCCCCAGAACTTCAAGCAGTTTCGGACAAAATCGTTTCGTCTTTCCAAAATTACGTCGCTCCATACAAAAAAGATGGCGCACAAAATCAAGAAAACAACGCAAAGCAGCAAACTGAGTCCGCTCCAGAACCACAAAAAGCAAGCAGAGGCGGAAACGAGACTACATGGCGCATAATGTTCAGACCTTCAGCAGAGATTATGAAAAATGGAACACGTCCTGCGCTTCTTATCAAGGAACTAACAGAACTCGGAACTGCGACAGTCGTTCCGTTTTACGAAACTCTTCCGCCATTGAGCGAAATGGACGCCGAGAAATGCTATTTTTCTTGGGACGTGATTTTGACAACAGAAAAGAGCGAAAATGATATTCAAGACGTTTTCATCTTTCTTGACAATGATTCAAAAGTCACTTTTGAAAAAATCGATATTGGTTCTTCAGCAAACAAGAAAATTGGTGAAATTCTTGTTGACCGCCACGAAATAAATCGCGCAGAGCTCGACAATCTTATTGCACAACAGAAAAAGCTTGGACAACTTCTTGTTGAAAACACAAGCATTTCAAAGCAGCAGATTCAAAGCGCGCTTGCTGAGCAGGAACATATCACAAAAATCATTTCTGAAAGCAACAAGCCAAAACCGTCTAGCACGCAGACACCACAGACAAATCAGTCAATTCGCGTGAGCAGCGAAAAACTTGACCAGCTGATTGACCTTGTTGGCGAAATGGTTACGTTCAATGCACGACTTGGACAACTTGCCCAAGATATGAAACTTTCGCAACTCACAAGTTTGAGCGAATTAAGTGAGCGTCTTATTTTGAGCCTTCGCGACACATCTATGGACATGCGAATGCTTCCGATTGGCACTATTTTCAGTCGTTTCCGCCGTCTTGTCAGAGACCTTTCGAATGAACTTGGGAAAAATATCGAAATGGTGACAGAAGGTGCTGAAACAGAACTGGACAAAACTGTTATCGAAAAGCTCAATGACCCGCTTGTACATTTGATTCGAAATGCAGCCGACCATGGTGTTGAAACACCAGACGTACGCTTGGCAGCAGGAAAAAATCCGCAGGGAACAATCACGCTTTCGGCGAAACACGCAGGCGCATTTGTTCTTATCACGATCGCAGATGATGGTGCGGGAATCAATCGCGAACGAGTAAGACAAAAAGGTATTGAAAAAGGCTTGATAAAAGCAGACGACAAACTTAGCGACTCAGAAATCGACGAACTTATTTTCCGACCAGGATTTTCAACAGCGGCAAAAGTCTCTGATATTTCTGGACGCGGAGTTGGAATGGACGTTGTTAAGCGCAATATCACGACTCTTGGTGGCACAATCGCAATCGAAAGCAATCCAGGACACGGAAGCGCATTCATATTAAAGATTCCGTTGACACTTGCAATCATCGAAGGAATGCTCGTCTCAATCGGCAAAAACAAATACGTCATTCCGCTCACAAATGTGGACGAGTGTCTTGAATATGAACCAGAAGACAAAGACGCAGACGGAATGTGCTCTCACATTACAGCACGAGGACAATTCTTGCCGTGCATCAATATGCGCAATTACTTTGATGAAGAGGGAGAAGCTCCGAAAGAAGAGCAAGTTGTTGTTGTTAACGACCAAAACTCAAAAATCGGTATCATAGTGGACAAAGTTATCGGAAATCATCAGACCGTAATAAAGCCACTTGGAAAATTATACAAAAACATTGAAGGCTTATCTGGCGCAACAATTTTGGGCGACGGCTCAGTTGCGCTTATTTTCGATGTGTTCAAACTTTCTGCCGTCGTACATCGCTTGGAGAATGAGCATATAAACAGATGAGTAGCTATCTTTCAAGTATAAAACAAGACAACTCATTTATTCTCAGCGACGTACAATTCAATAAAATAGCGCAATTCATGGAAGACAACGTTGGAATAAAAATGCCAGAATCAAAAAAGTTGATGATTCAGGCACGACTTTCCAGCAGACTCAAAGCGCTTCAGTTTTCTAATTTCAATCAGTACATCAATTACGTTTTTGCAAATCACAAAGACGGACAAGAAGAGATGATACTGATGATTGATGCACTGACCACAAATCTTACGCATTTTTTTCGTGAAAACTCTCACTTTGAATATCTTACTTCATCCGTCCTTCCAGAATTTCACTCACAAGGTTTCAGGAGTCTTGATATTTGGTCAGCGGGATGCTCTTCGGGTGAAGAGCCATACACACTTTCAATCGTTATGAACGAATTTTTAAGAACGCACCCCCAGTTTTTCTCAGATTTCAAAATTCTTGCAACCGATATTTCAACAAAAGTGCTCTCAAAAGCGATGAATGCAGTTTATGCAATGTCGTCGGTGGACAAACTTTCGTATGAAATGAAAAAGAGATATTTTCTCAGAAGCTGCAACAAAGAAAAAGCGCTAGTTCGTGTGAAAGAGAACATACGAAACAGTGTAACTTTTCAGCGGCTTAACTTTATGGACAAAGATTATTCGATATGTGGTATGAAGAATATCATATTCTGTCGGAACGTGCTGATATATTTTGACAAGCCCACACAAGAAGCCGTAGTGCGAAAACTTGTCAACCAGTTAGTTCCCGGCGGCTATCTGTTTCTTGGACACTCCGAAACAATATTCGGAATGAACCTTCCGCTCAAAAATATGGCGCCGACAGTGTTCAAGAAAATATGATGAGAGGGAATAAATATGGCAATAAAGGTATTAATCATTGATGATTCTGCGCTTGTTCGTCAAACAATGTCCGACGTTCTCAATCTCGACCCTGAAATCAAGGTTATTGCTACAGCCTCAGACCCGATTTTTGGTGTAAAAAAGATTCAGCAAGAGCGCCCGGACGTTATTATCCTCGATATCGAAATGGCAAGAATGGACGGATTGACGTTTTTGAAAAAACTGAACGCCACCGTTGACCCAATCCCAGTCGTCGTGTGTTCGGCAGGAGCAGAAAAGGGAAGCGCAAACGCAGTGAAAGCTCTCGAATATGGCGCTTGCGATGTCATTGACAAACCGTCCCTCGGAACAAAGAAGTTCATAGAAGAATCCCGCACAATAATCGGAGATGCAGTAAAAGCCGCTTACAAAAGCACAGGAAAACTCAAAAGCCTTATTCCTTCCGCGCTCACAGGAAAGCGAATGCACTCCACAAGCCAAGAAAATCCTGAAAAGAAAGACGCAAGACCGACAATTTCTTCAGCGCTTGGAAAAGGCGAAGGAAGATTCAGCGACCACGTTCAGCCAAAGCTTTCCGCGGACGTTATCCTCGAAAAACCAGAAGCCGGAAACTTCACGGTGCTCAAAACATCAGAGCGCGTTGTTGTCGTTGGCGCAAGTACAGGCGGAACAGAAGCGCTCAAAGACTTTTTGGAGATGCTTCCAGAAAATGCGCCGGGAATCGTTATCGTTCAGCATATGCCAAAGCACTTTACAGCGGCATTCGCTGAACGATTGAACGGACTTTGCAAAATCACAGTCAAAGAAGCAGAAGATGGAGATGATGTTATTGCAGGACGCGCGCTTATCGCTCCTGGCGACTTTCACACACTTCTCAAAAGAGACGGCAACCGTTATTATGTTGAAGTCAAACAAGGTCCGCTTGTCTCACGCCACAGACCGAGCGTCGATGTTCTTTTTCGTAGCGCGGCACGCTATGCAGGACAGAATGCTGTTGGTATAATTATGACAGGAATGGGCGACGACGGCGCTCATGGAATGAAAGAGATGCACGACACAGGTTCTTTTACGATTGCGCAGGACGAAGCGACGTGCATAGTTTACGGAATGCCCGGAGAAGCCGTAAAACTTGGAGGCGTCGACAAAATAGTGCCGCTTCCGGACATTGCGAAAGCAATGCTTGATGCTGTGAACAAAAAATAAGAGCCACAGGCTCGTTTGTTTGAGAATATACATTTTACAGGAGTTTTTACTATGGCAGAAAAAAAGATACTTGCGGTTGACGATTCAGTTTCAATTAGAAAAAGCCTGAGTTTCATTTTGGGACAGGAAGGCTTTGAAGTCGTCGAAGCAGAAGATGGCGTGGACGCGCTTGAAAAGGCGCAAGCGGAAAAGTTTTCGCTTATCATCACCG
The DNA here is from genome assembly GCA_902778325.1 of uncultured Spirochaetaceae bacterium. GTDB lineage: Bacteria > Spirochaetota > Spirochaetia > Treponematales > Treponemataceae > Treponema_D. Next base: position 37,402 of record CACYWZ010000006.1, read on the forward strand.
ACATCAATATGCCAAGAATGGACGGAATTGAGCTCACAAAGCAAATCAGAAAGACACAGGGCTACAAGTTCACGCCAATCATCGCCCTCACAACAGAAAACCAGCAGGAAAAAATGCAGGAAGGAAAAGAAGCAGGCGCGACAGGTTGGATTGTAAAGCCGTTCACAGCAGAAAAACTTCTTGCAGTCGTAAAAAAGATTGTAGGCTAAAAGAAGCGTGAAACAGGTCACTAAATTTTGAGCGAGGTCAAAAAAACAAAAAATTAGCCCGCTCAAAATTTAGCGAGCAAGAAAATTTGAAAAGACGAACTCACACTAAATATTGTGAGCTCAAAAAAAGAAAAGTCGGACTCGCATTAAACAATGTGAGCAAGAAAAATTGAAAAGTCGGGCTCACACTAAATATTGTGAGGTCAAAAAAAGAAAAGTCGAACTCACATTAAACAATGTGAGCAAGAAAAATTGAAAAGACGAGCTCACATTAAATATTGTGAGGTCAAAAAAAGAAAAGTCGAACTCGCATTAAACAATGTGAGCAAGAAAAGAGAAAAGTCGAGGTCGCTCTAAATAGAGTGAGAGCAAAAAAGCGAAAAGTTCGCTCGCTCTATTTAGAATGGGCTTGAAAAAAGCAAAAAGATGAGGTCGCTCTAAATAGAGTCAGCACAGACAAGGAGAATAGAGTATGAAGTCATTAAAAACCAAGATTATTCTGGCGTTTGCGGCACTTTCCATTGGACTTGGCGCAATTCTCTTTAACGTTTCGATGACGTTCTCGGACAAGGCGGTGTCGGACACGACGCTTTCAAACTTCGAGATTATCGCCGAGAACATTGCTCAGTATCTCAATGTCAATTTCAACAAAGAGCTTGTTCTTGTGGAATCTATCGCACGCAGAAAAACGATGAAAAGTACCGATATTCCGCTTCTTGAAAAGGCTTTGTCTGTTGCAGGCGACGTTGATTTGAACGAGGGGCATCGCTATTTTGTTCTTGTTGACACAAGCGGAGAAGGCTTTAACAGCGAGGGAAAGGCTGTCAACATCAAAGACCGCGACTATTTTCAGAAGGCGGTGAAAGGCGAGAATGCCGTGAGCGAGCCGGTTACGAGCAAGTTGCAAAATGTTGCTTCTATGCTCTATGCAACGCCTATGAAAGACGATAACGGCAACATCATCGGCGTTATTTGTCTTAATAAGTCCATTGATATGCTAAGCCGCCTTTGCACTGCGCTCACTGTAGGAAAATCAGGTCATCCTTTTATCATCACGAAAAGCACTGGAGAAATTGTCGGCTGCTCTTCAGGCGTAACTTGGGTCGAAGACCACGCAACTTTCTCGCAACTCGCTCAGGAAAACAGCGGATACAAAGAACTTGCCGAAATCTCAGAGCTTATGAAGCTTGGAAAAACCGGCTCTCAGAAAATCAAGTTCATGAAAAAGAGCTATTTTATTTCATACCGTCCGATTATGACGACAAACTTTGCGATGGCGGTTTTGGCGAGCGTCAACGACTTCAGCGACGATTTGAGAGCAATGGCGTTCTCGCTTGCAATTGTTACAATCATCATTCTTGTGCTTGCGATTGCGTTCGGCATCTGGTTTGCTAACGGCATTGCAAATCCTGTCGCTGTGATTACCGAAAGCCTTGAGGACATTGCGGACGGAGACCTCACGCTTGAGGGCGTAACGGTCGATACTCGCGAAAAAATCTGCGCGCGAAAGGACGAAATCGGGCGCATGGGAAACGCGCTTAACAATATGGTGCTGTCTGTGACCCACACTGTGAAAACTGTGAAGTCCATCGCTGAGCAGGTGCGCGAAGGCAGCGAGCAAATCAGTTCTTCAAGTCAGAGCGTTTCATCTGGTGCAAGCGAGCAGGCTGCATCAACGGAAGAGATGAGCGCCACAATGGAGCAGATGGCAAGCAACATCAAGCAAAACGCTGCAAATGCGTCAAAGACGGGCAACATCGCCTTAAAGACAGCGCAAGACAGCAGCGCGGGCGGCAAGGCTGTTCAGGAATCGCTTGAGGCTGTAAAAGAAATTTCTAGCAAAATCGGCATTATCGAGGATATTTCAAGTCAGACAAACCTTCTCGCTCTCAATGCGGCTATCGAAGCGGCGCGTGCGGGCGAGGCAGGAAAGGGCTTCGCGGTTGTTGCAAGCGAAATCAGAAAGCTCGCGGAGAGAAGCGCTATTGCTGCTGGTGAAATCAGCAAGATTTCAGCGAACACGCTCAAAGTTTCAGAGCATGCAGGCGAGATGATTCAAAGCGTTATTCCTGCTATTGAGCAAACAACGCAGCTTGTTGAAGACATCGCTGTTGCAAGCAAAGAACAGGATTCTGGTGCTGAGCAGGTAACGCTCGCTATAACGCAACTCGACACAGTTGTTCAGCAAAATGCAAGCGCTGCCGAAGAAATGGCGGCAATGGCGGAAGAGCTTTCTGCAAATTCGGAAAAACTTGTTTCTGCAATAAGCGTGTTCCGCGTTGACAATGAGCCACTCGACGACATGGGTGAATCTGTGAGCGCAACAAGAAGCGCACCTCAGCGCCGACAAGTTGCCGCCTCCCCTGCTCCTGCGAGAGCGGTCTCACCAAAGCCTCCGCTTTCAAGCGCGGCAACAAAAAAAGTGAGCGCAACACAAGAGCGCGAAAAAAATGCAGCTCCACAGAGCGAAAGCAGTAGCACTGATGAAAAAGACGCAACTGAAAAGCCTTCTGCACAGTCACAAAAAGGCGCATCCTCTTCTTCAAAGCCTACAATACAGTCGATGTTCGCGAATGCAATAAGCGATGCGGATTTCGAGGAGTTCTAGGATATTTTGGGGAGAGTGAAAAGTAGCAATGTCTGAGCAGTTCTTGACTTTCAAAGTGGGAAACGCACAATATGCGGTGAGCGTGTTCAAAGTACTAGAAGTGCTTCCGTACACGCCGCCGCAGACTTTGCCTTGTCCCGACCCGCTGATTGCAGGAATAATCCGTTCTCGCGGAAAAAATATTGCGATTGTTCGTCTCCGCGAGAAATTCGGGCAAAAGGGAAAAGAGCCTGACAAAGATACGAGAATCGTTGTTTTTGAAATCCGCAACAACGGAACGGAAACACTTTTCGGAGGGCTTGCGGATTGTGTCAACGAGGTCATCACGTTGGATTTGGAGGAAGAAGAGCCTCCTCCACCGATGGGCAAAAGTATTGCCTCTCGATTTATAAGCGGTGTTGGCAGACGCAATGGCGAATACATCTTTATTTTGAATGCGGACACGATCTTTTCTCCAGACGAACTTGAAACGATTTGTGATGCTGTAATCACGGCAAAATCGGAGGACAATAATGAAATTGAATAATATAAAAATTGGTCAAAAGTTGTATATTTGCTTTGTGTCTCTTGTCATTGTTCTTGTTGCCGAGAGCGCTGTAATGCAGCGTTTGACAACGGCGGTGCGTGTTCAGGGCGAAAAAATCAGAACACAATCGCAGGATTTTGTCTATTTGCCCTCTCAGCTAGCTTCATTCAACAAGGAACTCCAGACAATACTTTATGATTTGACGATTTTGATTCCGCGCGGTTCTGCGGATAGCGCAATCCGTGGCGACATCGAAGCGCTTCAGGGCGTTGAGGACGGATTTTCAGCAAAAATTGACGCGCTCGACCTCCCGATTGAAGCGCAAAAAATTTGGGAAGCGGTAAAAATAAAGAGAAGCGAAATCAGAGAAAGAAGAGCAAAATGGCTCGACAGCGCTTTTTCAAAAACAGGAATCACTAATGATGCAGTTGACGACCTTGAAGCAATCACGCTTCTTGCACGCGCTTACGATGCAGACCTTGAGAAACTAAAAGAAAAATGCCTTTCGTTCAACGCGAGCCAAAACGCGACATTTGACGCGGCAATCGGAAAATCACAGCGAATCGTAACGCTGATAACAGTTTTGATTGTCGCTCTCGTTTCAGTCGCGGTGTGTTTGGTGATTTCCGGAATAAAAAGCCCGCTTTTAATTCTCACAAAGGCGCTCAAAGACGCTGGAGAGGGCGACTTGCTGTTATCGGAGCTAAACGAAAAAGAGCAGAAAATCCTAAAAGATATGAAAAGAGCGGACGAAATCGGCATTATGGCGCAGTCGTTCTCAAAAATGCTAAAAACATTTTCGGCGACGCTCAACACGGTCTCTCATGCCTCTCTCCAAATGAAGCACGGCTGTGAGCAAATCAGCGCAACGAGCCAGGCGGTTTCAACGGGCGCGAGCGAGCAGGCGGCTTCAACAGAAGAGATGAGCGCCACAATGGAGCAGATGGCAAGCAACATAAAGCAAAACGCCGAGAACGCAGCCAAAACAGGCCGAATCGCCGAGAAAACAAGCGAAGACACAAAAACTGGCGGAGAAGCCGTGAACAAGGCAATGCTCGCAGTGCGGGAAATCGCGGAGAAAATCACGATTATCGGAGAAATTGCAAGCCAGACAAACCTGCTTGCGCTTAACGCCGCAATCGAAGCCGCTCGTGCGGGAGAAGCTGGAAAGGGATTCGCCGTCGTTGCAAGCGAGGTCAGAAAACTTGCGGAGCGCAGCTCACATTCGGCAGACGAAATCACGCAACTTTCGCAGAACACGATTGAAAGAGCGGAAGAGGCAAGCGCGTTCATAAACGATATTATTCCAAACGTCGAATCAACAGCGCACCTTGTTGACGAAATCGTCCACGCAAGCCGCGAGCAAGACAAAGGCGCGGAGCAAGTCAGCACAGCGATAACGCAGCTCGACAGCGTCGTTCAGCAAAACGCCTCCGCTTCCGAGCAACTTGCGGCAATGGCGCAGGAACTTTCGTCAAACGCAAAAGACCTCGTGAAAGCGGTAAGTTTTTTCAAGCTGGAAAAAGATTTTTCCGCAGATACAGTTTTGTCAAACATACACGAATCGGCGGCGTCAGAGGCGTTCGCAAAACGAGCAGCGCAGATGAGAGAGAAAACCGAGGAGATGAAGGCAAAACGAAAGAGCAAAAAGGCTTTGAATAACGACAGTCACTTTGAAGAGTTCTAAGGAGGCTTTTTGTGACAAAACAGTATCTTACATTTTCGCTTAACAGCAAAATCTACGCTATAAATGTGTTTCAGGTTCAGGAAGTCCTCACATACGTTGAGCCGACAAAGCTTCCCTGCACCGCCGCCCACATCGAAGGGCTGATAAACTCGCGAAACCAGGGCATCACAGTCGTGAACTTTCGGAAAAAGTTCGCTCTCGAAGACTGCGAAGTGACGAAGTTCACGCGAATCATCGTTATTGAGCTGCCCTCCCCAACAAGCGAGGACGAAAAGCACGTAACGCTTTTTGGAGCAGTCGCAGACAGCGTCAACGAAGTCATTGAAATCGATGATGAGATGATTGAGCCGCCGCCAAAGTTCGGAAACGCAATCTCGGCGGAGTTCATCACGGGCATCTGCAAAAAAGAAGATTCGTTCATTTCAATTCTGGACATTCAAAAGGTTTTCGCCGAAGAGTCAGCGACAACAATTCCGCCAAGCGAAGTGCCAGCAGAATAAAAAGAGCGCCCTCAATTTTGAGGGCGTTTTTTTACCAATTGCCCGTCGGAACGTTCGGACAGCGTTTTGGGATTTGGAAAATGCTTGTCGGGACGTTCGGTGAGCCTTTTGGGATTTGGAAAATGCTTGTCGGAACGTTCGAGCGACCTTTTGGGATTTGGAAAATGCCCGTCGGAACGTTCGGACAGCCTTTTGGGATTTGGAAAATGCTCGTCGGAACGTTCGGACAACCTTTTGGGATTTGGAAAATGCTTGTCGGAACGTTCGGTCAGCGTTTTTCCAAAATTGGTTTTGAAAATGGAAAAGAAAAGGCATTTGATATATTTTGAAAAATGCGTATAATTTTGCTGATTATCGATTTTTTCACGAGGTATTTTTTTATGGCAGACAATAACAGCGAAAAAACAGAAGGAAAACTCGCTTTCGACATTGCGGGCGGCAGATTTTGGATTGTGGTTGACGGAATGGAGACGATTCAGCTCGGTTTTGGCGATACTTTCGAGGTGAAAGACGGAGACGGGAACTGGGTTGAGACTGGCATCGAAATCACAAGCGATGCCGACAACAATCTTCTTTTCAAGCTCAAGAACACCAATTACGCGGGTATTCTTGACGACCTCGAAGTAAGAAAGTAAGGCTTTTTTGCGAGGGGAAAAGTTTTTTATTTTTTGTTGCAGAAACGACATTAAATCATAGGAGAAGCATAATGTTAATTTTCAACATAGCATTGCTTGTCATTGGATTCGCCGCTCTGATAAAGGGCGCGGATTTTTTCGTGGACGGAAGTTCAGCGCTTGCAAAAATCTTCAAGGTTTCAGGCGTCATCATCGGACTTACGGTTGTTTCAATGGGAACAAGTCTTCCGGAACTTGCGGTCAGCACGTCAGCGGCGCTTCAGGGCTCAAATGAAATCGCTATCAGCAACGTCGTCGGCTCAAACATTTTCAACTTGCTCGTCGTTTTGGGGCTTTGCGCGGCAATTCATCGTATTCCTGTTGACCGCGTGATTATAAAACGAGATTTTCCGCTTTCGATTTTTATCGAAGTGCTTCTTTTTGTTGTCGCGGGATTGCCTGAGATTGTGAGCGGAAAACTTTTCTCGCTTTCTATGGCGGATAACGCGGGCAAAGTCTACAGAGCACTTTCGCTTTCGTTTTTGGTGATTTTCGTTTCGTACATTGTCTATCTGATTGTCGATGCGAAAAAGCACCCGACACAAGAGGAGGACATAAAGACGCTTCCGCTTTGGAAATGCGCTCTTCTTATCGTCATCGGTGTGGCTCTCATTATTGCAGGTGGTCAGGCGGTTGTCAAAAGCGCAGTTTTTATCGCCCAGACTTTCGGAATGACAGAAACGCTCATCGGCTTGACGGTTGTCGCTTTGGGAACGAGTCTTCCAGAGCTTGTTACGTCGATTGTTGCTGCAAGAAAGGGCGAGGTTGAGATGGCTGTGGGAAATGTTGTCGGCTCAAATATCTTCAACGTTCTCTTTATTCTTGGCGTTTCTTCTTCAATTCATCCTGTCGCTGTCAATGTTGCAAGCATTTACGATATGATGATTCTTATTGCTGTAAGTGTTATGACGTGGATTTTCGCGATAAAAAGCAAAAGCATCGGAAGGCTTTCGGGCTTGACGATGCTTGCTTGCTACATTGGCGCGACGATTTTCGCTATTGTGCGCTAAAGGCATTCTTGAACGCTTCGTAATTGGCGCTATCTTTATCGCGGACGCATTTTATGGCAAACTCGATTGTCTTGACTGCTCCGCGATATTTTTTTAGCGCTTTTTTTGCCGCTTGGGCGACGATTTGAGGCGGATTTCGGAATGCTCCGCAACCAAATGCGCCAAGAACAAGAGAGTCCACGCCGTTTTCTTTTGCAACAGCGAGGATTTTGCTCCATCGCTTTTCGTGGAGAGCAAAAATTTCATCGCCGCTCAAATCAACATCGTTCAAGTCGGGAGCAGCACACGTCAAAACATCGACTGAAAACCAATCGCTGTTTTTCATCAATGTCAAATCGCTGTCGCCTTTGAAAACGGTGACACAAGGGCTGTAGATAATGTCGTCTGTTCCCAAATCGTCAAATGTTTCTCGGTGCTTCTCGTAAAAGCGTGAGAGCATTTCAGGAGCGCAAAGTGCAAAATAAAGCGTCGAAACACGACAAAGGCATTCTTCTTGAGCGCGCGCGCCGTAAACGACGCCGCCACCAGGATTAAAACTGTTAGCAAAGTTCAAGACGCATGTCTTTTTTCCCTCTCGGCTGTAAAAAGAAGCGGCTTCAAAACTTGATTTTTTGCTGACGATTATCTCCGTTTCGTCTTCAAGTTGTGTTTTTTCTGGAAAAACGATGCTCTCGTCATAGAATTTTTGTTTTTTCCTTGTGAGCTCACAAGACTTTTTCAAAGTCTCGTCGGAAGAAAAAAGTGAAACTGTGTCCTCAAATACTTTTTCGAGATTGTCCATAACAACTTCTCCTTTTTGCTTAAAAATGGCTTGTGTGATTTTCGTTTTAATTGTCACGGCGAACGACGAAATCAAGTTTTGGCTGTTTTTTGTGAAGTTCTGCTTGTCGTCTGTACTTTTTTTGCAAGATTTCCTGAGCATTCACTTCGGTTTCTTTTTTTGCGGGTTTGTTCGCTTTCCATTTTCCGCTCGAAGAAAGCGTGTGGCTTCTGCAATTGTCATCAAAATAAACTCGCAAGGTCTCTTTCACGATTTTGAAAACGTCAGCGTCAAGAATTGGAAACATAAGTTCAACGCGTCTGTCGAGGTTTCGTGGCATCCAATCCGCGCTCGAAAGATAAATCTCCTCTGAGCCACCGTTTTGGAAATAGAAAACGCGGCTATGCTCAAGATAGCGACCGACGATTGAAACAACGCGGATATTTTCGCTCAAATCCTTGACGCCGGGAACGAGCATACAGATTCCGCGAACATTGAGGAGAACTTTGACGCCTGCACGGCTTGCGCGATAGAGCGATTTGATTATGCTTTCGTGTCCAAGCGCGTTCATTTTTGCCATAATGAGTCCTGGCTTTTCTGGTGTGGAAAGGCGGATTTCGCGCTCGATGAGGGAAAGAAGTCGTGATTTCAAATTAACGGGCGCCATGGAAAGATGCTTTAGGTTCAAAAACTGCGAATAACCCGAAATTGTGTTGAAAAACGTTGTTGCATCGTTCGCAATGTCAACGTTTGACGTAAAGACAGACATATCGCTATAGATTCGCGCTGTTTTTGAATTGTAATTGCCAGTGCTCAAATGCACATAGCGCCTAAGTCCGTCACTTTCGCGTCTTATAACAAGGAGCATTTTTGCATGGACTTTCAGACCAACAACACCATAAACTACAATTACGCCTGACTTTTCAAGTTCGCTTGCCCAGTTCAAGTTTCTGCCTTCATCGAATCTGGCTTTCAGTTCCACGAACGCCGTAACTTGCTTTCCGTTTTGAGCAGCCTTTTCAAGCGCTTTCACAATCGGAGAGGCGTTTCCTGTTCTGTAAAGTGTCATTTTTATTGCAAGCACATTTTCATCTTCTGCCGCATCATTCAAGAACTTTATGACAGGCTCGTAAGACTCATAAGGAACGTGAAGCAGCACATCTCGCTGTCGGAGAGTATCCCAATATGTTTTTCCCTCTGGAAGCGTTACTGGATAATAATTTTTCCATTCAGGATTCATAAGTGGAGCGGCTTCGGAGGCATCTGTTATTCCAAGCAATGACGACGGGTCGATAAGACCGGGAAACTCATAAACATCGTCATCGGAAAGGTTGAGTTTTTCTTTCAGGAGTGTCGTTATTTTTGAGCCTGCAGCATTGCACAAAAGGCGTGTCGCAAGTGAAGAGCGGCGTTTTATGAGAACGTCCTCCATCTCTTTTGTGAAGTCAGCACCGTCTTCGTTAACGGCAAAATCTGCATCACGAGCGACTTTGAAAAGAAGTGTGTCAGTCACTGTGTATCCTGGAAAAACAGTGAACCCAAAAGATGTGATTACATCATCAAGTGTCGCAAACGCTCTTTTTCCGTTGTCCGACGGAAGCCAAATTACACGCGGCAAGTTCTCAGGAACGCCGACAAGAGCAAGCGGAGAAGGAAGCGATTTCATCACGAAAGCCTTTGTTCCGTCGTGAAGACCAGATATCTCTTTTAGCATAAACGCCACATAAAGACGCATATTTTCTGTTGTGGGGAAATTGCTGTCAGTTCTAAGAGGCGTTATAAGAGGCAAAACCGAGTTTTTGAACATCGACGCAAGATAGCTTTTTTGCGAAGATGTGTAAGATGAGGGCGGAACATAAGAGATTCCAGCATCAGAAAGTTTTGGCAAAATATCACAAGCAAGGCACTGCTGTTGAATACGACTTATCTGGTGGCAACGTTCAGAAATCTCTTTCAAAAGTTCACTTGGAGTGCGTCCAGAGCAGTCTTTGTGATGAGGGCTTACAGAATTAAGGCGCTTTATTGCCGCTACTCTAACTTGAAAGAACTCATCGAAATTGCTCGAAACAATAGCAATGAATTTGAGTCGCTCAATAAGCGGTAATTCTTTTCTGCACGCTTCATGAAGAACTCTCGCGTTGAACTCAATCCACGAAAGTTCGCGGTTAAAAAAAACGCTCTCTTTCTCTTTTTTCATATCTTGTCCTCTTTTGTTGTCAGTTGCTGTCAGACCAAAACGATTTTGTAACCGAAAACGCTCTCAAACAAATCACCTTTGTCGGCAATTGCGATTTTTTCCAGCATAATATTCTCAAGTTCGCCAGTTCGGATTGTCATGCTGTCTTCTGAAAATGATGCCGTAAAGTGTTTTATTTTTTGCTGATGTCCGCGGTCAAGAGCGTCTGCAACACGCAAAATCGCAGCAAGTTTCAAAATTGCAAGACGGTCACTTCGCTGGAGCGCTTTATATTCAGGGTCGCTCTGAGGGCTACACTTTTTTCGGTGATAAGAGGCAATCTGCGCAATAAGCGTTGTTTCCTCACGGTTCAAACCAAATATTTCAGAATGAAGGATTATATATTTGCTGTGGGCTTCGTGGTCACTTGCGCGAATAAACATTCCGATATCGTGCAAAATCGCGCTCACTTCAAGCATTCGCCTTGCGCCATCTCCAAGCCCCAATTCATCTTTGAGCATATCAAAAATGCGAAGGCTTGTTTCTCTCACATACTCGGCGTGTTTTTCGTCTCCGCGATATTTTTTGAGAAGATTTCTAGCGCTTGCCGCAACTTGCTCATCGAACTCTTGTCTGATTTCGTCATCTTCTGCAGTACGGCTGATAAAGATTCCCTCGCGGATGCTTGTTTTTGGAACGATTATGCTTTTTACATTAGTGAGACTCAAAAATTGCCTGAAAATCAAAAGCCCAAGATACAAACACTGCGCTTCGCTATAAGCAATCCGAAGTTTCACCGCAAGGAGTTCCGGACTAAAATCCTGAATGCTCAAAACAAAGCGCTCAAAATCTTCTCGCCATATTTTCCAAAGAGAATCCGAAATTTTCTTGCCAGCCTCACGAGCAACAACGTTCGCTTCTCCGCCAACGATAATAAATTGCTGGACTTTTGAAAGATTAAGTTCGTTGTTGAGAGTTCCTTCCGTGTTACGAATAAACTCATCGATATAGCGCCGAGCATCTTCCCTGCCGTTCATCTGAGGATTGAGCTGCTGCGAAATCACAACAGTACCTAGTCGCATACTGTGAGCCGCAGCAACACGCCCCTGAGCAATCAGCATAAGCTCAGTTGAACCGCCACCGACTTCCATAATCATTGAATCTTTTGATTTTAGGCTTTCAGAACTGCCTTTGAATGCGCCAAGAACAGCAAGATACATCAAGCGATTTTCTTCAATGCCGTCGATAACACGCACAGTGAAGCCTGTTTTTACACGGATTCTGTCAACAAAAGGGTCGCGATTTGAAGCCTCTCGCACGCTACTTGTAGCGATAACGAAAGTTTCCGCCGCTGTTATCCCGTATGCTGCAAGTTGTTCAGCATATCGCCTCAAGATTTGCAAGCATACAAGCAAAGTGCTTCGGCTGATAGCGCCCTGAGTGAAAACATCTCGACCGATAACGACAGGCTGCTCGCTTCTGTCGAGGATTTCAGGAACACCACCCGAAGCGGTCTGAGCCACCAGCAATCGGATTCCCGTTGAGCCGATTTCAATAACAGCGGTAGGTTTCTTCATTACCCAATAAGATTAAAGTTTGTCGATAAGCATTGAACACTTGCCCGATGGAATCGGAAGCGTCTTCTTCTTGCTGTTGAGAATATTTATCGTGAAATAATAAAGTTTCTCGCTTTCCATCTGGATTTCCCAACCGCGTGTACTCTTGTTTGACAAAATCGTGATGAGATTGCGCTTGAGAGAGAGGTTTTCGATGCCCATAATCTCAAGATTCGGGATAATCCAGTCAACAGTCTTTCGAGGAAGGCTGATTGAAAGCCCGATGATATTCTCAATCATCATTGCGATAGTCGAAAGACAAATCGTGTGCATATATTTCTTTCGTGGGAAACTCTCATCGCCGTCAAGATGAGCAAAACCCTCTTTGCAAGGAAGATACGCCTCATAAAGAGAACCGCGCTCCTTGCTGTTTGCAGGTGAAAGCGCCTCAAGAATGTAATAAACATGGCGGATTGCTGCTTCACGCGCAAGGTCATACTGCTGATATTTCTCAAGCCCTTTGACAACCATAAAGTTGAACGCAGGATAAACAGAACCACAGTAGCCGTTTCCATAATCGCGGAATGCAGGGTGGTCAGCGCTCAGTGTCGGGAACGGATGGTCAGTGCCAAAAGTCGCAGGATTTGACAAATGCGCAATGAGCTGGTCTGCTTTGTCCGCATTCGGAAGCTCAGCAAGAAGAGGCCAGAAGCCCGCGATTGTCTTGTGAGAAAGACGCTTTTCATCTTTGTCAAGGTCGTGATAAAAGCCTGTCTCGCTGTCCCACATCAAATTATTGATGCGAGTCTTGAGACTAAAATACATCTTCTTGTACTGAAATCCCAAATCCTTGTCATTGAGAATTTCGCCAAGAGCGCTCATATGAGCGGCATTTATCGCCATTGCCGAGTTGAAATCAACAAGATAAACAGCATTCTCGCGAGGAGAGTTCCGCATTGAAGAAGACACGACAGGAGTAGCATAAAGCCCGTTCGGCTGCTTGAACGTAGCATCAATCCAATCCATGTATTTTTGGAGGATTGGCATGATATCCTTAATGCGCTTCTTGTTCGCGCTCTTGTGATAAAGATTGAACTCCGCCCACGCAAAAAGAGGCATTGCGACACCCTCTGGGTTTTCGCTGTCTTTCACAGCCTCACCTGTAACAGTGTTGTATCTCCAGCGGATTGCACCGTTCGGCTCTTGCTTTGAGTAAAGATAATCAAGATTTTGGTTCGCCGGATAATTGCGGTTTGAATAAACAAGAAAGAAGGACGCGAAAATTGCTTCAAACTGGTCTATAAAAAGCTCTTTTTTCTCAGGGTCAACGCCCGGATAAATAAAGTAGCCGTCAGATGATGCTTCCCCCGTTTTTGGATTAAGCCAGTAGTCAGATAGCCAAGCCCACGATTTGTCGTAGATGTCAACAAAATCCTGGTCGTAGAAATGTATCTTGGGAAAGTCTTTTTTATTCACAAGGAACTCCTGTCAAACTTCTGAAAAAATCAGTCTATTACAAAGACACAGTATATCATAAATTTTTATAAAGCGGTATATCTTTACGAAAATTTGATACTTTTTGTTAAAAAAAATAACGGTATTCTAGCAAAAGTTACGTTATTTTTCGCTCAGTTCAAAATACGCCCGTGGCAAAAAAACTCATTTTTACTCACGGGCATTCGCCCAAAGCACCATTTTTTCAAATTTGGCTCTTCGGGCATTTGCCCAAAGCCAGCTTTTGGCGATTTTGTCTTTCGGGCATTTGCCCAAAGCACCATTTTTTCAAATTTGGCTCTTCGGGCATTCGCCCAAAGGCAGTTTTTGGCGATTTTGCCTTTCGGGCACTCGCAAAATTGCGAGAAAACGAAATGCGCTTTATTGATAGCCTAATTCTTTGAAAAACTGTATACTCATAAGCGATTTTGCTTTAGGAGTGCTTTATGTATCAGTCGTTTGTTTTTCTGGAAGTGAGGATTTTGCTTTCAAACGAGCCGGAGGTTTTCGCAAAAAGCGCGGACGGCGTGAAAATAAAAAGCGCAGTTCTTGAAAAAGTTGCCGTTCTCGCTCGTGCATTGGGCTCAACGCTGAACGAAAAAGCGGTTGTCGAAGAACTGACAGGAAACGTCCCGCTTCCGCCCAAAAGCGACGAGACGGCGCTTTGGAGCATACGAGCGGCAAAGGGCGGAAGTCTTGATATAATGTTCCACCAAAAAGCAAAAACAATCCAGATTGAAGAGATGAGGCTTGAAGAAGATTGCGGACGTCTGACGAGGGCGGCAGGAAAGCCAAGAATGGACTTCTCGCTTTCGGGCTGTCCGAGTCTTCGGCTCAAAACAGCAAGTGTCTTTGAGCTAGGCGAAGAAGCGGAGCTCTTCCTTGAGGAACTTTCAAGCCTGCTTCGATACCTTGCGCTTCCGTATGGAGAGGGCGCAATCAGATGCAACGCGTATGTCTCGCTTGCCGAGTATCCGAACAAGGGCGAGCGCTATGTGAAACTAAGAAATCTCAACTCGTTCAACTTTGTGCGTGAGGCGATAAACGCAGAGACAAGCCGTCAGGAAAATATTCTCAATGCGGGCGATATTGTTGCGGAGGAGAGCCGCTTGTGGAACTCGGAGATGGGCGAGAGCGAAAGCTACCGCGCACGAAAGAGCGACCAGAGGCGCTTCCGTGATGTTGAGCCGTCCCTTTTTATCGATGTGCAGACAGAGGCGGACGCGCTGCACTTGAGCGAAATCGAAGAGCCGAAGGCTCGTCGCGCGCGTCTTCGCGAGCAGTACGGGCTTTCGCGGCTCAGGGCGGAGTTCATCTGCGCAGAAAAAGAGAGGGCGGATTTCTTCGAGGACAGCGTGAAAGAGGGCGCAGAGCCGCTTGCCGCTTCTCATTGGATTGCGAGTGAAGTCACAAGGGTCTTGAATTATCTTCACATTCCGCTTTCAAAGAGCAAAATCAACAGCAAGAAGTTCGCCGAAATCATTTCGCTTCTGACAGCGCAGAAGATTCATAGCGGTATTGCAAAGCAGCTCGTCCAAGAGGCGATTGAAACAGATGCCGACATCGACTCACTTTTGAAGAAGAGCGAAAAAGACTTGATTGGAGAGCCTGAAAAACTCCGCCCTCTCGTCCGCGCAATTCTCAAGGAAAACGAGTCGAGCGCAAGAAGGCTCAAGAACGGCGATATGGCAAACCTTGAGTATCTGACGGGACTCGTGATGAAAAAGACGAGCGGTCAGGCATTCCCGCTTATGGTGAAATCGCTCATCAAAGAGGAACTCAACTTGAGCATCATCTACGTTCTTGGAACAGGCGGCGCAATCACGGCGATAAGGCGTGAGGACGGCTCTGTCGAAAGCGGAGGCGCTGTCGTCTTGCGCGACTTGTGCAAGGAGGCAGGCGAGGAAAGCGGCGTTCAGGCGGTGAGCGTGCGCTCTCTTTTAAGCGAGGAGTTCGAGCCTGGCGACTTTGCCGCTCTTATCGCAGAAATCAGCGCGAGAATTGCTGCAGGAAGCGCCAACGGAATCGTCGTCTCGCACGGAACAGACACGCTTCCCTACACTGCCGCACTGCTTTTCTGGCTCTTCGGCTCGTCCCCTGTCCCGATTGTCCTCACGGCAAGCAGTGAAATCCCTGCGGATTCAAGCGAAGCCAAAGACAATCTGTCGCTTGCGATAAAAACGGCGCGAGAAAAGAAAAACGGCGTCTATGTCGCATTCGGCGGAAAAATCTTCTCGCCTCTCAACTTGAAGTTCGTCAAGGCAAGCGCGGACGGTTTTTGCAACTGGAACTTGAAGGAAAAAGTGTTCACCGAAAGCGGCGCAATCGCAACGCAGTTCGCGCAAATCAGCGAGCCTGACGGTGCTGTGATGAAGCGCATTCTGGACGAGAGCGCCGGGAAAATCGCAGTCTGCCCGACATATCCTGGCTTCAGGAGCGACCGCTACGGAGCGCTAATCAGCGCAGACGACGGCGTCCGCTCGCTTTTCATCGAGCTTTATGCGGCAGGAACAGGCAATATGCGTGAAAGCGATTATTCGCTCAAGCCGCTTTTGCAAAAGGCACGGCGCTACGGTTGTCGCGTCTACTGCACGTCGCAGCAGGAAAGCTCCGTCAACTTCTCGAAGTTCGTAACAAGCGCGGGCGTGTGGCGAGGTGGCGCTGTCCCGATGGGAACGCTCACGACAGAAAGCGCGATTTCGCTTTACTATGCCGCCTCTCTCCTTGCCGACAACGACACGGAGCTTGCCCAAATCATCGAAACTTACGCAGAAGCATACGCATAAAAAAACGACCCCATAGGGTCGTGCCGTGCGACCTTATAGGGTCGTGCAATCCGACCTTATAGGGTCGCACACATCTACCGCATAGGGTAGATTATCGGCGGATTTCAACATTGCCGTCTGAGTGGGCAATGAACACCATAGGGTGAAGTTTTGTGAAAAAGCCGTTCTCCACAACGCCCGGAATCGCGTTAATCTCGTCCTCAAGAACAATCGGGTTCACAGGGCTTTCCCACTTGCAGTCAAGAATCCAGTTTCCGTTGTCTGTGATGACAGGACCGCACTTTTTCACGCCCTCGCGCAAGACGCAAGTCGCACCAAGGCGGGAAAGGGCATTCTTCACGCTCTGCATTGCCTCTCCGATGATTTCGACAGGAAGAGCAAAGCCTGTTCCCTCGCTTTCAACGCTTTTGCTTTCGTCGGCGACAATCGCAAAACTGTCGGAGTTGTATGCGACGATTTTCTCGCGAAGAAGTGCTGCTCCGCCGCCTTTGATGAGGTCGCTGTTCAAGTCGATTTCATCAGCGCCGTCAATCGTCAAATCCAAGTGTCCGCCGATTGCCTTGTCGTTGAGCGAATAAACTGGGATTCCCAGCTCAATGCACTCGTTCGATGTCTGAAAACTCGTTACGACAGCCTTGATGTCCTTGATTGTGCCGTCCTTAATGCGCTCTGCAAGGCGGCGCACAGCAGGGATTGCGGTGCTTCCTGTTCCGAGTCCGATTTTCATTCCGCTAAAAATCTTTCCTTCCTCGATAAGCGTATCAATCGCTGTACGAGCGGCAAGAAGTTTTTGTTCATCTCTAGTCATATTTTTCTCCTGTAAAAAGTTCAAATTGTCTGTAGCCTTGATATTGCAGCATCGGGAATCCGTTCTGAACTCGGCAGCCCGCCTTTTCAGCCCTCGCCATAATCGGCGTCGTCTCAGGCACATAGATGATGTCGAACACCATTTCGTGTCCCTTGAAGTCGTAAAAATAAATCGGGTCGTTCTCGCTTGACGACGGTGAAGATGAGCCCATTCCAACGCTTGTTGTCTGCACGATGAGGTCGGAGTATTTCTCAATCATATGCTCGTTCTCAGGGGTGAGAAGCGCCCACTTGAAGCCGAACTGCTCGGCAAGTTTTTTCGCTCTGCTTGCCGTGCGGTTAAAGACGCAGACTTTCGCTCCGAGAGTCTTTAGCGCATAGGCGACAGCCTTCGCTGCTCCGCCCGCACCGATGAGCGCGACTTTCCAGTGCTTTATGTTCTTTGTTCCCGTGAACTCAAGGAGAGAGCGCGAAAATCCAAGAGCGTCCGTGTTGTCGCCAATCCAATAATCGCCCTTGTTCAAGATTGTGTTGCACGCTCCGATTTCGCCAACTTGCGACGACACTTCGCGCAAGTCCGCAAGCACGTTTTCTTTGTGCGGGATTGTCACCGAAAGCCCTTTTACGCCGACTTCGTTGCAGAACTCGATTGCGTCGTCCACCGACTCAGAGCGAATCGGAACATAAACCGCGTCGATATTGTGCTTTTCAAAGCCCTTGTTGTGAAGAGCAGGGCTTAGCGTTGAATTGAGCGGCCAACCTGTGATTCCAAAGACTTTCGTGCTGTCGCTAATGCTTTGAAAGTGATAAATGTCGCTGAGCGTTATCGGGTCAAGGTGTCCGAGAGTCTGCAATCGCGCGGACGCTTCGACAGGAGATGTGTATGTCAGATATGAGTTAATTTTCGCAGAGAGGATTCTTGACGGAAGCCCGAGAGGTCCCATCGCGCAAAGGATTTGCTCACTTTCGCCAAACTTCTTTGCTTGCTGGAAAAGGTTTGTGACATCAGAAAGCGTCTTTGGCATAAAAGCGATTTTCGGGATTTCATATCCAGTTGTCCTCAAAGACGCAAGACGGGAAGAGATGTCCAGAATTGGATTTTGCATATCGTGAACGCTTCGGATAACGCGCGTTCCGAACGCCAGAGCCGAATCCTGAAGGCTCGGGACATGAAAATCTTCCTCAAAGTCAACGTAGGCGAAGTTCTTTGAGCGGTTTTCCTCTGCGAACGCCATCGCACGAGCAAAAAGCACAGTGCGGCTGGACTCTCCCTCATCAAAGCGACCTCCGTCAATTTTGCGCCGTATTGTCAAAATGCACGGAAGCCCTGCCATAGCGGGAAAGTTTCGAATATAAAGCCGCTCGTTTTCGTCAAGGAAATCGACACGAAGCTCAACCAAATCGATATACTTGCGATAATTCTCGATTGTCGCAATATTCTCAGAAAGCGTCTTTCCTGTCAGTGTCAGACAGACGAGCGGTCTTTTCATTTTTTACCCCTTTTTCTTTTATTGCGTTATTTCTTTTCCTGGAACACTCAGCGTGAAGCGGCTTCCCAAAGGCGCAGCATAAGGCACGGAAACAGAGCCACCCTTGTGCATAAAGTTCGCAATCACAAGGCTCTCCCCTTCAGGAGTGTCAGCCCTAAGCGACATCGGAACAGCATAAGGATAATCCGAAACCGTCACATTAAAGATGCCGTAAACAGTTTTAGCCGCTTCTCCTTCGCCTGATTGAGCTGGGAAAGCAAAATCAACAGCGATGCGCGAGTAATCAGCAACGCTCTCGCCAGCGGCAGTGCCCATTGATGTCACAGAGCCAGCGCTTTCGCCTTCAAGCGCCTCGTGCGACGTGAAGTCAAAAATAAGCCGTGATTTTTCCATGACGGCAAGAACATCGCTAACAGATTTTCCAGTCAGCTCTGGCACAGTCGACTTTTGGGAATTATTGCCGCGGCTCACCACAAAAGTCATCACGACAGCGTCCGTTATCGGCGTTCCAGACGGAGGCTCTTGAGAGAGAATCGTGCCTTCAGCAAGATTGCTCGTTTTGTAAATCGGGTCTGCGACTTTGATAAGAGCGCTTCCGTCAGCCCATGTCATCGACTTCACGCTAAGGCGCGCATAATCAAGAAGCGTTCCCGTGTAATCAGGAACATGCGTCACAATAACACCACGCGACACAGTGAGAGTCACGCGCTCTCCCGCTTTCACAATCGCGCCGCCTTTAGGATTTTGCTCAAGGATATGCCCTTTTTCCTCAGCGTTGTCGCTGTAGCGCAAAAGCACCTTCGCATAAAGTTCCTTCTGCTGCATTTCCTGCAACGCCGCCGTCAGCTCCTTTCCTGTGACATTCGGAACAAGGACTTCCTCTTTGCCGCGCACCGCAAGCGCGAACACTGCAAGAGCAATCACGCCCATAAGCAAAACTGCGCTCAAAGCCGCAAAGAAGAACGTAAAAACAGGGTGTCTGTTTTGATTTTTCAATTCGTTAATTTCTTCCATAAAAAAATAACTTTTCCTCAAAAAAATATATCGCTAGAACTTCATTGCTTTTCAACAACAAACACTTCCGACAAAGCCTCTTGCACCATTCGCAAAAGCCTTGTAATCAGCGGCTTTCTTCGCCTGCCACTGCAAAACCGTCGCGCTCAAAAAGCCAGAAGCACATTTTATGATAATGCCGTCGTTTTTCAAAAGCGCGATAACAGTGCCGTTTGCAGCGCTATTCGTGTCGCCAAGACTTGAAACATCGCCAGAGAAAACGTGCGCCTCAAGTATTTTCAGCACATTTCCGCCGTTCTCTGTGAAGCACGTTGGCCAAGGCGTGTACGCTCTGATTTGCCTGTCGATTTCACAAGCCGAGCGATTCCAATCGATTTTTCCGTCGCTTTTTTCGATGAAAGGCGTGTAACTCGCTTCCCCTTCCTGCTTCTTTCCCTCAGGAAGCGTGAAAGCGCCATTGCTCTCACTCGACGCAATCTTTTCAAGAAGCGAAGAAATCATCTCGATGCCATTTTTCACGACAACGCCGTCAGATGCCATAAGGCTCTCAGTTGTCTCAGTTCCTGAAAGAGTGATTTCGCGACAGTCCAAAATGTCGCCAGAGTCGATTTCAAGAGATATTTTTTGCAATGAAACGCCAGTTTTCTCGTCGCCTGAGAGGATTGCCGCAGGAACAGGAGTGCAACCGCGATATTTTGGCAAAAGAGACGGATGAAGATTTATTCCGCCAAGAGCGAACATCGAAAGGAATTTTGGTCCAAAGATATGACCGTAATCAAAGCAAACGAAAATGTCAGCGTTGAGCCCTTCAATCTGAGCGCGGAAAGCGCTGTCCAAATGCTCTGGAGTGAAAACAGGAATCCCCAAAGAGGAAGCGACATCAGCAACAGCAGTCGCAGTCAATTCCTTGCTGCGCTTTTTTGCGCTCGGCGGATTCGTCAAAACACCGACAACCTCAAAGCCTTTCGCGTTTTCAACAAGGGAGCGCAAAACAGCCGCACTCGGCTCAGGACTTCCCGCATAAAAAACTTTCAGCATCTATTTTCCGCCCTTTTTCTTTGCAGCGATTTTTGCCGCAATGCTTTTTTGCTTGCGCTCTTTTTCCTCGGCTTTCTTTGCTGCACGCTCAGCTCTCTTCTTGAACTGCTCGACAGTCTTTTCCTTGAACTGCTCATCTCCGCGGTCAATGTAAAGAACACCGTCAAGATGGTCGTATTCGTGCTGGATAATTCGGGCAAGCATTCCGTCGGCTTCGAGCGTGAACGGCTTTCCGTTCTCGTTGAGCGCCTGAACAGTAACCTTCGACGGTCTCATAATATCCTCGTAAACGCCAGGAATACTAAGACAACCCTCCTCGTAACTCGTCAAATCGTCGCTCTTGTAAACAATCTGCGGATTCACAAAAACACGGCGAACATCATCGTCGGCGATGATAACAAAAAAGCGCTGAGAAATCCCAACCTGAGGAGCTGCAAGCCCAACGCCGTTAGCGCTAATCATCGTCTCAAACATCTCGTTAAAAACAGAACGAAGTTCGTCCGTAACCTCAGCAACAGGCTGAGCCTGCTCGCGAAGTACATCTTCTCCAAGTTTGCAAATTCTCAATTTATGTGCCCCTTAAATATCTTGATAACGATTTTCATTCTACCAAACTCGCCTATAATTTTCTACAGAATTTTTCCGATTGTTGACTTTTCGTTTTTTTGGCGTTCAGAAGAGTTCCGAACGCTGTCTCTTCATTTTTTTGCCCTTCACAAGTGTTCCGAATGCTATCTCTTCATCTTTTTGCCCTTCACAAGTGTTCCGAACGCTGGCTCTTCATCTTTTTGCCCTTCGGAAATGTTCCGAACGCTCTCCTTTCATCTTTTTGCCCTTCACAAGCGTTCCGAGCGCTGTCTCTTCATCTTTTTGCCTTTCGGGATTTTTCCGAGCGCTCACTTTTCATTTTTTTGCCTTTCGGAAATGTTCCGAGCGCTGTTTTCAAAACTTCAAACTGTCAGCTCGATAATATTTTGCTCAATCGCGACAATTGCGCTCTCGTAATATCCGTCGCCCGTGGTTCGAGGCCCGCTTTGAACACAAAATCCCGCACGCGAAAGTTTCTCCGTCAACTTGTCCACAGCCTCCGCGCTTCCAAGACTGAACGCCAAATGCGCCCAGCCAGTGCGAAACGGCTCTTTTTCGCTGTCCACGACTTCAGGGCGTGTCATAATCTCAAGGCGAGCGCCTGAATCAAAAGTCAAAAAATATGAGCGAAATCCAGTCTTTTGATTGAAATATCCGTCATTCGCCTTTGCGTCCAAATACTCAACAAAAAAATCTTTCGCTTTTTCCAAATCGCAAACATAAAGCGCAACGTGTTCAATTTTCATTTTTCCTCCATTCGTCATGCGTCAAAAATATTCTTGCTCAAATGAGATTTTTGATTTCACAAAACTGTGGTGAACAACTTCAAGAGAGCGCAAATCAAGCGCGGTGAGCCAAAAATCCTCGCTTGTGCAGGCGCTGCTTTCGCCAGAATTACCCATTCCGATAAAAACAAGATACGGCTTTGAGTCTTTTTCAACGATGTCGAAACCCCACTGGACACTCGAAAGCGCAAAAAGTTCTTTTTCGTCCTCAAAAGATTTCCCGCTTGTTTTGAAAACTTCCCGCTCTCTTTTGAAGATTTTTATCGTGTAATTCGACGGAAGGCGTGCAACGGAAGTCCAATAAAGTTCTGCAACGATTTTTTTGTCTTCGATTTCGCGCTCGATTTTTTGCACGTGGTCGCCAGAGATGCCCAAAAACGAATAGTCGAACGCTGCCATTTGCTCGATTCTCTCGGCGCTAATCCATTGCTGTTGCTCATCTGTCAAATCGTAGCTGTAGCGGGAATGCGCCGAGGCGATTTTTCTCCACGCTCGATTTTTTGCGTCAAAGGAAAGCAGTTTGTATGAAGAAAGGCGCTTTGTGTCAAAGTCGCGCTCGATTTCAAGAAAAAGCGTTTCTTTTTTGTTCTGCACGGGATAAACCAAGCCGCACTCGCCTTTTGCGCCGTTCGCCGAAAAATAAATCTTCCACTTCTTCGCCTTTTTGTCAAAGCGGAAAATGCGAAAATACGCAAAGCCGCCACTTCCTTCAAGGCTCATCATCGAAAGCATTTTGTCTTTTATGCCGTCAAGGTGAATCGGCGTGCAATAAAGGTTTTGCTTTTTGGTGAGCTCGACGAAATCGGGGTGGAACTCCTCTTTTTCGCTGTGCGGCGCGTCGATTGTGTTGTAATTCAATTCGCTCTCAAAATCCGCGTATGTTGTGTATTCGCTCTTTTTGACGACTTCAGCAAAATGCAGCACGTTAGGCACGAGCGACTTTGCGCTCAAAAGCGAGAGCGCAAGCATATAAAGCAGTGCAAAAAATATCTTTTTCATTTTTCCTCCGTTTTGCGAAAATCAGTCGAAATAGCTGACTTCCGCTGATTTATAATTTCCGTTGTCATCAAAATAAATACAAAGCTCCCAGCCGCTTATAAAGCCGTCCGCTTTCAAGAAATACGAAATCTCTTTTTCAAGAACGCGCTCCTCCAATGCAGGACGACCGAGCAAAGACAGAACTTCGGTTTTGTTCGGCTTTTCCGCGTCCAGCTTGGCAATAAGCGAAGTCGTCATTTGGTAGCGGCTTTTGCCTTTCTGCCATTTTTGCGCGTCGAAGTCAATTTGTTTTTGGCACGCTGCAAAAATCACGCAAAATAAGAAAATCAAAATCAGTTTTTTCATTTTTCCTCCGTTTGTCATGCGTCATGCTGAACAAGTTTTCAGCATCTGTGTTTGCTGAGCGAAGTCGAAGCATGGATTCCGAAACGAGTTCGGAATGACGGGTAGTTTCATCTTTCCTCCATCTTTATTTGCAGTTTTTCATAAAACCACGATTTTTCAAAATAAAAAATCGGGAATGTTACAAGTTCCAAAAACAAAAGCTTCAGTTTTTTCTTTGTTTTCTGCGAGAACAAAAATCCGCCCCGAACACAAACCAGCATTGCCAGTTCGTCATCGCTGAGTTCCGTGCGAACAGCCCAGACAATCACATACTCAAACAAAAGCAAAATAATTGGAATAAGCACAAACAGAGGCTTTTGCAAATACACATAGCCGCAGGCGATGAGCCACAACAGTGCCGTGTGAATCAGCGACAGGATTTTGTGAACGCGGCGCAATTTGCTCGTGTATTTTTCAAAAAAATACAAAACAATGTTCAAAAGCAAATATGCAAACACTATTTTTGCAAAATTATTTTCAATGTTCATTTTTCCACCCTCAAACTTTTGTATTGGATTGTCAAAAGAGCTGTTGATGAACGCCCGTGCTTTTGCTTTTCGTAATAAAAAAACACCAGCGAAAAATATTTTTTCCCAAACTCAGAATAAATGTCCTCGTAGCCGTATTCTTTAGCAATCACGTTTTTATTTAAGCGCGAGATATGCCCATTCTGCTTGACGGAGTTGAACGAAACAATTTTTCCGCCGTCAAAAATCAGCCGCGCCGCCTCACCTGTTTGAGCCAAATTCAAATCAAAAATCACTTTGTTTCGTTCTTCGATTATTTTGAACTTTGAGTCGTGCAGGTTGTCATAAATCTTCAAAAGCTCACTTTCGGATTTTATCCGCTCAAAATATTCAGCCAAATCTTTTTGAAAACGCTCGTCGCCAAAATCAAGAAAATAATGCCGCAGTTTTTTGGATTTTCTGATGTTGCCGTGAGTCAAAAGCAAGTTCTTCATTTTTTCCTCCGTTTGTCATGCGTCATGCTGAACTTGTTTCAGCATCTGTGTTTGCTGAGCGAAGTCGAAGCATAGATTCCGAAACGAGTTCGCCAATGACGGGCATTTTCATTTTACATTTCTGAATGAAGTTCGTTTGTCAAACCCGTGGTTCACAGCCTTGTCAACGTCCGAAAGACCTTCGCTTTCAATGCTCACATCGTTTTTTGAAGCAAGCAGATACTCGTCAATTCCGCAATAAATCTCTTCGGGCGGAATAATCGAAGCAAAGCCCGCGCCGCGCAAAATCGGGATTGGACATCTTTCCAGCTCACCAGAAAGATTTAGAAGCGGACGAAAATTGCAGTTTGACAAATTCGCCTTGCGCCACTCTTCCGCCGAAAGTTTGTCCACCGCAAAAGCCCGAGAGTCGACCGTGTACAAATTCAGCGGCTCGCCTTTGTATTCGTACCATTTCCGCGAGCAAATCAATTCCATTGAAAAATCAAGAAGCAAATAATTTTCATAGCGGAGCTGCTTCAATTTTATCACGAAAAAGTTAAAACCTGCGGCAAGCACAATCAAAAGAAACGGTTCTCCGCTCTTTTTCTCCCACGAAAAAAAATTGTACGGAAAAAGCGGGATAAATCTCTTTTTCCCGTTGACAATTCGATAGCAGCCGTCGCCACAATTGATTGCGTCGCAAAGAACTTTCTTTGAAAGAAGCACTGAACCGCGCCTGTCAAAAACAACTTCGTCATCGCCGTTCTGTTGCCAAAGATAATCGTAATAATCGTAGTTTCTGTCAATTATTTTCATTTCTCCTCCGTTTTTATCTGTAACCGCTACAAATATCTTCCTGCCAGCTGCGCAATTTTGCCGACGAGTTTGTATGAGATTATTTTACACAAAAAATCAGTGAATTTTCCGTATTTACGATAAAACAAGTTGAATGTAAGATAAGCGGCTCTTTGCTCCTTGCAGTCGGGAAGCCGCTTCAAAATATTTTTGAGGCTGTAGACGTTGCGGTAAATCCAAAGATAGCCCTCGTACAATTCTTCTGCGCTCATATTTTTGGGCTTATAAACAACGTGCGCCGTGTTATATTTTGAAAAATCCGTCGATGTGATTCTGTCCGCTTTTTTCAGTTCCTCGTAAACTTTCGTTCCGGGATATGGCGTGAGAATATGCGAGGTCACGGTTTCGATTTTGTTTTTTACAATCCAGTCCAGCGTCGTTTTGAATGTTTCCGTGCTGTCGCCGTCAAGCCCGAAGACAAAACTTCCGTGAATCATAATTCCGCGCTTGTGGATTTCAGAAATCGCGTTCTCATAGTTTTTGATGTTGTTCTGAACTTTATGCACGTTTGAAATGGACGAAGGGTTTATGCTCTCAAATCCGATGAAAAGACTTTTGCAGCCAGCTTCTTTCATCAAATCCAAAAGCTCGCCGTCGTTCGCGACATTTATTGAAACAGCGGCATTCCACTTGATTTTTAAGGGCTTCAGCTCTTCAAGGAATTTTCTTGTCCATGCAGGATTCCCGATAAAATTGTCATCGATGAACATTATGTGCCGCAAATTTATTTTCTTTATGTCTGCAAGAACATCATCAATATTTCGGTTTATGTATTTGTGATTTTTTGAGCTGTTATAGCAAAAATCACAACGAAAAGGACAGCCCCTGCTTGTATGAACGATGTTCGTGTATAAATATTTGGATTTTTTTACAAAATCATAAGCTGGGGAAACTATTTCGTCCGCGCTGAAATTTTCTTTGCAACGGTAGATTTTCTTTAAGCTCTGCGTTTGCGCGTCTTTTATGATTTCTGGCCAAGTTCCTTCCGCATCCCCGATGCAGAGTGAATCAAACGCGTCTTGCGGAATAAAATCCGGCGCGCTCGTTATCTGGATTCCTCCCGCAACGACAGGAATTCCCTTTTCCCTGAACTTCCTGCTGATTTCAATCGCGCGGTTCAGAACATCAACCGTAACCGAAATGCCGACCAAATCAGGCTTGTCGTCAAAATTGATTTTTTCGATATTTTCATTTTCAAGAACAACTTTGTGATTGTCTTTTAGAATACTGACGATTGTAAGAAGCCCCAAAGGCGGTGCCATTCTGGCTTTTAAGCCCGTGTCCATCGGACGGCGCAGCATTTTGGGCTGGATGAGTTTTACGTACATTTTTTCCTCCGTTTGTCATGCGTCATGCTGAACTTGTTTTCAGCATCTGTGTTTGCTGAGCGAAGCCGAAGCATGGATTTTGAAACGAGTTCGCCAATGACAGGTGTTTTCAACAGGCTCAACCTCAATAAAAGCCGCCTTCCTTGCCGTAAGGATTCTGGCTTTTTTGAAATTTGGGCAATCCTTATTGTAAGGAACGATGACTTTTTGGAAAACCGCGAATCCTCAAAATAAGGAAAGCCGACTTTTGCAAGGGCGATTTTCCTCAAAATAAGGATTTCTGGCTTTCTGCAAATCTGCCTTTCCTTAAAATAAGGAACGCCGTTTTTGGAAATTGCCACTTTCCTTATGTTAAGGAAAGCCCTAATACACCCAGCCGATTTCTTCAAAAGTGCCATAATCAAAAAGCAGAACGTTGTGCAGAGCCGAAACATCGTGCTTTCCGCCGTTTGTCATGCTGAACCCGTTTCAGTATCTGCGGTTGCTGAGCGAAGTCAAAGCATAGACCTTGAAACAAGTTCAGGGTGACGGGTAGTTTTCAGTTTTTCTCCGTTTGCTCGCTCAAATAGCCAAAGCCCCTATAAAGCGCATCTGAAGTTTGCAAAAAATAGTGAAAATTTTGCGAATACTCGTTTGTGACGCAGAAAATACCGTTCGATTCGGTGTATGTGCCGTCAATATTATCGATTCTGCATTTTCCGTCGCTGAAAAATATAAACTTCGGCTTGTCAAATCGGCTTTCTTCCCACGCACTCGCAAGTTTCCGCGCTTTTAAGGCTGCCCGAACGAACACGACGGAATCATCGTACATAAACCACGATTTTTTTTCTGGGATATAGACAAGCACTCCGCACATTTCATCGCCGTCTACTTTTACGCGCCCAGTTTTTCCGTCGTAGACAAAAGCTTTGTCCTCGCCTTTTTTTCTGTGCATTATTCCAAAGGGATTTTCTTCGCTTTCCTTGCAAAATTCCACAGAGAATTTCTGATAAATTCCCGCAGATTCCGAAGTGAACACGAACCGCTCTTCCGTGCACGGGCCTCTGTTCATCACAAGAACCGTTCCCGCGCTGATTTTTTCCTTGATTTCGAAATCTTCCTTTCCGAATGCGGCTAGAGTCAGCGAAATTTGTAATGTTAAAATCAAAATCAATTTTTTCATTTTTCCTCCATTTGTCATGCTGAACTTGTTTCAGCATCTGCAGTTGCTGAGCGAAGTCGAAGCATAGACCCTGAAACAAGTTCAGGGTGACAATTCTAGGATATTGCAGTTTCACCATTCGTGCATTTCACGTTTTTGACTGGCGCTCCTTCGTTCCAAAAATCTATTTTGTGTGAATGTAGCCCATGACCGCGCCGTCTTTTTTGCGGATTTTGATGTGAGCCACGCCGCCTTCATATCCTTTGGGCAAACTGCCGTTGACATACCAAAAGCCTTCGTGCTCGATTGCAGTGTACGGCTTTTGTTTCTCGATTTTGTCTTTGCCATAAACAGCAGACCAAATTGCAACGGCGATTTGAATTGCAGTCTCGCTGTCGTTCACAAAATCCTTGTTGTCGCTCGTGTAAAAATCCAACTGCATAAAATCATCGTGCTCAAAAATCGGCGGGACAATCTTTTTGGACTGATTTGGCTCGTCAGCAAAAACGCTTGCAATCGAGAAAAGCGCAAGAAAAAACAACACTGTTTTTCTAAAAAAAATCATTTGAATAAATCCTCCGTATGAAATTTGCATCTAAAATAATTGTCTTGGATTTTGAGAACGCTGTCCAACGAATTGGCGAACGACTGGTCAAAATCCTCGTTGCGCCCTGTTGATTGTGATTGAGAGCGCGATTGTTTGAAAAGCAAATCCAGATTGTTGTTTTTGTCGTAGACGATTACGCTGTAATAGCCCGCAGAAGTCCAGACAATCCCCGAATATTTCCCAAACTCACTGATTTTCTCAGACTTTTTGCCGTTGAAAACATAGTCGTCGAGTTCGGTTTTGTACGCGCCAAACTCAAACAGAAGCGAAATCCGCTCGGACAAGTCGATTTTCAGCATGCCGAACGAAAGCAGCGCGGAAAGCAAAATCGGGAGAAAACAGCGGATTTCTTTTAGCGACTTGCGTTTTATGCAATCAAAAACGACAAGCCAGAAATTGACAAGAATGATGAGTGCCGAAAGCAAGTAATACAGCAATAAAAGATAAACGCTTTCCCGCGAAATCTGAAAGGAAAATATCGTTAAGCCAAGCAAAAGGGCGTTTGTGCCAAACAGCACGATTTTGAAATACAGCTGCTCCGCCCTGCCTTTCAGCAAAAAATATGGAAGAAAAATCGCAAATACCGCGAAAAAAAGAAAAAGCAACATAATTTTGCCTCCGAGTTTTACCAGCCGATTTTGATTTTGTAAACGCGCTTTGTTTTTACGCTGCCGTCTTTCCTCTTTGTGCAGAACGTCGGATAAAAATACCGCTCTGTGCCATTACAATCTTTGAATTTTATTCGGTTGCCTTCATGGTCAAAAGCAAACTCAAAATCAGTTTGAAGCACCCCGTCATCGCCCAAAACTTTGCGGATTTCACGGCGTTTTTTCTCTGGCTCGTCCTCAAAATATTCAACTTCATAAATCTCAGTGTCACAAAACCGTTTTGCAAGCATTCCGTTTTCGTTGTACTCAAAATGCCAGACTTTGCCGTCATAATCAGTTTTGCGAATCAACTTTCCGTTTTCGTCGTATTCAGAACGGAAAATCATTCCGTCAGGCTCAGTTTGCTTTATCACATTGCCGTTTTCGTCATACTCAAAAAGCGTTTCTTTGTCGTCATAAACTCTTTTGATTTCCTGCCCTTTTTCGTCGTAGAAATAATATTTATAAGTTTTGCTCCAATCATTCCAAGTCATAACAAGCTGATTTTTTTCGTTGTATTTGAACATCGCTCCAGTTTTTTCGCTTTCGCCGTTCTCGGAAACTCGTTTCTCAAAGATTTTGTTGCCGTTTTCGTCATACTCAAAAACAGTTATTGGATAGTCTTTTTCCCAAGTCCGAATTTCTTTGAAAAGCCTGCCGTTCTGGTATTCGTAAAGCGTTTTTAAGCCACTGCTTTGAGAACTGATTAAATTGCCCTGCACGTCGTATTTTGTGATTTTCACATCGCGGATAATATTCTCGATTTTGAGCGCAACATGAACCGCTCCCACAGCCAAGAGCGCAAGCAGAACGCGAATGACGTGCTTTTTGGTGATTTTTGCTCTGTGTTTGATAAGCACAAAAACAGCATAAACACCAAAATACAAAAACAACAGAATAAAATTGCTTCGACTTTTGGCAATAGAAATCACAATACAGGTCAAAAGGTTTGCAACGCTGGAGATAAACATATAATCCTCCGAAGCCGCAACACCAAGCAGGTACAACACGCCGTACACGAGCGGAGGCAGCAGAGCAAAGCCCGCAAGTGCCAGAAATGCAGCAAACGCGATTTTGTTGTTCTCAATATGGCTGATGTCAAAGCCTGTCAAATTGATAATCACAACAAAAATCAATCCAATAATGTTCAAAATAAATGCTGTTTTAGCAATCTTGTTTTTCATGCTTTTATAATATCTTTTTTCATTAATAAGTTTCTACACAAAAATATAAAGTCTTTTTCAAAACTTATGCAAAACGTAATAACAAGAAAATAGATTGTATAAAACATGATTTTGCTTGCTTTTTATACAATCTATTGTTATCTTAATTGTATACAATCTAATTTCAATTCACGGAGGAATAAGATGAGTATTCAATTGACAGAACAGAACTTCCAGAGCGAAGTTCTTGAATCAGATAAGCCAGTTTTGGTAGATTTCTGGGCGCCTTGGTGTGGTCCTTGCAAAATGATGGGACCTGTCATCGAAGACCTCGCTAACGAAATGGGCGATAGTGTAAAAATCGGCAAGGTCAACGTTGATGATGAGGAAGAACTTGCACAAAAATACGGCATTATGAACATTCCGTGTTTTATCGTCTTCAAAGGCGGTCAGGCTGTGAACCAGAAAGTCGGCGGCTGCTCAAAAGAAGCACTGAAAGAACTTTTTGCATAAGAGGTTTTATAAGATATTTTGGCGCATTGCACATCCTCCCACCCGTGCGATGCGCTTTTTTTCGCCCCAAACGCTAAATCCCGACAGAAATCGCGCTATGAGGGCAAATCGCCTTGCACTCGCCACAGCGAATACAGTCGGCGCTATTAGGATTGCGCCAAACAGGAATATCGAGTTTGCAAGTCTTTTGACACGCACCGCATTTCGTGCATTTTTCCTCATCGACTTTGAAACGATAAAACGAAATCTTGTTAAAAACGCCGTAAATAGCACCAAGCGGACACACATACCGGCAAAAGGGGCGATAAATCACGACAGACAAAAGCAATGTCAGCGCCAAAATCACAATCTTCCAGCGAAAAATGAACCCTGCTGCGCCTCTCATAGCGCTGTTGAGCAGCACGAGCGGAATTCCGCCCTCAAGTGTGCCAGCAGGACAAATCCACTTGCAAAACCACGGCTCCCCCAAGCCCGTGATGTCCACAACAAAAAGCGGCAAAAGAATGACGAAAACTCCAAGAATGAAAAAACGCAAATACCGCAAAGCGCCATCTTTCGGAAGCCGTCGAATTTTTTTTGCAAACGGGATTTTGAAAAGCAAATCTTGCAAAAGACCGAACGGGCACAAAAAGCCACAAACAGCACGCCCAAGAAACACGCCAAAAACTGTCAAAAGCCCGATTACATAAAGCGATATTTTGTAATCGCGGCTCGACAAAACTGCTTGCAATGAGCCAATCGGACACGAAAAAACAGCGGCAGGACAAGAATAGCAATTAAGACCAGGCGCACAGATATATTTTGTCGCTCCCTCGAAAATCTCTTTTCGCGAAAAGCCTAAAACATATCCGTTCGATAGCGCACAAAAAGCGGCTTGGACAAAAAGCCGCAACTTGTTTTGAGATTTTCCTCGCATCAGCCAATCCCGATACATTCAAGACAGATTCTTGTCGCTTTCAGAAACACCGTTTCGGCTTCCCCTCTCAGAACGCCTGCGACAACAAAGAAAAGTGCAAAAACTAAGAAGACAAAAGGAAGAATGAGGCGTTTTTTTGATGAAATCATTTTGTTTTTGAAGCCAAAATAGACTGAATGAGCTTTTGCCATTCTTTTTCGTCGCGCGCACCAATCACTGAATGAATGACCTTTCCTGTGCTGTCAACAAAAAACGTCGTCGGAACAGCCTGAACGTTTTTGAGCACCGACGAAATCATTTTCTGAGACGGAACGATATGCTTGTAATCCGCGCCCGTCTGTGAAACGATTTTTTCAGCATTTGCCTTTTGTCGAACATTGACGTTTCCCTTTCTGTCGGTAACATCAATAACAACGCCGACCACTTCAACACCACTATTCTTGTGTGATTCGCTTATTCTTGCCAAGTCAGGCATTTCACGGATACAAGGCCCGCAAAAAGTGCCCCAAACATTAATCATCGTGATTTTGTTTTTAGAAAAAAGCTCTGAGCCGACGTTGTTTCCCGAAAAATCCTCGCCCGAAAACTCAATGACAGAGCCGACGCTTTGTGAAAAAACAGCCGTCGCGCACAAAAAAACAATGATTGAAAAAATCTTTTTCATAAAATCCCTCCCAAAAATCAAACGAATCTTATCATATTTTCGATTTTTATTCTGTTATTTCTAAGGAACTTTTTGTAATTTCCGCTCAGAATGACACCTAGAAAAAAAGTTGAGTTTAGTCGGATTTTTGAAAAGGAAGCGATTTATTGAATAAGTCTTTAAGGATTTCTCGCGAGGAAGTAAAGTATTGAATGAGTCTGAAAGGAATTTGCAAAAGGAAGTGAATTATTGAATGAGTATTGAAGAAAATCACTCAGGGAAGCAAACTCAACTTGAATTTTATCTCCCCGAGCAAAAAGGAAGCAAACTCAACTTTTTTATTGCCTTTTCTATATTGAACAATACGGTAAATAGAAGCATAATAGGAAAAATAAGGGGAAAGAATTCGATGTCAAAGCAAAAAGATGAGAATGGAAAAATGAATTTGAGGCGATTGTTCTTCGGCGCGCTTATGCCGCTGCTGTTGGTAACACTTGTTTCAGGTTTTGTTTTTCTTGCTGTGTTTAATTTTCAGACAAAACGATTTGTAATAAGCCAATCAGAAGGCGCAATCACTGAACTAAGCGGAAAAATCACGGATTACATTGCGCCCGCTCTCATAAACATCAAGGATTTTGTTGTTCTCGCCCGATTCGAGCAAGAAGAGAACGTTCTCAACGAGCTTGTTCACGGATTTGCGGAAAACATCACATATTCGCTTTCATTTTATTTTTCGACGGCGAAATCCCGCTTTGAGCAAGGCGGATTTTACGTTGATTCTTCGGATTGGACTCCGCCTGAAGATTGGATTCCTCAAAAGCGCCCTTGGTTTATGCAAAGCAAAGACACTGACGAACTTTGCTATGAAAGCCCGTACATCGACGATATGACGGGAGGCTTATGCGTGAGTCTTTCTCAAAGGGTTTTGGACGCTGACGGAGATTTTGCAGGAGTTGTTGCTGTTGACCTTTTGATGAAAGATATGGCGGATATGATTTCGACGGTTTCGGTTTCGGAACACGGAAAAATCTACATGGTTCTTTCAGACGGAACATATTTGACGAACGAAAACGAGTCAAAGATTACGACAGCAAACTATTTTGACGATTCGCATTTATCCGCTTCGGAATATCTTGACGGGCAGAGGCACGCTTTTGTTTCAGACGGACGCTATTTTGCTTCGGGACGTATTGGAGAAACGCCTTGGTATCTTGTTGCTGAAGGTCCGATTACTGATTTTTCTGGCGCAACGATGCGAAATATCATTTTGTTTGTCCTCATTCTTTTTGTGTTCAGCATTTTTGCCTCAGTCGTCAATGTCTCGATGATAAAAGGTATGCGCGAGGGCGAGAAAGGCATCGGAGAGCGCATCTACAACGAAACGCAAAATCTCGTGGTGTCTGCGAAGGAGAACGCACACACGGCGCAAGAGCAGAGCGCGGCAGTCAAAGAAATTGTTTCGACGATGGAAGATTGTACTTCGCTGAGCGAGGATATTTCAAAGAAAATCACCGACGTTTCGTCTCTGGCACTGAAAACAAATGGCGACATCGCAGAGGGCGTGGACTTAATCGCGGGAACTGTGTCGCAATTGCACAAAATCGCCGAAGCAAACAAGCTCACAATCGACGGAATAAAGGAACTCGGCGAGAAAATTTCGAACATTTGGGACATCGTTACACTCATCAACAGCGTTGCAGACCAAGCGAAGATTATCGCGTTCAATGCAGAACTCGAAGCGTCAAGCGCAGGCGCTGCCGGCAAAAACTTTCACATCGTCGCAAGTGAAATCCGCCGTCTTGCTGACGGAATCATCGACGGAACAAAAGAGATTAAGGGCAAAATCGGCGAAATCGAAAAAAGCAGCGACTCTCTTATTCTGATGAGCGAAAACGGCACGGAGAAAATCGCAGGTGGCGTTGAAAGCGCAAAGTTGCTCGAAAACAAGTTTGCAAGTATGAAAAACGCAAGCGAAATCACCACGGAAAGCGCTGAGAAAATCACCGAAATCATAAAGCAACAGACAATCGCAACGGAGCAAATCCTCATCACGCTAAAGCAAATCTCTTCTGGCGTTGAAAGCTTCACACAAGCGACGAACCAAATCTCAACGGCTTCACAAACGCTAAACGACATTGCAGAAGGATTGAGCTAAAAATGAGCCAAAAGCAAAAGATTTTGAGTGAATTCAAAAAGTATGCGAAAAAAGGACGCGGAAAAGCGTTTTTGATATTCAAAGAGAACCAGCAACTCGATTTTTCAAAAGCTGTTTTGGACTTGTGTTTGCACAATTACGCTTACGACCCGCAATGCGAGGGCGAGAGGAGCGAATATACACTGCAATTCTTCAGAGAGCTTAATCAAGAGCAAAAGAACGCCGTGGTTTTGAGCATAACCGAGCTTTTAGAACGATATAAAATCAGCGATGACTGGGATTTCTTGCATTTTTTTATTACTGCGGCAAAGATTTCAAAAGAAGGCTTTTCAAAAGTCGGAGATATTTTGCTAAAACGCTTTGAAGAATGTGATGATTATGAGCTTTTGCACAGCTTTGCTAGTGAATCAATCATTGAGCTTTTGGGCTTTGAGGGACTTGCGAAAGTTGCGGAGCGGCGTGGCGAGATTTTTTTGCGCGACAAAGAAAGTTCAGAAGATAGATGATTATCTTTTTTACAGCGTTCACGGACTTGATGGCGAACAAGCGAAGAAAATGCTTACGGAGCGGGCAAAATCCAACGAGAAAATCAAGGCATTTTTGGCTCGAATTGAAGAAACAACAAAACACCGTGAAGAATACCAAAAACACAGAGAAAGCAACAAAAGCGCGTTTGAGCAAGTAAAAGCGCTCGTCGAAAAAAACAAGATTGTTCCTCGAAAACTTAGAAAAGCGCTGAGCGATGACGAAGTAAAATACTTTGCAAAAAAGCTGCTCGAACAAAAAACGAAGAAAAACAGAATCGGCTATCTTAGCCTTTTTGCTCCGTTCTGGAGACTCATTTTCCCTGACGACCCGCGCAAATTGCTCCCCTTGTTTTCAGCTCGCAAAAACACTTGGTACAACGACCAGCTCGTCGATGTGCTAACGCCGTTCTCTCTTCCCGAACTCCGCAAAATCGCGGAAAATGCCCTTAAAAGCGACGATTACGCGTTTTTCTATCTTGATTTGCTCAAAGAGAATTACCGCGAGGGCGATGGCGAGAAAATTGCGAAAAAACTTGCCAAACAGCCAAAACCTCACGATTTTCATCACGCAGGTATTACGGTCTTGGATATTTTTGAAGCGAACACCACACGAACACCACAGCGGATTGCCTTTTGCCGCTTTCGCTTATCGTGGAAGCAAGCGTGTGCGGTCAGTGCAGGTTGAACGCGGTGGAATTGCTCGAAAAAGCGGGTGTGCTTTCAGATGAATTGCGAGCGGAGCGGGAGTTTGACTCTTACAAACTGTCGCTGGCTTACGGCGAGTGATTTTCTATGTTGTCGGCGAACAATCTGCAACTATACGCGTTCATCTGTGTCTTTTATTTTTCAATTTTAAGTTTTTCGAGGTGCGTCTTTAGCTGCTCAACAAGCGGAATCTGCTCGGACTTGAACGCAAGATGGTCTGAAAGCCAATAAAGAAACTCCGAAATGTGTGGATGAATCAAAAAAGTAAAGCCCGCTCAAAAGCCACCAGAAAAATGACAAACATTTTTAGCCATGCAAATAATTAAATTATGGTGACGATAATCATTTTAGTACCTATAATTATTTTCAAAGAAAAAGGAGCATTTGAATTTATGTGGGAAAATGTTGAATCAATCAATTTCGTAAAAGTTGGTAAGCTTAGCGATGTAGAAGAAAGGCCTGGTTTATACAAAATCGTAAATAAGAACGAACCTGATAAGATTTATATTGGAAATGCTTTTACAAGTTTAACTTCGGCTCTCAATCAAAATATTTTTAAATGTCCGGGTCGTAAAGAAACAAATGATTTGCTAAAAGAAATCAATAAATTAAAAAAAGAAAATAAAGACCCAGAAGATTTTTTTGATATTTACGTATGCTATCAGGAAGCTGGTAGTGAAAGATTTGATTTGATTCTTGCAAAACGACTTCTTATTTCAGAATTGCAGCCATATTATAATTACAAGGGAAAACCAGAAGAACCAGCGCCGGAACCAGAGGTTATAAATCTTTCAGATGACTATGTTGACGAATTAAAAAAGAAAATGGCTGATATAAAAGGCTTCCTCGAAAAGAATCATCCAAAAATGCCAGAGCTTTATGATTTAATTGTTTTGGCTCTTATGTATCCAAATGCTTCATCAATCAGCAGTTTGGTCAGATCTATTGGTAGAGATTTTATGCAGAATGAAACCGAAACATTTGTCTTTAAGCAGGGTAAGCGTGCCCTTGGAACAGGCAAAAAATATGTTTCATGGATTATGGCAGATGGCAGTTCCCTAATTGGAATGGGAACAGATATGTTTGTACGCAGAGTAAGAGATGTAATGAACAGTCGTTATGATATAGAACATGGCAATAAACCTGAAGCAGCAGAAGCCATGAAAGATTTAATTAAATCCTTAGAAAAGCTTCGTGAAAACTACTATAAGGACTCTAAATTCACTTACGATGAAAATGAATTAAAAATCCGCAGTGAAGATTTTTCAGTTCTGAATGATAAACCATGGGTAATTGAATTAGTATTCTCTAAAGACGAAAAACATCAGGGCCTAATTATTTCAAATGAACCAGGTAGGCAGCCTCTAAATAAACGCCCTGCAGTAATAATAAAATAGTCGGAAAAGAATAGAAGGAGAAAAACTATGCTTACAATTGAAAATGGTGTACTTATAAAATGTGATGAAAATGCAACTGAGGTTGTGATTCCAGATAGTGTTACAGAAATTGGAGAATGGGCTTTCTCTTATTGTTCTCTTACATCCATTATTATCCCGGATAGTGTTAAAAAAATTGGGAAGAATGCTTTTGCATATAGTTATTTACTCGCAACAGTTGTTATTTCAGAAGGTACAACCGAAATAGGTGACTATGCATTTATTGGATGTGAATCCCTAACATCAATTAATATTCCTAAGGGGATTAGAGAAATAGGTGTTGCAACATTTGCAGAATGTACAGCACTCGCATCTATTGAAATTCCAAATGGAGTGACTACAATAAGGAATCAGGCATTTAGTCACTGTACAGCTTTAAAATCCGTTATTATTCCAGAAAGTGTTACTGAAATAGAGGGCAGTGCATTTTCCGATTGTGACTCACTAGCAACGGTGAAGATTTCGGATAAAGTAAATAAAATAGGACAGTTTGCATTCTATGGTTGTAAAGCCTTAAAATCTGTTACTATTCCAGATGGAGTTTCTGAAATAGAAGAACATGTATTCTGTGGTTGCGAATCTCTTGTATCTGCTAATATTCCAAAGCAAGTTACTAAAATACCCGATTCCCTATTCTCGCTTTGTACAGCACTTACATCTTTTGGTATCCCAGAAAACATCACGACAATAGGTGCTTATGCATTTAAAGGTTGTAAATCTCTGACGTCTATTATTATTCCTGAAAGTGTTAGTGAAATAGAAGAAAATGCGTTCTGTGATTGCGAATCGCTTAAATCCGTTGAAATTCCAAATAGCGTTACCAAAATAGGGGAGTATTCATTTTCGAATTGTAAATCACTTACAACTATAAGGCTACCAGATAATATTAAAGTAATAGACTTTAATACATTTTCTGATTGTAATTCCCTAACATCTATATTAATACCAAATGGACTTACTGCAATACAAACTGATGCATTTAAGAACTGTAAATCGCTTAAATCTATATCCATTCCAAAAACTGCTAAGTTAATAGCAGACGATGCTTTTGTGAATTGTACTTCACTACAAACAATTGAGTTTGAAGGGACAGAAGAGCAATGGACAGAAATATTTTACACATCTGATGAATATGATTATGATAAGGAAGACCTTTCAAATCTTGAGTATAAAATTCATTTTAAGAATGAAAAGAATGTTTATTCAAAATAGAATATAATTAATTGTATAAACTATGAAAAAACACTTTCTTCTTCCAACAATCATCTCACTGCTGTTCTGCACTAACTTATTTGCAGAACAGCTAGTGCTTGAACGAAAAGTTACGAACCATGTTCAGCGTTACTATGACAAGATCTGGTTCGACGAGGCCGGTACTGTGCGCATTTTTGTGAATGAGTTTACGAGTGGCAGCGGGAAAGAAAAGTTTGGCTGGGCTTATGCTATTGAATCAAAATTGCTTAATGGAGCTGATGGTTCTGCTGGAACTTCGGTAAAGAACTTTAACGATGAAGCTGATTGCCCTTTGATGTACTACATTGCGAATGGGCGCTTTTATATAGGCTATGTGTGGGCTAATGGTTATACCACAGAAGTAACCAAAACGCATGTATTCTATGACTTTCCTGAAGAGGATGGGTATGGACTTTACTTTATGTTTACCTATGCCTCGGCGGTTAATTATTTACTGACATACGGGAACGGGCTCACCTTTATGGAAAAATGGGATCAGGAGGGGCATTCCAAGTATATAACCAGTGATTCTGAACTGCTTTATGACTTGTCATTTTATACCGGAAACTTTCCGGGCTACAAAAAATATTCTGAGTTCCGACTTAAAAAGGGTGACAAAAACAATGACCAAGCTTTCAGAACAGTGAAAATCCGCCTGGTAAAAGACGCAAAAACTAGCGACAGCAAAGTTGCAGGGAATCAGATTTCTGAGAATTTAAAAGCTCATGGTCTTTGGAAAGCTAAGTCTTGTATGACACCAGGGGACGGAACAATGCTTGGAGCTTACGGACCAAATGAAGGTGTAATTACCTGTTGGTATGAGCCTTTCTATAAAGCAGGTTCTATGAGTGGCGGTTTAGGTAATAAGTCAAACAAGAACCTGCTGATAGACTATAAAAAGCTTAGCCCATATTCACTGAAGCAGTAAGCCTGCTGCTGTTCCAAAAACGAAGCCTGAAATGTGATTCAGTTTGTCGTTTTTAGTTCCTGTATCAGAAATGCAGGCTACTATGAAGAAAAAGATTAACAGTATGTATCCCCATTTATGATGACCATAAACGCAGAACATTGCAAGCATCATATAGGCACAGCCTGAAAAACCAACTCCGCAGATTTTTCTTGGAATGTAAGATAAGCCTGTATAAAGTGAAAAAATAGCGAGCAGGATAAAAATAGTTTTGCAGCCGTATTTGATCTGACAGATTATGCTTGGTGCAAACATTACCAAAAGATTGCCTAGCAGATGGCCCCAGTTAGCATGTACAAAAACTGTTAGTCCAAGATTGCCGGGACAAAAATCTTTTTTTGCACTAAGATAAAAATAGGTAAAGCCTGGTGCAAGGTAAGTAAGAATTGTTCCTAGTATTGAGCCAAATACTGAAACGGTCATTACAGGATACTTCCGTAAAAAATCTAAAACTATGCTACCCATTCTGCCATCCATTTTGCCATAAAACGTTCTGCTGCTTGTGATTTATGCCAGGCCCATTGTTTTGTTTTGCCAAAGAGCTTTCCAATTTCTGTGAGGTTTTTCTTTGAATAGCCGCAAAAACCGTTATACATCAAAAAGACAGTTCTTTCGATTGCTGGAATCTTTTTGACATTTTCGTAAAAACTTTCTTTAAAGCAGGCATAGATAGCTTTGTCTTCTGGAGACTGAGAGTTTGAATCTGGAAGAGATGCAAGATAATTTTCAAGTTCATCTGTGCAGGTAACTTCTGAATAATTGTATTCCTTTTCTTTTTCTTTCTTTTCGTAGTAACATTTAAACTCTGCTCGAATCCACCAGGTAGCGCAGGTAATAACTCTAGTGTTCAGGTTGGGATTAAAGTTATTAATACCATTGATTAATCCACTTATTGCGATGGAAACCTGGTCGTCGTAATCAAGGTCTTCGTACTTGTACTTTGCAGCCTCCTTGATTGCGTATCTGAGGTTTGAGCGAATCAAAGTATCACGAGCATTTGATTCTCCGTTAAGCATACTAACTGCTAGTTCGTGTTCTGCTTCTTGGTTAATAGGCTCCAAAGAAGCTGCATAAAAAGGTGAGGTAGTGTTAAGTGATTTTAAAGGCATTGATTATTCCCTTTAGCTATTGTTTGTTTATTAAACCCTGCCAGCAAGTAGGTTTCTAAATCGGCAGTGTTGTGTACTACTTATACCAAAAGACCGCAAAAAGTTTCCTAAAATATTTTATTTTTTTGCTTATTTTTGTTATTTTCCAAATTTCTTACTAAAATAATCTAATACAAAATGGATTGCTTCTTCTCTTGAAGCAAAGCTTTTTGTAAAACCTGCGCCAATTGGCTTTATTTTTCCGATTGAAGCCTTCCAGCCATCATCAGTTTTTTTCACATGCGCCATTAAATCAGCTCTGCTGTATTTCCAATCTTCTGCTTCAGTCATTATTATTTTCCTGTAAATTGATTTTATATTAAGAAATATAGGCATGTTTTTATAAATGTAACAAAAAAATGTGATATAATTTTAAATATGGCAGAAAAATTATATTCTGAAGATTACGAAAAGTTATTATTCTACAAACAAAATCTTTCATCAGAAAATTTTGCCGAAATAAAAAAGGAAACTATAAATTTCTTTTTCGAAAAATATAAAGAAAGTATAAATAAGCTGTATGTTACATTGCGCAAAATTCTTTCTGAAGGTGCCACTTTTGAAGGTAAAATGGATTATGAAGAAACATCAGCCTTCTCTGTAATAATTCCACCAATAGAAGAGTTTTATAAAGAAATGAAAGAAAAGTATATTCCGCAGGCTCTTAACAGCTTTAATCCGGAACGTATTACAGATAAAAAGAGTTACCATTTTATCACATACTTATCTAAGTATTATTTTCAACATGCAAAAAGAGATTTGGCTAAAAATTGGAGAAAGAATATGTCGAATCCTGTCAGCATATACAATCGGGATTCGTTTGAAGAAAAAATTCAGAATGAAGAAGAAGCTGCAAGAATAAGAAAAAAGTATTCTGAATTGCAAAAGGAACTTAATATTGTTGAGCTTCAAATTCTTGGTTTTCTTGTTGAAGGAAAAAAACAAAAAGAAATGATTTTGATTAATGAAGAAACTGGCAATCCTTACACAAAAGGCTATATCAGCAAGCTTGTAAAAAAGATTCGTGCAAGAATGTCAGAACTGCTGGAATCATAATAAAAAACTAAGATTCTCGTTTACGAATCCTAAAATCGCCCTATATTTAATTTTGTGATGACTATTTATCTTTTATGTCGAAATCTTGAAATGCTTGTGGATTGGAAGCGGGGAGTAAAATATGCTAGAAACCAACGAAAAATACATGAGCCAGGAAAAGCTTGACAGTATACTGTCAGAAACACATGATTATACCCCATCACAGAAAGAGCTTGATACAAAAGTTCTGTATGATGACTACTATGTTTACCTTATAGGTAGCTTGCTTATGACTATTCTAATGGCTTCTACAGGTCAGAAGATAGATAAAAAGTATGGGCACGAAAAGCCTATGTCCTTCAAGATGTCATTTATTGCCGAAGCTCGTGAGGATGTTAATAAAATTAATTCTATCAAAGGTCGTCCTGTAAAGAAAAATCCGAACCTTCGTGACCTTAACATGGCTGATTATAATGCAGACATAGATTCAATTCACCACAAATTGAAATTATTAAAAAGAACAGGTGGTTGTGCAGATTTTATGAAACCTTTTTTTAAGGAATTTGTGGAGCTTTATAAGAGCCTGCCCAAACCGATTTTACTGTAGCCTGTTTTACTGCAAAAGCAGAGGAAGAAGATGATTGATTTTACTTTTCATTTTACGGAATCAACAGACGAAGAAAAACAGTTCTTAGATTCAAAAATAAAAAGCCAAGCCCCATCAAATTCATACATCCGTTATTTCACCGGCAGACGCTGGAACAACTGTGGAGTTGCGGCGGTTGTCGTAAGAGGAAATGTTTGTACCATTTTGAAGGTGAAAATGCAGGATGACATTTCAACGGAATTTTCGGACATATATTATTTTTATGAATATCTTATTTATCATCTTTTTAATTTTGCAAAAAGAGTTGAATGGAAAAAAGTAGAGCCCAACCTTCATGAGGACTTTCTTAAAGTAATTGCCTATTTTGACAGGAAAGTTGCAGGCGAGGGGAGAGTGCGCACTGTTTATAAGTCGGATGTAATAAAAGATTCAGATGACATTATTTATTATGTAGAGCAGCAAAAGAAAGTTTTTATCAAACGTCTTAATAAACCAAGAAAAGAAAAGCCTGAGCCTCTTATGCTTTCCCGGAGTGAAACTGGACTTCCTGTAAATATATCTGATGTAGAGGCATGGTCTACGGCAGAATGGGGACAAATGGAATATATTGTCCTTTCAAAGGGTAACGAAATTTATTGCATATTTCTAGAAAATAAAGATCCACAAACTGACGAAAAGCACGAAATGGAAAGAATTTGGAACTTTTTTGGTGATGATTATGAAGATACCTGTTTTACGAAGGAAGAAATCGAAGCTGTACGAGAATGGATGAAGATGCAGCTGAAAGATGAAAGCAGTACCTTAAGTTGTTATTTTGCTCAACGTCGTGCCGAAGATGAGAAACATTACAAAGAGTTATTTTCTCGTATTCAGGAAAATACAGCCAGACAGAAAGAAAATCTTGCACAATTAAAATCGAAAAAATAAGAAGAAAGATATTTATGCGCTTTTTACAAAGATTTTTTCACAAAAGGAAGCATTTAATTTCAGATCAGGATTTTGATGAAAAATACAAAATTGTACTTATTCGCGGTTTTAATGACAGGACTCCATACATCTACGAAATTAACGATTGCAGTTATACAAGAGTTCTATTTGAATTTCCGAAGGACTATTCTAGAAAGGATATTAAAGTTTACAAGTTTTCAGACGGCGTAAGGGAACTGTGTATAAAACAGCAACTTTCGCTACTATTCGATAATGATTACACCTATAACCGAGATGATTTTATAAATTATTTAAGGAAATCTGGTTGTTCAGATATTGTTGTTGATGGCTTTATAGATTGTACAGCAAGCGATATCAACAATTCTTTTATGCCAAAAAACAGGATTCTTAAAGTGTATGATAAAAATGGAAAATTTATTGGATTTAAAAAAATTCGATAATTTTGTCAGCTTGAAAGCGACGATTACGCGTTTTTCTATCTTGATTTGCTCAAAGAGAATTACCGCGAGGGCGACGGCGAGAAAATTGCGAAAAAACTTGCCAAACAGCCAAAACCTCACGATTTTCATCACGCAGGTATTACGGTCTTGGATATTTTTGAAGCGAACACCACA
>CACYWZ010000007.1 GCA_902778325.1 uncultured Spirochaetaceae bacterium
GCGTTTATTTGTGCAGAGTAGATTCTTCGACTTCGTTCGTATTCACTCACTACGCTCAGAATGACAATATGTTTTAGCATACTTATTGTAACATCACCACATTTTCTCCTCACATTGTTTAATGCGGGGTCGACTTTTTGATTTTTCTTGCTCACAATATTTCTTGTGAGTGCGTCCAGAAGAAAAAATAAGCTCACATTATTTAATGCGAGCTCGTTTTTTAATTTTTCTTGCCCGCATTGTTTAATGCGACCTCGTCCAAAAGAAAAAACGCTCCCGCATTGTTTGATGTGAGAGCGCTTTTGAGTTTTTCAAGCCCACATTGTTTAATGCGAGGCTTTCTCTTTTTCATCGAGAAGGCGATTCATGTCGCTGATGGACTTTGACGTCTCGTTGAGGTCGCGCAAAGTGTATTCCTCGCCCTTTTTGAGCATGGCGACAGGCACACCGTACGCTTTTTCCAAGTCCGCGTCGGTCAGCACCTCATCAGGAGTTCCAAAACTCATATCGCGGTTCGGATAGAAAAGCAGAACCTTTTCTGCGAAGCGCTTCGTGAGGTCAAGCTCGTGCATGCTGATGTAAATCGTCGTTCCCGTCTTTTTGCAGTACTCGCGAAGATACGAGAGCGCCTTTTCTTTCTGCGCGTACTCCATCGCAAAAAGCGGCTCGTCCATGAAAATCGACACAGAGCCGTAAAGAATCGAAAACGCGAGAAGAACGCGCTGGATTTCGCCTTTGCTTATGCCCGTGAGCGTGTGCGAAAGGACGGCAGAGAGCTCGAAAACATCGATAGTTTCGTCCAAAAGGCTCTTTGTGCCGTCGAGGATTCCCGTTTTCTTTCCCTGATGTGTGCCGCAGGAAAAGACTTGGCTCAGCAAATCAGCGACTTTGTCCTGTGTCTCAAATTCCATATTCTGATAGATGACGGAAGCATACATGTTTTTTGCCTCTCCCGTCATTGCGCTGATGTCTTTTCCCATGAGCAGCACTTTGCCGCTTTCGCTCACGAGGCGACCGCTTGCAAGAAGCATGAATGTGGATTTTCCGCTGCCGTTCGGTCCTACAAGGCTGACAAAACCGCCTGGAAGGGTTGCGGTGAAATGCTCGAAGACAGGGCGAGGAACGATTGCGTTTCCGTCTGCGTCTGTGTC
The DNA here is from genome assembly GCA_902778325.1 of uncultured Spirochaetaceae bacterium. Classification (GTDB taxonomy): domain Bacteria; phylum Spirochaetota; class Spirochaetia; order Treponematales; family Treponemataceae; genus Treponema_D. Next base: position 1,152 of record CACYWZ010000007.1, read on the forward strand.
GCCATCGACTGGCGGGTATGTGAATGTTACGTCGTTAAATTCTATGAAGTTCATATTTCTACAATACCAAACAATGGGACAAAAGTCAAAAATGACGCTTGAAATTGCCCGCCTTGTCATTGTATCATTACAAAAAGCGAGGACAAAATTAATGTCAGAGACAACAGACTGCTCAAAGCAGATTTTTGCAAGCGCTCAAGATGCAGTTCTTCATGCAGCATATTCTTTGAGCGATGCCGTTTCCGTTTCGGGCGGCAATTTCAAGCTTTCAGCAGGTATGAGAAATGTATGGGACATGAGCGCCCCAACCAAAGTTTTTCCGACTCCAAGAGGAGCAATAGCAGCATTAAACGGACTTTTGTCTTCAGGCTGTCTTTCAAGCGCAATTCTTTGTGAGGGCGGCGTTTGTGAATCTTTTGCAGAACTTTCACGTCTTTCGGGTCTTCTTTCAGGCGGTGTCGTTCATGCCGCAACAGCGAGTGTCAGCACGAACGCGCACAGTGTCGACGGTGATTTGAGCGATGCGATGAGCGCTCGCGGAAGTGGTGCGGCGATTCTTTTTTCTGCGAACAACCAAGAAGCGTATGACTTTGCCGTAATCGCACATTTGGCGGCGCTAAAGACAAAAATCCCGTTCTTGCACATTTTTCAAAGCGAGAACGCCTCCCACGAAATAAACAAAATCTCTGTAATTCCTCAAGACAAGCTCAGGCAGCTGCTCGATGAGAGCGCAGTCCGCGAATTCCGCTCTTCTCTTTTGTCGCCAGAGCACCCGATTGCAAGCGGTCTTGTTTATGACTCTGAGACATATTTTCAAAGCCGCGAGTCAGTGAGCCGCTACTACGAGACACTCGGAGAGCTTTTGCAGCGCGAGATGGACAAGTTCGCAAAACTGACTGGAAGGCAGTATCACGCAATCGATTTTGAAGGCTCGAAGGAAGCGTCAAAGCTCATTATCATTTCGGGAAACGGAGCGGATACTGTTTCTGACACTGTCAATTATCTGAACCAAAAGGGCGAGAAAACAGCCGTCATAAAAGTGCGGCTTTTCCGTCCTTTATGCGCAAAAACTCTCGTCGGCGCGATTCCTAAGACTGTGCGCTTTGTTTCTGTTCTTGACTGCACGAAAGAGGCTGGGTCTGACGGAGAGCCGCTTTACAAAGACGTTTGCGCTTCAATTGCAGAATCTGCTCGTCGTTTCGCTGTCATTTCAGGCGGAAGGTTCGCAATCGGCGGAAAGTGCTTTACGCCTGCTTCTGTCGCTGCTGTGTTTGACAATATGACAGGAAAGGCGCTGAATCATTTTTCTGTCGGAATAAACGACGACGTCGGGAAATCAAGTCTTGATGTCGACAAGAACTTCAATCTTTCAAGAACGTCAGAAACTGAGGTTGCTTTTTACGGAACTCAGGGCGATTTGAGCATTGCAGAAAAAAAGATTGTCGAGACTATTTCGAGCGCAAAGCCTGAATGGAAAGCAAATATTTTTATCAAAAAAGGCGCTTATGTTTGGGGCTCTCCAAAACTTTTTACGCTGAGAATGGGAAAGGAGGCAAAAAGTCTTCCGTATATGACTTCTTCGCCTGACTTTGTGATTTGCTCTCAAATGCGATTTGCGCTCTCTTCTGATTTGCTTTTGTCTGTAAGGGAAAACGCTGTTTTCATCTTGAACTCGCCATATTCCTCAGACGAGGTTTGGAACTATCTTCCTTCCGCTGTTCAAAATCACATAATTGAGCGAAAGATGAAGTTCTTTGTGATAAATGCGGCAAAAATCGCAGAAAGCGAGAAAGCGAGAATCGGCGATATTATGCTTCTTGCATATTTCAAGACAGCAAACGAGTTTTCGGAAAATGAAATCGCTGAAAAACTGCAAGAGCCGTTTTCAAAAATTGCGCAGACAGTTTTTTCTTCAATCAGAGAAATAATGTATCCTGCAAAATCTGGCAGGGTGAAAATAAAGAGTGCGCTTGAGAAAGCAAATGCGCCTTATGTTCGTGATGTTTTGAGCCTTGCTGAATCATTTTCAGGCTCTTCTATCAGTGTCGGAAAACTCAACGCTGACGGAACTTGCCCGACAGGTGTTTCAAAATACGAAAAGAAAGGCGAAACGTCATCTGCTCCTGTCTGGAATGCTGAAAAATGCTCTCAATGCGGAGAATGCGCGTTCTTGTGTCCGCGCTCTGCAATCAGAATGAACATTTTGCCAGAAACGCCAGGAAAGCACATGCCGAAAAACTTCCCAATGACAACGATAAAGCCTCGCTCTGTTTCGGGAAAGAAAATCACGCTTCAAGTTTCGATTGACGATTGTACGGCTTGCGGCGCTTGTGCTTCTGCTTGCAAAGAAGATGCGATAACTCTGACAGAACTCACGCCAGAGCTAAAAGATTCAATTCGCGAAAATTGGCAATACTTCCAGAAGCAAAGCGAAACGGATTCGTTAACGCTCGACTTGGGAGCGGTGAGGGATATTGCGCTGAAAACTCCGCTTTTTGAATATGTTTCAACAGCAGAGCCGTCTTTTTCAACGACGTATCTGAAACTTTTGTCGCAACTTTTTGGAAATCGCGCAATTATTACAGGCGCACACGACGGAACAGATATGCTTTGTGCTTTTCTTCCATCAATTCCGTTCGCGTCTGACGAAGAAAATCATGGAATCGCGTGGGGAACTGGAAACGCCCGAAGCGAAGCAGAATATGCGCTTTCCCTTCGCATCGCATACGATTCGCTTCAGGATTATGCGAAAAACCTTGCAGAGAGAGTTCTTGTTGAAGGCATTTCGGTCAACTCAATCCGCGCTGTTCTTGACGGAACTCAGAAAAGTGAATCAGAAATCGACAAAATGCGAAAAAACATCGCGGTCTTGAAAAAGTATCTTTCAAAGAGCAAAAACCAAGATGCTTGTGAGCTCTCTTGTGTCGCGGACAACTTTATAAGACGAAGCATTTGGCTTGTTTGCACGCAGCAATGGGCTGAAACAACGGGTTTTTCTGGCTTGAACGAAATCTTTGAATCTGCTCGGAACATCAATATTTTAGTGCTTTCAGACGGCAAGAAACAGCGCAAGAATCTCATTGAAATTGCAATGACTTATCCTGATGTTTATGTCGCATCTATTTCAGCGTGCGCTTCTTCATCACACACACTAAAAGCGCTTCGTGAAGCCGATGATTTTGAGGGAACATCAATTGTGATTGCTGATTGCCGCTGGGATTTTGAGGCACAAAAAGACGCAGTAAAGCGCGGAGAATGGGCATTACTGCGCTTTGACCCACGCCGAAAAGCAGAGAGCAAAAATCCGCTTCAATTAGACAGTCAATCTCCTATGCTGCCATCTCCAGAAGTCGCAGCGGTATGGAAAAAACTAAAATATCTTGCAGACCAAAAATGGTAGTAATAACCGAGGATAATCATGAAAAAACGTTTGTTTTTTTTGCCTTTTTTAATAATGGCTGTGCTTTTTTTATTGCTTAGGCTTCTTTTGTCAAAAATATTTACGACAGCGCCGACTGTTCCGCATGGAGCAAAGTTTTTTCTTATTGCGGACATTGTGCTTATTTCACTTGCAATATCAGTTCCTGTGATTTTGCCAGAAATCGGAAAAACCATTGAAGGAAAAAAGCAATTCAGACATGCGCTTTTTATTTTTTCAGCAATATACATTCCTATTGCGTCTCTTCTTGTTTTGGGTATTCCGACATCTGCTCTTCGTGTTGATGTTGGGTGTCTCATTCTTTTTATGATTTCATTCTTGTATTGTCTGAACGTTTATCTTTCAATGATGTGGCTTCATCGTTTGCCAGCAAAAAATAAAATCGCCTCAGACCTTCAGAGCCAAATTATTCGTGCAATGGATTCTCTTGCAGAACGCGCAGACTCTCTTACGAGCGCTTATGATGCAGAAAAGGAGCGGATTTTGCGTCTTCCGTCTCTTGCACGCGAAATCAAAGGGGCAAAAGCAATAGAAGCCGCTGTTATGGAGCAAAATATAATGAGCAGGATTTCGGCTTTTACTGCGGCATATGAAAATGTGCTTGCGGGAACGATGCCTGACACAAAAAAGTTTGTTCAAACACTTTCAGAACTAGAATCACTTGTGCAACAGCGCATAAAAATGAACTAGGCAAACACAGTTTCTCAGTTTTAGCAAAATAAATCTGTTTTTTTTCAAAATGCACTAGACATAAAAATGATAATTTGATAATATACTAAACATCACGGGGGCGTAGCGAAGCTGGTTTATCGCGCTGGCCTGTCACGCCGGAGATCGAGGGTTCGAGCCCCTTCGCTCCCGCTAAAAGCAGTTACTGGTTTCAGTAGCTGCTTTTTTTATGCGAGGTCAAAAGTGTCTAACGATTTTGCTTTCTGTCCAGCATGCGGCGGAAAAAATATCCAGAACATAAACAATAGAAAATGGATTTGCACAGATTGCGGTTTTGATTTATACAACAACACCGCTGCAGCAGTCGGTTGCATAATATGCAATGCCAATAGCGAAGTGCTTTTTGAAGTTCGTGAAAAAGAGCCCCGAAAAGGATTCCTTGCACTCCCAGGCGGCTTTATTGACCCTGATGAAAGCGCAGAAGATGCAGCAGTTCGTGAGTGCAAAGAAGAACTTGATGCGAAAATAAAAAGCACAGAGTATCTTTGCAGTTTTCCAAACACATATCTTTATCGAGGAATAACATACAAAACATGTGATTTGTTTTTCACGGCAGATTTAAGCGAAGACACAGTTTTTCACACACAAAAAAAAGAAGTGCAAAGTGTTACATGGAAAAAAATCACTTCAAAGGCAGATTTAGATGCGCTACCGTTGGCTTTTGAGTCCGCAAGATTTGCTCTTGAAAAGTGGCTTTTGAAAAAAGGAGTACAACAATGAGCATATCTGTTTTTATTTGCATTGTTTCTTATATTGCTGTCGTTTCACTTTGCGCATTTTATCCTATCAGAAAGAAAAATATATTGCAGTCAGTTGGAAAAATCATTCTACCAATAAAACGAAGAGCCTCGCCTTTGTTCTTTGCAATCGTAGCAATCGCTCCAATCATCATTACACTGGTTTTTCTCGGAGCATTCAGCACATTTATAAAATTTATTCTTTGCGCATGTGCTGTTCTTGCAGTCGAGATAACTTCAAAAGAGAGAATCTCAACAATTCTTGCAGGCGTATATGAAAACGCATTGATAGCAGACGGGAAAGTCATTCCATACAGCGAGATTATGTCACTTCCGACACTTGCATACGAAGAAGATGCAACTGTAAGCACACTCAAGATTGTAACAAAAAAAGAAGGCGAGTTCTTTATCGGATTTGAAAATGGAGAAGAAAGAGCATCTGTCGTCAGCGAAGTTCTGAAACAAGCGCCATTCTTGAAGCCAGAAGAATAAAAAAACGCCTCCAAAAAAGAGGCGTTACAGGCGTCTATCGGAATCGAACCGATGCATAGTGGTTTTGCAGACCAGTCCCTTACCACTTGGGTAAGACGCCGTATGTGAAGTATACTACCAAAAACAAAACAAAATGTCTAGTCCTTGGCAAAAAAATCTCACATAATGTTTTCAACAAATGACATGCAAACTCTAAAGCCCAAGTTTGAACTCTTTCCTGTTGGAGCGCTTCCAGAGCGATAAAACACCGTGCATTGCTGTAAATCATCAAGCCAACTGCCACCACGCTTTACATGCATAGAGCCGATTTGAGGGCCGTGCGGGTTCGTTTGCGGCTGAGAAGGAAGCTCGCCGATGTAATCCCAGCACCACTCAGCAACATTGCCACACATATCATAAAGCCCTAAAGCATTAGGAAGCTTTGAGCTTACATCGTGCGTTCTCACATCGCTGTTTTCGCCATACCAGCCAAACTCATCAAGATTGTCCCCTCCAGAAAACTGTGCACCGTCTTGCCGTCTGCCACCACGAGCAGCATATTCCCATTCTGCTTCAGTCGGAAGTCGGAAACCGTTTGCAGTGAAATTGCATACCACGCGCTTCCAAACAGGACTTGCGCTGTCAAACGTTGTCAAATCCGTAGCATTTCCAATGCTGTAGCACGGAGTCAACTTCTTTGACATGCTCAAGCAGTTGCAAAAAATGAGCGCATCGCACCAGTTCACACATTCAACAGGGCGATTATCACCTTTGAGCTTAGAAGGATTTTTTCCCATGACGAACTCATATTGAGATTGCGTAACGAGAGTTTCTGACATCAAAAACGGAGAAAGCGAAATCTTGCGGTTATATTCATTTGTTCCCATCGTAAAAGTGCCACCGGCAATCTTTATCATGTTAGGAGAAGACGAAGATTTTACTCTCATAACATCTTCGCTTTTTTGTGCATCAGGCTTTTTGACACAAGGAACACTCTGTCCACAATTCGGGCAAAATTTGAAACTATCGGCGATTTCTGCGCCACATTTTGAACAAATCATAAATTAAACTCCATCGCAGTTTCAAAAATTATACCACCGTTCCAAAAGAAAAGCATTTACTTTTTCACACAAAACGAAAAAACACTTGTTGCAGTACCTGTTTTTGCGTTTGCGCGCACGTGTCACACTCAAACTCATTTTCAGCGCCTGCGCCTTGATTGGCGATTGATTTTTGCTTTTTATACTCTTTGACTTGCACTTTCGTAAACTTCCAAATTCTCACGCTTGCCGATTGCGATGATATTTACGAGCAAAACATTTTCTACAACAGAATACACAATGCGGATTTGCTTTTTGCAAGCGTACATTTTTCTGTAACCTGACAAATCATAGCCGTTTTTGTTGCCAAGTTCCTCTCCAAGCAAAGGCGACGTTTTTAGTTTGTCCAGCTGCTTTTTTACGAGTTTCTTGACACTCCCGTCCAAAGCGCAAAACTCTTTTAAGGCTTCTGGATGAAATTTGATTTCGTATTCCAATTAAAGTCCAGCCTGCTTCAATGCGTCTTCATAAGAAACATAATCTTTTGCGGGTGTGTTTTTTCTTGCCTGCACAGTCTCATAAATCTCTTTGCGTTCGCTCATATCGTCCAAAGCCTTTAAGCGCTCGTATTCATCAATTGGAATCATGACAGCCTGCATCTGGTTGTTTTTAAGGACTACGACTTTTTCGTCATTGGATTTTGACATCCTTTGCAAAAAAGTTGCAAAACCGCGTACAAACTGAGAACTTGAAACCATTTCATTGCGTGCAAATGATACCATACAAATCTCCTTGTGTAAGATTTTACATAAAGCATTACACAAAATCAACCAAAATATTTTTGCATTAACGCCTTGTATATCCTTGCCCGTCATGCTCAAACTCGTTTTATCATCTGAGTGCCTTTCCTTATTTTGAGGAAAGTCGCTTTCAATGAAGTCAGCATTCCTTATTTTGAGGAAACTCGTCTTTCGATGAAGTCAGTCTTCCTTATTTTGAGGAAAGTTGTCTTTCGATAAGGTCAGCATTCCTTATTTTAAGGAAACTCGTCTTTCAATAAAGTCAGCCTTCCTTATTTCGTGGAAGTTCGTGTGCCCGTCATGCTGAACTTGTTTCAGTATCTACTCTTTTACAAATTGACATGGATTCCGAAACGAGTTCGGAATGACATTTTCTCTGTCATGCTGAGCGAAGTCGAAGGGAAGCCGAAGCACAGACCCCGAAACAAGTTCGCCCGTGACGGGGTGGCTTTTAGAGCGTCTGATACATAAAAATACAGCCTTCATCGTATTTTGGCTTTACATGATTCTGCACGAATTTTTCCTGCTCCTCTGGAAGTCGCGAAAAGCCCATCTTTTTGTAATGGTTCATCAGTCTCTCTTCTGGCAAAGCGTAAATGTAGAGCGTGCTCACCCCAACATATTCCGAAACGAACTGCGCCAACGGCAGAATGAACCGCTTAAAAAAATAAGAACCAAGTCGTTTTGCGTTTGGGTGATTGGCTTTGTAAACTTGATTCATCGCAAAGTTTGAAAGTTCCACAGCCGAAAGCGAATCAAAAGCGTCGCCGTCAACTTGAAGCGTAACAAGCCCTGTGCGCATTGAAAAATAGCAGGCAAGCTCGCCTGTAATTCGGTCTTTTATCAAATAGGTTCTGGTTTGTTTTTCGCTTTCTTCGCGCCAAGCCGCTTCTTTTAGGAAAATCTCCAACCCCATAGCAGCGTTTCCAACACAAAAAGACTGAATGAGGTCAGAGTTTTCAGGAGAATCAAACAAGTGCTCAACAATAAAGTCTTCGTCGGCAAAAAGATTCTCATAATCTGCCATTTGCTTTCAAAGCCTCCTTCATAATCTCTTTGTCTTTTTTGTGCTCTTCCGTAATCCACGCCTTCAACTCGGCACATTCCTTGTCGAGTTCGGTAAAGTCTGGTTTTGGAGTATGAAGAATGAAATTGTAAACGCTGTTTGCGGCGTCTCTCTTTTCTAGCATTTCTTTTGTAATACATCGCATATGAATACCTCCTCGCACTTTATTTTATCACATTTATCAAGAAAATAGTATTGCATTAGCGCCTTGTGCAGTCTTGTCCGTCCGTGCCCGCGTGTCATGCTCAAACTCGATTCAGCATCTGCATTTTTCTGAGCGGAGTCGAAGCACGGCATACAAAAAGATTATAGCATAAAGCGCTGATTGTGTACTCTTTTTCAAACCATTACTATGTACCGATATGCACATAGGCTTTGTGCACATTTATCTCTTGGGTAGCAAATAATTGATATTTCAACAAAATATTTGATAGAGAAACACTGTTCTCTGCCATAGAATTTGCATAGACAGTTTTAATTAGGAGATTTATATGAAATTCGGTCATTTTGACGATGTCAAACGCGAGTATGTGATTGAAACACCTCGCACACCGTATCCTTGGATTAACTATCTTGGTACTCAAGGATTTTTCTCGCTGATTTCAAACACGGCAGGCGGATACTCTTTCTACAAAGACGCACGTCTTCGCCGCATCACACGATACCGCTACAACAACGTGCCTATCGATATGGGCGGACGCTATTTCTACATCAACGACAACGGCACAATCTGGAACCCGGGCTGGTCTCCTGTTAAGACTGAGCTTGATTCTTACGAGTGCCGACACGGTATGGGCTACACCATAATCAAGGGCAAAAAGAACGACCTCAAAGCAGAAGTCACATTCTTTGTTCCTCAGGACTTTGACGGAGAGGTTCAGCAGGTTGTTCTTACGAACGAAGGAAAGTCAGACAAGACGTTCAAGTTCTGGTCATTTGCGGAATGGTGTCTTTGGGACGCTCAGGACGACTGCACGAACTTCCAGCGAAACTTTTCGACAGGACGCGTTGAAATCAAAGACTCTGTAATCTATCACAAGACAGAATACCGCGACCGCCGAAATCACTACGCATTCTATTCAGTGAACGACAAAATCGACGGCTACGACACAGACCGCGACGCATTCATCGGTCTTTACAACGGCTTCCACAATCCACAGGCAGTTCTTGACGGAAAGTGTACAAACTCACTGGCAGACGGTTGGTCTCCAATCGCTTCACATTTCAAAGAAATCACACTCAAGGCTGGCGAGAGCAAAACGCTCGTTTTTGTTTTGGGCTATGTTGAAATGCCTGTCGAAAAGAAGTTCGAGGCTGACGGAAAGACAATCAACAAGGAAAAAGCCCTTGCCATGATTGAAAAATACAACACACCAGAAAAGTTCGCTTCTGGTATGGCTGAGCTCCGCGCTTACTGGGATAAACTCCTCGGTATCCTCAACGTAAACACACCGGAAGACAAAGTGAACCGTATGGTAAACATCTGGAACCAGTATCAGTGTATGGTTACTTTCAACCTCTCACGCTCTGCTTCATACTTTGAAAGCGGCATTGGACGAGGAATGGGCTTCCGCGATTCAAATCAGGACATCTTGGGCTTCGTTCACCAGATTCCAGACCGAGCACGCGAGCGCCTGATTGACATCGCGTCAACTCAGCTTGAGGACGGCGGCTGCTATCACCAGTATCAGCCACTCACGAAGAAGGGCAACGCAGACATCGGCGGCGACTTCTCGGACGACCCGCTCTGGATGATTCTCTCGGTTTCTGCATACATCAAGGAAACAGGCGACTGGTCAATTCTTGACGCAAAAGTTCCTTACGACAACGATGAGTCAAAAGCAAAATCAATGCTCGACCACCTCACAGTAAGCTTCTATCACATTGTAAACAACTTAGGTCCTCACGGACTTCCGCTCGCAATGCGTGCAGACTGGAACGACTGTATCAATCTTTCGTGCTTCTCTGACACACCGGGTGAAAGTTTCCAGACTTACACAAATCCAAAATTCAAGGCAGAGGGCGGATATTCAAAGGTTGCAGAGTCCGTGTTTGTTGCAGCACTCTTTACTTACGTTGGTCCGAACTTCGTTGGCATCTTGAACCATTTGGGCAAAAAAGACGAGGCAGCAAAGGCGCAGGCAGAAATCGACAAGATGAAGAAAACTATTATGGATTCAGCTTGGGACGGCAACTGGTTCATGCGCGCTTATGACGCTTACGGCAAGAAGATGGGTTCAAACGAGTGCGAAGAGGGAAAAATCTTTATTGAGCCACAGGGCTTTGCAATTATGTCTGACATCGACAAGGACGCTACAAAGAAGACTCTCGCTGCAATCGATGAGAGATTGAACACAAAGCACGGTCTTGTTTTGAACAACCCTGCTTTCACAAAATACTATGTTCAGTATGGCGAAATCTCAACATATCCGGGCGGATACAAAGAGAACGCTGGTATCTTCACGCACAACAACGCCTGGATTATCTGTGCTGCGGCTTATGCTGGCGAAGGAAATCAGGCTTTCAAATATTACTCAGAAATCGCACCTGCTTACACTGAAGAGACTTCTGACTTGCACAAGACAGAGCCTTATGTTTATGGTCAGATGATTGGCGGAAAAGACGCCGGAAGCGACATCGGGCAGACTGGAAAGAACTTTGGTCAGGGCAAGAACTCTTGGCTTACGGGAACGGCTGCATGGAACATGGTTGCAATCAGCCAGTACATTCTTGGTATTCAGCCGGACTTCGACGGTCTCAAGGTTGACCCGTCAATTCCATCAAGCTGGGACGGCTTTACTGCGACAAGATTGTTCCGCGGTGCAAAGTACAACATCACGATTAAAAACCCAAGCCACGTTTGCAAGGGCGTAAAATCGCTGATTGTTGACGGAAAGGCGATTGACGGCTGTGTTGTTCCTGTTGTTGAGGGCAAAAAAGAAGTCAATGTTGAAATCACATTAGGCTAAGCAAACAGTTTTCAAACGCAATTTATTAAAAAACAGCTCGTCGTTTTGGCGGGCTGTTTTCTTTTGCGATAGGAACTTTTCTGATTATGTCTTTTATTTATAGATTCTCACTTTCCATAAGAGCATTCAGGTAATTTTTGTCTTTTGTAGCACGCTCAACATCTGCACTTCGTCCCTCTGCATAAAGTTTTGAGAACAGTGCAAATATATTGTTGCGCTCCTCATTTCTGCCGATTGAAAAGCCTTCACTTCGCCCTTCGTTTTTCATTTTCTGTACAAATTCACACACGTTCACACCTCCTTTTTCGCTCTGAGTCTCTTCGATGAACTCCGCCATATCATCAAAAATATCGTCGTCAGAAATAACTCGCATTAAATCGATTATCTCTGAGACATATTTGAGTTTCTGTCTGCTCCAGTTCTCTGCTTGTCCAATGCGCAACGCCCGCAAGTATTCCGCAACAATGCGAAAATCGCTCTTGAAACTGTTTATCTGCTCGTCAGTCAGCCAAGCCAGATTTATCACTTTGATTTTATAATCGCTCACAAAATCTTTCAATCGCTCGTCAATTTTCAGAGATTCTTTCAGCGTCGTATGATTTTCCCACTTGCTTTTTGTTCCAAAATACAAAACTAGCGTTATCACAGGATAAAAATCAGTGCGATCTTCGTTCAACTGACTTCTGTATGCCACACCGTCGTAGCCCATAACACGAAGCGGCATTGATTTTTCCTTTTTGGTCTGATTCTCAAAACCGAACAAACTCAAGCAAAAATCGCCTTTTATCCATTTTTTAGCAACATCTCGCTCTTGATTGTGCAAAACATTTTCTGAATCTTTGTACTGCGAAAAAGTCTGCGCGTCCGTCAAAGAATCCGCTTCAACAACCTGCTCACCACTGAAAACAAGTACATTCACAATATCCGCAAAAACATCATTGTATGATTCCAGCGTTTTTTGCGTTATATCTCTCTCACCCATATTTTTATTATAGATTGTCTAAATTTAATTGTCTACTGAAGTTAATTTGAAAGGGCTTGTGCTATGCGCTCAACAACGTCTTTGTCTTTTTTGGGCAGATTTTGATATATTTTCGCGATTTGAATTGCCTCTTTTGAAAAGCACTGATTTTCTACTGATTCTCCATTCACAAGAAACTCCACTGATGTGCCCAATGCTTTTGCGATTTTGCAAGCGTAATCTGCTGGAGGCATTGAGGCTCGTGCATTCAAGTAATTCTCGATTGACCGCTTTGGAACACCAGACGCAAATGCAAGTTCTTTTACGGTTAAATCTTTGTAATCTAAAAACTTTCTCAGATTTTCTTTGAATGAAGTTTGCATAGTCGCGATTATACTAAAAAGCGTATAAGTGTCATTATTTGAAAATACAGGATTATTTTTATTTTTTAACAATGTCGTTTATCAAGGCTTGAATGTGCGCGATTTGTAGTTCAGTCAGCCCGTCAGTTTTGAGAGCATAGTTTTCGCTCAATCCCAAGAGATAATCCGCAGACACATTGAAATAATCCGCGATTTTTACAAGCATATCCACAGACGGCATAATATTTTCGTTTTCCCAATTCGAAACACATTGTTTTGTAACATCAAAAACTTTTGCTATTTCTACTTGATTCAATCCTTTGTTTGTTCTCAAGTTCTTGAATCGTTCTCCAAACATAAAAATCCTCTAAAGTACTCTATCGTAAACATTTATTTTACTTGGTCAAATTTTACTTTACTAGTGTACAAATATTTATTGACGAACAGAAAATACTGAAATACAATAATAATTGACCAGTGCTGGTCTACAATTTTTTCAGACAGAGAGGATTTTGTTATGAAATCAATGAAGAACATAAAACCTGCTTATGCAATGAAATTGGGAAGTGGAGTGTTTGCAGCAGATGACGGAGAATGCCCAAAATGTGGACGAGATGGAGTTTATTACTTTGATGCTGGAATGGGGTGCTATCGATGCTCAGCTTGTGGCTACGAAAGTAAAGGTTATTATTGAAAGAGTCTTTTTCAGCTTGGGAACCTCTCAAATCTAGGAAATAGAACATCTATAGTATATCGTGTTAGTTAAAAGTGGAAAAAGCCCTCGAAAATACAGAATAGATGTTCTATTCCTATCACAAAGGAAGGTATATGGCTAAATATGGGAAGCATATTTTATGTATTTTGCTTATGATAATAGCAGCACATATGAAGAAGAACACGGCAAATCTGCAGAAGAAGAAATAGAATTTATCAAGAAAATTAAGTTTGCTGATGGCGGAGAATTAGCTATTGTCTACAATAATGGTAGTTATGGAGAGCGCTATGATGATGACGAAGAATATGATTCAGATAAAGATAATTATGTTTTTCTAAAAGGCGATGGTTGCTATACTTGCGTTACTAATGGGTACAATATTTTATTGGTAGGTTCTTCAAATAGATATGTTAGTAGATGGAATGAAGAAGATTTTGGAGAAAGTGGATTAAGTCCAAAAATGATGGATTTCTTTCAACAGCTTTATAAAACTATGAGTCTTGGAACTTCGGTAGTTGATAGGTAAGTTAACTGGTACAGGCAATTTATTTAGTCACTATGTGATATGAGAAAAAACTGTGAGATGTCAAGAAAAATATGCACATATCATATTTTGTCCAAGATGCGAATGTCAGATGAATTGAATAAGATGCTTTGTTAAAAATTTGATAAAAAAAGGAAAAGAGAAATTATTGATCTTTGACGCCTTTACCAGTATCAGTATAATATTTTATACTAATGTTAAACATGTAATCCCATATTAGTGTTTTTATTTCTCTACGATGGGATTCAAATCTAAGTATTTATCAGAGGTTTTATGAAAATAATAGTCTTATATGGTGATTCAAATTCTGGCAAAACAACAACTTTGACAACTCTTTTTAATAAAATAAGTCCTCAGAACACAAAAACAACTTCTATAAACAAATACGGAGATTTTGAAAGCGATCCTTTTAGTTATAAGAATAAACAGATTGTAGTTTATACTTGTGGAGATGAATTACAATACGTTGGAAATGGTATAATCAGCAATATTGCAAAAGCTGATGTTTTAATTATAGCGTGTAGCAAAAAATTTAAAAAATATCTTCCTGTTCAATTATTTTTGGCAAGAGAGATTGTGGTTATAACTAAAACTCAAAACAATCAAAATGATATAAATCAAATTATTGCTTCAATATAAATGACCGATTACCATGTTCATATCAGGGCATTCAATAAAAACACCATTGACATTTTTATTTCTTCTGATAAAATTATAGTTGAAATTTTAACAGACTTGTAATGAAAAAGCCTCCCATTATAAGGGACGTGCCAAGATTACAGGTCTTTTTTTTGGAGTTATATGAAAACAGCGATTTTAGTAGATGGCGGATATTATAGAAAACTGGCGAAACATCACGTTGGAGAAAAAACTCCAGAAGAAAGAGCAAAAGAACTAATTCAGTATTGTAAATTTCACTTGCGCAATCGTGAGTCATACACAATTGAAAACGGAAAACGCATTTACGATTATAATGAACTTTATAGAATCTTTTATTATGACTGTGAACCTGTTGATAAAAAAGTTTTCCACCCGCTTTTACAAAAAACAATAGATTTATCAAAACAACCTACTTACAAATGGACAAAAGATTTTCTTGAGCAATTAAAGCAAAAAAGAAAAGTTGCAATACGCCTTGGATTTCTGGCAGCAGAAGAAGCTTCATACAATCTTAATCAACAAACTGTTAAAAAGCTGTTCAGAAAAGAAATGTCAATTGATGATGTTGTAATGGAAAATTTCCAGCTATCAATGAAGCAAAAAGGCGTTGATATGAAAATCGGTGTTGATATTGCATCTCTTGCATTTAAAAAGCAAGTTGACCAGATTGTTCTGATAGCAGGAGACAGTGATTTTGTTCCTGCTGCAAAACTTGCTCGACGAGAGGGAATCGATTTTATACTTGATCCAATGGGGAACAAAATAAATGCAGAATTGTTTGAACACATTGACGGCTTGAGAACTTATTACACAAAATTGAAAAATATTGAAGCAGAAACTTCTAATATTTTTGATGATAATTAGTTAAAATGACCGACTATCACATTCACATCGGGCAGTTCAATGAAGTCTATTATGACGCTCTTGAGCTGTTCGAGTTAATCGAATCTGTTTCAGAACAAACCAAAATCACAGAAATCCGATATTCTTCCACTTCAAGCTGCCGAGATGACGCAGAACTAAAAGGCGTAGAAGAAGAAATCGCATATGCACAAAGCTACAAGTCAGATATTCTAACCGCAAAGCCATATCTTTGGTTTATTCCCAAATATGCAGAACAAAATATCAAAGTTGAATCCGCAGCAAGTTCGTTCGATTATTGCGGTATAAAGCTACATCCAGCAGGACAAAACTGGGACGAAACAAACAAAGAACACTTGAAAGCATTACACCAGATTTTCGCATGGGCAGACGACAAAAAGAAATCCGTTTTAATCCATTGCGGCACACAAAAATGCGACTTGCCCACAAGATTCGAGCCATTTTTCTCTGAATACAAAAATGCAAAAGTTATTTTAGCACACTCCAATCCAGTCCGCGAAACTGCCCAAATGGTCAACAAATACAAAAATGTCTTTTGCGACACGGCTTGCATTTCTCAAGAATCATTGAATGCCTTAAAAACGAAAGTCAATGACACAAACAAAATTCTTTTCGGCTCTGATTTCCCCGTATCGCATTACTTTGCAACACATCTTTTTGACAAATCTTTAACATTGAAAGAGCAATATTATATAGATTGCGAAAGTAATGTTGAAAAATAAAAACGCTGAAAAACTCAATAATCACTCTTGAGTTCTTCAGCGTTTTTTCTCTAAGGCTGTATATTGATATGCAAAAAAAAACATTGACTTTTTGCAAGAAAGCGCAAAAAATATAAAAAACAATCTTAGCAATACTTCGGAGATAAAATGACAGTTAGCGAAAACAAAAATAAAGACACAACAGAACTCGCAGTCTCAGGACGATTAGACACAACGACAGCGCCACAACTTGAATCAAAGCTCAAAGAAGTCGCAAAATCTTGTCGCACGCTGATTCTTAATCTTTCAGCCGTTGAATACATCTCAAGCGCCGGTCTTCGCGTTGTTCTTCTTGCGCACAAACTCATGCAAGGCTCAAGCGGCAAAATGGTGATAAAAAGCCCGTCAGATTTTTGCCGTCAGGTTTTTGAGGCGACAGGAATGGACGGCGTTCTTTCAATCGTCTGATTTTATTTGTGAGTCAAAAAAGGTGCTGTCCAATAAGTTCGTTGCATAGTGTCATTCCAAACTCGTTTCGGAATCTATGCTTCGACTACGCTCAGCAACCGAAGATGCTGAAACAAGTTCAGCATGGCAATACTTTTAGGACAGCACTTTTTTGCAAAATCAAAGTTTTTTCGTAATTGCAAGAATGTTTCTGCCGTCTTTGTATTCATAATCAACGCTCGTCATAAACTTTTTCGTCAAGAAAATGCCAAGCCCTCCAATCTCTCGCTCCTCAGCGCTAAGCGTTATGTCGGGGTCTTCACGCTCTAAAGGATTGAAAGGCGTTCCGCTGTCCGAGAACACGATGCGCAAAACACCATCAGAAACAATTGCTGAAATCTCCGCGTCGCCTTGATTTTCGCCATAAGCATAATGGGCGATATTAACAAAAATCTCCTCAACAGCAACATCGATTTTGTACTTCTCGCACTCAGGATAATCAGAAGGGAGAACAGAATGCACAAAATCGTTCACTTTTTCCATATTTTCGTCACAGGCAAGAAAAACCTTTTTCAAAAGCCTTTCTTGCATATCGCTTTTTGCATTTTCCATTATGCCCTCCTGCTTTATTTTTTGAGAGAGAACTCAAGCATTGTGATATCGTCGAATTGAGGAGCGAGCGCGACAAACTCATCGATGTCCTTTTGCACTTGCGAAAGGATTTCTTTTGATGAAAGAGCTGAAGTGTGATTAAGCACAGACAAGAGCCGCTCTTCACCGTAAAGCTCGTTTTTCGCATTCATCGCCTCTGTGATGCCGTCGGTGTAAACAAACATTCTGTCACCCTTTTCGAGCTTTATCTTATGCTCCTTGTACAAAATGCCCTCCATGCCCGCAAGCATTAAGTTCGGCTTTGACACAAGAAACTCAGCATTTCCCCCGTGCTTTATGACAGGAGAAGTGTGCCCGGCGTTTGCAAAAACAAGCTCCCCCGTCGAAAGCGTCAGGATTCCAGCCCAGCACGTAACAAAAAGCCCCGCATCATTTCCTTCGCAAAGCTGGTTGTTAACGCTCGTGAAAACTTCGGCAGGGCTCTTTCCTTGCATAATCACGTTTTTGATGAGCGTCTTTGCAATGACCATGAAAAGCGCCGCAGGAACGCCCTTTCCGGAGACATCTCCGACAACGACAGCAAAATGGTCTCTGTCCACAATGAAAAAGTCATAAAAATCGCCTCCGACTTCCTTTGCAGGCGTCATGCTTGCGAAAAGTTCTATTTCGGGGTGGTCTTCATAAGGAGGGAAAATGCGCGGGAGCATATTCGCCTGAATTTGCGTCGCAACATCAAGCTCAGCGCTCAATCGCTCCTTTTCGGCAGTCGTGTGAGTGAGGTCTTCGATGTATTGGTTCATCTCGACGCTCATTTTTTCAACCGAGCGCGCAAGAACAGCAAGCTCGTCAGAGCCTTTGACCTTCACAAGTTTTCCGCCAAGCTTTCCGCCGTGCTCTGCAAAATGAGCCGTTTCGTGAGTGATAAGCTTTATTGGACGAACAACTCGGAAAATAAGAATCACGACAAATATGCACACAAAAAGCGCTGTGATTGCCGCAGACGACAAAAGAACGGCATTTCGATAACTTTGCTTGAACTCCCTTATCTCGCTCATCGGCTTCACAACGCTCATAATCGCGACACTGTTTCCGAATCTGTCTTTGACAGGAACAGAAGTCGTAACGTGTCCGCCAGCCTTCGTGTAAACAAAGTGAATCGTTGATTTTCCCTCGCTCATAACAAGTTTCATCTCGCAGATTCGCTCCTCAGGATAATGCTTCAGCGAGTTGACCTTGCCCAGCTCATACTTTTTTCCGTTTTCGACAGCGGAGTTCACAGTATCGAAAATATAAACGCGGCTTTCATAAGAGTCGTCAGGCACTGTCACATAAATAAAGGCAAGTTGCGCCGTTTCAGTGAGAAGCTCAAGGCGCGAATCGCTTTCACGCCACTCATCATCTTCCGTTCTTTCTTTTTCGTAATATCTGATTTTGTCGCCATCGATGTACGAAAGAGCCGTGTTCGCGACTTGCTCCGTGACATCTTTGTACTGCCTCTCAAAAAGGGATTTGAACACGCGATATCCAATCATTCCGTTCGCAATGCTCAAAATCGCACAAAAAAGCGCAAGACAAATTGGCAATTTCACGCCAATACTCGTTATTCCCGTTCGTGTTTTCATAAAAACAATTATAAATCACTATTTTTGCAAAATCTACTTTCTTTTCTTGCTCAAAAATATGCTTCGGGTATTTGCCCGAAAGAGAAAACGCGATAAGTTTTGAAAAAAATTAGACGGAAGCGATTTTGGTGTATATAATTTTGATAAAGAACACTTTGCACTGGTTAAGGATTTTCTATGGACAAACGGGTTTTTCTTCAAAAGATAAGAGCAATATTCATTTATCTTGGCTTTGTCTGCCTCGTTACATCAGCAATTATGATAATTCGAGTGTTCTCACAGCTTCGTCCAAAGACAGTGCAAGCGTTCCACATTCCAGCCGAAGCAAATCACCGCGTCTTGTTTTTGTGTTCCTATGACCCGCTCTATTTTACTTACGAAGCGCAAAGAAAAGGGCTTGAGAAAGTTTTGTACCCAAGAGGCATTGAGTACGATGTCATTTTTATGAACTCGCGCGAATGGAACACAGGCAGCGATATGGCGTTCTACAGGACTTTTTTGGAGTCGCACCTTTCTGGGAAAAAGCACTACGACGGTATTTTTGCGGGCGATGATGCGGCGCTGAAGTTTGTCCTTGAATATCAGGATGTGTTTTTCAAAGACCTTCCGATTGTCTTTTTTGGCATAAACGACCTTGAACTAGCAGAAAAGGGTGCAAAGAACCCTTTTATCACAGGCTATTTTGAATATTCGTATTTCGTCGACACGCTGAACTTGGCGCGAAAGATTTTCCCTGAGAGAAATCGCATTGTGGCTCTTCGTGACAAAACAAACACTGGCATAGTCGAAGAAAACATCTTCAAAGAGCAAAAGGACAATTATCCTGATTGCATTTTCGTCAACATCGATACTTCAAGCCTCAGCCACGCGGAACTTTCGGAGCGCCTTGAAATGTTCGGCAATGACGCTGTCATTTTTTACATGACGTGCTTCAGCGACAAGAACGGTCTTATCTCGATGGCGACAAGAACGAACATTCTTGCCAAGCACGCGAAAGTCCCGATTTTCAGAAGCTACATCGGAGCGGAAGGCGAGGGCGTCTTCGGCGGAGTCGCGCTTGATTTTGAGAAGCACTGTGAACTGGCTGCCAAAACGATGGCAGATGTGCTTTCGGGCGATGATATTTCCAAAATCCCGCTCAACAAAGACTCTCCTGCCCGCATTTCGTTTGATTATATGCTCGCAAAAAAATACGGCGTTGATTTTTCGCTTATTCCAAAGAACGCCGTTTTCTTCAACAAGCCAGAATCCTTCCTTGAGCATTACGGAAGCCTTATCCCGCCAATTTCGCTTTTGGCGCTTTCATTCTTGTTTTTCCTCGGCGCTCTTCAAGCGTCCGCTGAAAACCTGCAGCTTTCAAACAAAGAACTCACTATCTCCCACGACAATCTTGCAAAATCACAGGCGGAGCTTCTTTACAAAACAGAGCACGATGAAGTCTTGGACATTTACAACAGACGCACCTCTCTTGAACTTATCGCAAAAAACTTTTCGCAGTCCGACGTATATTCCGTCGTTGTCTTCGACATCGACGGCTTCAAGGAGCTCAACGAAAACTATGGGCATCAGGTCGCCGACAGCGTTCTTCAGTACCTCGTGGCAGAGTTCAAGGAAATGGAAAAAAAGAGAGGCTGGTTTCTTGCAAGATTTGGAGGCGACGAGTTTTTGATTGTCATCAGAAACGAGCATCTTAGCGTTTCTGAAGGAAGCGTCAAGGAGATTTTCGACATCGTGAGAACGCCTGTCCCGCTAGGCGACGAAAGCATCAGCATCACAGTCAGCATGGGCATCTCGAACTCTGACGGCATCACGAAGCCCGTTCAGCACGTCATCAACGCCGAAGTCGCCATGTATGAGGCGAAAGACAGAGGAAAAAACGGCGCTTTTATCTACGGCGAAGAGATGAAAGAGCGAATGAGAGAGGAAGGGCGCATAAAAGACAAGCTGCTCGAAGCGTTCGACAACAACGGTTTTTATATGCTCTATCAGCCGCAGATAAACGCCGAAACAAAAGAGGTTTCAGGCTACGAGGCGCTTGTCCGAATGAAAACGCCGGGGATTTTTCCAGGTCAATTCATTCCCGTCGCAGAGCGCTCAGGCTGGATTTGGCGAATCGGTCGCATAACGACAGAACTCGTCATAAAGCAGCTCTCAGAATGGAAAGCGCAAGGAAAAACGCTCCACCCTGTCTCCGTCAACTTTTCGAGCAACCAGCTAAACGATTACGGCTATATCGGCTTCGTCGAAGATTTGCTGAAAAAATACGACGTTGAGCCAAGCCTTCTTGAAATCGAAATCACGGAAGGACTTTTCCTTGAAAAAAGCGTTCTTGCCGACCAGATTTTCAAGCGCTTCAAGGAAAAAGGCATCAGGCTTTTGATGGACGACTTTGGAACGGGCTACTCCTCGCTCGGCTATCTCACATACATTCCTGTCGACGTCATAAAGCTCGACAAATCGCTCGTTGACACATATCTCGTCGAAGGAAAAGACTCGTTTATCCGAAACATCATAAATCTCATGCACGACCTCGGAAAAGAAATGATAATCGAAGGCGTCGAGCACTCATGGCAGTTCAATCGCCTGCGTGAGTTCGGCGCAGACGTAATTCAGGGCTACTATTTCTCAAAGCCAATCAGCGCAGAAGAAGCGATTGACTTCGCAGTCAAAACAGACGGTTGCTGAGCGAAGCCGAAGCACGGTTGCTGAGCGCAGTCGAAGCACGCTTGTTTTTTGCCTTTTCTTAAATAGGAATTGAAGAAAACATTTGTTTTTTGCCAATTCTACGTAGAAATGACGGACTTTGATTGTTTTTGCTCATTTCTACGCGAAAATTGACAGAATTTGACTGATTTTGCTCATTTCTACGTAGAACAAGCCGACTTCAGTTGTTTTCGCTCATTTTGCATTGAAAGACACTTTTATTTTTCTTGGACTTGGAACGTAAAAGCGTTTCCCTCGCTCTTTTTGCTCACATATGTGCCGCTGTCGGCTCGCTTGTAGAGAGCCTCGAACGAATCTTCTCTTGTTGCAGGATAGAACGACGCGCCGACCGAAAGAGCAATCTTTCGACCTTCAAGTTCAGGAATGTCGACTTTTGAGATATTGTCAAAAAGGCGCTCAATGATTTTCTCGCCGATTTCCTCGCTCACGACGCCTTCCGAAAACGCCGCAAACTCGTCCCCGCCGAGCCTAAAAACGATGTCAGAGCCACGGAACGTCTTTTCCATGCATTTTGCAATCGCGCAAATCACTTTGTCGCCGACACTGTGACCGAAATTGTCGTTGATGCTCTTGAACTTGTCGGCGTCAAGAAGGCAAAACATTCCCTTCCGACCTTCCGCCATCGCTTTTCTGATGAGCGCCTCGCCTGAGCCGCGGTTTCTGATTCCCGTCATCATATCGGTTTCGGCGCGCTTTCGAAGCTTTTCCTGCTGCTTTTTGTCCTCGTCGATTGACTCTGCGACAAGAAGGATATTGTTTATATTCGTCATGTCATCGCGGTCAATGACGATAAAGCGAAGGCGAATCCATCTGTTTTTTGTGTCCATAAACTCGTTCGAGACGGATTTCAGCTCGCAAAGGCGCTTTTCGAGCGTGGAGAAATCAACGAAGCTCTTTGTGACTTCCCGCGACTGTTCTGCCGCAATTTTTTCGACATACTCGCGATAATTCTCGCAAAAGTCCGAAAACGTGCCGGGGAAAAGTTTATCCGTAAGCTCGTTCTTTCGGATTATGTCAAAAGAGGATTTTCTCAAATTGATTTTCACGACTGCCTCATAAATGTCCGCAATCGCACGGATTTCGCGGGAGAGCATTTCGGCTTCCTCGTATTTTTGGGCGATGCTCGAAAACACCAGAAGAGAGGCGGCAGAAAACAAGATTATAATGAGGCTTGCGACGATATAAATGAGCGACATCGAATTATAAAGCCCAGAGTTTTCAAGAACAAACACAGTTTTCCAGTTGTTGGCGGTGTTTTCAGAGAACACGGTGCAGTATTTGTTGTCGTATTTTATCGTGAACTGGTTGTCGCTTCGGCTTTTGATGATTTCGGGCCTCTCAACGAACGAAGCGACTTTTGAGCGCTCGGAATGAGCGATGACAAAACCATTTTCATTCAAAACGA
Organism: uncultured Spirochaetaceae bacterium; assembly: GCA_902778325.1. Lineage (GTDB taxonomy): Bacteria > Spirochaetota > Spirochaetia > Treponematales > Treponemataceae > Treponema_D. The sequence goes on from CACYWZ010000007.1 coordinate 24,038, forward strand.
GGACGGCTTTTACATTTTTCCTTTTCGCCGCTTTTTCCGCCATCGCCTGAATGCTGTCAAGAAAGATGTCCATCGAAACGACGCTTTCGCCGTCGTCCAAAAGGCGGCTCACGCTTATCATCAGCGTTTGGGTCTGCAAGTTCAGATACGGATGGGCAAACGCAATATTCCCGGCGCTTTCCATCGCTGCTGTGTACCATGGGCGCTTTTTTGGCTCATAATCGTCGTCTGGAATCCAGCCAGAGCCGTCAAGATACTCTCCGCGAAAAAAACTGTACACGCCTGTTTCGTTGTCGCTTATGACGGCGGAATATATTTCTGTTTCGTTTCTGAGATAAGTAAGCGCTTCTTCATTGCTCTTTCCTGTGAAAAGCATGTCGTTCAGCGTCTCGGCGCTGATTGCGACGGCGTCTTCTGACATCTTGAAATAGTGGCTCACGCTTTGGGCAAACTGGGCGGTATCGTTTTGCCATTTGCTCAAGACATTTTGTTTTGTGACGTTATAAAGCCACGCAAATGTTCCTGAAACGGCACTTGCTACGATAAAAAGCACTCCGAGAAAAGTGACAATAAGTTTTTTGTTTTTGGCACTATAGAGCATCAAAGCCTCTTTGCAGTAGTTTCTTATAAGTTTAACACGCAAAATAGCAGTTACAAATATTATTTTTGAAATCCTTTTATTTGAACTTTCTTAATTGTGAAATATGTTATAATGTAAATTATGAACAAAAATGACTTCAGAAAGTTGCCTTTTGGCGCTATTGCTTCTTTTTTTGCTTTTGTGATTGCGGTTGTTCTTGTAATTAGTGCTTTTATTATAGCGAAAAGTGCAAGGTACAATTTTGAAAAATCAAGCCACAAAGAACTTTCTCAGCTTGCAAAGAATATGAAATTGCAATTTGAGATAGGCTTGAACGAGCAGATGGTACTTGCAAAACAGTTATCAAAATCACCGCTGATTATTCGCTATTTTGAAGACCCAAGCGATGAAGAGTTAAAAAGCGAAGTATTTAGAGAAGTAAAAGAATATCAAAATTCATTTTTAAGTCATATCACTTTTATGATTAACGACCGCGACCTAAAGTATTATTCAAACAACGAATATATTTACACGCTCGACAAAAAAGATTCTACAAGTAAGTGGTATACAAGCCTTGTGAACTCAAATAAGTCTTATGAGTTCAATGTGAATTACGATATTGGCTTGAAGCAAACTTTTATGTGGGTAAACTGCATTGTACGAAATGACTCTGGTGAGTTCTGCGGACTCATCGGCACAGGCATTCCTCTAACAGACTTTATTGACAAACTTTATGTAAATCTCGATAACAACACATACGAGATGTATATTTTCAATGACGCCCTTGAAACAACAGGTTCCACACAGCTGTATCATCTTGAGAAAAAGATGAAAATCAGCGAGGTTGTTAAGAACCTCAAAAAGAAAGAAGCAGAACTCACAACTGCAAACTTCATCGATACAAAAACTTCGGTTTATGCATTTGAAGGACTTGATGAAATCGGCTGGCATATTATGGTGTCTAAAGATTACACGATGGCTTCTTTCTTGCACGAAGCGATTTTTCCTGCCTCCATTTGCCTTGTCGTTCTAGTCTTTATCTTCTTGATTTTCTTTATCTTCATCAGAATACATCTTCTTCATTCTGCAGAACGAAAAATCGGTAACAGTATTTTGGCTCAAATACAAAATCTCGCCGTTTCAGCAAAAGAAAACACAGCGACAGCACAAGACCAAAGTGCAGCTGTCAAAGAAATTGTCACAACCATGGAAGACAATAATACACTTTCCGAGAGCATTTCTGAGAAAATCAAAGACGTTTCAAAAATCGCATCAAACACGAGTGCCAACGTTGCAGAGGGTGTTTCTTATCTCGAAGCAAACGTAAAACAACTGCATGAAATCGAGAAAGCCAACCTCAACACTATCGACGGCATAAAAGCACTTGGCAGCAAAATCGAAAATATATGGGACATTGTTACATTGATTAACACAGTTGCAGACCAAGCCAAGATTATCGCATTCAATGCCGAACTTGAAGCAAGCAGCGCAGGAGAGGCAGGAAGGAATTTCCATATCGTTGCAACCGAAATCCGCCGCCTTGCAGACGGTATCATCGACGGAACAAAAGAGATTAAGGAGCGTATCACAGAAGTTCAAAAAAGCAGCGACAGTCTTATTCTGATGAGCGAAAATGGCACAGAGAAAATCAGCAAGGGTGTTGAAAGTGCCTCAGCATTGTCAGAAAGATTTGAAAGCATAAAAAACGCATCTGAAGCAACAGCGAGCAGTGCAGGCGACATCACAACGATTATACAGCAGCAAGCCGTTTCGAGCGAGCAAATGCTCATTACCTTAAAGCAGATTTCCTCTGGCGTTGAAAACTTTAGCAGTGCGACAAAGCATATTTCCGAAGCCTCTCAAACTCTCACGAACATCGCTAAGAAACTGGGAGATGTTAAATAAATACTGTAATTTTTGCATAAATTTGCAGAAAAACATTGCATAATTGAATAAATATATGTTACTATGCGTTAAATGCTGAATGGCAATAGATGAATTAATCTCACATTCAGCGAGGAGTTCGTAAAAAATGGCTTTTGACTTCAACATCAAGAATGCTTATTGTAAGCGCGTATGGGACGATGTTAGCACACGTTATGCTGACCAGGAGCACTTTCTTCAGGCTGCAGGGCTTGTTCTCGAAACAATCTCTCCTGTAGTTGACACAATGCCAGAGCTTGAGTCTATGGCTGTGCTTGAGCGCTTCGTAGAACCAGAGCGCATTATTATGTTCCGCGTTCCGTGGACAGATGACCAGGGCAAGCCGCACGTCAACCGTGGTTTCCGCGTTCAGTTCAACTCTGCAATCGGACCTTACAAAGGTGGTCTTCGCTTCAGCCCAGAAGTTGGTCTTGATGTTTTGAAGTTCTTGGGATTCGAGCAGGTTTTGAAGAACTCCCTCACAACTCTCCCAATGGGCGGTGGAAAAGGCGGTTCAGACTTCGACGCACACGGAAAATCAGACGGTGAAGTAATGCGCTTCTGCCAGAGCTTCATGACTGAGCTTTATCGCCACATCGGACCTGACACAGACGTTCCAGCAGGCGACAAGGGCGTTGGCGGACGCGAAGTTGCTTGGATGTTCGGACAGTACAAGAGAATCAAGAACGAGTTCACAGGCGTTCTCACAGGAAAGGGCTTGGACTTCGGCGGTTCTCTCATTCGCCCAGAGGCTACAGGCTACGGCTTGATTTACTTTGCAGAGTGCATGCTTGCAAAGATGGGAACAGACTTCAAAGGAAAGACAGCCCTCATCTCTGGCGACGGAAACGTCGCGCAGTATGCTTGCGAAAAGGCAACACAGCTCGGAGCAAAAGTTATCACACTTTCTGACTCATCAGGATATATCCTCGACGAAGACGGAATCGACGCAGAGAAGCTCGCATATGTCATGGAGTTCCGCGCAGCACACAAGAAGATTGACGAGTACGTCAAAAAGTATCCAAAAGCAAAGTTCTTCAAGGGCGAAAAGCCATGGGGAGTCAAGGCTGACCTCGCATTCCCTTGCGCAACACAGGACGAAATCTATCTTCAAGACGCAGAGAAGCTCGTTGCTAACGGCGTTAAGCTCGTTGCAGAGGGCGCAAATATGCCAACTCGCGAGGACGCAATCAAGTTCTTGCAGAAGAGCGGCGTAATCTTCGCGCCAGGAAAGGCTTCAAACGCTGGTGGCGTTGCAGTCAGCGGTCTTGAGATGAGCCAGAACTCAGAGCGTTTGTCTTGGACACGCGAAGAGGTTGACGCAAAGCTCAAGCAGATTATGACAAACATTCACGACAATGCTTACGAGACAGCAGAGAAGTATGCGACAAAGCAGGATTATGTTTCTGGCGCAAACATCTACGGCTTCCTCAAGGTTGCTCGCGCAATGATGGCACAGGGCTTGGTGTGATTTAATCTTTAATAATTGAAAAATAGGGCGCTGGTGATTTTTTCATCAGCGCTTTTTTTTTGCTTTTCGCTTCTTTGGCGCAAAAAAACTGTATACGAGCAAAAAATGCGCTGGGCGGCTCATGTACAATTTGTATACGAGGAGAAAACACTCAAAGTCGGCTCGTATACAATATGTATATGAGGGGAAAACGCGCTGGGCGACTCGTATACAAACTGTATACGAGGAGAAAACGCTCCAAGTCGAGCCGTATACAATATGTATATGAGTCAAAAACACGCTGGCGAGGTCGTATACAATATGTATACGGCTTACTTTTTCTATTGAAAGAAGCGTATACAATTTTTTATCGCTCCTCTTTGCGTCCACGCTTTAGATTTTTGTTGAAATCGATGGAGATTTTAGACATTTTGCTTGAAAATCTTTACATTTTTTGACATTTTAAATATTGTATTGAGAGAGGTACTGCCAATGCAACTTGGAATCAAACAAAAGATTACAATTTCTTCTATATTGTTAATCTTCGCAACGGCTTCAATAATCGTTTTGTTGAGCTATCAGAAATCTAAAAAAGAACTCACTGCAGCAGTCGAAGCGCAAAACTTGAGCATTGCTGAGAAAGTCGCCGCAGAAATCAAGGTCTTGAACAGCCGCGACTCAAAGATTCTTGAAACGCTTTCAAATCTCTCTGTAATCCGCGACCCAAACGTTGATATGTATGAAAAATGGAAGCTGATAAACACCGCGACTGGCGACAGCAAGAAGTTCTTCGGTCTTGGTATTTTTGACACGACAGGCTCTGGCTACGGCACAACTGGAGAATGGAACGATCTCCATGACCGCGAATACATCAAGAATGCAATGCAGGGCAAGCAGACAATAATGGACCCGAACTTTTCGCCGATAAACGGGCAGCTATGCACATTCCACGCTCTTCCTGTAAAAGACACGCGCGGAAGGCAGATTGGCGAAATGTCGCTTGTTGTCGACTCTACGGACTTGTGCACTGAATTGACAAAAATCATTGTCGGCAAGGGAACACACCCGTTTATCATGAGCCGCAAAACTGGAAAATATGTTGCGCACACAAACAAGCAGAACGTAATCGACGGCAAAGTTGTTATCGATGTTGTTTCTGACGGGTTTGATGAAGTTATCAGAAAGGTGCTTACGGGCGCTTCTGGAACGGGTGTCTTTTTTGACCAGAACTCAAATCAAAAATACGCTGTTTCATACACTCCGATTGAGCGCACTGAGTGGAGTGTTGTCTGCTATGCGCCATACAAGGACTTTTACAGCGGACTTGAAAGTCTTCTTAATACTACGCTTATCATCACGATTTTGGCATTGGTAGCGGCAATTTTGACTGTCTTTGTTGTTATAAACAATGCTGTAAAGCCGCTCAAAGTCGTAAGCAAGGCAATCAACGGCATTGCGTCGGGCGAGGCGGACTTGACGAAGCGCATTGTCGCGACGACGAAAGACGAAATCGGCAACGTTGTCGAGGGCTTCAACGCATTCAGCGCAAAATTGCAGAACATTATCGGCGACGTTAAGAACTCGAAGAACGAGCTTCTTGTTGCGGGCGAGGATATGAGCGCGATTTCAGAGGACACGGCGAGTTCTATCACCGAGATTATCGCAAATATCGAAAGCGTTCACAAACAGATTGTGGGGCAAACTGAAAGCGTTAGTCAGACGGCGGGCGCTGTCAACGAGATTGCTTCTAACATCGACTCTTTGGAGCGTATGATTGAAACGCAGTCTTCAGGCGTCACTCAGGCGAGCGCGGCTGTTGAGGAGATGGTTGGAAATATTTCTGCGGTTAGTGCTTCGATGGACAAGATGACGAAATCGTTTAAGGAGCTTCTTGTTAATTCTCAGGAGGGATTTTCAAAGCAGCAGACTGTGAACGATTATGTTCAGCAGATTGAAATGCAATCGGCAATGCTTCAGGAAGCGAACAGTGCGATTTCCGACATCGCATCTCAGACGAATCTTCTTGCGATGAATGCGGCGATTGAAGCGGCTCACGCAGGGGATGCTGGAAAGGGCTTTGCTGTTGTTGCGGACGAAATCCGAAAGCTTTCGGAGACTTCGACGGCACAGTCAAAGACAATCGGAAATCAGCTCTCAAACATTAAGGAATCGATTCAGAATGTGGTTTCTGCGTCTGGTGAGGCGAGTGTTGTTTTCAAAACTGTGTCTGGAAAGCTCGAGGAGACAGACAATCTGGTTATGCAGATTAAATCGGCAATGGAGGAGCAGGAAGAGGGCTCAAAGCAGATTATTGATGCTCTTCACAATATGAACGACAGCACTGTTGAGGTGCGCACTGCGTCTTCTGAGATGGCGGAGGGCAATCAGCTCATTCTTTCTGAGGTGAAGCAGTTGCAGAACGCGACTTTTGAGATGAAGAGCAGCATGGAAGAGATGTCGATTGGCGCAAAGAAGATTAATGACACAGGGGCTGCCTTGAGCACGGTTTCTTCTCGTGTTCAAGAGGCAATTATCTCTATTGGCTCTCAGGTTGACCAATTCACTGTTTAGTATTTTTTAGCATTTGCTTTTTCCTTATTTTGCGCTGGTGAGTTTTTCATCAGCACTTTTTTTGTGTTACAATAGTATTATGGCAGAAGAAAAAGACCTGAATTCTATAGAATCTTGCTTTTCCCATTTAGTACTGATAAAATCTTTCGATGAAAATCTGAGGTACTTTGTAACAAAAGAGCTTGTAGTTGTAGTATAAAAGGAGTTTTTCAATGTTGAATGCTACTATAGCAAAAAAGTCAAATGCAGAATTTTTGAAGTGGTTTAAGCCTGTTTTGGATGCATTGAAAGAGCTTGGTGGTTCTGCGACACCTTCAAAAGTAAGGGAGCAAATTATAAATGATTTGCACTTGACTGATGATGTTGTAAATGAAACTTATGGAAAATCAAATACAAACAAATTTGCAAATCAAGTAGCTTTTGCTAGAAATTATCTTGTTTATGCAGGCTATATAGATAAATCACAAAGTGGAATGTGGTCACTTACTGAGAGCGGAAAAACAGTTGAAATGACAGATGAATTAGCAAGCGATATTTTTGTAACGAATGCGCCAAAACATGTAAGTAAAGAAATGTTCTCACATGATGAAAGAATAGAAAAGATTTTGGATTTTTATAAAAAGAGTTTCCCTAAACATTGGGAAGATGAAAAGTATAAGTGGCAGGCAGTAAAATCTTTTCAAGCTAATTTTGATATAGAGGCTAATAATTTTGCTGAAATGTTCAAAAGAGCGGTGAAGAAAGCTGATAATTTACTTGGTTCTGTAGGTTCTTATCCAGCTGGACAAATTCAAGATTTTGCGAAGGAATTTCCTGATGAAACTAGGAGCATGTTTAAATCTCTTTATGATGAAAAGCTTGATTTAGAGAATCGTATTGAAGATTTTAAAAAAGCTTCTCTGGAATTAATTGAAAGACATAATAGTGCTCTAACGAAAGATAATAATAAATATTGGAAGTCAAGTTATCAGAACGAAAACTCAATCAGCACATATCTATGGCTAAAATACCCAGATAATTATTACATCTATAAATTTGGTGAAATTGTAAAGGTTGAACGATTTCTATATGAAAAACCTACTATAAAGAAAGGCGAGGGAATAAAGAATTTTATCCGTGGAAAAGAAGTTTATGATGAACTTTGCGAGTTCTTGGAAAAAGATGATGAAATTAAGAAACTGCTAAAGGATTCTCTTACGGACGACTGTTACGCTGATCCGAAATTAAGAACTCTAGCTATAGATGTGGGATTTCAATTTAGCAGATATTATGATGATGAACAATCTGCGGCAATCGTTAATAATGATTCCGTGCATTATTGGCTGTATGCTCCAGGTGAAAAGGCAAATAAATGGGAAGAATTTTACCAAAAAGGAATAATGGCAATTGGCTGGAATGAATTGGGAGATTTAAAAGATTTTATTTCTCGTGATGAAATGAAAGAAAGTATGAAATCATTTTATGGGAACGATAAATCTTATACAAATGATTCATTAGCTACATGGCAATTTGCGCATGAAATAAATCAAGGTGATATTATTTTTGTAAAGAAAGGAATGTCAAAGGTTCTTGGACGAGGTATTGTAGACTCTGATTACTATTTTGATTCTAATGAAAAAGAATATCCACATATTAGAAAAGTGAAATGGACTCACCATGAAGAACACGAGCATCCTGGTCAAGCAGTTATGAAAACGCTTACTGATATTACGGATTATACAGAGTATGTCAGTAAGTTAAATTCACTATTTGAAGTTGAAGATGAATCAGGCGAAATAAAAAGCGAATATGAACCTTATGACGAAGATTCGTTCTTCAATGAAGTTTTCATTTCTCCAGAAAAATATGAGACAATCGTAAATCTTTTGGAACGGAAGAAAAATATAATTCTGCAAGGTGCACCAGGTGTAGGAAAATCTTATGCGGCAAAACGACTTGCATACTCTATAATTGGTGAGAAGAATGATACACAAGTAAAACTCGTTCAATTCCATCAAAGTTATAGTTATGAAGATTTTATCGTCGGTTTTCGTCCTTCTGAAAAAGAAAACAAGCAATTTGAAAAGAAGTATGGAGTTTTCTATGAGTTTTGTAAAAAAGCTATAGATGATAGTGATAATAAATATTTCTTTATTATTGATGAAATCAACCGTGGCAATATGAGTAAGATTTTTGGTGAACTTTTATTGTTGATTGAAAGTGATAAACGAGGACCAAAAAATAAAATACAACTTCTGTATTCAAATGAAGATTTTTATGTTCCTGAAAATGTTTACATAATCGGAATGATGAATACAGCAGACAGAAGTCTTGCAATGATAGATTATGCTTTACGTCGTCGTTTTGCATTTGTAGAATTTGAACCTGCTTTTGAAAATGAAGGATTTGAACAACTGCAAAAAGAAATATCAAGCGAAAAATATAATCGCTTAATTGATTGTGTTAAAGAATTGAATGAAAAAATAACTTCCGATGTTTCTTTAGGTAAAGGCTTTAGAATAGGTCATAGTTATTTCATTCCAAAAAATGCTTCTGATGTCGATGATGAATGGCTTTATGATGTTGTTCATTATGAATTAATTTCTTTGCTTGAAGAATACTGGTTTGATGAAACAGATAAATTGTCTGAATGGACAAGAAAGCTTGGGGATTCAATACGGTGAGTAATTCTATTCAGATAAGAAATGTGTATTATATGCTTTCTTATGCATATCAAGTGCTAAATCAGAACGGCTATAAACACATTGAGACGGAATCATTTGAAAATAGTGCAGATATGTTCTCGGCTATAATTCAGAAGGGCGTGGAAATACAACTGAAAAAATATTTGAACCGTGAATATGTCTCGGAAAACTCGGAGCTTTCAACTTTACGTGGAAAAATAGAAATCAATGATTCCATAAATCAAATGTCATTTCTCAAAAAGAAACTTGTTTGTTCTTATGATGAATTTTCTATTGATTCTTATATGAATAGAATTCTGAAATCAGTAATGCTCTTGTTATTAAAATCAGATATTTCTCGGAAACAAAAACAAGGGCTGAAATCTCTTTTGATATATTTTTCAAATGTCCAAGTTTTAGATTTGCATCATATAAATTGGAAAATCAGATACAATCAGAATACACAAAGCTATCAAATGCTTATAGGGATATGCTATTTATTAGTTCAAGGTCTTTTACAAACTCAGAAAAACGGTTCATCGAAACTGATGGATTTTTTAGATGAGCAGAGAATGAGCCATTTATATGAGAAGTTTGTCCTAGAATATTACAGAAAACATTTCCCAGACTTGAACGCTTCTCCGTCTTATGTTGAATGGGCTGCTGACGGAGAATTACAATATCTACCCGCAATGAAAACGGATATTACTTTAACCGACAAAAAGCAAAATAAGATTTTAATTATCGACACCAAGTTTTATACACATTCTATGCAGTATCAGTTTGATAAATATTCTTATCACAGCGGAAATATGTATCAGATTGTTTCTTATGTTAAGAATAAAGAGGCTCATTTTAGCGGTGAAGTTTCTGGAATGTTGCTTTATGCGAAAACTGATGAAACTGTAACACCGAATCAAAAACTTAAAATCTTAGGAAATAATTTCTGTGTTAGGACTTTAGACTTGAATACAGAATTTTCTCAGATAAAAAAAGAATTGGATGGAATTGTTAATTGTTTTTTCGATATATCTAAACTCGGAGTCTCATAATGCTAACAATAATCTTTGGTGAATACAAAGACACAATTTACAACACATCGCTTTATTTCAAGAACACATATGAAGGTTCTTGGCTTTTGGAAAGTGACACAAAGCAGATGATTCTTGACATCGACAAATCAAAAGTGCTTTCTGATGGCGCAGTCGAAAGTCCTGTACTTGGAATTATTCCGCCAACACAGCTTTCAGGAGGAGTGAAGACGCTTATTTTAATCAGCCATGTGGCAGACAAGATTTTTAATGCCTCAAACTGTGGCGACAACTGTGCGAAATGGCTCTTAAAAATCGGTTCGCAAAAAGATGTCACGGTCAATCTTCGGCACATAATGGACTTTGGCGACGGCGAGTTTGAAATCAAGATTCAGAACAACGGCAAAACTGTCCACAACATGAAAGAACTTCTTTTTGAAATCGGAGATTATGTATGAAAGGTCAGTATTCGGTTTCAGTTCAGAACAACAAAGTAAAATATGAGTTCACAATCAAAAGAAACATAACCATCATTCAAGGTGACAGTGCCACAGGGAAAACCACGCTCGTTGACTTGATTCGTGAATATCAGCTTGACGGAGCGGACAGCGGAATCAGTCTTTCTTGCAAGAAGAAATGTGTTGTGCTTGAAGGTGCGGATTGGGAACGAAATCTTTCTCTATATGATGACTGCATTGTTTTTGTTGATGAAGGAAACCGCTTTATTGCGACTCCTGAGTTTGCACGAGCAATAAAGACGACAGACAATTATTATGTGCTCATAACGCGAGAAGGACTTGAAACACTTCCGTACAGCGTGAATGAGATTTACGGAATCCACACTTCTGGGAAATATGCAGACTTGAAACAGGTTTACCACGAATTTTATTCGATTTATGGTGTGGACAGCAAAAACTATAACGAAAAACAAGACTCCAAAGGTGGTATTGAAAAAGTTCTTTGTGAGGATTCAAACTCTGGATTCGATTTTTTCTCTGCAGTATTTGCACAAAAGTATGAATGTGAATCTGCAAACGGAAAATCGAACATCTACAAAAAATTGCTTGCAAGCTCAAAGAAATCTCTGGTTATCGCCGACGGAGCGGCATTTGGTTCTCAGATGGCAAAAGTAATGAAAATTGCAGAGAAGACAGACTGTGTTTTATTTTTGCCAGAATCATTTGAATATATTTTGCTTGCTTCTGTTTTTGCAAAAGATTCAGAAGTCGCGAAAGTTCTGGAACATCCAGAAGATTTTATCGAAAGCAAAGATTTTTTCAGTTGGGAGCAGCTCTTCACGGCACTTCTTACAAAAATCTCTGACGGAACTTACCTAAAATATTCAAAGAAGAAGCTGAATCCAAATTATCTTTCTGAAAAGATTAGGAATGCGATTTTGAATTCCGAAATAATGAAGGGTGTTGAATTGTTTATCAGAGGATAAATTGAAATGCAATTTGATATTGAAAAGTTTAGCAAGGCTCTTGAGTTTTGTTTAACTTTTGGAAGATGAATAATACAAATGAATTGCTGTAAAGCTTTTCCAATCCCTTTTGAGTCCGATATAAAGCCTTTCCGTACTCAGATGACGGAAGCAGAAAACCGCCTTACATCGCTCTTATAGCCCTATACTCCGCAACGAGCCTATCCACACTCCACGCGGCATTTGCAGGACTGGTGCTCGGCAAACACACGCTTGTGAGAGAAAATCGCTTCTCGTATAATGGAGCGCATAACTTTTTCCAAAGCGAAAACGCGGTCTTTCCCGTGCAAAACACTCGGCGGATTTTGGATTTCGAGAAAATCTCTGTAAAATCATTCGGAACAGCATTCTTTATGCTTGCATCTGCCGCGCCTTCAATATCGCAAGAAGAAAGCACGTCCCAAAGCGCAATATTATTCGACAGCAAAAAGTTCTTTCGCTCCTGAATCGCCTTTTCGACCTCAGAATCGCTATTCTTCATCGAAAGCTCTTCGCCAAAGACAGCCGGCAACACTTTCCAAAAGCGATTTTGCGGATGCATATAGAAAAATCCTCGCTCACGGCTTTTTGGAGACGGCATCGTTCCCAAAATCAAGACACGGCTTTCGCTGTTCCACACAGGAGCGATTTCGTGAACCACTTCTCCCATCTTTCACATCTCGTATTCAGGTTTTTTGAAAAGAAAATCGCGATCGGGCACAATGCACTTGTCCCAAACTTCCCCTTTCCAATCCTCTTCTGCAACATCCTTTATCGCGACAGAAACACTCGTCGTCTTGCAGCCCAAAGTCTCTGCAATCACATCAGCGATTTTCTCAGCGCAAAGCCTTTTCTGCTCATCAGTCCTGCCCTTGAAGCACTTTATCTCAACGTGTGGCATTTCTCCTCCTTTGTGCTTGCATAAAATATCACGCAATTCATCAAAAAATCAATGTTGAAGCCGCTCAGAAAGTTTTAGATTCTCCGCATAATCAACAGGACAATCAATAATCGCAGGAACATCTTGCGAAAACGCTTCTTTCAAGACAGGCACTAAGTCCTCTGCTTTCGTGATTCTGTAGCCCTTGAGATGCATACTCTCCGCCATCTTCACAAAGTCTGGATTAGAAAAATCAACGCAACAGCTAGAACCATAGCGCTCTTCCTGCTTCCACTTGATAAGCCCATAATGCGCATCGTTAAAAATCAACGTCACAAACGGAATCTTGTAGCGCAAAGCGGTTTCCAATTCCTGACTATTCATCATAAAACCACCGTCGCCGCTCACCGCAAGAACCTTTCGCTCAGGGCAGACAAGTTTTGCCGCAAGCGCGCCAGGAACAGCAATTCCCATTGTCGCAAAGCCGTTTGAAATAATGCAAGTGTTCGGATAATAGCAATGATAGTGACGCGCAATCCACATTTTGTGAGCGCCAACGTCCGAAATCAAAATATCATTTTCAGCCAAGACGCTTCTAATGTCGCTAAGGATTTTCTGCGGCTTCATCGGAAAAGAATTGTCATTTGCATAGCCATCTTCCTCCTGAACAATCTCGTTTCGGATTTTGAGCGCCCAAGTCGGCTCGGATTTTGGCTTGCAATACGATTCAATTTCGCGAAGGGCATAAGAAATATCGCCAATAACTTCCTCATCAGGCTGATAAAGTTTGTTGATGTGGTTTTCGTTTGCGTCAATGTGAATAATCTTGTGCTGGACTTTACTGTTCCATCTCGATGGCGCAAACTCCACGATATCGTAGCCCACAGCGATAACAAGGTCTGCCATCTCAATCGCCTTGTCTTGATAATCACGTTGCGGAATACCGATTGTGCGAAGCGAATACTCGCTCGTGAACGGAACGATACCCTTTGCCATCATCGTATTGATAACGGGGATTTTCAACTTTGCCGAAAAGTCTCGAAGCGCGTCCGAAGCGTTATTTCGAACCGCGGAGTGTCCTGCAAGAATGATTGGATTTTTTGCCTTTTCAATCAAAGAAGCTGCGGCTCGAATGCAATCTTTGCTTGGAAGAACCTGATTTATCTTGTGGTGCTTGATTGGAATGCGTCCAGCGCCCTCAGGGACTTCCATTGCGGCGATATTGCACGGAAGGTCAACATAGCACGCGCCAGGCTTTTCGCTTTCTGCATATTTGAACGCAAGGCGTATGATTTCGTTTACTGTGTCAGGGCGAACAATCTGCTTGCTCCGTTTTGTGATTGGCGTGAACATTCCAACCAAATCAAGAAACTGATGAGATGTGATGTGCATTCTGTCCGTTCCGACTTGCCCCGTAATCGCAACAAGAGGAGCGCCGTCAGAGTTCGCGTCAGCCACTCCTGTAACAAGGTTCGTCGCTCCTGGTCCTAAAGTCGAAAGACAAACGCCCGCTTTCCCCGTAAGCCGCCCGTAGACGTCCGCCATAAAAGCCGCGCCCTGCTCGTGTCGAACAGTTATAAAGCGAATCGAAGATTTCTCAAGCGCTTTTATGACCTCAAGGTTTTCTTCGCCTGGGATTCCAAAAATATATGTGACGCCCTCATTTTCAAGGCACGCAACTAAAACTTCTGCTGTATTCATCTTGCTCCTCGTGAAAAAAAAGAGGCTGCACAGAGAATATCCCTATGCAACCTCATTGTTATGAAACAGATAAATACCATTTTTTGTTTTTTTATTCAAGCGTCATTCCGCTTTGGGAAAAGTCGGATTTTAAAAAAACAGCGCTTTCCTGTTTTGGGCAAAGCCAAATTTTTAAAAAATAGCGTTTTTCCGTTTTGGGCAAAGCCAAATTTTTAAAAAACAGCCTTTTTCCATTTTGGGCAGAGTCATTTTTTAAAAAAACAGCCTTTTTCCGTTTTGGGCAGAGTCATTTTTTTTAAAAGCAGGTTTTTCTGTTTTGGGTAAAGCCATTTTTAATTTTTGAAGCACCACAAAAATTTTTTTGAAAAATATATTGACTATTTTTTTGCAGTTTTTTATTCTTAGCCCAACAACGACGAAGAGGTCGGAAATTGCAATCGCAGTTTCTGACCTCTTTTTTTGTTTCTGGAGGTTTTTGTATGTCTGAGCAGAAAGTAATGATAGATATGCAGCATATCACAATGAAATACGGTGAACTTACTGTTCTGGACGATATTTCGCTCCAGATTGCAGAAGGGAGCAAAACCGTTATCATTGGTCCAAGCGGAGCGGGAAAAAGCACACTGTTGCGCTGTATGAATCTGTTTGAAAAGCCTTGTGGTGGAACGGTTTGTGTGGGCGGTCAAGTTCTCACGAACCAAAAGAACAAGGTGCTTTACAAAGCGCGACAGGAAATCGGAATGGTTTTTCAGGGCTTCAATCTTTATGCGCACAAGACTGTCCTTGAGAATCTGACGTTTGCACCAATTCTTTTGCGGCACGAGCCAAAGGAAAGCGTGATTGAGCGCGCAATGGAAAATCTTTCGAATGTTGGGCTTGCTGCAAAAAAGGATTCTTATCCGAGTCAACTTTCAGGCGGACAGCAGCAGCGTGTTGCGATTGCGAGGGCGCTGACAATGCGTCCAAAGGTGATTTTGTTTGATGAGCCAACGAGCGCGCTTGATCCAGAAATGATTAGCGAGGTTCTTGGCATTATGGAGGATGTCGCAAAAGAAAACATCACGATGGTGTTTGTGACGCACGAAATGGGCTTTGCGCGTCACATCGCAGACAGGCTTTTGTTCTTGGAAGGCGGTCACATTATCGAAGATGACACACCTGAAAACGTGATTGAAAACCCTAAGAACGAAAGAACAAAACAATTCTTCAGTAAGATTTTGAAATCTAATTAGAAATCTTGTGTCAGTTTCTGGCATTTGATATAAAACCTGATTTTCAGGGCAAAAACTTTTGGCTTTTGGAGGCTAATATGAAAAAGACAGTTATGAAAATGGTTCTTGCAGGAATGGTTGCTCTTGCTTGTGTTTCAGCTTTGTCAGCAAAACCGAAGAAAACTGAAATCGACAAAATCAAAAAAGCAGGTGTTCTGAAAGTTGGTTGCAAGGAAGATGTTCCAGGTTATGGCTACTTAAATCCTGCAACAGGAAAGCACGAAGGCTTAGAAATTGAAATTGCAAAGGCTGTTTCAAAAAAGATTCTCGGAAAGGAAAGTGTCAAGTTCACAGGTGTCACAGCAAAGACTCGAGGTCCTCTCGTTGATACAGGCGAAATCGATATGGTTGCCGCAACGTTCACTGTGACTGACGAAAGACGCAAGTTGTGGGATTTCTCTGAAATCTATATGCAAGACCCTGTTGCCATTATGGTCAAGAAATCTTCAGGCATTGCTTCATTCAAGGACTTGGACGGAAAGACAATCGGTGTTTCGCAGGCTGCAACAAGCCAGAAGATTTTTGAAGCCGCAGCAAAAGAAGCGGGCATCACAATCAAGTTTAACAGCTATGCTTCTTATCCTGAAATCAAAACGGCTCTTGATTCTGGTCGTGTTGATGCTTTCGGTGTGGACTCTTCTATTCTTGCAGGCTATATGGAAGACAGCGTTGCTCTTTTGCCAGAGCGCTATGCTCCTCAGCAGTACGGCATTGCAGTCAAAAAGGGAAACGCGGCTTTGCTTGCAATCATAAACGAAACGATTAGCGAAATGGAAAAGTCTGGCGAGATGGCAAAGATAAAAGCTAAGTTCAACTTGGACAAATAAAAATAAGGTTAGGGGTGCGGTATGTTCAATTTAAGCAGATGGGCATTGCTATTTTCTGACTGGCAAATCTTTGCACAGGGATTTTTGATTACACTCTCAGTTTCAGCAGTAAGCCTGTTTTTCACGCTCGTCATTAGTTTCGCAGTGGGTATTCTCCGCTGCACGCAGAGCGGGAAAATAAAAGGCGTGTGCAATGCTTATGTCA
The DNA here is from genome assembly GCA_902778325.1 of uncultured Spirochaetaceae bacterium. Classification (GTDB taxonomy): domain Bacteria; phylum Spirochaetota; class Spirochaetia; order Treponematales; family Treponemataceae; genus Treponema_D. The sequence continues at coordinate 40,602 of CACYWZ010000007.1, forward strand.
CTTTTTTCCAGAACACACCGCTCCTAGTTCAACTTTTGTTTATGTACAACGTTCTGCCACGCATTGGGATTGTTTTAAGTCCATTCGCTTGCGGTTGTCTTGGGCTTTCTCTATACACGGGTGCATTTGGAGCAAGCGTCATTGAAGCAGCGATAAAGGCAATTCCACACGGGCAGACAGAAGCCGCATTGAGTCAAGGAATGAGTTTTTCGCAATCTCTGTTTTTCATCATTATTCCGCAGGCAATCAGAATCGCCATTCCACCGATGACTAATCAGTGCGTGAATATGATAAAGAACTCAGCAACGCTTACTGTTGTTACTGCGGGTGAACTTATGTACCGCGCTGATGGCTGGGCTTCTGATTATGGTTGTTACACGCAAGCATTCATTTTTTCAGCAGTTTTATATTTGATTTTGTGTCTTCCGCTCTCAAAGGTTGCGGAACATCTTGAAAAAAAGGCGGCAAGAGGATGAGCGAATTCTTTTCTATTACAACAGCATTGTTTCTTTTGCGTGGGCTTGGAATTACTTTGCTTATCGCGTTGTTCACGATTTTACTGAGTTTTGTTGTTGGCTCGGTGCTTGGTGTTGCCAAGTTTTTGCAAAAGGGGATTTTGGCAAAAATCGCAGCAATCTACATCGACATTGCACGAAATCTGCCTTTGCTTTTGGTGATTATCGGCTTTCGCTTCACGCTGCCGCTTCCGCCTCTTGCCAGCGCTGTTGCAGCATTGAGTTTCTTGAACATAGCGCTTATCGCAGAAATATTGCGCGGTGGTATGATTTCAATCTCAAAAGGTCAATGGGAAGCCGCTTATTCGCAAGGATTTAGTTTTGCAGGAACGCTGATTCACGTTGTCATTCCGCAGACGGTCAAAAAAATCCGAAAGCCTCTGATGGGACAATTTATCACAATCGTGAAAGACACTTCGCTTTGTGCCGTGATTGCTGTTCACGAGTTGATGTATTCTGGTCAGATTGTAATGGGGAAATTTGTAAAATCATCATATATTATCGCGTTGTATGCGATTATTGCGCTTGTATATTTTGGTGTGAACTCACTTTTGCTATATATCTCAAAACGCGCAATCAAAGAAATCCGCTAAACTCAGGAGGGAACTATGAAGCGATTTGTCATAACGATTGGAAGAGAATTCGGTTGCAATGCTGGTGAGGTTGGAAGACGTCTCGCTGCAAAGTTGGGAGTGCGCTTTTATAACAAGTCGCTCGCGTGTGAAGCAGCGGCAATCGCGCATATCGATGAGAACACGGCGATAAATTTCGATAAGAATGCGTCAGAAAAAGAAAAACTCAAGAGTTTTCTTGAAGAATTTGGCTATGGCGCAAGCAAGGCGTTCTATACCGAGGAAGCGGTTGAAGCGCAGGCGTACGTAATTCGTCGAATCGCAAATACGGAAAGTTGCGTAATGTTTGGTCGTTGTGCTGATTATTTTCTTTCGGAGTTCGATTTTACGCTGAATGTGTTTTTGTATGCGCCAGACGAGTTCAGGATTAAGCACGTTGTTTCCGCGTACAATCTTGATGAAGCAGGCGCAAAGAAGTTGATTAAAAAAATCGACAGAGAGCGCCATAACTATTACAAATTCGTCACAGGCAAAAACCGCGGAGACCGACACGGACGAAACTTGATGATTGATATGAATATGTTCTCTGTCGATGATGCTGTAGATTTAATTTACGAGGCTGCAAAGAAGCGATTTGGCTTATAAGGACGCTCGCTTTTCTAATTTTTTGCCCATTTCAATTCGTATATTGTGTTTTTCAATCGCGTCATTTGAATAGGCAAAAAGGTCAAAACCGATAATCTCAAAACCGTGCTTTTTGTAAAACGAAATCGCTTTGAAATTGTAACTCTGCGTTTCAAGTACTGCCATTCTTGCACTTGTGCGCGCTCCGCCAACAATCTCGCAAGAAGAAAATCTTTTCGCTGTTCCAGCATTTTTTTTCCGAAATTGCTTCCTGCAAACTGCGGCAGCCAATTTTTATTCCGAAATTGCCTCCTGCAAGTTGCGGCAGTCAATTTTTATTCCGAAATTGTTTCCTGCAAGTTGCGGCAGTCAATTTTTGTTCCGAAATTGCTTCCTGCAAACTGCGGGAGCCAATTTTTATTCCGAAATTATTTCCTGCAAACTGCGGCAGTCAATTTTTATTCCGAAATTGCTTCCTGCAAGCTGCGGGAGTCAATTTTTGTTCCGAAATTGCTTTCTGCAAGCTGCGGCAGCCAATTTTTGCTCCTTCGCTGCTCCTATACTGCTCGAATACACTTTGTATACTGGTTATATATCCCCTGTTTTATGCAAAAAGGTGCTTTTGCATGAACTTCCCGATGGCTTGGATAACAGGTCCTAGCGCAAAAGCCATGATGAGAGAGCCTAAAAGAGATACTTTGAAGTCGCGGAATCCAAAAGAAAAGATGATACCGATAAGAATTGCCGTGATGTCCCAAGAGATGCGAACGACAAAGAACGGGATTTTTGAAAGTCTATTGCTCAAGATAACACAAAGTGCGTCATAAGGCGCCAAGCCCATATCGCTGTTCATATAGACTGCCGCACTCACCGCCATTCCAGCTATCGCAAGGGCAAAGATTACGATTTTGAGCGCAAGATAATCCGTCGTCAAAAAAACAGCGTCGGGAATTGTGCGCGCCCAGATTGCGTTGAAAAAGTCGGCAGTGTAGCCGATTAAAACCCAATTCGCAACCGTTCCCGCACCGATGAGCGAGCGATTGAAAATGACGACCAGAACGAACATTGCCGCATTCAAGATGAGCTGCCAGTTTCCAAAAGATATGCCTAAGCGAAGGCGAATGGAATCATTTTGGAATGTGCAAGGGTCAGTTCCCCAGCCGCAAGAGCGCAAGAACGAAAGGAAAAATCCCATACACAAGATACCTGTGATCATAATAAAAAAGCGTTTCCAAAAGTTAGAATCGAGTTTCATAAGCGTGATTGTATACGCGCTAAAAACAAAATTCAACATAAATTGTCAAAACAAAAGCACAGATAATTTCATTTTCGTGGATTGATATTTCTCGAAAAGCCAATACAATATACTTATCGAGGTTATTTATATGAAATTGTGTTCTCTAAAAGCGAAGTTTATTTTTGTATTTGCAGCATTCATCTTTTTATCTTGTCTTATTATGACTTGCATGGCTGTCTTTTCAATCAAGAAAACAGGAGAAAAGTTTGCTGCTATGCAAGGTGCTTCAATTACAGAAAAAGCGCTAGAATACGTAGACAAAGGCTGGTTCAATTCCATTGCAAACAATCCCGACCCAAACGACCCAAAACTCATTGAACTAAAAAAGCATTTTCAAAACCTTCGCGAAAGTGTTGGTTGCACATACCTTTACATAATGGCTCCCGTTTCAGGAACTACATTTCAGTATATCTTGGACGGCACTCCTGAATCAGACCCGAATTATTCTCCGACAGGCACTCATGAAGACATTTCAAGTTGGGGAAAAGCGCCTTTTAAGACGATGGAAGACTCATCGACAACAACTTCCGGGCTTCTCAAGCAGCAAGGCTGGGGATGGAATATCAGCACATACAAGGGGATTAAGACTTCTTCTGGAACAACAGGCTTTATCGGCTGCGATTTTGATGCTACAGCGCTATTCAAAATCATCTTCAACGAATCTGGCAAAATGATGATTGTCGGCTTTGCGTTTCTTATCCTAGGAAGTCTTATTGTTTATCAGTTTGCGCGCTCAATTTTCACCGCAATGAAATATGTCTCTACATCGATGAGCGCAATCGCACAGGGAACAGCAGACCTGACAACACGCATTGAAACAAGCGGAAAAACAGAGATTGCAGAACTTGCAAACAGCTGCAACAACGTTATGGACAACATAAGCCGTATCGTCAAAAACGTTCAAAGCAATACCGATGTGCTGAAATCCACATCAAATGACCTTTTCACCAAGATGAGCGAGCATATAAAAGAAATCCACGCATCTTCGTCAGAAATAGGCGATATTAACACGCAGATTGACTCCCAGAACCGTGAAATCTCGGCGATTGCGGACTCAATGGACACAGTTGAGAGCGTTGTCAGCGATTTGGATTCACGAATCAACGACCAGAGCGCCGCAATCGAACAGTCCTCTTCGGCAATTGAGCAGATTTCGTCAAATATACAGTCCGTCAATCGCAGCGTCGAAATGATTTCAAAAGAATACGCTGCTCTTGTTGCCGAAGCAAAGCACGGAAACACGCTTCAAAACGAGATGACAGAGCAAATCGAAGCAATCGCACATCAAAGCGAGAACCTGAACGAAGCAAACAGCGCTATTGCGGCTATTGCAGAGCAGACAAACCTTCTTGCCATGAACGCGGCTATCGAAGCGGCGCACGCGGGAGATTTGGGAAAGGGCTTTGCTGTCGTTGCAAACGAAATCCGCGCCCTTGCGGAAACTTCCGCAGAGCAAACAAACGCAATCCGAGAGCTTTTGAACAGCATTTCGACTTCAATCCACAATATCGTATCTTCATCAGAGCAGTCTTCCGAAGCGTTTCAGGCTGTCGGAACGAAAATCAATTCGATGGACAGCGTTGTCAGCGAAATCAAAACTGGTATGGTCGAAGAAAAGGCTGGCGTTCAGAATATCCTCGAAATGATGCAGCGCCTCGAAAACATCACGACCGCAATCACAGAAGCGGCGACAACGATGAAAGGCGAGAGCAACAAACTTTTCTCAAGCATAAACTCGCTCAAAGAAACTTCAGAGTTAACACACGAAAAGTCAATGAATATCTCAGCAAAGATGAACTCAATGCTTTCAGTCGCAGAACAAGCAGTTACAGCAACTTCTCAAAACAAAGACGCCGCCGAGAAAGTTGTCGAAATGGTTGCCGGCTACAACATTTAGCAAGTGTTTTCGCTAAAAATAAAGCTCAATAATGTTTCGCTCAGGGCTTTTTTGTATCTCCTTGACCAGAAAAACCTGAAGCGGGAATTGAGCAATACGACCGTCTGCGACTATATTCTCCAGTCTTATCCTTTTTTTATGAAAGGATACAAAGACACAGCCTCGTTCCGCTCAGGATATGCGGGAAATTTCTCGCTTCTCTTTGATGCATCGTGTCCGCAAGACGGCAAAATGAACAAACTCACAAAGACTCTTGAAAAAGCGCTCGAAAAAGCAATGAAACGCCTCTCTAGCGCCCGCGTCTCATTTTCCGAAAGCGAGAACGGACTGCCGTCGCACTGCACGATAAGTGGCATTCCAGACGAAGAGACGCTCAAGACACTTTGCGTTTTCTTTGTGCTAAAGCCAATAAACGCCACTCTCCGACTAAAAGCCGTGGACGAGAAAAGCGGCTGGATTCCGCTGCTGAAAAAGCGCCTTTCAATCACAGAGCCTTTCTTGCCGAACAGCGCAGTCTCAAGCGGACGCGGACAAACTGGAACAAGCGCCATCTTGAGCCGATACACAATCTTTAATTTTGGCGGAAACTGGTTCGACGTTCTAAAACCGTCGTATTTCAACTTTGAGAACCTCAGATACAAACTCTTTTTGCACTCGCTCATGATTGAGCAGCCAAATCTTTATTACGTGATTGTCAAAGCTGACCGCTACGACTTTAGCGTGGAGCGGGTCTTTGCCGAAGGCATCACGATGAAAGGCGAAGAGCCTGTGCTTAACACACAATGGATTTCGGAGAGTTTTTCGTTCAACGACGTTCTCGTCGTCAAAAAGGACGACTTCAAAAAACTAATCATCTCGCAAGTTTCTCTTCCCGAAAGCCTGCAATATCAGTTCACAGTCGTCGGAAACACGCTCGTTTTCTCTGACGGAGCGATGATTGACCTCACGAGCGTCCTCGTTACGAAAAAAGAAATCCTCGAAAAAAGCGCGAGCATCAATCCGAACATAACATTCGACCTCAAAGAAGAAAGCCTCATCAGAGAGCAGCACACAAAGCAAAAGGACGCTCCAAAAGCAGATTCTATGATGAGGCGCTTGGCAATAAACGGCGAAGAAAGCAATACTATAATGAAGTTTATCGAAAAGAGCTTCTTGGGAAAGCTGCTCATCAACGATTACAAGCGAAGCGAGAACGGGCTTATCGTTACAGGCGAGCGAAAGACGTGCCTTATCTTGTATAATGGCACAAAGTTCCCTGACCTTGTTTGCATTTTTGCCGAAGACGCCGAGCGAACTGAAAGCCGAGGAGGGCGGACGCTTCCTGAATACGCGTCTTACATTTGGAGAGAATATGACAAGTTCAAGCACAAGATGTTCATGGTGGAAGCGGAGTTCAATCTTTCTTCGTTCAAAAGCCACGATATTTCTGCTGATTATGTTATGCAAAGCCGATATATTTTTTGCGAAAACCGCACGAGCGAATGTTATGTCTCAAAGTTCGGTGTTCACATTCCAGCGGTGAGCATAAAAGATTTGTGATTTTTGCTTTTCCTGTTTTGGAAATGTTCAAAAACATTTGTTTTTCGCTTTTTCCCGTTTTGGAAAAGACCAAAAACTTTTGATTTTGCATTTTCCCGTTTTGGAAAAGTCCGAAAACACTTGTTTTTTGCTTTTCCCGTTTTGGAAAAGTCCGAAAACATTTGTTTTTTGCTTTTCCCGTTTTGGAAAAGTCCAAAAACACTTGATTTTGCTTTTTCCCGTTCTGGGAAAGTCCGAAAACATTTGTTTTTTGCTTTTCCCGTTTTGGAAAAGAGAAAAAATGCGCTTTTTTGCAAAAATGCGAAAAAATTTTATAAGGAAAAAATGAAAGATGGATTTTGAAACTCCATATTTGACACGCCAGATTATCACATACATTGGGAACAAACGAAAACTTTTGTCGCTCATCTACAAGGCAATGAAGGCGGTCGGCGCACCCGTCAAAAACGGCACGACTTTTTTGGATTTGTTTTCCGGAAGCGGCGTTGTTTCGCGGTTTGCAAAAAGCCTTGGGTTTGAAGTCTTTTCAAATGACTGGGAAGAGTATTCTTTTGTGATAAACAGCGCTTTTGTCGCGACGGATTTTAGCGAGATAAAATCGCTTTTCGGCAGCGTGGAAGCTCTTCAATCGCTTCTTGACGAGATTAACGCGCTCCCGCTTCCGATGGCGGACGAGCAGTATATGGCAAAATTTTACGCGCCGAAGGGTTTCGACGTGGACGCGGCGGACTTTCGGACTGAGCGTCTTTTTTACACGCGGGACAATGCGCTGACTATCGACAAAATCCGAAACTACATCGAAAAGAACTTTCCGCTCAACAGCGCGGAAAACAAAAAAAAGCGCACTCTTTTGCTCTCGCTTTTGATTTACGAGGCAAGCACGCACACGAACACTTCTGGCGTGTTCAAATCGTTTCACAAGGGCTTTGGCGGGCACTCAAAAGACGCCCTGAAGCGTATTCTTTGCCCGATTCGATTGTCGCTTCCTGTTTTGATTGACGCAAAAGCGCCTCAGCACGTGTTTTGCGAGGACGCGAACGCACTCGTGGAAAAACTTCCGCGTGTTGAAATCGTCTATCTTGACCCGCCATATAATCAGCATCAGTATGGCTCGAACTATCACATTCTCAACACGATTGCAAAATGGGACCACATTCCCGCGCCTCTTGAGCTAAACGAAAAGGGCGTTCTCAAGGAAAAAGCCGCAATCCGAAAAGACTGGGTTCTGACGAAATCGGCTTATTGCTACAAGACGACGGCTTTGGACTCTTTTTCGCAGCTGCTCGAAAAAATCAACGCGCACTACATTCTTGTCAGCTACAGCACCGACGGGATTATTCCGTTTTCCGAGATGGAGAAGCTTTGCATGAAAAAGGGCAAAGTGAGCATTGTTACGAACGAATACACGACGTTCCGCGGCGGAAAGCAAAGCACGAGCAAGGAAGTTTCGAATATCGAGTTCATTTTGGCAATCGATACGACGAAAAAATCTTCCGAGAGGGCGGCGGCAACGATTGCAAATGTGCTTTTCAAGAAAAAGTTGTTTTTGATGTTCAAAAAGCGCTTTTCGCCTTCAAAATTTTTGGAAAACGGGTGCAAAATTGAGGAAGGCAATGTTTTTGTGAACATCGCGGACTCATCTCTTGCGCTTCCGCTCAAGAACGGAACAGAGCTTTCGCTTTTGGAGGAAGTCTTTTCGCTTTCGATTTCAAAGCAGAAGCGCCTTTTTGCTCTTCTTGAAAAGTGCGCTTTTCAGACGCGCGAAGAGGAGCTCGACGAGCATCTTTTGCTGCTGTCAGAAAACAGCCCGCTTTCGCTCTCGCCTTCTCAGCGAGTCAGCATTGTCAGAGATATTCCGAGCCTCTTGAAAAAGCTGGCGCAGAAAAAAACAAAGGCGCTTTTTCTTTCACGGCTTTCGGCTGTGAAGGCGCTCGAAGAGAAAAACGCCGAACTCTACGCGATTATCAGCGACAAGGTTTTGGCTGTCGAAGAAGTCGCTTCTTTGCGCTTTTCGTCGTAAATCAAGAAAAAGTGTTATATTGACGGCTTTTTAAATGACGTGTATTCTATATATGTCATTTAAAACCCGCCTATTGCGGTTAAAGGAGATATCTATGGTCATTAAACCAATGATTCGTTCAAACATTTGTATCAATGCTCACCCAGTAGGTTGTGCAAAAGACACAGAAAGACAGATTAACTATGTTTTGAGCCAGAAGGCAAAGCGCGGAGAGAGCGCAAAAGCACCGAAGACAGTTCTCGTTCTCGGCTGCTCAACAGGCTACGGTCTTGCAAGCCGCATTACTGCTGCATTCGAGTACGGAGCGGACACAATCGGCGTTTCATTCGAGAAAGAAGCTAGCGAGAAAAAGGCGGGAACACCGGGATTTTACAACAATCTCGCTTTTGACCGCGCTGCACAGAAAGCAGGAATGAAGTCATTCACTCTCAATATGGACGCATTCAGCGATGAGTGCCGCACTGCTGTTATCGAAAAGGCAAAGGAATGGGGAGTGAAGTTCGACCTCATCGTTTATTCTTTGGCTTCTCCTGTTCGCACAGACCCAGACACAAAGGTGCTTTATCGCTCTGTCATCAAGGCAATCGGTCAGGAATACAAGGGAGCATCGCTTGATATGATGAGCGGAAAACTCACAGGCGATATGGTTGCTCCAATCGCAGAAGGCAGCGACATCTTGAACACAATCAAGGTTATGGGCGGCGAAGACTGGGAAAGATGGATTGACGCACTCAAGGGCGCAGACCTCATCGCGGACGGCTGCAAGAGCGTGGCATATTCATACATCGGGCCAAAGCTCTCTCACCCGATTTATCGCGACGGCACAATCGGTATGGCAAAAAAAGACCTCGAAGCGCACTCACGCTCAATTTCCAAAAAGCTCGCAGAAACAGGAGGAGCGGCTTGGATTAGCGTAAACAAAGGCTTGATTACTCGCTCAAGTGCTGTTATCCCGATTATCGCGCTTTACTTGGGCTGCTTGTTCAAGGTTATGAAGGAAAAGGGAAATCACGAAGGCTGTATCGAGCAGATGGAGCGTCTTTTCGCTGAGCGTCTTTACACAGCTGACGGCGTTGTTCCGACAGACGACGAGGGCAGAATCCGCATCGACGATTGGGAATTGCAGGCAGACGTGCAGGCAAAAGTCGACGAGCTTATGGCAAAAGTCAACGAAAGCAATGTTGCCGAAGTTATCGACCTTGCAGGAATCCAGAAAGATTTCTTGAACATCAACGGATTTGCTGTTGACGGCGTTGACTACGAAAAAGACGTAGAGCGCATGGACGTTATCGACTAAGCATTTTTGTAAAATCAAAACCCCGCTACAAACTCAAGAACGGCGGGGTTTTTTGTTTGATAGCTAAAAATCAATTTTAGAGGAAAAAATGATTGTTGCATTAGTTATGATATTTGCGATGCTTGCTTGCCTTGTTGGACAAATGCTTTTCAATATTTCAAGGTCAATGAAAAAGAAAAAAGCGCTCTCGATTACATTGAAAATCATAGCGTCTGTTTTGTGCTTTCCGCTCGTGTTTCTTGCATTCATGGCGGTATTGAACGAAATCGATTCGCACAAGATAGTGAAAAATTACGAAAAAGAAAACGGCAAACTGTTCACAAAACTTGTTTATGGTGACGAAAAAGCCGCAATCCGCGCACTTAAGAGCGAGAGCGATATGAATGTCGTGAACAAAGAAGGAGAGACGCCGCTTTTAATAGTTGCAAGACGAGGCGACGGAGATAATTTTTTTGAAGCGCTGAAACTTTGCGTCGAAAAAGGCGCAGACATCAACAAAAGCGACAAGCACGGAAAAACAGCGCTTCACTATGCGCTCGAAAATATGATGACAAAAGAGGCAGTAAAATACCTAATCGAACACGGTGCGGACGTGAACAAAAAAGACGCGGACGGCTTTTCTCCGCTAATGACTTTAGCCCAGTCATTCACCTTTTATGAAAAAAGCACCCTCGAAGTCGCGGATATGCTTCTTGAAGCGGGCGCAGATGAGAGCGCGACGAACAACGACGGGCAGAGCGCAGCAGCGATAATCCAAAAACAACTGGACGACAGGAAAAAATGGGCGGAGCAACACCCCGATATTGATATTGAAAAAAACAACCTCTATATAACAGGAAAAGCATTGCTCGAAAAACTCAAATAAAAAATGGGCTTTGAAAAAAAGTCCCAAAGCCCAAGTGAAAAACACTTTTTAGTGAAGAGAGTTCACCAGACGGAATGTTTCCAAAGAAATATGGCAGTATCCCGTCGGGTTTTTCTCAAGATATTTCTGGTGATATTCCTCAGCGCTATAAAAGTTAGAAAGCGGCAAGACCTCAACAGCGAGTTTTTGTCCGACTTTCGCCTCTTCTTCCTTCACAGACTCCGCGATGTCGCTCTCCAATGTCGCATCGTCAAAATAAATGCCCGTGCGATAATTTTCGCCCTCGTCCTCGCCCTGCTTGTTCACAGAAAGCGGGTCAATAATCATAAAATAATACTTCAAGAGCGTTTTTGTGCTCACAACCGACTCGTCGTACTTGATTCTCACCGCCTCCGTGTGCCCAGAGCCGTGATAGCGGACGTCCTCGTAACTCGGATTTTCAGTCTTTCCGTTTGCGTAGCCCGTCTCGGACTCAACAACGCCCCTCGTTTTGTCAAAAAACTTCTGGACGCCCCAAAAGCAGCCGCCTGCAAGATAAATCGTCTTCATAATTCTTTCTCCTTGAAAAAAGTTTTTCGCATAAAAATCGTTTTGCATTTTATTTATAGCGCAAAAATCATTGCATTGCCATAAACAACTTGTCATTTTCAAAAATTGTATATGATTTGTAGAATTTTCTCCTCGTGTACACATTGTATACGAGGAGAAAACGCCTCAGGCAAGCAATATACAATATGTATACGGCTCGACTTTGCGTGTTTTTTGCAAATATACATATTGTATATGACTAGATTTTTCTATTGATAGAAAATATACAGTTTGTATACGACTGGCTTTGAGCGTTTTCGGCTCATATACATATTGTATACGGCTCACTTTTTCTATTGAAAGAAGCGTATACAATTTTTCTCAAGCCTTTTTCATTTTGGCAAAGCAAAAAAAATCCGCCAAGACTAGAATCTGGCGGAAAACTCAACTAAAAACAAACCTAACTCACGAGAGGAACGCAGCCATAAGGCGAATCTTCATAGTGAAGAACCTCGTCTATGCACTCTGCGGCTTTTGCAGAAATCGTGTGAAGGCGCACTCCGCTGCGTGAATCGACGATTACGAGCGGGTCGATGTATCTTCGCTTCACGGCAAGGTTGACGCAAAAATGTCCGTCGAGGGCGCTGTCGCTTCGCTTTATTTCCTTCATCGTCCTGAAGGTGCGGAAGTAGCGCGAGAAAAGATTCTCGTCGGCATTGTCGCTGTCTTTCATCTTCTGCGCTTCTGTCTCAAACTTCTTTATCAAATCGGCTTCTCCGAACTTGAAAAAATCCCGCTCACCGAGGATTTTGAGCTTGACCGCAAGCGAGCAGATGTCCGCAAGGAGCTGCATTGCAACTTTGTTTTCGTTTTTCTGAACCAAAATCCCGACATGGCAAAACTTTTTGCAATAGATTTCTGCGATTTCTTTTGTGCAAAAGCCAAGCTCCGGCTTTTTGTTCTCGTCGAGCATAAGAGATATGTCGTCGTAGACATCGCGGATTTCGTCCAAGTTCCAAGTGCCGTCCAACGCCATTCCTGACGGAAACATATACTCAAGGCGGTCGGCGCTCAGAGAGGGAATCTCGTTGTCGGCAACAGGATAGCGGTGATAATCGCCGACTTCTGTTGAGTAAAGTCCGTCGCTGTTCAAAATCATTCCCAAGTCCACGTCATCGCGGACCATAAAATCGTTTGCGCCTTCTGTCGCGACTTGTGTCAGCGCATCTCCCACGCGAAAGTCGCCGACGTGGCTGAACGCAGGTGTCGAGACGTCGTGCAGAAGAGCCGCGAGCGTTTGCTTTCGGCTTTTCGTGAAGTTCCACGTTATGAGCGCGACTGCGACACTGTGGTCAAAGCGCGAATAGAAAAAACGGTTGTTGAAAAGCGGCGTCCAATCCGTCCCGCACAAAAGCCCAACGCCTTTGAGACGGCTCAAAAGCTCAAGCGAAAAGTATTTGTCGATGAAATACGGATAATCGCTCGACAGAATCTTGTAGTATTCCTCGAGGTTATCGAACAACGGCTTTCCTCCGCAAAAATCCGTATTCTTGTCATTCTTTGTCATTCTGTCCCCCTTATATATCGCGCTCAAAACTTTAGCAGCATTCGTTTCAGGCGCACTATTCCTCTCTCTCAAACGTCCTTTGCAGGCTTTCCAAGCGCAAGCGCCTCAACTGCGGGGTCTTTCACAATGCACACGTTCATTCTGTTGTACGGGATTGTGATTCCGGCATTGTTGAAGCTCTCGTATATCGCGATAAATGCGGCATTTTTCGTCTCCCTGAAATCATCTTTGTTGAACCACACGGCAAGAACAAGCTCGATTCCGCTGTCGCCAAAACCATTGAGCCAAGCGGCTGGCTCTGGGTCTTTGAGCACTGTCGGGCAATTGTCGCAAGCGTGACTGAGCGTGTCGAGCGCAAGGCGCAAATCTGTGTTGTAATCAACGCTGACGCTGATTGTCATTCGGCGAATCGGGTGATAACTCGTGTTGATGAGGTTCGTGTTTATGATGTTTGAGTTCGGGATTCTGACCATCTGATTGTCGAGTGTGTGAATCTGAACGCTCAAAAGATGGATTTCGTCAACGATGCCCGTAACGTCCCCGACTGTGATTAAATCGCCTATTTTCAACGATTTTTCGCTCAAAACGAAAACACCGCTGATTATGTTGCTGACGCTCGTCTGTGCCGCAAATCCGATTGCGACTCCAGCGACTCCGGCCGCTCCCCAAATTGCCGTGAACTTCACGCCAAAGAGCGAAAGAATGTACATAATGCAACTGAGATAAAAAACGTATTTTATAACGCGCTCTATTATTGCAGATGTGTTTTTCTTGAGTTTGTCTTCTGGGATTTGACGCAAAATATGCCGCGCAAGACGGTAAAGTCCAAAAAAAATACAAAGCACGACAACCGCGCAAATCAAATTAAAAAGTGTATCAAATGTAAGTTTTGACTTTATAAATTCCCAAGTTTCACTTGTCTGGTTTGTTATTTCGCTTCTTGCTTTTTGTACTGCATCGATGGCATCGTCCATTTTTATACTCCCTTGCTTTCAGATGAAAGGCAGATGTCGTTTATAAAGCACTTTGCGCAATCCCTTTTCCGCGCTTTGCAAACATAGCGCCCATGAAGCAAAAGCCAGTGATGAGCGTGAAGCAAATACTTTTTGTCGATGCACGCCATCAAGTCTTCTTCGACTTCCTCAGGCGTTTTTCCTGTCGAAAGTCCGATAAGCGGGCTTATCCGAAGAATGTGCGTATCAACGGGCATTGTCTCTTTTTTGAACGCCGCATTCAAAACAACGTTCGCTGTTTTTCGCCCGACACCAGGAAGGCTCATCAATTCTTCCCGTGTTTGAGGAACAACTCCGCCGAAATCCGAAAGCAATTTTTGGCTCAAGGCGATTATGTTTTTCGCCTTGTTATTGTAAAGCCCGATTGACCGAATGTAGTCAATCAAGGCTTTCTCCCCAAGATTTGCCATTTTCTCAGGGGTATCATAAAGCGTGAACAAAGTAGATGTCGCTTTGTTCACGCTCTTGTCTGTGGCTTGGGCGGACAAGACGACGGCAACAAGCAGTGTAAACGGATTTTTCCATTCAAGTTCACTTTTTGGATTAGGATTGTGCTTTTTGAAGCGCTCCATTATCTGCGTTACTTCTGCTTCGCTAAGAACCGTCATACTCCTCCGCCCGCGAAAGAAATTTCGTCCAAAAATTATATCTCAGCTCTCAAAGCGTCGACTTTGTCTGTCTTTTCCCATGGGAACTCTGAGCGGCCAAAATGTCCGTAAGCCGCAGTTGCAGAGTAAATCGGGCGCTTCAAATCGAGCGTGCGAATAATTCCCGCTGGCGTGCAATCGAAGACCTTCTTCACAGCAGTCTCGATTTTCTCAACAGGAGCTTTCTCGCTTCCGAATGTCTCGACCATGATTGAGACAGGGAAAGGAACGCCGATAGCATAAGCGAGTTGCACTTCAGCTCTGTCTGCCAAATCCGCAGCAACGATGTTTTTTGCAATGTAGCGCGCCATGTATGCGCCAGAGCGGTCAACTTTGCTCGGGTCTTTTCCGCTGAAAGCGCCGCCTCCGTGTCGTCCCATTCCGCCATAAGTGTCAACGATAATCTTTCGTCCAGTAAGACCTGTGTCGCCGAAAGGTCCGCCGATTTCAAAGTTGCCAGTCGGATTGATGAAGAACTTTGTGTTCTCGTCCAAAAGTCCAGTCGGGTCAAGAACAGGGTGAATAATCTGCTTGATAATCGTCTCGCGAATCTGCTCCTGTGTGACCTCAGGACCGTGCTGATGGCTAATGACGACAGTATCGATTCTCTTCGGCGTGTGTCCCTCGTATTCAACCGTAACCTGTCCCTTTGCGTCAGGTCTGAGCCAGCCGAGAGTGCCGCTCTTTCTCAATTCAGTCGCTTTGAGCATAAGTTTGTGAGAGTACATAATCGGAGCTGGCATAAGCTCAGGCGTTTCCTTGCAAGCAAAGCCGAACATCATTCCCTGGTCGCCTGCGCCCTGCTGCCCCTCATACTCTTTCAAGCCCTTTCCAACGACGCCCTGATTTATATCCTTTGACTGCTCGTGAATCATATTCAAAACAGCCATAGAATCGCAATCCAAGCCATAAGCGGCATTCGTGTATCCGATTTTGCGAGCAACACTGCGCGCAATGTCCTGCACATCAACGTAGCCATTCGTTGTAACCTCGCCGCCTACCAAAACAAGAGCGGTTGAAGCGAAAGTTTCTACTGCAACGTGGCTTTCCGGGTCATTTTTCAGACAAGCGTCCAGAATAGCATCAGAAATCTGGTCGCAAAGTTTGTCAGGATGTCCCTCTCCGACAGACTCAGAAGTAAAAAGATAATGTCTGTTGTCCATTTTTTCTCCTCGTATCTGAAGATACTGAAAATCTTGAAAGTTGCGCTTCTAAAAATCTCCAAAACCCAACAAATTTCGAGATTTTAATCTAATTTTTATGTACGAAACTTTCGCTTTATAGTATACTACAAATATCAAAATTAGCAACCGCCCACCACACAAGTGGGGATAAAGGAGTTTTCTATGGCTTTGAAAAAGTCGTTTTCGAAGGACAAAACGGAATGCACTGTAACCTTTACAGTGTCTCAGGAAGCCGCACATGGTGCTGAGCAAATCACCATCGCAGGCGATTGGAACAATTGGAGCAGCACAGAGAATCCTTTGAAGAAAGGAAAAGACGGCTCTTTTTCTATAAAGGTCAAACTGCCTGCTGGAAGGGAATATCAGTTCAGATATCTCCTAGACGGAAAAAACTGGGAAAACGAATGGGAAGCTGACAAATACATTCCAGCGCCATTCAGCCACACAGATAACTCTGTGGTCGAGTGTTACGTCCCAGAAAAAGCCGAAAAGAAATCTGCAAAGAAATAAACAAGTCTTTCGGATTTTCTTACTTTCAAAAACTTCTATTATTATTAACTCTTTTCCATTGAAAAATGAAAATCCTGAAAGCACGCGTGTTTTTCAGGATTTGTTTTTCTTGTCTTTTTCACTTTTCAAAGTCAAATCCTTGCTCCCACGCACTCACTTTTCGTTGGGGAGTTCTTGGGAGTGCTCCAAAGGCTTCCCTAAGTGATTTTCTTGTCGAGGGAGTGCTCCAAAGGCTTGCTTTTTTGTTAGGGAAGGCTTTTCCATTCTCCCAATAGAATCTTTTTCTTTAGGGAACGCTTGGGAGTGCTCCCACGAGCCAAAAACAAAAATTTTGCTCTTTGGAGCGCTCCCACAAGCAAAATCACTTTTTATGGCGCGCTTTATTCTAATCCCGTATTGAAAACCGCGCATTTTCACGCTATTATTTTATCGAAATGAACATCTGCCTTTTTTCTGCTGACGAAGTTGCGTCAGGACGGCTTTGCGCTTCCGATGAGCGCGCGCAGCACATTATAAAAATCCTTCACAAAGTTTCAGGAGACATGTTTTCTGCTGGCATTATCGGCGGCAAAGCGGGGAGCGCTCTCATCACTGCGATAAACGACGGGGAAATATCGTTTTCATTCACGCCTGAAAGCGACGGCAAGAGTCTTTATCCGCTTGATTTAATTATTGGCTTTCCGCGCCCGATTCAGTTGAAGCGGCTTTTGCGCGACGCTGCGGGCTTGGGCGTTCGCTCGGTGCATCTTACGGGAACGCAACTCGGCGAGAAATCGTATTTGCAAAGCAATGTCGTAAAAGACGGAGGCGCTCAAAAAATGCTTCTTGACGGCACTGTTCAAGCGGCAAGCACGCATGTTCCGTCTCTTTTTGTGCATGAAAATCTCAGAGCGTGTCTTTGCGAAGTGAGCGCAGAGGAAAAGATTGCTCTCGACAATGTCGGCGCTTCAACTTCACTTTTATCTCTTTCACAAAAGATAAAGGGTGCGAAAAGTGTTGTTGCAGCAATCGGAAGCGAGCGAGGGTGGAGCGAGGAGGAGCGGAATCTTCTTGAGAGAGAAGGCTTTGTGCGCGCCTCGATGGGAAAGAGAGTCTTGCGAACGGAGACGGCTGCGACTGTGGCGATGAGTCTTATTCTTGGCGAAATGGGATTTTTGGATTAAACGGGAGTAAAAGAAATGGATAACGAGACAATAAAAGCACATCTTCTTGAAATTGAGGAGTCAAAACTAGATTTTACTGTTACTCTGACTGGAAAGGAAAGCAAAAGAGTGAACGGGCTTTACAAGCCTGAAACACGCGAGATTCTTTTGCACAACAAGAACTTTCAGGACGACAACGAGCTCATGTACACGGCTATTCACGAATATACGCATCATCTTATCAACGAAAAGGCGATAGAAGAGGCGAACGGGAAAGAGCCGCTCAAGCAATCAAGGGTGCATAACACAGAATTTTGGGCACGCTTCCACTCTCTTTTGGACATCGCTGAGGAAAAGGGCTTTTACAAGATGGATATGACGGTCTCGCCTGAGCTTGAAAAACTCACTTCTGAAATCAAAACAGAATATCTTGAGGCAAACGGAAAACTCATGGTTGCTTTTGGAAAAAAGCTTGCCGAGGCGCATCGACTTTGCGAGGAGGCTCATGTTCGCTACGAGGACTATCTTGACCGCGTTTTGCGTCTTCCGCGCACTGCGGCGGCTTCAATCACAAAGGTTTCGGTTGTTCCTGTCAATCCTGCGCTCGGCTTTGAAAATATGAAGCTCATCTCATCGATAAAGGAAAGCGAAGACCGCGCAAAAGCCGAAGAAATGCTTTCGAATGGAAAAAGTGCCGAAACTGTCCGAGAACTTATGAAGAGAAAATCAAAAGGCGAAGACGACCAAAAGGAGCGTCTTGAAAAGGAAAAGAATCGTCTGACAAAAACAATCAGCGAACTTGAACATCGTCTCGAAATTGTGGAGGAACATCTTGCAAGCCTGTAAAATAATCACAGCAATCTCAGTTTTGGCGGCGCTTTGTAGCGCTTTTGGACAAGGAAGCACTTCTGCGCCTTCTATGCCTGTATCGCCATCTATGCCAGAGATGCCGAGCGTGTCGATTCCGACTTTCAGCGACACATTCTATTCTCCTGGGTTTAACACGACAAAAACAAAGAAAAACACTCAAAGCACTGCCGAGGCGGTTACGACAGAAAAAAAGAGAGCGGAAAACACGCTTTCTGATTCGTCAAAATCAAATGTTCAGCTTTCTCTTTCGGCAACGGACATTTCGTCGCTCGGAAATATGGGGCTTTTGAGTCATTTGACAAGCACTTCGGACGCTGGAGCGTCGTCAACGACAACGGCGCTTTTGCAGCAAATTCTTTCGGAACTTGCTGACTTGAAAAAGCAGGTTGCCGAAACGCAAGCGGCTCTGAAATCGCAGAAAATCATCACGACTGCGGAAGACTCATCTTCTCAGGGCACTGTGCAAACAGAGAATGTCGCGCCAAGCATCGACGAAAAGCAAGAAAACTTAGTTCCAAAATCAGCAGCGTCGCTTCTTCGCTTCACGGTCAACGGCTACAGTCTTATCTCAACATGCCGCACTGTTTATGTCAGCGAAAAGCAAGCGGACGGCTCTTTTCTTGTGACAGGCGACAGGCGCTATATTTCAAACGGAACTTTCTTCACGGAGACGTTCTATCTTCTTTTCCGCCCGTCTGGAGCGAAAAACGGAACTGAAACATACACGGTTGCCGCAAGTGTTTCGCAGGCAACGCCAAATCCGTATTCTTATGTTTACCGCCTTTCTGAGCGGCAAGGGCTTTCTGCTTCAAGAACAGGAAATCTCGTCGCGCTCATTGATTCAGGCGACAGATGGAACGTAGATTTGCTTTTGGACATCGGAGAATAAAAATGGGAAAATTGGAAGACGGAATTGCAAAGATAGGATTTACGGGCGAAAAAGCAGCCGAGATTCAGCGAAAGATGGACGCTTACATAAAGGAAATCCAGATTTTCAACAAGACTGCAAATCTCGTCGGCACAGATGATTACGATGAACTTGCTGTAAATCATGTTTTGGATTGTCTTTCGGGTGCGCCACATTTTGAGAAAATCGCCGAAGAAGCAAAAAAAAATCTTGGCGTCAGTAAACTTGTTGCAGGCGATTTTGGCTCAGGCTCAGGCTTTCCTGGTCTTGTTCTTGCCTCGGTTTTTCCAGAAATCGATTTTGTCTTGATTGAGCGCATGAAAAAAAGATGCGCCTTTCTTGAAAGCACAGCGGCTGTTCTTGGGCTAAAAAACGTGACGGTGGTGAACAAAAACGCAGAGCAAATCAAGAAAAAAAGCCTTGATATTGCGACATTCCGTGCTTTCCGACCGCTAACACTCGATATGACAAAAACAATCCTTTGTGCGCTTAAAATCGGAGGCATTGTTGCAGCCTATAAGGCGCGAAGTGAAAAAATCGAAGCCGAGATGGAAGGAATAAAAGAGCTTGTTCCGTCGTTTGAAAAAATCCCTCTTTGCGTTCCGTTCCTCACTGAAAACACAGAAGAAGTTCGCGAGCGCAATTTGGTAATCTTTCGAAAATCGTGATTTTTGAGCAAACGCTATGCGCCTTGACGCAATGAGCAAAAAAAGCCATACTTTTTTATATGACAGAAGCTAGAAAAGACATTCGCTTTGAGGAAATAGGGCGTGTTGAAGCGCCAGAAATCTGCTCATTGCCGGGCGTTCTTGAAGACATCAGCATCAGCGGTTGCCGCGTGCGCTTTCCAGTTCCAATCGAATTGAGTACAGAAGACGAAGATAGAGAATACGAACTGAAAATCTATCCGTCAAGGCAAAGCGCTGACGAAATTGAGCTTTTGTGTACGCCGTGTTGGGTGAAAAACGAGAACAACGAAAGTGCAGAAGCATCTCTTGGCTTCAAAATCCTACATTCGCCTGGAACTCAGCAACTTGAACACTATATCAAAGAGTTGAAAACAGAAAGCATTCAAGACGAATCTGTTTTTAAAATCGAAGAACCAGAATACAGTTTTATATAAATACTTAAAACCACGGAAAATCCCTATGACAAGAAAACTCTCAGGAAAGGCATTTCTCGCTTTTCCAGAAATGATGAATATGCTAAAAAGCGAGCTTAGTCGCCGTCTTGATTATGACACGTCGTCCTCAAAAGAATATGGCGACTTGCTTTATTGCCCTGACTATCCAGAAGAAAAAGAAGAGCCGTATTGGGCAAGCACGGTTATGCGAGAGCCGTTCGCTCTTGAGTTCGCGTCAATCAAGGAAGCCGCGTCTTCATTGAAAGCCTTGCAGCGAAACTGGGCGCCATATCAGTTTCAGTGTTTCCGCAGAGCCGCACTAATTCAAGACAATTTGCCATACATAAACTTGAAGGCACGTGCTTTTCCCCTTGAGATTCCAAAAAGCCCGGTGGGTCTTTACACGCTGACTTCAGAGCATTCTCTTATTGCTTCCTCTTCGACTTCAAGCCCGCTTCCTGCAGGACGACTCAATTTTGTTGAAGACCACGAAAACCCTCCGAGCCGCGCTTATTTGAAGATTCAAGAAAGCCTTTCGCTCGCTCACTTTTTCTTTGGAGTCAATTTTCCAAAAGCAGGGCAAAAATGCTTCGAAGCAGGTGCGTGTCCGGGAGGCTGGACTTGGGTTTTAGCAGAACTCGGTTCAGAGATTCTCGCTGTTGACAGAGCCGAACTTGCGCCAAAATTGATGAAAAATCCTCTTGTTACATTCCGCGCTCACGACGCTTTTACGCTAAAGCCTGAGGAACTTGGAGATTTTGACTGGGTTTTTAGCGATGTTATCTGTTATCCAGAAAGGCTTTTGCAGTGGATAAAGATGTGGCTTGAAAGCGGTCGCACAAAAAATATGATTTGCACGATAAAAATGCAAGGAGAAATCGATTGGAACATCGTCGCAGAATTTGCGAAAATTCCGAACAGCAAGATTGTTCATTTGAATTACAACAAGCATGAACTCACATGGATTCATTGCGAAAAAGCAATAAACACAGAAAGAAGCGATGAAAAATAAAACAAAAAAACAACTTCCAGCGTCAAACCTTGCGCTTTTCTTGTCGTATTTCAAGCCGCACAAGGCTCTTTTTATCGCTGATATGATTTTCGCAGTCTTTGTCGCTGCTGTTGATGTGGCATTTCCAGTCGTATCGCGCTGGACAATAAACACGCTTTTGCCGCGTTACAACGATTTTCCCGAAAAAACGCTGAAAATCTTCATCTGGGTAATTGTTCTCTGCGTCATCGCCTATATTTTGCACACGCTGGCAAATGTGTTTGTAACATACTTTGGGCACATGTTCGGAGTTCACGTTGAAACTGATATGCGGCGCGATATTTTCCGCCATATCCAAAACCAGAGTTTCGCATTTTTCGATTCAAACCGAACTGGAAAAATAATGAGCCGCATAACAACAGACCTTTTTGAAATAAGCGAAATGGCTCATCACGGACCTGAAGATTTGTTTATCTCGCTTCTTACTCTCATTGGTTCTTTTGTGATTATGCTAAACGTAAGATGGCAAATGGCACTCATCATTTTTGTCGTGTTTCCCTCTCTTCTTTTCGCAATGCTTCTGTCGCGAAAAGCAATGATTGACACAAGCCGACGTGTCAAAGCGACGACAGCCGAAATAAACAGCGACATCGAAAGCGCAATATCTGGAATCCGCGTTACAAAAGCGTTCGCAAATGAAGAGTTCGAGCAAAAGAAATTCGACGAAAGCAACCTCCGATATTTCAAGTCAAAATCGCTTTATTATCGCGCAATGGCTGTCTTTTTGAGTCGCAAAGATTTTCTTTCAAGCATTATGGGTGTTATTGTGCTCGCAGCTGGAGGATATTTCGTGATGAAAGGCGAGATGTCGCTCGGCGATTTAGTCGCAGCAAATCTTTTCGTTGTAGCTTTTTTGCAACCTGTAAAAAGGCTCACTGGTCTTGTCGAGCAGTTTTCAACGGGAATTGCAGGCTTTCTTCGCTTTGCGGAAATAATGCGAAGCGACAACAGCACTTTTGAAAAAAGCGACGCAGAAGAAATAAAGAGCGTTAAGGGCGATATCGAGTTCAAGAATGTGGATTTTTCGTATATTGCAGAAGTTCCCGTTCTGAAAAACTTCTCGCTTAGCATAAAAGCAGGCGAAACTGTTGCTCTCGTGGGCTCATCTGGAAGCGGAAAAACAACAATCTGCAACCTTCTTCCTCGCTTTTACGACGCGAGTGCCGGCACTATTGAAATCGATGGACGCGACACAAGAGATTTCACGCTCTCATCGCTTCGAAAGCAAATCGGAATCGTGCAGCAAGACGTTTTCCTTTTTGCAGGCACAATCCGAGAAAATATCGCTTACGGCTCACCAGACGCCACAGAAGAGCAAATCATCGATGCCGCACGAAAAGCCGAAATCCTTGAGGACATCGAAAACCTCCCAGACGGACTTTCGACAA
This sequence comes from uncultured Spirochaetaceae bacterium, assembly GCA_902778325.1. Taxonomy (GTDB): domain Bacteria; phylum Spirochaetota; class Spirochaetia; order Treponematales; family Treponemataceae; genus Treponema_D. The sequence goes on from CACYWZ010000007.1 coordinate 63,158, forward strand.
TTGTCGGAGAGCGAGGAATAAAACTTTCAGGCGGGCAGAAACAGCGCATTTCAATCGCACGCATCTTTCTCAAAAATCCGCCGATTCTCATTTTGGACGAAGCAACGAGCGCCCTCGACAGCGCAACGGAAGCAAAGATTCAAAAGAGCTTTGAAGCTCTTTCAAAAGGTCGAACAACGTTCACGATAGCGCACCGGCTCAGCACAATCCGAAATGCAACGAAAATCGCAGTCATCAGCGAGGACGGAATCGCCGAAATTGGCACGCACGAGGAACTTTGTGAAAAGGGAGGCATTTACGCTTCACTTTTGAAAGCACAAAAGGCGTAAAGAATGAACGGCAAAATTATTTTTTTAGCCGTCCGCATTTTTTTACGCCTTGACTTTACACTCTCTAAAAGCGAAAATACGAACTATGCAAGATAACAGCGAAGAGCGCCTTGTTGCGCTAGAAACAAAGCTTTCGTACCTTGAAGATTATGTCAACAAACTTCAGGACGTAGCAGTCAGTCAATCAAAGGAAATCGACGTTTTGCGAGAAGAAAACAGAGTGATTTCCGCACGTTTCCGAGAACTTTTGGACAGTCTCGAAGATATTCCTAACAGAAAACCGCCACACTATTGATTATGAAAGAGCAAAATAATTTTCACCACGTCAAAGAAAGCACGCTTGAAAAACGCGCTCACAAAGCAGATTACGGAAAAGAGAAAATCCGTATTCTTTACAAAGACCGCGATATCGTAGTCATCGAAAAGCCGAGCGGAATGCTTTGCGTTCCATATCCGGGAAGCAAAGCGCGAACTGTCTTGAGCGTTCTCACGTCCCTTTTGTCGCACGAAAAAGGAAGCCCAGTTCCGCTTGTCGTGCATCGCCTTGACCGCGACACAAGCGGAGTTATGATGTTTGCACTGAACGAAGCAGCCCAAAAGCGCATTATGGACACTTGGCACACAATGGTAACAGAGCGCATTTACCGCGCCGTTGCAGAAAACCCGCGCAAAAATCCGCTTGCAGACGAAGGCTTGATTGACGCACCGCTTGCGTTCAATTCGCACACAATGGGCTATGTTCCTCCTCTTGGCGACAAGAGCGCAAAGACAGTTCCGGCGCGCACTCATTTCCGTGTTATCGAGCGAGGAAAAACGCACACGCTTTTTGAGCTCTCTCTCGACACAGGGAAGAAAAACCAGATTCGCGCTCATCTTTCTTCAAGAGGCTATCCGCTTGCAGGAGATGAGAACTACAGAGCCAAAACAGACCCATTCCACCGCCTTGCTCTCCATGCCAGAACGCTCTGCTTCGTTCATCCGTTCACAAAAGAAGAGATGCGCTTTGAAATCCCAGAGCCACAAGAGTGGCTTTTGACTGTAAAGAATGGCGCAAAAAATGAAGTTCCGGCTTGGAGAAAACAGGGGAAAAACGAGAAGAACCGTGATATAATACAGGGCGAGCGAAAACTTACGAAAAAACAGATTTCCAAAATGGATTTCATCGAACAGATGAAATATCTTCACGGCAAGTAAGGACTTTCTTTATGGAGATTTGCAAGGGAAAAATAACAAGGGCGCTGTTCTGGGCGATTTTCGCATTGGCTTTTTTCTCTTGCAGAAGCGGCAAAAAAGATTTCGTGCCAAAAAGACAGGGAGGAGATGAAATCCGCTGTCTTTTTGTAACGCCGTACAAAAAAGCAGATGTATCGTCTTTCATTTGGCTTTCCGCGCTGAGCCGCGAATATGGCTTGACGCTCAACTGGAGCGTTATGAGCGAAGATGAGTGGGAAAGCAAAAAAGAAGAAGTCCTTTCATCTGCTTTTGCTCCTGACCTTTTCATCAACGCCACAAAAGTCGAAGATTATGCACGGCACAACTCTTTTTTTGCAAACCTTGCTGATTTTATAGGCTTTGACACACAAAATCTTTCAATCCTTTTCAAAGAGCACAAAGATGCAGTTCGCGCTGCGACACTCTATAACGGCGCAATATACGCTCTTCCTTCGTTTTCGGCTGTCGACAATCAAAAAGCCTATTCGCACCCATCAAAATGCGTGCTTTTCATAAATCAGCAGTTACTGAAAAACTTGTCACTAAAAAGCCCCGAAACATTCTCAGAGTTTGAAACCACACTCGACTTTTTTTCAAGACATTCCATTGAAATCCCGTTCGACTTTTGCGGTTGGGACGGAAACGAACACTCGGCAGTAATGCTGTTGGGCGGACTTGGCATTCAACTCACGGACGGAGGGCGAAACGGCTACTTCTTGGAGAACAACACAGTCAAAAATTATTTTTCGGACACTCGATACCGCTATTTGCTGAAAACGCTTTCACGCTGGTACAAAAAAGGACTCATAAAAGACATCTCGCTTTCCTCAGACTTGGAAAGTTTTTTATCTCGCTCCCACGGAAACAGCGAAGGACAAGCAATCGTCGCAAGCGCAATCGGAACAGAAGAGACAGCGCAATTCGGCAAAAAGCTCTCGTCGCAGTATCGCGCAATTCTTCCGCCAATGGAGCGCCTTTGCGACATAAGCGAAGAAGAGTTTTCGGGAATCGGCTACAGAAGATATTGGAGCGTGGACACCCCAAACGTAAAAGCCGACTCAATCGCCTTGAGCGCTCAATGCCCCAAAATACAAACAGTAATCTCGTTTATCGACTCACTTTACTCAACCGATTACAGCGTGCAGTCTGTTTTCGGCGGAATTGCGGACGGCGTTACAGTGAAAAACGCTGATTTTGATTTCACAGTGAAAACAGATTGCGATTATTCCAATTCATTCGGAGAAGCAGGACCGCATTTTCTTGACACAGCGCTCCAGCTCTCGTTGCCAGACAGTTTCGTCTATGCCCAGCTTGAGCGGAATGCCTATCAAAAATTGCCAGTCAAAAACGGGAATTATTATCCTGAGATATACATGAAATATCCAAACGAGCAGCTGAAAACACTTGGCGAAATAGAAATGAAAACAAAAGAAATCGCCAGAAAAGCGCGCTTGAGGTGGATACGCGGAGAAGGCGACATAGAAAAAGAATGGCAGACGTATCTTGAAGAGCTAGAAAGAGCGGGACTTTCGTCGGCGATAAAAATCAGACAGACTGCGTACAACCGATATCTTCTGAAATAGAGCCTTTCTCAAACGGAACAGAATGAGCGACAGCCTTGCCGCTGTCGTCCTCAAACTCGATTATGTAATCCACTTGCAAAAAGACATCGTTTTGCGTCTTCGTGATTTCAAGTTCGCTTGACGCAAGAGGAGTATTCCACTTGAAAGCGTTGAACGCCTCGTAAAGTTCCTTCGGCGAACGAGCGCAGAGCTTTCCCTGAACAACACTTATATACGCAATCGGTGCTTCGCTTTTCTCGCAATACGGAAGAGCAATCTCGTATATTCTGGAACAAATATCCTTTATATCCATAGCAATCTCACTCTCTATTTTTTTGGCGCGAAGAGAAGCCGAGCGCCTTTACTATTACATTTTAACACAGATTTCGTTAGAATTGCAAAAAACACAAAAAATTAAGGAGCTCCTTTATGAAGTTAAAACGCTTAACTCAAAAACTTCCATCAAAAAAATACGCAGCACTTCTCGCACTCGCAGCACTGACAGGCGTCATCACAGGCTTGATTTGCTCAATATTCGGAAAAGGGCTTTTGTTCATCGAATCATTCAGAGAAAAGCACCTCTTTTTGCTCCTGCCGCTCCTCGCGCCCGCCGGCGTCATTCTCGTCAAGGCTTATCACAAATGGGGAGGGCAGTGCTACAAAGGAATGTCCCTCGTCTTTGAGACAGGAACAGGAAAAAGCGAACACCTTCCGCGCCGCTTCATTCCGTTCGCTTTCCTTTCAACATGGCTGACGCACTTTTTCGGCGGCTCAAGCGGGCGCGAGGGCGTCGCAGTGCAAATAGGCGCAAGCGTGGGCTTCAACTTGGGCGAGCTTTCAGGCGATATGCAAATCCGAAAGCTCCTTTTGATTTGCGGAATGGCAGCAGGCTTTGCAGGACTCTTCGGCACACCCTTCGCCGCAGTCTTTTTCTCGCTCGAAGTCCTTTGCGCAGGGCGGCTCGCATACGAAGCGCTGATTCCCGTCTGCGTGTCCTCCGCCGTCGCCTTCGCGATGCACCACCTTCTCGGCCTCCACGAAGAGAGAGCCGTTCTCACGGAACTGAGCGCGTATGATTTGCCGACCGTCTTGCGCGTTGCAGGAGCGGGCGTCTTGTTTTGCGCCGTCGGGCAGCTCTTCGCCCGACTTTTGGAAAAATGCAAGAACGAGTGGTTTCACCGCCTCTTTCCAAACCCAGCCGTCCGCATTTTCGTGGTCGGCGTGGTCGTGAGCGTCTCAAGCCTTCTCATTCACCACGGACGATACTCAGGCTTGGGACTTTCGATAAACGACGCCGTCTACAAAGGAAGCGGAGAAGTTTTCGCCTACGACTGGATTTTGAAGCTCGTTTTCACCATCCTCACGCTATCGGCAGGCTTTCAGGGCGGAGAGCTCACCCCGATGTTCTGCATCGGCTCAACATTCGGCTTCGTCATCGCGCCATTTTTCGCCCTTCCGAGCGCATTTTGCGCCGCCCTCGGCTATTGCGCTGTCTTCGCGAGCGCCACAAACACACTGATTGCGCCGATTGTCGTGGGCTGCGAGGCGTTCGGCTTCGAGCACTTCCCGCTTTTCGCCGTCGCCTGCGT
>CACYWZ010000008.1 GCA_902778325.1 uncultured Spirochaetaceae bacterium
GCGCGTTTTGCCGCGTCCGCGTCCGCAGTGCCGTCGCCCGTGTAGAACTTAATTCGTGGATAACCATAAACATTACTCATATAAAAAACTCCTTTGCGCTTTTCGCGCAGCTGTGGTTTATTTGCTTGTGACCATTTCCTTTAGTTTTGCGTTTCGCACCGCACGGAGCGCAGAAAGCCGCCTTGTCGCATTTGCCGAAATCGACGCGGGGCTTTTGCAATAAACAGCCTTATCTCAAAAGAAACGCCTTCAGCTCTTCTTTCGTTGGGTCGGCTTTTGGGTGAATTGTGCGATAGTGCGTTATCGGAAAGTCCGTGCCGTAGCGGATTCGGTCGGCAAAGCCCTCATTTTGAATACGCGCAATGCTTTCCTTGCTCACCATCGCGGAGTCGCAGACTGTGTTCGGGTAGGTTTTGAGCATATGGAGCGTGTCGAAAAGCGGTCGACAGTGTGCGAGTTGCACAAGGGAAGCTGGGTGCGCCTTTATGAACGGCTCGAACAGTGTCGGCGGATAATCTTCATCGCAGTGGATTAGAATCATTTTGTCGTGCTTTTCCGCGTACGAAAAGATTTCTTCTGCAAGAGAGCGGATTCTCTCGTCGCCAAAATTCCACTTTTGCGCCCGCGGGTGAATCTTGAAGCCGTCGTATGCGATTTCGCCCATCGTCTGCTCTGTGGAAATGCCGGAAAAACGCACGTCAGGCACGACCCAATAAAGCGCGTGCGCTTTGATTCCGATTTCCGTCGCAGCCGAAAGAGCGTCGCGCACTTCACCGCGAACGCCCTCGTACAAATCCTTTGGGGAACAATAAAGACAGCTTGTGGTGCTGGAAAAATACACCTCGTCCACACCGGAAGCCTTTAGCGCGAAAAAAACGCGGTCTGCAAAGTAATATGCTTTGTCAAACTGCCCGATGTGAACGTGGTAATCTGTCATTTTGAAACAGCCTTGAGTTTCTCGTTGCGCCAGTCCAAGACAATCTGCTTGTTCTTTGCCGCGACCGCGCAGAAATGACGGTTGATTTCAAGCGGGTTGCCCGTCGGAGACTCGTTTGCGTTTCGCACCATACAAGGAGCGCAGAAAGCCGCCTTGTCGCACTTGCAGCACTCGCCGCCGCCCAAGTCCTTCATCTTCAAGCCGCGAAGCCATTTGATTTTCTCGCTGTTGTCCCAAATCTCCTGAAGTGGCGTTTCGTTCAAGTTGCCCAAGACCATTTCCTGCCAGCCCGCGCACGGATACACGTTGCCGTTCGCCACCATGCAGCACGACGAAATGCCCACGCCGCACAGTCTGCGTTCTGGGTTGAACTGATTTTCATTGCAACGCTGGACGAAATCGGGCGCGAGAATAGCCTTTTGATAGTCAACATCGTCAGCCATGATGTCGCTGATGACTTTTCCAGCCTCTTCCACAGTCAAGCGGTTCGCAAGATTGCTCGTCTCGTGGTTGTACATCGCCATCATGATGTAGTCGGTCTGCGCGCGGATTTTATGCTCGTGGCACCATCTCAAGACATCGCCGTAATCGTCCTTGTTGCCTTTCATCGTGGGACAGGAAACGTGGAGCGGCAAATCGTTCTCGATAAGGCGCAAAATGTTGTCGCGCGTCTTGTAGAAGCTGCCCTTGAGCTGCGTGATTGCGTCGTGGTGTTCCGGCACCATCGAATAGAGCGAAGTCTGCACGCTCGACACGTTGCCTTCCTTCATAATCTCGATGATTTCGTCGTCAAGAAGCGTGAGGTTGGAGAGAATGTTCACATAAAAGTCATATTTCTTTGCCGCGCGGAGATATTCCTTGAACTTGGGGTGCGTCATGCACTCGCCGCCAGAAAGCGTGACGGAAAGAACGCCCATTTTGCTGAGCTGTTCAAGCGTACTGTAATACAGTTCATCAGTGATGTTGTAGAGCTTAAACTTGTGCGGAATGTAGCAGTGGACGCACCGCTCGTTGCATTTCGATGTCAGCTCAATCTGGAAGCTCGTCAAATGCGGCTTTCCAGCAAAGTGCTTTTCAAGAAATTCTTGCGTTGAAGAATCTGCTCTCTGGATTGTGGGCGTAAAGTCCTCGCGGATTGTCTTTGGCTGCACGGCATTGTATGTGAAGCCGATGTCAGCCTTGTTCAGCTCTTCCTCTGTTTCGCCCTTGACCACAAAGCCGTCAGTCACGAGCGTGTCATAAAACTCCGCCGCATCTTTTTTGATTGTGTCGCGCGGAACGTTGTCGTCTGAGAACGCGGGCGCGATTTTGTCCACAAGCTCGTCGAGCGTCTGCGGTTTTCGGCTCAACGCGCACAAGAAGACCGTGCCGCTTTCGTTCGTGCAGCGGTCGTTGAAAATCCCCGTCGATGTGATGTAGCCCACTCCGTCGTAGTTGCGGATATAAGTATCTTTTTTCTGTCTGTAAAGCATTCTAGCTCTCCTGATGTAGTATTTCATCTCTTGCTTTTGCAAGTTTTTTTCTTAATTCAACAAATCTACAAAACTCAGCGTCCACTTTTCCCAACTCGCCATTATTTGCGGTTATGTGCGGGCTAAAACAGAATTCACAAAAATCTGCACAAGTACACTCACTGCATTCCTTTATGTCGGTTGCGTGAATTTTTCTGAGTTCATTCAAAAGCGGATGATTTTCAAACACATCGGCTATTTTGTCTGTAGAGATGTTTCCCAAAGGCTCGTACCAGCCGATTGCGGGGTAGATTGTGCCGTCGCCCGAAACGCAAAGCGAGTGAGCCGCCCCACCGTAAAACTCAATTTCGTTCAAGTCGCGCTTGCCGTGTCCGTTTCCCCACACATACGAAAGCCGAGCGTTGTCTTTCATTGTTTCTTCAAAGAACTCCTGTAGTTCACTCCACGAAAGACGGTGCTCAAGATTCTTCCCCGAATAATCAGAATCGCCAAAAATGAAAATATCTGCGCAACTGCTGATTCCGTTATCGTCGCACCAGCGCATGACATCAAGCACGGCGGTCTTGTTCTCTTTCATCACGGGGCAGCTTACGAAAAGCGGAATGTCTCGCTCTCTCATAAGTTGAATTGCGTTCTTTGTGCCAGCGCACGAGCCGCGAACGCCCGTAATGCCGTCGTGTACCGCCTCGTCAAGCGCATAGAGCGAGAATTGCACTTCCTTTAAGTTTTTTATCGTTGCAAGAAAATCTGCGTCGCTTTCTTTCATAAGAGAACCGTTCGAGAAAAACGAAATGCGAAAGCCTAAGTTGTCCGCAACAGAGACAATTTCTTTCCATTCGGGATTCAAAAGCGACTCGCCACCCGTAATTACAACTGTTGCCGCTCCGAGTGCCTTTGCCTGCTCCAGAACGCTCCGCGCTTGTGCTGCCGAGAGAAAGCCGCGCTTTGTTCCCTCGCACACGCGGTAGCAGTGAACGCACCGCTCGTTGCAGGGGTTGGAGATTTCAAGTTCAATGTGGGGCATTGAAGCAATATGGGTATTATTTTTCAGGGACATTTAGTTCAGCCCGTTTTTCTTTTTGCACTCGTTTATAAAACGGTCAACAAATCCTTGCTCAATATCGCCTATCAGAAATTTCAATGCATACTGAACAGAATCGTCAAGTGTATCATCAAACTGTTCTCTAATTCTTAAATTTTCTGGAATACTCACAGTCCAAACAGGTTTATTCTCATACATAACAGAAAGTCGTATTGGATATATACCAGTAACAGTAATATCATATACATACTCCTTTCCTTTTATGTCTTTCTTCAAAATTTCTTGCAAATTCATTTCACCATCCTATTCATAGAAAAAGATACTATCGCAATCGCATAGAACAAATTATGATGTCAGCCCACCTTGTTTTACATGGCGGGGCTTTGCCTACCATGTTTGCGAAAGCACTAACTACTCAGTGCGTTCGCAGCCTTTGCACAAGTCTCTGTTGTCAGTGTCATTAGACGGGCATCCCGCCGCATAAGAGCCAGAAGCATTGTTCTGTGCTACAACCTGTGGTTTTGTGTAAGCCATTTTGTTTTCTCCATTGTACTTCTTTGGATTTTCACCAAAGTAAGTAAGATATATCCCGCTCAACGAACGGTAAAATATCGGAAAGTTTTTGCTTTCCGTTATTTCCTAAAACTTTGCGTTTAAACGCAAAAAGACCGCACACGCAACGAGTTTACCCCGTGCGTATACGGTCTTTGTCTATGAAAATATGTTACTTCAGAAAAAGTCTTTAAAAGACAATTAGCGCGAACAGAACAGAACAGAACAGAACAGAACAGAACAGAACAGAACAGAACAGAACCATTCTATTTTGCGCTTTATTAAAACACTTTATAAACATAACTATATATTACACCCATCATTGTTTTTTATCAAGTATTTTCTATTGTTTTTTCCCTTGTGAGAACATCATACATATTTGTTCCTCCTATTACGTTTGACAAGGTGCTTCTTGCTAATTTTGTCTATTGATATTAATTATGTATAAATATTTTGCTAGTTGACAGTTTTTGAAAAAAATTGATTCATACATATTTGACTTTCCATCTGCCAAGCTGTCGTGTTGTTTCGGAATTGCAGTCTGAAATGCTAGGCATAAAAAAAGCTTCAACTCCAGTGAACCAAAACCACTAAAATTGAAGCAATCAATATTACGCGTGCTCAATTGCCATTTTGTTTATATTTTTCGCCATTTCCTTCAGCCCGACCTGACGCTGAACACCGCCAAGTTCCCAAGCGACTTTTGGCATGCCATAAACGACGCTTGAGCTTTCATCTTGTCCAAGAGTCCACGCACCCTGCTTTCGCATTTCGGTAATTTCAGCCGCACCATCGCGTCCCATTCCTGTCATAATAACGCCAAGCGCTCTGTTCTGAAACTCTTTCGCGACAGACTCAAAAAGCACGTCCGCACTCGGTCTGTGCCCATTTCGCTGCTCCGCTTGCGACAAGCGCACAACATAGTTAAAGCCTTTCTTTTCAACAAAGATATGATAGTTACCAGGAGCAATGTAGATATTTCCAGCCTTCAGCTCCTGTCCGTCGCTTGCCTCCTGAACCTGCAAAGGACAAATGCGGTTCAAGGAATTAGCAAACTCTGTTGTGAAACCTGCCGGCATGTGCTGAACAACAAGAATCGGCTGTCTGATTTTTGGGTCAAGGTCTTTGAATACTTCTCGAAGAGCATTTGGTCCTCCTGTTGAAATACCAATCGCAATAATTTCGATTCTTCCGCCCTGTCGAAGCGGTGTAATAACAGCAGGGTCTTTTTTTGCAGGCGGTGTCCAAGTGAACGAAGGCTTTTTAGTATCAAGAACAGGTCGAGCAGCATTAGAAATAGACGAAATCGAAGTGCGCTCGCTTAAAGTTGAAGAAGGTGTTGTTGAACGGGATGAGTCAAAAAGCGGGCGGGAAGTTATATCCTTGTCTTTGAAAAAATCTCCGCCTTTCTTTTCTGCAACAAGATGTTCCGCTTTTCGCATCTTTGCTTGCTGATAGAAAAACTCTGGCGGATAAACTTCTCTTCCGTGTCGGCGAGCATACTGACAGCCATAAGAAGAAATAAGTTCTGTCAATCTGTCTGCAACTGAAGACAAATCGGCTGATGTTGAACCGTTTGGCTTCGTGATAAAGTCGGCCGCTCCAAGTTCAAGAGCCTGCATAGTAACAGCAGCGCCTTCTGTCGCAACAGAAGAAAGAATAATGACAGGGAAATCCCACTTGTTTTCCTTTCGCTTCTTCAAGAACTCAATGCCGTTCATAACAGGCATTTCAATATCAAGAACCATTACATCAGGATTCAAGAGAGGAACTTTTTCAACAGCGAACTGACCGTTCATCGCCTTTCCGACAACTTTCATTCCTTCAGTGCCGTCTATAATGCGCCCTATCAAGTTACGCATCAAAGCAGAGTCATCGCAAATAAGAACTGATATATCCTCCATAAAATCATAACCCTCCAAAATTGTAAAATGCTAAAAGTATTTTCAAATAAAAAAACGCTATGCCTTTTTGCTGACAAACAAAGCAAAACCTATCATCTCGAAAGGTGCTTTTGAAGATGCTACAATAAAAAAGCAGCATCTTATCAGCAACGTTTTACATAGCGCAAAATTGCAAAAATTATCAAACCTGTTTTTGATACAAGCAAGCCCATTGAGTTTTCAAGAACTCGAACTTAGTATTCATTCCGAAAAGTGATTCAGAATGACCAATAAACAGATAAGAATGATCTCCCATTGAGTCCCAGAATCTGTTTACTGTAGCAAGCTGCGCTGGCTCATCAAAATAAATAAGAACATTGCGGCAGAAAATAATATCAAGATTACGAGAGCCTGAATCGTTTCGAAGGTTGTGGTAGTCAAACTTTATCATTGACATCAAATCCCTGTTCACTTGATAGCCTGCAGCCGTTTTAGTGAAAAATCGTGCAAGATAGTTCTCAGGGATTCCTGCAATACGGCTCGAAGGATAAAACCCCTGTTTTCCAACCATAAGCGATTTCAGCGATATATCAGACGCCATTATCTGGAACGTGAACGGAGCAGGAAGAATATCCTTCAAAATCATTGCGATTGTGTAAGGCTCTTCACCTGTCGAACAACCAGCACTCCAAACACGGACAGTGCGGTCGCCTGTCTTTTTCTTTTCTTCAAGAATGTGGGGAATGACATAATTAATCAAAGCATCAAAATGCGGTTGATTGCGGAAAAAGCGTGTCAGATTTGTCGTAACAGAATCCAACATAACTTTCATTTCTTCCTTGTCAGAGATAATGAGCTGATAATAGAGTTCTATATCGCTCATACCCTTTTCGCGAAGGCGCTCTTTTAATCGGCTGTCAAGGATTGACCTATTTGTTGCAGAAAATGTAATTCCGCTTTCGTCATAGATGATTTTACGGAATTTGTCGAATTCCGCATCTGTTAATAAATCTGCCATACAATAAATTATATACTCTGATTTTGAAATTGTAAACGATAGCAAAAAGAATTTGCATTTTTTTCGAGCGAATGGCTTTTTTGTTCATATTGCAAGAATATATCGTCGTTTTTCAAAAATAATACAATTACACATTTCTTTTGCAATTTGGAGGTATTTTGGAAAAGGAATTTGCTTCAATACCTTTAGAAGCCTCTTTCAATACACTTAGAAGACACTTCACTACCCCTAGAATATTGTTCTCTTTATTTGAAGCAGAATCAAAAACTTTCAAAAATGACATTCAGGGCTTGAAAACAGGTCTAATCGTTTCTTATTTTATTTCCTTTTTGCATTGACTAAAGGCGTTAGTTTGTGGAAAAATTAAGGGCTATGAGCAAGTATATTTTTGTGGCAAGCGGCGTTTGTTCCACGCTGGGAAAAGGTGTTGCGGCTTCTTCAATCGGAAGTCTTCTTGAGTGCAGCGGTCTTAAAGTTGCAATGATGAAATGCGACCCGTACATCAACGTTGATGCGGGAAACATCAGCCCATACCAGCATGGCGAAGTCTTTGTTACCGAAGACGGCGCAGAAACTGATTTGGATTTGGGAAACTTTTCACGCTTCACCAGCGTAAAAGTTACGGACGACGACTGCATAACCATGGGAAAAGTATACGACAGCGTTATACGAAACGAGCGTGCAGGACGCTACAACGGGCGCACAGTGCAGGTCATTCCGCACATCACCGACGAGATTAAGCGCAGAATTATCGCACAAGGCACAAGAAGTGGCGCTGATGTTGTAATCGTCGAAATTGGAGGAACGGTCGGCGACATCGAAGCAATTCCGTATCTTGAGGCGGCTCGACAACTCATTCGCGAATTGGGAAAAGGAGAGGTTCTTTCTATATATTTGACTCTCGTTCCTGTCATCACTGGCGGAGAGCTAAAATCAAAGCCAACTCAGAATGCAGTAAAACTCCTGCAAGAAGCGGGAATCAGACCTGATATTTTGATTTGCAGATGCGAAACTGCTCTTGATGAAGGGCTCAGAAAGAAACTTGCAATGTTCTGCAATGTCTCCCTTTCATCAGTATTCACTTCAACTGACATTGAAAAGTCCATTTACGAGCTTCCAATTTTGTTCCATGAACAAGGCTTGGACAAGCGCGTTCTTGAAAAGCTCGGTCTTTCCGACAGAGCAACAGACATTTCGCAGTGGACATCATTTATTTCAAAACTCAACAATCCAGAGAAAAAAGTGTGCATAGCGATGGTCGGGAAAAAGGACTATCTCGACAACTGCTTCAAGAGCGTCCGCGAGTCGCTTTTCCATGCAGCAGTAACAAGCCACAACGCTTCTCTTTCAGTGAAAAAGATTGACGCTGAAACATTGGAGCGCACAAACGACATTGCTCCATATTTCGAAGGCGTTGACGGCATTATTGTTCCTGGAAACTACGGTCAGCGCGGATTTTTGGGACTTTTGTCCGCTGTCAATTATGCAAGAGAGAATAACATCCCATATCTTGGAATTGACCTTGGAATGCAGCTTATGGCGATTGAAACAGCGCGAAATATTTTGGGCTGGGAAGATGCTGATTCCACAGAGTTCATGCAGAACTGCTCACACGCTCTTATTTCGCTCCCAGAAGAGCAGACTGGTTTCCAAAGCGCAACAGTGATGAAGTTGGGCGCAGAGCCAATTTCGATTATCAAAAACACAAAACTTTCTGAGATTTACGGCGGCGAAGCACAGATTAGCGAGCGCCACCGCTCAAAATACACATTTGACAGAAAATACAGCAATCAAATGGCAGAAAACGGTCTTATCTCAAGCGCTTTCGCAATTCCAGACAAGCAGACAGAAGCGTTTGAGTGGAAAAATCACGTTTGGGGAATTGGCGTTCAGTATCACCCGGAGTTTGTCTCGCGCCCTGCAAAGCCACACCCACTTTTCACGGCATTCATTGGAGCGGCTATCAGCAATCACAAGGCGTAAATGAGTTTTTTTCCGAAACGATTTCGTTTGACAAGGGGATTCGTCCCCTTGTTTGTTTTTATCTTATCACTCTCCTCTTGTTCGCTGAATTATGGTGATGACAGCGAAAACGACACAAAATACCCAGAGTTTGCCTTTTATGACGCAAAACTCATTCGCTTTGAAAAGGCGCGAAAGACAGTAGAACTCAGTGCCGAGAGAATCGAAAAGTATCGTGGCTCAAACGCCTCTTTTGCAAAAAACGCTTCTTTTTCAACTTGGAACAGTGACGGAAGCGCGCAGAACGAAGGAAAATGCACTCTTCTAAAAGCAGACTCCGACGAAAAGAAATACATTATGCTCGACGGAATCATGCTCAAAAGCGAATCGCACAACTTCACGATAGAAGCCTCGTCGCTTTTTTATGACGGCAAAACCGAGCAAATGGTTTCAGGCGAGAACGAACTCGTCATCTTAAAGCGCAACGATTTACTCATGGAAGGACGAGGCTTTTCTGCGAGCGGAATCGACAAGAGTTTTCGCTTTTCAGGACTTGTCGACGGCTCAATAACAACGGAGGAAAGCAATGAAATCTCTGAATAAACGCTTTTTTTTCACTTTCGCCCTCGCAGCGCTTCTCGCTCTTTCTCCGTCGTCAGCCGAGACAATCACATTTTCCGCGGACTCAATGAGCGGAAAGACAGGCAAAGACGCCGACAACACAACGCTTTTGGGAAACGCATTCGTCAAAACGACATCGATGGAGATAAGCGCCGACGAAATAAAACTCCACGGGCACAATTTTCGCTACATAACAGCGACAGGCAACGTGAAAGGAAAAAACACGCAGTCCGCCCTTGATTTTTCGAGCGGAAGCCTTGAATATGACCGCGAAACAAAAATTGCAGTGCTAAAAGAAAAAGTAAGTCTTTCTGACAGTGAGAAAGGCGTTGAGACAAGCGCTGAAATCATCGAATACAACCAGAATCTTGAAATCGCGATAATGCAAATCGGCGTGAAGCTCACGCAGAAAAACAATGTCTGCTCCAGCGCATACGCGATTTACCGGAAAAAAGCGCAAGTTCTGAACATGAGCGGAAACGCCCGCGTCGTTCAGGACGATGATATTTTCCGCGCCCAGGAAATCACGCTGAACCTCGAAACTCAAGAAATCACCCTTGACGGCAAAGTCAAAGGCAACGTCTCTACCTCGACAGCAGAAAGCAAAGAGCCACGCCCAGAAAGCAAAGAAGAAAAGGAAACGCAGAGCACAAAAGACGTCATAAACGACTTCAACAGCGAAGAGAGCGCAAAAAAAAGACGAGGCGCAAAACGCGGATGAAAAGAGCGAAGAAGAGCCTGTAAAGAAAAAGAAGAAAAAGCGATAAGAGAGGAGCTTAAAATGAACAGAGAGGAAAAACACACGCTCAGAGTGTCGAGCCTTTACAAATCATTTGGGCGAAAAAAGGTTGTGCAAGGCGTTGATTTTAGTATGCAGACAGGCGAAGTGCTTGGGCTTTTGGGACCAAACGGAGCGGGAAAAACAACGACGTTTTATATGGTCGTGGGGTTCTACAAGCCCACATCAGGAGAAGTTTTCCTTGACAACGAGCGCATAACAAAACTCCCGATGTACAAAAGAGCGCGGAAAGGCATTTCGTATTTGCCGCAAGAAGCATCCGTGTTCAGAAAGCTCACTGTCGAAGAAAACATCTTCTCGATACTCGAAACACGAAAAGACTTGAGCGCCAAAGAAAAAAAGCAGCGCCTCGACGAACTCATCGAGCAGTTCGACATCGCTCGTATACGCCATCAGCCTGCTTTCACGCTTTCTGGAGGTGAACGTCGTCGCACAGAGATTGCGCGGAGCTTGGCTATTGAGCCAAAGTTCTTGCTTTTGGACGAGCCTTTTGCGGGCATCGACCCCATCGCAGTCGCCGACATAAAAAAGATGATTCACTATCTTTCAACGCAGGGAATCGGCATTCTCATCACCGACCACAACGTTCGAGACACGCTTGAAATCACCGACCGCGCCATAATCATCAACACAGGACAAATTTTAATTCAAGGCTCCAAAGACGAAATCGTAGAAAGTCCTATTGCCCGCGAAATCTATCTTGGCGAAAACTTCCATATGTGATAGAGGTGTCATGTTGAGCGGAACGCAGTAAAGTCGAAACATCTGCGCCTTGCTCTAAGCAGATTCTTCGACTTCGCTCAGAATGACACAAAAATAAACTAGAGAATGAACTTGTTGATTACTTCTGCAATAGCGCTTTCGTTGTGGTTTCGGGAGCAGATATAATCGCAGTAAGGCTTAATGCCCTCGTTGCTGTTTGCCACGCCAACGCCCAAGCCAGCAGCCTTTATCATCGCAAGGTCGTTGAAGTTGTCGCCAATAGCAATCGTGTCTGCAATGTCAACGCCCAATTTTTGAGCCAGAATTGACAACCCCCTGCCTTTATCAACGCCTTTTTTATTGAACTCAATGTAGCGGTTAGAAGAGAAACTTACTTCGCAACTTTTTGCAATGTCGGCAAAATCGCGCTTCATTTGCTCGCGATACTCGACGCTTTCGTTCATAAAAAGCACTTTCACAATGTCCTGTCCGCGCAAAAAATCTATGCTCATCTCGTCGATTTCAACAACGTCCATACGCCCCGCAACATAAGAACGCTCGCTTTCGTTGAAGTTGTAGACATAAACAGTGTCTTTCGTGTAGGCGTGCATGCAAACATCGTAATCACGAGCCTTGTCAACCAAAGCCTTTGCCACATCAAAGTCCAGAGCGTCAAAATGAAGCAGCCGAGGGCTGTCTTGATTATGCTCGTCTGAGTTCTCGGTGATTGCGCCGCCATTGAATGAAATCACATATTCGCCTTTCTCGCCAAAAAGACCGATTTCCTTTAGCGTGCCTTCCGTGCTTTTGTAGCCGCGTCCCGTGCAGAGAACAAAGCGCACACCCGCTTCTCGAGCCTTTTTTATCGCTTCCACATTCTCAGCCGACACCTTTCGCTCGCTATTGAGCAAAGTTTCGTCCAAATCACACGCAATAATCTTGTATTTTCTTTCCATAACGAGCGCAATTATATCGACTTTTCTGCGTAACGCATAGCGCAAAGCCGATAATAAATCATTAACGGAGGATTTTAGCAAAATGCCGAACTGGTGCTACAACACAATTACATTTCCCACAAAAAAAGCCTACACCGATTTCATTGAACAATACGGAAAAGGAAGCCGCAAGTTCTCGTATCAATGGATAATCCCAGAGCCAAAAAGCCCTGAAGAGTGCGAAGAAAAATACATTCTGCACAACGACGAAGAGCGGAAAGCTGCATATCTTGCGAAAGACACAGGCTGGTTCAACTGGTACGATTGGCACTGGGACAAATGGGGCTGCAAGTGGGACGCAATTATTCACGACGAAGATAATTGCTTTGACGACGAAAAGTTTTCGATTTGTTTTGATTCGCCTTGGAGCGAGCCGATTAAAGTCTATGAGAAAATGGCAGAGCTTGGCATTGAGTTTTCATATACTTGGGTAATCGAGGGCGACCAAGCCTCAGGCGGTGGCAAAGCTGAGAACGGCAAGCTCATTCAGTGGGAAGACGAAATCGAATGCAACGATAATGGCGTTCCCAACGAAGAAATGCCAGAGCTACCGAGTTATAACGAATCATATTCTGACAACTTTCCCTCAGACATTCCCTTTTAATCACTCACTTTCCCGCCAATGATATTCTCGCACGGGCGGACGGCAATGCTCACACCGCTCGAACTAGACATCTCCTTTAATGTTACAGGAAATCCTCCTCTAATGTTAAAGGAAACGCTCCTCTAACGTTAGAGGAAGGGAACGATACGGACGGGATACTTCCCTTGTATCGTTCGTAGTGAAGAGAGAGCTCCGCCCTTGCTGTTGTATCGCGTCCGCACGATAGGCGTGTATACTCCTTCGGCGATGTCGGAAGGAAGGCGCACGGTCAAAAGAGAGGGTGTGTTTGTGACGAGGCGGGCTTTTCTCTCCGTGCCGTCCTCTGCCAAAAGGAAAAAGCCCTGCTCCTCGTCCGCGCTGTCCAAGATTTTGGCATCCTTGCACTTGAACTGCAAAGTGTCGTCAGTACATGCCTCACCGCTCTTCATATCGCGCTCCAAGTCGATGAAAGAGCCAAGGAAACAGCGCAGACCTTTCTCGCCCAAAACATGAAGTTTCACGCTTGCAAGAACTTCAAGGAGTGGCTTTTGGCACACGATTGAAACTGTGCATTTCATAGATTCACCCTTTTCTTTTTTGCCCTTGCCTCTCCATTTTCCTTTGACGACGGGGAAAAGGCGGATATTTGAGTCCGCGAACGAGTTTCCATCAGAAAGTTTTTCTCTGACAAACTCGTCACGCGCGTTCAGCACTGCCAAAATCTGCTCGCGGTTTCCCATTCCGCGACTGCTCAAATCGTCTGCGACGTCGGCATTGTGAAGAGTGTCGCGTCGGCTCATAACGCAGGCTGTGTATGTTTTATCGTCGGCTGTGTTGAGATAACTTTTCTTGAGTGTTATGTTCCAAATATGCTCCATTTTATTCTTCCTTTAATTTCTCCAGATTCGCCCTAAATCACTCCCTTTCCGCCAGCCGCTGCTTTACCAAGTGCGTAAAGTACTCCAGAGAGCCTTTTCCCTGCACCAAAAGCGCGGCTTCGGTCAAATATTCGCCGTCCGAACTCTTTTCGTCAACTCTCGCCTTCTCCACGCAGGGAGTGAACATCGGTTCATAGACAAACTCCCCGTCTTCGTCAAGGCAATCGGTCGGTACTTCGATATGGCTTGCGTCGCGATACCGCCGAACGATGTTTTTCGCCATCCACTCCCCGCCGAGATGATTCACCACGCCGACTCTTCCCGAATGCACCTCCCGCACGATGTCGCCGTCCTTGAATGGATAGGGAATCTCGACATAAAAATTGTCCAACCGATTATCGCTGTCGTAAGCCGCAAAAGAAAAAGACGAATCCACCCGCAAAAGCCCGCCACATGCATTGAAAAATCCACAAACGCACTTATCTCCGTCGAGTTCCCGCAGCGTAATTTTGTAGCCCGAGAGATTTTCGCCCGCATCAGCCCTTGCTGCCTCCGCCGCCTTTTCAATGCAGGAAAAGCACGAAGGAGAAAACGCCTCGCTCTGCCCTCCTCGAAGCGAATCCGACTTCATCGAATAGCTCACCTCGTAAACTCCGCCGAGAGAGTTCTGAAACAAAGCCGTTTCCGCCTCCATATCAGCCCTAATGTGTGCGTCAATCTGCAAAGCCAACTCCTCCGCCGAAATAACGCCGTCATCTTTCTGCGTCTTAAACTCGCTCGTCGGATTTTCCCGCAATTTCGCCGCAATCGCCCGCAGCGCATCGAGTCGCACGTCCTCGCGCAAAATCGGATTCTGAAAAATCAACGCCGCTTCGTCCAACAAAGAAAATCTATGTCCACATTCCGCGATATATTCCCGCACCTCCGCCGACGGAATGAGTTTTTTCATATCAATCATCGTTTCTCCTCTTCAATCTCTCCAGATTCGCCTTGAATCTCGCTCTATCCGCTTCCCGCCGTGCCGCTGCCTCCGCATTTTCCGCCTCATCTTCCGCCCGTCGCTGTGCAAAATATCGGCTCAGCGTGCTGTTTTCGTTTTTCACCTGCTCCCTCGCCCAATCGCGCACCGTCTTCAGCTCTTCCTCCGAAAAAATCCCATCGACATTGAAGACCTTTTCCGCCTCGTCTGTGCTTTCGTAGGGAAAGAGCCAATATTTCTCGCCGTCTTTCTCCAGCACGATGTATTCCATTCGCCCAAATTCCGCACTCGCCCAAGATTCCACGTCAGCGATGTCAATCGAAAGCCCAGTTTCTGCCCTTTTCAGCTTCAAGGGCTTTTCTTTCGGTTTCGAGAGCTTTTTGACATAGACCTTTTTGCGCTTTTCCACAAAATACGTTTTTGCTCCGTCAACTTCCGCCACGCCCGCCGTGTACTTTTGCCGAATTCTCCCGCTGCCCTCGACCTTGCCGTCAAAATCCGCGACGACTTCGAGATAATCAGAGTGGTGCGCTTCAACGTCACGCCATTCCACACGATGAACGCTCTTGAGCAAATACGAGATGAGATAGAGCATAAAGCGATACGCTGGCTCTCCGCCATCAATCGTGCTTTTTTCAAGCGATAGAGCCTCAATCTTGCACGCTTTGCCCTCAAATCGCACTGTCGCGCTCCCCTTTTCGCCAAGCAAGCTCTCGCCCTCGATGATTTTCGCCTCATCATCAAGCCTCTTTTCTGAAAATCTAAAACTCAAGTCAATCATTCTTTTATTCCTCGCTTTTCAAATAAATCAAATTGGTGCAGCGTGCACACCGCCAAATACTTTCGTGAAAACGATATGCTTTTCCTTGCACCACTCCCCGTAAGCATTGTAGGCATCTCCTGTGAGCCTGTTGTTGTGAGGTCCGTAAGCCTGTCGGATATGGAAGTCCGGCGTTACTTCAATGCAGATTTTGTATTGATTTTTGAACATCGCATAAACAATCGTCGCGCGCCTTTCCATCACGGCATTGCTGTATCCCCAGCCCACGCAGTTTGACATCTCTGAGCCGATTGTGATGAGGTCGTACTCCGTCCGCGCCACATAAAAGCAGTAGCGCTCGCTGTCGGGAACTTCCTCTCTCTCCTTGGTCACGGGGTTCACGCGATAACGCTCTCCCGCTTTGTACTCCAGAGCCAAAAAGTTCTCTCCAATCGGGAACACCACGTTTTTTGCACTCTCCAATCGAGCAGCGCGGTCTAGTGCAGCACGGGCATTGAAGTCGTTTCGGATTTGAGCATTATGAGCTGCTTGGCGTCGGAGCAAGAAATTGTGTGTGTAAAGATTAAAGCCCTCACGCATAACCTCCTTTTTCTCGCGCTCGGTCAAAAGCTCTGAAATTGCAGGATACATAAAAAGCGCATCAGCCGTAATTGCATGCCCATTCAAAGCAGAATACTCAAACGTACGCCGAAGACTGTTCCACACAGTTCGCTCATCACAAAGTGGCAACAAGTCTTCAACAAACTTCTTGAGCGCATAACGCACGCGATATTCCACTCTGCCCAAGAACGAAATCGCATGATACTTGAAAAAGTCATAGAAGGCATAACTTGCACTATCGCGGAGAATGTTTGGATTAGTTATCCCCAAATCTTTGACAGCCGCAACGGGAATAATCAGCTCGGGCGTTTTTTGATAGAGCTTTCGGAGAGCCTTCGTCGGCTTTAGTCCAAGACTGTCGAACATCTCGTTTTCGGCGTTCGGTGTGTCACCAGAAGACAGCGAGGAGAAGTCTTTGTCGTAAGGCTGCAATCCCCAATAACGCGAAATCTTGTAGAAATTGACGTTGAACGGAGAGAGCATATAGCCCGAAAGAACAGCAAAACCTTTTAGAGCGGAGGAAACAGAAGGTTTTATGCCGAACTGAGCTTTGTATTCATCGCCCATTTCGTCAAGGATTTGTGAAGTCAACTCTTTGCAAAGCACGCCTTGCATTTCGTCAACCTCAGAAAGAAGCTCTCCGTTTTTGATTAGCCGCTTTCGCTCCAGATTCAGCTCATACTGGCTTTGGAGCAACATTCTCTTTTCAGTGGAAACGCCTTGCGAAAACACAACAAAATAATATGTGTTCCCGCGCCGAAATGCCTCGTAACCATAATTGAATACAGTATTATTTGGCAAAAAAGGCGCAGTGTATTGCTTTTTGCATGCAGAGGTCAGAATGTTGTTCCGAAACGACGCAATCTGCTCCCACTGCTTGTGAACGCGGCAAAACACGCTCTGAGCCTTTAGGTTCACTATCGTCGGGAACAGCGAAAGCGGCTCTGTTTCTACTATCTCATATTTGTTAAGTTGATTGTTAAACGCCCAAAATCTGTTCATTTTCTCTCCTTTTTTTAAGCGCTTGATTTTTCTTCATGCACCCTGACATATAATATATTCAGGCAGCGAAAGACGTTTGTCAAAATCTTTTTCGGTTTATGAAAAAGGACACAGGACGTTGAAAAAGAATAAATGCAGATTTTTCTCGTTCGCTGAGCGGCAGGGAAGCAGATATTGAACTAAATTTCGTTTGCTGAGCCTCAGGGAAGGAAATATTGAACTAAATTTGCTTTGCTGAGCCTCAGGCTTCAATGTACATTTAAGACATCGCTTCGCTGAGAGCCAGCGGTCAACGTACATTTAAGACATTCGTTTGCTGTGTGAAATCAAAGGAAATATATTCGATTTCAATGAAAAAAGTGCGTCTTTCTTGGCAAAAATAATATGTTGGCGCATCGCGTGTGTGTCATGCGTGTGTCATGCTGAAAAAAAGTTCGCAAATGGCAAACGCATACCTTTTTTAACACAGCCAAAAAAGACAAGCACGAAATGATAAAAAACGACTAACAGAATATTTTGAGCATTACACAGTTTTCGCCGTTATCGCGTCCAAAATTGCGTTTGACAATCCTTGTCAGTTAGGATAGTATTATATGAACACTTTTCTATTACAGGAGCTAAAAAACAATGCAAATGGTATTGTATTTCGCGCTCCCTGTCGTGGGAATCGTTCTTGGATGGACTATTCGCTGGCTGTATGCCAGATTTCAACTCTCTGCAGCAGAACAAAAAGCAGAACGTGTAAAGCAGGATGCAGTAAAAGACGCAGAAGCTCAGAAAAAAGAGATTATACTAGAAGCGAAAGATGAACTCATTCGGGAACGGAACCAGCAGGAGCGGGAAAACCGGGAACGCAGAACAGAGTTGCAGCGCTACGAAAGTCGCGTAAGCAAAAAAGAAGAACTGTTGGACAAACGAAGCCAAGAGTTAACAGCTGAGTTTGAGCAAAAAGAAAAAGAGTATGCTGAGCGTGAAGCGGCGATGACAAAAAAAGAAGTCGCACTTGCTACTCAAGAGGAAACATACAGGCGTGAATTGGAGCGGATTTCAGGGCTTACACAACAAGAAGCAAAGAACTTGATTATCCAGAATCTTGAAAACGATGCACGCCACGATGCTCAGGCACTTTTGAACAAAATTGACCAAGAAGCGCAGTTAAACGCAGAGAAAAAGGCACGCGACATTCTTGTAACAACGATTCAGCGCCTTGCAACTGAAACTACCAGTGACATCACGGTAACAACGGTTTCGCTTCCATCTGATGAGATGAAGGGACGCATTATCGGACGCGAAGGTCGCAATATCCGAACGCTTGAGACACTCACAGGCGTTGATATTATCATTGACGATACACCAGAAGCGGTTGTCATCAGTTGCTTTGACCCAGTGCGAAAAGAAATCGCGAAAGAGTCGCTTGAGCGTCTTGTTACCGATGGTAGAATCCACCCAGCGCGCATTGAAGAAATCGTGCAGAAGGTAACGAGAGAGATTCAGCAAAAGATTTACGAGGAAGGCGAGAAAGCGCTTTTCGACCTCGGAATCCACAATATGAGCCAAGAGGGAGTCCGCGCTATTGGACGCCTTTATTTCAGAACGAGTTACGGTCAGAATGTTTTGACACACTCAAAAGAAGTGGCTCTTTTGGCGGGAATTCTTGCAAGCGAAATTGGTGCAAACCGCGAACTTGCAAAGCGTGCGGCAGTGCTTCACGATATCGGAAAGGGCGCTGAAAACGACAGCGACCAGAACCACGCAGAAGTGGGAGCTGAAATGGCGCGAAAGATGGGCGAAGACCCTAAGATTATCAACGCGATTGCAGCACACCACAACGATGTCGAGCCGCAGTCAATCGAAGCGGTTCTCGTTCAGATTGCTGATGCGATTTCGGCTTCAAGACCTGGCGCAAGACGCGAAACGGTGGACAACTACATCAAGCGTCTTGAGAATCTTGAGGAAACAGCGGAGAAGTTCACAGGCGTTGAAAAGGCGTATGCAATTCAGGCCGGAAGAGAACTTCGTATTTTGGTTAACAATGAAAAAATACGCGACAGCGAAGTCAAAGATTTGGCAAAGCAGATTGCAAAACAGATTGAAACTGACTTGCGATACCCTGGCAGAATAAAATTGACAATGATTCGTGAAACCCGTATCATAGAATACGCGAGATAAAGTATAGAACAGCCTTCTATTTTGGAGGCTGTTTTTTATTTTGGGAGAGGAGACTATGGAGAATTGCCAGATTTTTATTGATGCAGAATATCTTTTGCAGAGTCTGAAATGGCTTTGCGGCAAAAGCAAAGAAAAGATTGTCAAAAAAGAAGATTTCAAATGGCAAAATTTTGTCTCTCACATACTGAACGGCAGGAAATCAGAAAAACTTTTTTACTACACAGCACGGCTCGACGAGAAAGAAAACAAAGCGACATTCGATATGCAGACGAAGT
This sequence comes from uncultured Spirochaetaceae bacterium, assembly GCA_902778325.1. Taxonomy (GTDB): domain Bacteria; phylum Spirochaetota; class Spirochaetia; order Treponematales; family Treponemataceae; genus Treponema_D. Next base: position 19,251 of record CACYWZ010000008.1, read on the forward strand.
TTCTGAAAAACATCGAGACGCAACTGTCCGCTTACAACATAAAAATGCGCTTGGGACACATGATAAAAATCAAAATCAAGACGCAGAAAACTTGGCGGGAGCAACGCGAAAAGCGCGATTTTACGCCCTCATACACTTGGGGACAAAAGGGAATAGACACAAAAATAATTCTTGATATGGCAAAAGCGGCTTTTGAAAACGAAGGCAATCTGAGTGTGATTCTTGTTTCGGGCGATGAGGATTTTTCAGACGTCCTCAAACTCCTGAAAGAAAAGGGCGTGAGAACACAGCTCATCACGTTCAGCCGAAACGACAGCAAATTATCAAATATCCTCAAAAACACTGTCGATGAGTGCAAAGAGTTCGATTATCAAGACTGCCTGAAAAACAATTTCCTGTGATTTTCCATTCTTCAAAAACACTTTCCCCATTTTGGGCAAAGTCAATTTCACTCGCAAAAGATTTTTTTAGCGAAAAAAATTGCTAATATGCGATTTTGCACTTATCATAAATATATGTACGTTCGTACACGCAACGCTTTTTATCTTTCGGAGAAGAATCCAAATGAAAAGAAAATTTACTGCAAAACTTTGTTCTGCATTATCTTTGCTCTTGCTTTTCTCATGTTCAAAAAATCAAGAAAAAAAAATCCTCGATGATGTTAAAAACCACCACGTCATCATAACTTATCTCACAACAGGCAACAAGCCAAGCGATTCTGGAACATCTGAAATGCTCGAAAAGCTCAACGCGAGGCTCACACAGCTGGTGAACGCGGAGCTTGAGATTTACTACATTCCGTGGAGCAACTACCAGACAAACTACAACCTCAAGCTCGCCGAAAAGGACGGCTCTGTGGACTTAATCGGCACTGCGACGGACTGGCTCGACGCATGGAAAAACGCAAGTCTCGGGAACTTCCTTGCGATGTCGGACGATATGCTTAAAACTTACGCGCCAAAGACATGGGAAAGCGTGTCTGAGGCGCACTGGAATGTTTGCCGTATGAACGGCGACATTTATATGATGCCGGAAGACCACTTCACGCAATGGACAAACCACGGTTTTATGTACCGCACGGACTGGGCGAAAGAGGCGGGATTGAACGGCGTTCACAGCTGGGAAGACTTGACGAAATATCTTTATTACGTCAGGGACAACAAACCTGTGCTTGCTCCGTGGAACTCTGACGGCGGCTCAAGCACTTATCAGGCCGACGGCTACATTCGCTCAAAAAGCGATTATGTTGTCGCAAACGGCATCACTTCAACAAATATGTTCGGAGCGCGAAAGAGCAATCTTCGAAAGCTCTACTCGCCGTTCCTTGAGGGCAACGAACTCGTGCAGTACGCAAAACTTATGCGCGAATGGAACGAAGCGGGATTTTGGGTCAAGGACGTTTTGGACCGGAACCGCCTTGTCGACAACCGCACTGACTTCACGGTCGGTCTCACGGGTGTTGAGCAGCACCACAGCCAGACTTGGTACAGCAATGTTTATATGAGGGTCAAGAACAACATTCCGGGAGCAGATTCGGGCTTCTTCTGGTTCGGAGAGGAATCGCAGAACATTGTCGCCGACACAATCACTCACGGAGCAATGGCGATTTCGGCGGCTTCAAAGCACCCTGAGCGCGCTCTTATGGTCTATGACCTTCTCAGAAACGACAAGGAATGTTATGAGCTTATCAATTACGGAATTGAGGGCAAGCAGTTCAGAATCAATTCGTCAGGCTACCGCGAGAATGTTCCAGGGTCTTTTGGCATCGACACGAACTATTGGTGGGGACGAAACGACGACCTCGAAATCCGCGACACATCGACGGACTGGAAAGTGTTTGACGAGCTCAACGCGACATACAACAAATACAAAATTGACTATCCGTTCAGCCAAATCGTCTGGGATTTGTCAAAAGTCAGCTCAGAGCTTGACGCTGTGACAAGCGTTCACGGTCAGTACATGGGCAATATCTGCTATGGTCAAATAGAAGACGTTGAAGCCTATGTCGCACAGTTCAGAAACGACCTTCGCAAAGCGGGAATCGAGAAGCTCATCAATGAGTTCCAAAGACAGTTGGACGATTTCTATTCTAGTTCCAGCAAAAAATAACAAAAGGAAAACACTATGGACAAACAAGCACGCAAATCAAGCCTTATCAGCGTTATTATCACAACGATTGCAGTCGTCTTTATTTTCCTTTCTGGAATCCAGATGCTGCTCGTTTCGATTTTCACAAACAAATCAACAAGCCAGAGCTATGGCGAAAACTGTACCGAAATCGCCAAAGCATACTCGACGATGCTCACAAGCCGCATGAACATGTATTTCCGCGAAATCCGCTATTACGTCGATTCAGACGTAACGCAGTCGATGGACATCGAGAAAATCATCGAGTGGATGTGCGCAAAGAACGACAGAAAGAGCGCCAACATTGACGCGATGTACTTTTGCACGCTCGACGGCAAGGCTTATCGCGACGACCGCACGGTCAGAGACTTCAGCAACGAAGAGTTTTTCAAGGCGATTGCAATCGACGGAAACTATGAATACGTCAGCAATCCAAAGATGGACGAAGTTATCAAAAAGCCAGTCTTCTACGTCGCTCACGTCGTTATCGTGAACGAAAAGAAACTCGGCATTTTCGCAGGCGTTTATCCGTTAAGCTCAATCCAGAAAATCGTGAGCAACACAGAGCTCGGCGAAACTGGAAGCGCGTGGCTCTTGTCAGGCGACGGCAAAGTCATTATGTATCCAGAACCGGGCTACACGATGAAAACCAACTTCCTCAAAGACCTTTCAAGCGACCACGCCGACATGAGGCAAATAGTGAACAACATGGTTGCAAGAAAAACAGGCTCAGGCTGGATAAAATCGCTTTCGACGGGCAAGAAGCAGTATGTGACTTACGTTCCTGTGCACAACACGCCTTGGAGTTTGGGCTTCAACATCGCAGAAAGCCAGATTTATTCAGCAGGACACGCAATCCGAAACATCATGCTCATCTCGTTCGGCGTTATCGCGATTGTTCTTCCTGCAATAACAGCTCTCGTTCTTTTCAACCTCCTCAATCCGCTGAAAAAGGTCGAAAAGGCAATCGACGAAATCGCTTCGGGAAACGCGAACCTCACAAAGCGCATCACAGTTTCATCGAACAACGAAATCGGAACGATTGTTTTGGGCTTCAACAAGTTCACCGAAAAGTTGCAGTCAATCGTCTCGGAGCTAAAAAAATCGCAAGTGACGCTTTCAAAAGCAGGCGAAATACTTTCGGAGACAACAGACAACTCCGCAAACGCAATCGAAAGCATCAAGAACAGCATTGTCGAGACGACATCTGGCATCAATGAACAGACAAACGGCATCACCGACACCTCCGCCGCCGTAAACGAAATCGCTGCTAACATAAACGCCCTTGAAAAGATGATTACAACGCAGTCTTCGGGCGTCACAGAAGCCTCCAGCGCCGTCGAAGAGATGATTGGCAACATCGACAGCGTCAACAACACCGTCGAAAAGATGGTCGGCTCTTTCAATATCCTTGCAGACAGCGCGAAAGACGGCTATCAAAAGCAGTCCGACGTCAACAAGATGATTTTGAAAATCGAGGAAGACTCAAAGCTGCTTCTTGAAGCAAACGCAATCATCGCAAACATCGCCGCGCAGACGAATATGCTCGCTATGAACGCCGCAATCGAAGCCGCGCACGCAGGGGAGGCGGGAAAAGGCTTCTCGGTCGTTTCAGACGAAATCCGAAAACTTAGCGAGAACTCGTCTTTGCAGTCCCGCTCAATCGGAGAGCGACTTTCGAGAATCAGAAACTCAATCGAGAACGTCGTTTCCGCCTCAAAGCAGACGAGCGCCGCGTTCAACACCGTCACAAACGGCATCAAGGACACCGACGAGCTCGTTCAGCTTATCTTGAACGCGATGAAAGAGCAAAAGCAAGGCTCAAAGCAGATTATCGAAACGCTCCACACGATGAACAACAGCACATTTGAAGTCACAACCGCCTCAAAAGAGATGTCAGAAGGCAACAGCCTTATCCTTGAGCGCGTCGGAAACCTCAAATCGAGCGCGACAAAAATGCAGGACTTCATCAACTCAATGGAAGAAAAAGCCGAACTCATCGACAAGAGCAGCTCCGAGCTGATTGACATTTCAACAAAGGTCAGCGACACAATCAGCCAAATCGGCTCTCAAATCGACCAGTTCGAAGTCTAATCCCAGAATGTCAAGGAAACTCTCCTTGACATCAAGGAACTCTTCCTTAATGTCAAGGAACTTCTCCTTAACGTCGAGGAACTTCTCCTTAACATCAAGGAACTCTTCCTTAACGTCGAGGAACTCTTCCTTAAGGTCGAGGAAACTCTCCTTAAGGTCAAGGAACTCTTCCTTAACATCAAGGAGAGGAAAAAGAGAAAATCAATCTTTGAAAATCTTTACGAGAACGCCGTTTTCTTTTGGCTCAACAGACGAAGAAAGGCGTGAGGATTCCAAAAAGCGAAGGGCGGCGCTGTCGGTTGTGATTGACGGAAAGCCGCCCTTTTCGCTGACATTGTTCTCGATGAAGATGCGGCATCTTTTGCCCTCAAAATCCTCGCCCTCAAGCATGTAGCGGGCAGAAAGAGAGCCTTTCAGGACGTTTCCGCTCTCGTCTTTCGGGTATTTTTGCGTGTCAACGCCAGAGCCGACGACTTTTCCCGAAAAATACTTGCCGCGCGCGCTTGCGTCAAAGCCGACCATGACGACTTTTTGCTTTTCGCCTTCAACATCGAGGGCGCTCAAAACGTTCACATCAATTTCCAAAATGAGTTCCATTCAATTCTCCTAAAAATCAAGGTTTGAGATAAAGCGCTCCTGAAAATCGCTCAAGTCCGCAAGGTTCACGCACTCTGCATTCTTGAAAATTCTCAAAGCCCTCTCTTTCATCTCGCTTTCAAGCATTATCGCCGCCGCGCCCGAAAGCGCCGTGTTTCCGGCAGCGACGGCGTTCTTTTCAAGCCGGTGCGGTATCATCGAAATCGAAGTCGCGTCCTCTATTTTCATCGTCGTGCCGAAACCTCCCGCAAGGAAGAACTCGACAGCCACGCCGTCAGGGCACTTTTCGACAAGGAAATCAAGTCCCGTCTTCACCGCAGACTTTGCAAGCTGGAGGGCGCGAATGTCCTTTTGCGAAAGCGTTACTCCGTCACGAAGCAAAATGACACCGCTTTCGTTTTTGATTTCGCCGCTTTTGTCCACAAGGTCAAGCGTCAAAAGCACGCTCAGAGCCGAAAGCAAGCCCGTTCCGCAAATTCCCTTCGCCCTCGTCTTTCCGATGACGCTGAACTCAAAAGCCTTGTTGCCAAATCCGTCGTCTTTTATCGCCGCGCTCGCGATTGCGCCTTCTTTCGCGCTCATTCCAAACTCGATTCCGCAGCCCTCGAACGCAGGGCCTGCCGCGCTCGCCGTGCATATGATTTTTCCTGTCGGGAGCTGAAGCGCCATCTCGCAGTTTGTGCCGACATCTGCGGCGATTTTGACTTTATCGTCCTTCCCGAAGCCGCAAGCCACAAGGGTGCAAATCGCATCAGCGCCAAAGAAAGCGCCCGCGCAATGGGGGACGAAAAGCGGCGTGTCTGAGGAAAGTGCGGGGAAAGAGATGCGAGTGCCAGAGATGAAATCGCCATAAAGAAAGTAGGTTCCGAATGTTGAGGGAGGGCTGAAAGGAGCGAGAGCCAAAGATGAAACATCGAGTGCAAACGCGAGGGAAAGCATTGTTGTGTTGCCCGTTATGCAAAGACAAGTGGTTTCAGGGCGGAAGCCTCGCGGGAGTTTCAGAGACGTTTTTGCAAGAAGGCGCGACAGAAGGGAATTGACTTCGCAAACAACGCAATCGCGAAGTCTTTTTGCACCGCCAGAGAGCGCGAACTGTATTCGGCTTACAACGTCGTTTCCGAAAGCGCGCTGCGGGTTTACGCTTGAAACGCTCTCAAGGCACTCTTGTGTCGAAAGCGAATAGCAAGCGGCGGCGATTGTCGTCGTTCCAATATCCACGGCGATGCAGACTTTTGAGTCCGCAATCTCGCCTCCGCGCGCTTTGAAAGGCAAAATCCCTGCGGAAAGGATTGTCATCTTCTCATCAGCGCTGCTCTTCCCGTCGCCCTCGCAAAGTCCGCAGTGCCGACATATTTCGCAAATCATTTACAGAACAATCGGGATTCTAAGATAAACGGCGATTATGTTGTCTCTCTTGTCATTTCCTCGCGGCATATTCCGCCAATACGCGCCGACCATTGGCGCCCAGCCACCAGTGAGAGCGCCAAAATCGTAATCAAGCGAAAACTTGAAGCCGTTCCCCCATTTTGTGCTGCCGTGCCAAGTGTGCAAATCGTCATTTTCGTCTTTTAGCGCCACAAAATCAGTTCGTCTTCCTATCGCATAAGAGACAGAAAGCGAAAGCCCCGTAAGTGGCGTGAGAACTTCCAAGCCACCAAGGAAAGCGTAATCATAGCGCAAGAAGTGTTCGCTTCCAGAAATCACGAAATCGCCTACCAAATCAGTTCCTGCCATAAAGTTGAGCTGCTCTGCAAGCGGCAAGTGAATGAGGGCGTCTGTTGTTGCAATCGCACGAGAAGAGCCTGAAATCGATGTTTCAACGTCATCGCCATAGACTATGCAGCCCGTTCCAAGCCCTAGTGTTAAGTATGGCTCTCGGTCAAGCGCAAAGGACGAGAGCGAAAAAAAGAATGACAAAACTATAAGATTTACAAAACAAAATATCTTTTTCATAAAGCAATTATCGTCATATCCGCTCAAGCGCTTCACTTTTGACGCTTGTCCGACATACTCAATATATTCGAGGTTATGGAATTTAGTGCCTGCAAGGTATAAACAGTTTTTTATTAGTTACGCACAAACAAAACTGAAAATCATATTGACACAAACAAAAGCCATAATTACTATTTAATCTATCTTAAGGGAATCTTTCGTCGGAGGTTATATGAAAAAATCAGTTTTGGCACTGTGTTTGACAACGACAGCGGCAATTATTATGTTCTCAAGCTTTTCTCTTTTTGGAGGCAAAAAGAAGAAAAATGCAGAAAATGACGTAAGAAAAAATTCTGTAGTTGTATATGCTTATGACAGTTTCGCGGGTGAATGGGGACCAGGTCCTGAGCTCGTGGCGATGTTCAAAAAAAATACAGGGCTGGATTTGACTCTTGTTGACTGTGGAGACGCAGGACAGGCAGCAAGTCGTGCAATTCTTGAAAAAGGCAGGGTTCAAGCTGACGTTTTGCTCGGAGGCGATAACAATCTCATTGCAAAGTTGAGAGAAGCAGACATTCTCAAAGCATATAAGCCAAAAGGTGCTGCAAACATCAAGGAAGGTCTTTCAGAGGCGCTTGGTGGAGATTGGATACTGACACCGTTCGATTACAGCCATTTTGCAATCATTTTTGACACAGAGTCTGGACTTGAAGAGCCAAAGAGTCTTGAAGACCTGACGAAAGATATTTACGAAAAGAAACTTATTTTGATGGATCCGCGCACAAGCACACCAGGCTTGGGCTTTGTAACATGGACAGCAGCCATTTTTGGCGACAAGGTTGTGGATTATTGGAGCAACCTCAAAAAGTCAATTCTCACAATGTCACCAGGTTGGACAGCAGGCTACGGGCTTTTCACAAGCGGAGAAGCGCCTCTCGTCATCAGCTACACAACAAGCCCTGCATATCACTATGAAGAGGACAAGTCAACAAGATTCAAGTCTCTCGTTTTTGCAGAAGGACACCCTCAGCAAGTTGAAGGTGTTGGTTTATTGAAGGGCGCTGTCAACGAAGAAGGCGGAAAGAAGTTCATTGACTTCCTCATCAGCGAAGAGGCTCAGTCTGTTCTTCCGCTCACACAGTGGATGTACCCTGCAAACAAGAACGTAAAAGTTCCAGAAAGCTACAATGTTGCCGCTCCTATTCCAAGCAAGACGGTAAGCGCAAAGCCTGCTGACATTCAAAAGACACTTGATTCAGTTATTGCAGTGCTTTCAAACTAAATGAACACACAAAAATCGCCCGTTCTGTTTTTCAGACGGGCACTTCAAACGCTAGCGGCAATCTTCGCCGTTAGCGTGTTTGCAGCAGCGGTTTTAGCTTTCGTCATTCCGCTGTTCGCTTCTTTTTTCCAAAAAGGCGCTTCTTTTTCGCCCTCATCTCAAAATCTAAAGCTTGCGAAAATTGCTGTCTTCACGCTCCAACAAGCGCTATTATCAACACTCATTGCTCTTGTTGTAGGGCTTCTTGCTTCCGCATTCGTAACACACAGAAACTTCTTTTTGCGCCGTCTTCTTCTTTCGACAGCCGCCGTTCCTTTGTGCATTCCGCCTTTAATTGTGGCTCTTGGATACGTTGGCTTTTTCGGAATGAACGGAAGCGCAAACAGAGCAATCTCGGCTTTGTTCAAAACCGACAAGAAAGCCATAACGTTTCTCTATTCATTTTGGGGAATTGTAATCGCGCAAGGCTTTTACAACTTTCCGCTCGTGATGGCAACAGTTTCAGACGCTTGGAGCACACTTCCACGCACTCAATCCGACGCTGCAAAAATGCTCGGAGCATCAAAAATGCGCATTTTCTTTTCCATAACAATAAGACAGTTAATGCCTTCAATCGTGAGCGCGTGTATTCCAGTGTTCTTGTATTGCTTTTTCTCGTTTTTGATAGTTTTGCTTTTTGGCGGAGTCGGAACAACGACACTCGAAGTCGAATTGTATCACCAAGCAAGAAACTCCTTGGACTTGACATCTGCAAGCAAAATCGCCCTCGTTGAAACACTTATGGCGTCTATTGCTGTTGCTCTGTACTCATCGCTGGAGAGAAAGAGCGCAATTAGGAAGACCGAAAGCACACCGAGCGCAAGGCGAAAATCGATAAAAGGCAAAGAAAGAATAGGCGCAATCATTGTTTTTTCGCTCATTATCATTTTCTTTGTCTGCCCTCTTTTGTGCATAATCTTTGCATCCTTTCCAAAAGGCTCTCTTGTCGTGATGAAAAAACTTGTCAGCAAAAAAGGCTTTGTCGCTGCCTGCTCGCAAACAATTAAAACAGGAGTGAGCACAGCCTTCTTCAGCACTTGCGCCGCCCTTGTCTGCGCTCTTTTTCTGAAAGCGAGCAAGAAGCAGAATATCGCAATGAAGACGTTCCCGATGCTTCCGATGGCTGTGTCTTCGGTCGTGATGGGATTCGGAATGACCGCGGTTGTCAGGACAGGAACAAAAGAGGCGCTGATTGCAGCACAGACGGCTCTCACATGGCCGCTCGCATTCAGGCAAATATGGGCTGGATTTTCAAGAATAAGCGATGAAAGCGCAGACGCAGCACACCTTTTGTCCCCTCGCCCTCTGGACACCGCTTTTGAAATCTATGTCAAAGGAAGCAAGCGAAACATCTTGAGCGCTCTTGTGCTGTGCTTTGCCGTGAGCGCGGGCGACACAACGTTGCCGCTCGTTCTGGCAATCCCGCACTTTGACACACTTTCGCTTTTCACATACAGACTCGCAAGCTCATACAGATTCAGCGAAGCATGTGCCTCAGGCTTAATTCTTGGCGCGTTCTGCATGATTCTATTCGCCTTTGCAAACAAAATGAAGGAAACAAAATGAACTCATATTTCACCGCCGAAAATCTTTTTCAGACATGGCAGGACTTTTGCCTTGATGTGTCGTTTTCAGCCCAAAAAGGCACAATGACATCGATTGTAGGACCTTCGGGAAGCGGAAAATCCACGATATTGCGTCTTATCGCAGGACTTGAGGACAAAGGCGAAAATCAGAAAATCACCTTGAACGAAAAAGACATCACAAACCTTCCGCCCGGAAAGCGCGGGATAGGGCTTGTGTCGCAAAGCCGCTCGCTATTCTCGCATCTGAGCGTCGAGGACAATATCGGCTACGGGCTTCGATGTCGCGGATTTTCAAAAAAAGCAAGCCGTCAAATGGCGCACGATTATCTCAAGAAGTTCAATCTTGAAGGCTTTGAAAAGCGCGCTGTAGACACGCTTTCAGGCGGAGAAGCGCAACGAATCGCTCTTGCCCGCACACTCATCGTCGAACCTGATTTGATTTTGTTCGACGAGCCGTTTTCCGCCCTCGACGCCCCGCTAAGAAAAAAACTCGCCACCGACATAAGAGCGTGGCAAAAAAGCATCGGCTTTACCGCCATAATGGTGACCCACGACATCGCAGAAGCGAAGGCAATCAGCGACAACATCATCTTAATCAAAGACGGAAAAAAGACGTGGGACGGAAAAGCACAAGATTTTAGCGAATCTCTTTTGGGCTGTTAAAGGAAAGCCTCCTCGACGTTAAGGAAGACCTCCTTGTCGTTAAGGGAAACCTCCTTGATGTTAAGGAAAGTCTCCTTGAGGTCAAGGAAGACCTCCTTGATGTTAAGGGAAGTCTCCTCGACGTCAAGGAAAACCTCCTTGACTTTAAGGAACACTTCCTTAACTTTTAGGAACACCTCCTAAAAGTTTTGGGGAACAATGTGTCATGCTGAACAAGTTTTCAGCATCCACTTTTTGTCTTCGCAGATTTCGAAACGAATTCGCCAATGACATTTCGGTTGCTGAGCGAAGTCGAAGCATAGATTTAGAATCGCTACTGATAAAATATTATGAAAACGAATACTTTAATATTTCTTTTCGTTGGTGTATAGTTTCAGACGAGAAAAATATTTTCTATTGAAAGGAGTTATGTCTGTATGGACGAGCAGTTTATTAATGATTACAAAGCATTCCTTGACTCTGGAAAAACAGAGCGCGAATGTGTTGAGAGCATTAAGGCTCTGGCAGAAAAGCACGGCTACAAAGATTTGGCAAGCGTTGAGAGCGTAAATGCTGGCTCACGCGTTTATGTCACAAAAATGAACAAGTCAATTGCGCTTTTTGAGCTTGGCTCAGACCCGCTCGAAAAGGGCATGGATATTCTTGGAGCGCACATTGATTCCCCTCGCCTTGATGTGAAGCAGAATCCGATTATGGAAAAAGATTTCATCTGCTATATCAACACGCATTATTATGGCGGCATCAAAAAATATCAGTGGGTAACAATTCCTTTGGCAATTCACGGCGTTGTTTGCAAGACAGACGGAACAACCGTAAAGATTAACGTCGGTGAAGAAGAGAATGACCCTGTATTCTGCATTTCAGACATCTTGCCGCATCTTGCACAAAAGCAGATGAAAGAGAATGCCGCTGAGTTCATTTCAGGCGAAAGTCTTGACCTTATCGCAGGTTCTGTTGTTCCTCCAAAGAAAGACAAGAAGGAAGAGGAGAAAAAGGACGACAAGAAAGATGACAAAAAGGGCTCTTGCAAGAAAGCTGTCTTGAAGATTCTTGAGGCAAAATACGGCATCAAGGAAGCAGATTTCATGTCTGCGGAGCTTGAGGTTGTTCCTGCTGGAAAAACACGCGACCTCGGCTTTGACCGCTCGCTCATTTTGGGCTACGGGCAGGACGACAGAAGCTGCGCATACACTTCATTGCGCGCTCTTCTCGACGGAGAGACTCAGGCGCACACAAGATGCTGCGTTTGCGTTGACAAAGAGGAAATCGGCTCTGTCGGCGCAACAGGCATGGCGTCTCACTTCTTCGAGAACGCAGTTGCAGAGGTCGTTGCAAAGGCTGGAGCCTACAGCGACCTCACACTTCGCCGCTGTCTTGAGAACTCCAACATGCTCTCAAGCGATGTAAACGCAGCCTTCGACCCACAGAACACTGATTTGTTCGACCGCGACAACGCGTCATTCCTTGGAGCTGGCATTGTATTCAACAAGTACACAGGAAGCCGCGGAAAATACAGCGCAAACGATGCAAACCCAGAGTACATCGCGCGCGTTCGTGCTGTTCTTGAAGCAGCAAACATTCCGTACCAGATGAGCGAACTTGGAAAAGTTGACCAGGGCGGTGGCGGAACAATCGCTTATCTTGCCGCAAAATACGGTATGAACGTGATTGACGCAGGCGTTCCAGTTCTTTCTATGCACGCGCCTTGGGAAATCACTGCAAAAGAAGACATTTATCAGGCATACGAAGCGTATAAGGCATTCTTGACGCTCTAGGATAAATGAGGCAAAAGAAAAGCCCTCTTGAGATTGGTTAGTTCTCAAGAGGGCTTTTTGGTAATATAGGAGTTGGTTACTTTATGAAATCAAATTACTGAAAGTGTTTGAACGAAACTGCAATTCCCTGACTCATATTGCCAGAAATAAGGCGCGAAACAGCCGCTGAATATCTGCTGTTCAAAATCGAAAGCATCGCTGTATCGTTTTTTGTCCAGACCGTATTCGATTGCAATCTCTCTGCCGTGACTGCAAACTGTTTTGAACTTTGCTCAAAATAAGCCAAGTTCTGCTCACTTCGAGTATCAAGCGTTTCAACTTGCTCGATAAGACGCTCGTATGAGCGCATATAATCGTCAATTGCCTTATGAGGATTTGCGGGGGTCAGCTGTGCTTTCACAATTGCAAAAATAGCGCCACAAATCACGACTGTCAAAAAAATAGTAGTGAATGAATGTGTTTTCAACTTTTCAACCTCCAATATCTCTAAAATCTCTAATAAGTCTTCATTATCTCGATTGTGTATAGGTTTGTCAATACACCGCTTTCCCGCAGACAGCGCATAAAAAGCATAAAGACATTCAGATTTTGAAAAGCGCACAAAGAGGCAGATGGTCGCTGAGCCCTTTTCCTGAAAAAACGCTATAGCGGTCAATCTCGCCTTTGTCATTCACGAAAGGCGAAGAGTCGAAAACACAAAACGAAAGAGATTCAATATCAGGCGAAAAAAATATGTGGTCGATTCGCTCCCATTTTCCGCGAAAGCAATAACTCCCGCTCTCAACTTCAGGAAACGAAAGCCAAACAGAGTGCATTTTAGTCGCTTTTTCGCCATAAGAGCGAAGGCACACCGCATTTTCAAGAGATGAAAACTCGCTGATGTCGCTGTTGAAGTCGCCGCAAGCGATAACCCTCTCGCCCTCTCTAATGCACCGCCCCAGCGAAAGCGCGAGCGCCCTTTCTTGCACAGCGCGCACAACATTTCCGCCACCAAGACGCGATTTCCAGTGATTTGAAAAGACAGTGACGCAATCATTCTTGATTTTCACGCGCGACTCAAGAATTGGACGCGTCGAGCGCCGTGAGCCAAAAGGGCGCACATCAACACTGTGACACCTGACGCTCAAAATCTCGTAGCGCGAAAGAAGCGCCACACCAATACTCGCGCCCTCCTCCTTTTCAAAGCACGCATATTTGTACGGCTTCTTCCACGAAAAGCCCGTGCAAAGCTCATTGTACAAATCAAAAAGCACGCCCTCATTTTCAACCTCCTCAAGCACAATCACATCAGAGCCAATCTTCTTCAAAGCCGCCGCCGCCTTTAGAACACGCGCCTTGTAAGCGTCCTCGCTCCACCTTTCGCCCTTGAAATCACTATATTCCGCGCCTTGAGTTCTCGCGTCAAAGAACGTCTGCATATTCCAAGTCGCAACGCTCACATTGCGCGCAAAAAGCGGTGAGAGCACAAAAAGAAAAATCAAATATCTCATACAAAACTCCTTGCCTTATATATTGCGCTCTTTCCTTTTTTCCCCGTTTGCTCAAGCGCTCCCTGAGCGGAGTCGAAGGGTGTCAAAGCAAATATTGCACAAAATTTGCTTTGCTGGCTCTCAGCGACGCTTTGAACAAACTAAATTTCGTCCGCTGAGCCTCAGGCTTCAATGTACATTTAAGGCATTCGTTTGCTGTATGAAATCAAAGGAAATATATTCGATTTCAATGAAAAAAAAATCTTTTGCGGCAAACTTTTTTTGAAAATGTTTTTGTGCTAGAATATTTTTAGTGAAAGCAAAGGCGCTTTTTTCAAAGACTCTTTGCTTTTTTGACAGTAAGAAATAAATTTTTGCGGGGTCTTGAAAAAATGTCTGGAAAGCTTGGAATTATTGCGCTTGAGTCTGCGCAAAATGCGGGTCGCGAAATCGACAATATTTTGAAGGAATGGCGAGGATGCGACGAGGAATTTTTGATTCCTGCCGAGTGTCCGCGTTTTGGCAGCGGAGAGGCAAAGGGGATTATAAAGGAATCGGTTCGGGACCTCGATTTGTACATTCTTGTCGACGTGTGCAATTCTTCGGTGGAATACACGATGGCGGGCGCAAAAAACAGGATGTCGCCCGACGACCATTATCAGGACTTAAAGCGCGTGATTGCTGCTTGCAACGGGCGGGCGGCGCGCATTACGGTTGTCATGCCGTTCCTTTACGAAAGCAGGCAGCACAGGCGAAACGCCCGAGAAAGTCTTGACTGCGCTCTTATGCTCCGTGAGCTTGAGAACATGGGTGTTCGCGATATTATCACGTTCGACGCGCACGACCCGCGTGTTCAAAACGCAATTCCGCTTTCAAGTCTTGAGGATGTCTCTCCTTCGTTCCAGTTTACGCAATGTCTTCTTTCTGAATACAGCGACTTGAAAATCGACAGCGCGCACATGATGTTCATCGCTCCAGACGAGGGCGCAATGCAAAGAGCGGTTTTTCTTGCGTCGATTTTTGGGCTTAACATCGGAATGTTTTACAAAAGGCGGGATTACGCGACTATTGTTGACGGAATGAATCCGATTGTGGCGCACGATTTTTGCGGGGAAAGCGTCGAGGGAAAGGACGTTATCGCTGTTGACGATATGATTGCCTCTGGCTCTTCTGTCATCGATGTCGCGCGGCAGCTCAAAGGCAGAGGCGCAAAGCGGGTTTTCATTTTTGCGACGTTCGGTCTTTTCACTCATGGCTTTGAAAAATTCGACAAGGCTTATGAGGAGGGGATTATCGACCGCATTTTCACATCGAATCTGATTTACCAGCCGAGCGAGCTTTCCGCAAAGCCGTGGTTCTGCTCTGTGAATATGAACCGCTATGTTGCGGCGATTATCGACACGCTGAACAAGGGGAGCAGTCTCAGAGGGCTTATCCGCCCTGCTCAGCGCATAAAGGATTTGATTTGCAGTTATCGCGCTCACGCAATGTGAAATATTGCGCGCGCAATGTTGAAATAGATGATGAGGGAAACAGCGTCCACGATTGTCGTGATGAGAGGCGCTGCCATCATCGCAGGGTCAATCTTGAGCTGCTTTGCAAGAATCGGAAGCAGGCAGCCGAGCGTCTTTGCAAGCATTACGGTGCAGCACATCGCAAGCGATACTGTGAGGGCGACCATAAATGTCGCGCCTTTGTACATCAAGAAGATACGGGCAAAGTTCACACCGCCCAAGATAATGCCGACGATAAGGCTCACTCTTATTTCTTTCCACAAAACTTTCAGCCAATCGCGCGGAGAGAGCTCGCCGACTGTCATTCCGCGAATGATGAGCGTGCTCGCTTGGCTTCCGCTGTTTCCGCCTGTGTCGGTGAGCATTGGGATAAACGTAACGAGGAGCGGGATTGCGACGAAAGCCTCCTCATAATGACCGAGGATGCCGCCTGTAAGCATTCCGCTAATCATCAAAACCAGAAGCCACACAATGCGATGTCCCGCAAGCTCGAAGACGCCCGTCTTGAGATACGGCTTTTCGCTCGGCTGCAAAGCCGCCATCTTTTCGATATCCTCTGTCGCCTCGTCTTCCATGACGTCAACCGCGTCGTCGACTGTAACGATACCGACAAGGCGGCTTTCTGCGTCCACGACGGGCAGAGAGAGAAAATTATACTTGTTGAACATTTCGGCGACATGCTCTTGGTCGTCGGTCGTTTTGACGCTGATGACGTCCTTGTCCATTATGTCTTCAACAAGAGTGTCATCGCGAGCAAGGAGCAAGTCTTTGAATGTGACGAGTCCTTCAAGGCGGCGCTGCAAGTCTGTGACGTATACGGTGTAGATTGTTTCCATATCGTTTGCGAGCCGCTTTATGCGCGTGATTGAATCGCGGACGGTCATCTCTTTTTTGAGGTCGATGAACTCCGCTGTCATCATCGCGCCTGCCGAAGAGTCAGGATAGCGTAGGAATTTGTTAATGAGTTCGCGTGTTGATGGTGTTGCGCGCTGCAAAATGCGCTTTACGATATTCGCAGGCATTTCGCCGACGATATCGACCATATCGTCCACAGCGATATCTTCGACGATTGCCGAAAGTTGTTGGTCTGTTAATGAATCAATGAGCGATTCTTGGTTCTCGCTCGGAAGCGCTGCAAAAACGTCGGCAGCAACTTCCTTTCCTGCGAGGCTGAATACCAGCATTTGCTGAGCCTCAGGAAGTGCGGAGATAAAGTCCGCTGTATCAACTTCGTTCAAATGCGACAATTTCTCGCGAAGCTGAACGTATTTTCGGCTTGACGCCAGCTCAAGAAGCTCGTCCTTGTTGTAAGAATATTTCTGCATTGTGAATTTTTAAGACACGAAGAGCAAAAGCAACAAAAGAATACTTGACCGAAAGGAATTAAAAACGGTACGGAGGAGGGTATTCAATGTTGGAACTCGCACTACTGTCCGGCATAGATAACCTCCAAAAAAAGATAACGGCTCTCTATCCAGCCGCTTTGCAAAACCAATAATAGCATAAAATGAGGTTGAGTGCAAGATTGCTCTTTTGATATAATGCGCTCTATCTATGGTGCAAAAATCAAAACCAAGAGCGGAAAACAAAAAGCCGCTTTCAATTCTCGACCATCACATAAAGACGCTTGAAGCGCTCGAAGGAAAAGCGAGTAAAAAAACAGCCCGCGCTCTATTCGACCTTCAGCGCGGGCTCACAGGGGAGCGCGTTCTTGCAGGACAAGGTTATATGGACAATGCGCGTCTTTTGGACGCATACGTCGCGTATTATTTTCCTGTGTCATATCAGCAGATTTCGCACGCAGCAAAGCACATTTGCACAAAAAAAAGCGAGGTCAACATTCTCGATTTCGGCTGTGGACCTGGAGCGGCGTCTGCGGCTATCATCGACAAAATCAGAAGCGGCAATCCAGAGTGCAAAATCAGTCTTGCTCTCATCGATGCAAGCGAAAGCGCGCTCAAAACAGCCGTAGCGTTTTTCAAAGCGGAATACAAAAACATCAAAGTCAAAGCGATAAAATCCAATTTTGAAAAAGAAAGCGTTGTGGATGCGCTAAAAAAAGCTGAGATTAGCGAAAGGTTCGATATTGGCGTAAGCTGCCATTTGTTCAATGAGCTCTGGAAAGACAAAAGCGACAAAATAGAGCGCCGCACCGCATTCGCCGAAAGCGCATTGTCAGCGCTAAAGGACGACGGCGAGATGATTTTGTGTGAGCCGAGCCTTCTTGAAACAAGCCGCGACTTAATCGCCGTCCGCGACAAAATCGTCGAACACGGCTTTTTCGTAAAAGCGCCCTGCCCTTCTTGCCACGCTTGCCCTGCGCTAAAAGCAGGCGAAAATCACACTTGCCACGCAGAATATCCTGTGGAGGACGCTGGAAGTATCGCGTATCTTGCAAAAAAAGCCAAACTCGACAGAACAAGTGTCAAAATGACATATTTCGTCTTTTCAAAAAGCGAGGCAAAACACGAAGAAAACGCAGAAACAGACGCAAAATCTCTAAAAGCAATTGTCGTTTCTGATGCAATGCTCAACAAAGCGGGAAGAATCCGCTTTATTTTGTGCGACGGCGAGAAAAGAATCGCTGTTTCAGCAAAAAAAGACGACGAAAGAGCCAAGAAAATCGGCTTTTTTGACTTAAAGCGAATGGATTTTGTGCAATTTTCAAATCTTGAGGAGCGCGGGGAGGCATTCGGAATCAAAAGCGAAAGCACATTGACGCACTTTTGAAAAACGCTCTGTCGCTGATTATCTTGCGATTAAAAGAGAGATAATGTAAAATCGCTTGTATGGCAGAAGATATTTTGGAGCACTCAGAATCGCAGAATCTCGACAATCAGTTATGTTTCGCGCTTTATGTGTGCTCCAAGGAAATCATCAGGCGCTACAAGCCTCTTCTCGACCCGCTCGGGCTCACCTACACGAGTTACATCACAATGATGGCACTCTGGGAGCATGACGGCGTTCAGGTCAAGGAGTTGGGAAGTCGCCTTTTTCTTGACAGCGGCACACTGACGCCTCTTTTGAAAAAGATGGAAAAAGAGGGACTTGTGAAGCGCGAAAAAAACGCTGCCGACGAGCGAATCGTCATTATAACGCTGACACAAAAAGGACGGGACTTGCAAAAAAAATGCGCCCATATCCCAAAAGCGATGGCGTGCAATTCGCGCCTCGAAAAAGACAGCGCGCACATAATTCTCGCTTGCCTTCACAGCATGATGAAAGGGCTTGTGATGAAAGATAGCGACAATGACTAAACTTTGCAACTAATCGTGCGGGCTTTTGCTTGCGCGAAAAATCAATACAAGGACTCAATATGAAATTAACATGTGGTATCGTCGGTCTTCCGAACGTCGGAAAGTCAACAATATTCAGTGCGCTCACCAAAGCACCCGCTGCGGCAGAGAATTATCCATTCTGTACAATCGACCCGAATGTCGGCGTTGTCGATTTGCCAGATGAAAGACTTGATTTTATGTGCTCTGTCTTCCAGCCAAAAAAGAAAGTGCCTGCTTCAGTCGATTTCGTTGACATTGCGGGACTCATCAAGGGCGCAAGCAACGGCGAAGGCTTGGGAAACAAGTTCTTGGCAAATATCCGCGAAACCACGGTAATCGCTCACGTTGTGCGCTGCTTTGACGACCCAGACATTCAGCACGTTCGCGATGACGCAAAGACAGATGCTCCGATTGACCCAGAAAGCGATATTCTCACAATCGATTACGAGTTGGCTCAGGCTGACCTCGACACAATCAACAAGCGACAGGAAAAAGTAGTTAAGGCAATCCGCGCGCTCGGCGGCGAAGAGAAAAAGAAGTGGGCTTCTTATCTTACTGCTGTTGAAAAAATCAAGCCGCTTCTCGAAGACGGAAAATGCGCTCGCTTGGCAGAACTCACAGCTGACGAAAAGGCGGCTGTTTATGACTTGCAACTTTTGACAATGAAACCGCAGCTTTATGTTTGCAACATCGACGAAGATTCTATCGAAAGCGGCACAAACAAATATGTCGAAGTCGTAAAAAAGCTTGCAGAAGCGGCAAAGAGCGAAGTCGTCGTGATTTGCGGTAAGTTCGAGGCGGATTTGTCTGACATCACAGAAGAAGCTGACCGCAAAGAGTTTATGGACAGCGTTGGCTTGAAAGAAAGCGGCTTGACCGTGCTTGCGAGAACCGCTTATCACTTGATGGGACTTCGCACATTCTTCACGGGCGGACCTGACGAGTGCCGTGCGTGGACAATCCACAATGGCGACACTGCTCCAAAGGCGGCGGGCGTTATTCACACGGACTTTGAGAAGGGATTTATCAAGGCGGAAGTCTACAGCGTGGAAGATTTGCGCGAGCTCAAGACAGAGGCTGCAATCAAAGCGGCAGGAAAATATCGTCAGGAGGGAAAAGAATACATCGTTCAGGACGGCGATGTGATTTTCTTTAAGTTCAACGTAACAAAATAACAGTTTTTGGACTGCTCTCAATAATTTTCCCCTCCCAATGCGGCGAGGGGGAATTTTTCTCTGACAACGCTTTTCAAAAAAGCGCGTTTTTTATTTTTGCGCTTGCAAAAAAACAAAAAACAGCATATCGCCGCAAAGAAAATTCAAAAGGAAGGAATTATGGAATTATATCTAATCGGGCGAATTCTTCGGGAATTCAGAATCCGAAGAGGCTTGACGCAGGAAGATTTGGCTGATATTTGCTCACTTGCAACAATTTCAAGAATCGAAAACGGAAATCAAGTTCCGTCACGACGTCTTGTTGAAGCGCTTTTTCACAAAATGGGATTCTCAAGCCCCTCAAACGAAGTCCTCGCAAAAGATATAGAGCTACAACTTTGCTTTATCGAGCAAGAAATGTCAAAAATGTGCTCCGAAGGAAATCATGAGTTCAAGCACCTTCTTGAAGAATACAGCAACTGCGCAAAAGAAAAAAACATGAACGAGTTTGAGAAGCAAGTTTATCTGTTTTACTCTGCTGTTTACGAATCAGAGCACAACCACAAGCACGAAAAAGTGCTCGAAAAGCTCTTTGAAGCGCTGAATCTCACGTTCCCGAATTATTGGCAGGCGCAAAAAAGCAAAGAACGCAAAATCCTTTTGACGCAAAACGAGCTTTTGATTATCAGCAACATCGCCATCGAAAAATATGCCATGAAGCAGTGCGACGAAGCCATTTCGATAATGGAAGACATGAAAGAGTATTACGAAAACAACTTCATCGATGAAGAAGAGCGTGAAAAACATTTCGCCGTCGTGCTTCTTTCGCTTGCAGGCTGGTATGACAAGAAAAAAGATTATCAAAAAGCGCTCGAACTGTGCGATGAGGGAATATTGCACTGCTCGAAAGCCTCTCTTCCCGCCTTCATTCTCAACAGAGGCGGAATCCTTTGGTCAATGGACAAAAAAGAAGAGGGCATAAAGACAATGAAAGACGGTCTTCGCCTCTTTGAGTATCTTCAGCAAAACGAAAGATTGAAAAAAGTAAGGCAAGAAATAAAAAAAGTAATCGGACTTGACCTTTAAACGCTTTAAGAAAAATTCCGCAAAATGATATGGCAATTCTAAAAGAGAAAGAATACACTTAGCGCCAATAAAACTTCGGAGAGATTTTATGAGGCAACCTTTTCCGAATCTTTCGCTCAGCAAAGATTTCACAAAGGCAAAAAAAGCAATTTCTTTCATCATAATCGATATTACTCGCACCTAAAACACACAAAGCAAAACGGACACTGCTCTACACAAAAAAAGCAAAGATTTTATTTCTAATTTTGGAGGTTAGAAGAAATCGAACAACAAAAGTCCAATGAAAAAACACCGAAACTAAAAAAATCAAGAATTGCCCTGCATTTTTAACGCGGGGTCTTTTTTTTTTGAAAATGGAAAAAGGCGTCGGGACGTTCAGGCAAGCATTTTCCAAATGGAAAAAGGCGTCAGGAAGTTCGGGCAAGCATTTTCCAAATGGAAAAAGTGTGTCGGGAAAGTCGGGCAAGCATTTTCCAAATGGAAAAAGTGCGTCAGGAAGTTCGGGCGAGCATTTTCCAAGTGGAAAAAGTGTGTCGGGAAAGTCGGGCGAGCATTTTCCAAATGGAAAAAGTGCGTCGGGACGTTCGGTCGACCTTTTGGGATTTCCCAAAGCGCTGTCCGAGTGTTCCGACGACCTTTTGGGATTTGCAAAAATGCTGTCCGAGCATTCCGACGACCTTTTGGGATTTTTGAACGAAATGTATCTTGATAAAGAAAAATATTTCTTGCTATACTTTAAGCAAAATGAAATGAAGTTCTTTCAAGAGAGGTTTATTATGCGAAAATTACTTTTACTTTGGGCGGCAGCGCTTTGCTTTTTGCTGTTTTCTTGCTCAAGAGCAACGATTTCGGACGTGAAGAACAGCGATGAGGCTGAAGGCTACATCAGTGAGATTTCGCCGACGCTTATTGCCCGCACTGACTCAATTTTTATCAGGTTCACAAAAGACATCACAGGCAATGTCGAAAAGAGTCTTTCGACTTTAGGGGTAAAAGGAAAATGGGAGAAGGTCAACGAGCGAGAGGTTCGTTTCACTCCTAAAGACATTTTGAAATCAAGTGTTCAGATGCAGGTTTGCGTTAACTTGGCAAAGCTGTTTTCGCTTGATGAAAATCTTTCATATTATCACAACTTCATCGCTGACAAAGCGGATTTCTCGGTCGAGCTTGACGGCTTGGAGATTGCGGACTCAAGCGACGAGTTCTCGCTTTCGGGAACGCTTGTAACGGACGTTCCAGTTGACTTGGCGACGGCTGAAAAGATGCTTTCGGTTTCATACAGCACGAAAAGCAAAATCGAATGGGACGAAGAGCCAAAATCTGCGGCGCGCTACTTCAAGATTTCGGGAATTGAAAAAGGCGAGCACGACCGCAAATTAAGCATTTCTTGGAACGGAAAGCCGATTGGCGCTGACAAGAAAATCTCGAAGAAAT
Organism: uncultured Spirochaetaceae bacterium; assembly: GCA_902778325.1. Taxonomy (GTDB): domain Bacteria; phylum Spirochaetota; class Spirochaetia; order Treponematales; family Treponemataceae; genus Treponema_D. The sequence goes on from CACYWZ010000008.1 coordinate 41,281, forward strand.
ACACGATTGTCAACAAATACGAGTTCTCTGTTCTTGATGTCAATTTCCAGAGCGAGAACGCTATTCTGGTAAGTTTCTCAAACAAGTTGAGCACGACGCAGGACATTGAGAACGCGTTTATTGCAGAGGGGTCTGCCGGAGGTCGTGCGAATGTCAACACGACGATTAACAAGAATCTTCTCACGTTCTACACGGACGGAAACTGGAACAATCTTGCTGTTCTTACTGTTCTTGACGGGCTTGAAAGCGACAACGGGCAATATCTTGCGTCAAACGTAGAGATTATAAAGAGCGTCAACTGGGAAAAACCTGAGATTAAGTTCATGACTGACGGTGTTATTATCCCGACGACGAAAGACACGCACTTGACGGTCGGCACAAAGAACCTGACAGGGCTTTTGATTCAGGCTTATGCGATTTATGATTACAATATGTTGCAGTTCTTGCAAGTCAATGAGCTTGATGGCACGAGGGAACTTTATCGCGTCGGCGAGCCAGTTTGGGAAAAGAAGGTGAGCTTTGACTGGAAGGACGACGACACGAACCGCTTTGTTCCGCGCGCTCTTGATGTTTCTGAGCTTGCGAAAAAATATCCGTCTGGAATGTTCCAGATTCGCGTTACGTTCAGACGCGACCAGATAAAATATGTGTGCCGCGAGGGACACCGCGACTTCTCTTCTTTCAAGTTCCCTGACGACACTATCGAAGATGTGAAGGACGACGAAGAGAGCAGCTGGTGGGATTATTACAACGACATGGATTATGATGACCGCCGCACGTTCTGGTATTACGACGATGACCCGTGCCATCCTGCTTATTATATGCCTCGCTATAATTCAAAGTGTCTTATTCAGCGAAACATTCTTATTTCTGACATTGGTCTTCAGGCCAAAGCGTCAAAAGACAACGGGGTGGACATGCTCCACATTGCCGTTACGGACATGAAGACCACGAAGCCGATTGCAAACGCAAGCGTTAAAGTTTTGTCGTTCGTCGGGTCAACAATCAGCGAAGGAAAGACGGACAAAGACGGTCTTATCGCTCTCAAGAGCACTGGCAAAGTCCATTTGGTTACTGCCACAAACGGCACTCAGACTTCATATTTGAAAATCAATGCGGCTTCCCTTTTGAGCGTTGACCACTTTGAGATTTCGGGCGAAAAGTCAAAGGATTCGCTCAAGGGCTTTATCTACGGTGAGCGCGGTGTTTGGCGTCCTGGCGACAAGATGTTCCTCACGTTCGTTTTGCAGGACGAGAAAAAGACGCTGCCGAAAGATATTCCTGTTTTGTTTGAGCTTACCGACCCGCTCGGTCGCTCAGCAATGCAAAAGACGCTCACTGACGGCATTAACGGTTTTTATGCGATTGAAGCAAAGACTGACAAGGACGCTGCGACTGGCTTGTGGACTGCAAGCGTAAGCATTGGCGGAAACACTTGGACAAAATCGCTTCGTGTTGAAAGCGTTGTTCCGAACCGTCTTTCAATCAGTCTTGAGGCGGACAAAAAGATTCTCGACCAAGGCAGAAACTCTTTCACTCTCAAAGGCGCTTGGCTTCATGGCGCACCGACTCCGAACTACCAGGCGGACGTCAGGGTGTCGTTCACTCCTGCACGCACGGTGTTCGACGGCTTTGGCGAATACACTTTCACAAATCCGCAGAACTCATTCACATCAACACGAGAAACGCTTTGGGAAGGACAGCTCGACAGCAATTCTGAGGCAAAATTCAGCGAAAGGCTCGAAATGGTTGACGATGCGCCTGGAATGATGAAGGCGAACATGATAAGCCGCATTTTTGAGCCATCGGGTGCGTTCTCAACTCAAAGCACATCATTCGATTATTCGCCATATTCCCGCTATGTTGGCTTGAAGTTGCCGAAGGGCGATGCTGCTCGCGGAATGCTTCTTACTGACACAGACCACACTTGTGATGTTGCGCTTTTGAACGCGGACGGAACAAAGTGCTCACAGGGCGAACTCAGATACACAATCTACAAACTTGAATGGAAATGGTGGTGGGAAAAAGACGCTCTTACAGATTCGTCGTTCGTTTATAGCCGCTCTTCTTCAGTAATTGATTCAGGCGAGTTCACTGTGCAAAACGGAGTTGGCTCGTTTACTCTTCGCGTGAATTATCCTGATTGGGGTCGATACCTTGTTGTTGTTGAAGACCCGAACGGACACAGCGCAGGAAAAATCGTCTACATCGACTGGCCGGGCTGGGCTGGTCGCGCACAGGAAGGCGGAAGCGGAAGCGCATTCTCTGTTCCGCTCGTTTGCGACAAAAAGTCGTACACTGTCGGCGAAAGCGCTCAGATTTCATTTGCTTCAGGCGAAGGCGGACGCGCTCTTGTCACAATCGAGAAAAACGGCGGTATCTTAAAGCAGGAATGGCTTGAAACAAAGAAAGAGACAACTGTTTACAAATTGCCTTTGACGGCAGAAATGTCTCCGAACGTTTATGTTCACGTTTCGCTTTTGCAGCAACATCAGCAGACAGCGAACAGTTTGCCGATTCGTTTGTTCGGTGTTGTTCCTGTCATGGTGGACAACCCTGCAACAAAACTTGAGCCACTCATCACGACAGCAAACTCTTATGAGCCAAACAAGGAAGTAAGCGTTTCGGTCAGCGAAAAGAACGGGCGCGCAATGACATACACGGTTGCTGTTGTCGACGAGGGTCTTTTGGGTCTCACCAATTATCACGCGCCGAACTTGAGAGCCGAGTTCTACAAAAAAGAAGCATCTCAGATTAAGAATTACGATTTGTACCGCTATGTCATGAACGCATATTCAGGCAACTTGGAATCATTGCTTCTCATTGGTGGTAGTGAAGGCGGAGACGACCGCGACAGAGATTCAAATCGCTTTACGCCTGTCGTAAAGTTCTTTGGACCGTTTAATCTTGAAGCAGGTGAAAAGAAATCGCTCACATACACAATGCCACAATACATTGGCGCAGTAAGAACGATTGTCATCGCTGGCGGAAACGGTGCTTACGGAAATGCTGAAAAGACAACGCCTGTCAAATCAGATTTGATGATTCAGCCGTCAATTCCGCGCACGCTCGGCACAAAGGAAAAGATTGAGATTCCGCTCACACTTTTCAACGGAACTGACAAAACTCAGACTTACACTGTTTCGATGAATGCAACAGGGGTTCTTTCTGCTAGCGAAAAGAAGAGCGTGAGTGTTGCGCCTTCAAAAAATGAAACGATTAAGTTTTCAATCGAAACAAAAAAAGAAGGCAAGGCAGAAATCAATTTTGTTGCTACAGCAGGAAACATAAAAGCCGAAAGCAAAACTCCAATCGACGTTCTTTCACGAGGTTCGACGGTAACATACAAAACACCGTTTGAGCTCGACAACGGAAAGTCAACAAAAGTCAAAGTCGATTCTCCGATGGAAACCGTCAAGTTGGATTTGGAACTTTCAACATTCCCGGCAATAAGCCTTGACGAGCGCTTGGCGTCTCTTATCTCATATCCGCACGGTTGTATCGAGCAGATTACTTCAGGCGGCTTCCCTCAGATTTTCATTCCGACGTTCTTGAACCTCTCTCCAGAGCAAGCAGACGCAGTAAAGGCGAACGTAAAATCAGTTATTGAGCGCTACCAGAATTATGCAACTCCGTCAGGTGCTATGGGATATTGGCCAGGAAACACAAGCCCGCACGAATGGGGAAGCTGTTACGCAGCACACTTCCTTGCTGAAGCAAGACGCAACGGATACTTTGTGAGCGACAGTCTTTTTGAGCCGCTTTTGGCATACATCTCGTCAAGCGCGTCAAAATGGACATCGCACGACGAAGAGTACAGCGTTCAGGCATATCGCACATTTGTTCTTGCGCTCGCAGGAAGAGCAAACATCAGTGCAATGAACCGCCTTGACAGCGCACTCACCGAAGCAAGCAAGAGCGACGTCAGAAGCGAAGAGCCGAAAATGCTTTTGGCAGCCTCTTACGCACTTGCTGGACGACAGAAGAAAGCAAAGCAGCTCTTTGAAGACGCTCATGTTTCATTCAATGGCAAATTCACGAGAAGAACAGGCGGAGATTTCTCATCATCATACCGAGAGGAAACAATCTGGCTCTTTGTTGACACACTCACAGGCGGAAGCCGCAATGCTCTCAAGATTGCAAAGGAAATCGGAGAGACGCTTTCATCTGACCGCTGGCTCAACACACAGGAAATCTCATGGAGCTTGATTTCTCTTATTCCTTACTATCAGGGAAACTCAAACGCAACTTCTTCGTTCGAGATTATTGGAAAGAACAGCGAAAAAGGCTCGTTCACTTCTCCTGTATTTATCAAGAGCCTTGTTGCAACAGAAAACGCAAAGACTCAGGAAATCGAAATCAAGAACACAGGAAAGACAACTTTGTTCGGAACTCTGAGCGCAACAGGAAAAGCAATCGCTGGTGCAGAAAAGCCAAAATCAGACGGGCTTTCGCTTGATGTCACATACACAAAAGACGGCGACGAAGTTAGTGCGACAGACTTGAAAATCGGAGACACATTCACAATTACGGTCAGCATCGAAAACGATACCGTAAGCGAAGTGCAGAACGTCGCATTGACACTTCCAATTCCGACATGTTGGGAAATCAACAACGACAGAATCGGTCTTGATGAAGATTACAACTCAAATTATGACTATCAGGACATCAGAGACACTGCGATTTATACATACTTCTCACTGAGCGGACGAAAAGAAAAGACATTCCAGTTCAGCGCGACTGTTGCATATGACGGCTCATACGCTGTTCCTGCGATAAGCGCTGAAGCAATGTATGACAATTCTTACAGCGCTCTAAAGCCTGGAGTTTATGTACAAAATTAAAGCAATCGTCTTGCCTTTTGTGCTGTTTGCGCTTTGCATAGTCCTGCCCTCAAAAATCATAACCGAGAGCGGCGACTATGCCTTCGCGCTGTACGACAAAAACGGCGTTCTCACAGGCGCAAGCGTCGCAAAAGACGGACAATGGCGGTTTGAAAAAGGGGATATCCCCGAAAAGTTCAAAAAATCGATAATTCTCTTTGAAGACCGCCGTTTTTACTCACACCACGGAATAGACGCGCTCTCTGTTTTGAGAGCCGCATATTCCGACATCAAAGCAAGAAAAATCGTTTCGGGCGGCTCAACAATCACAATGCAGCTTGCCCGAATTCTCAACAAAAGCCCTCGAAGAACATTCATTCAAAAAGGCGTCGAAGCACTTGAGGCGCTTTATCTTGAAGCGCTTTTCACAAAAGACGAAATCATCTCAATGTATGCCGCAAACGCACCTTTCGGCGGAAACGTCGTCGGAATAGAAGCAGCTTCGTGGAGATATTTCAACCGTCCGCCAGATTCTCTTTCGTGGGCAGAATACGCGACACTCGCCGTATTGCCAAACCAGCCTTCTCTCGTTCGCCCTGGCGAGAACGCGCACATACTACAGTCCAAGCGCGACAGACTTTTGTATCGCCTTTACAAAACAAAGTCGCTCACAGTCGATGAATACAATCTTGCAATATCGGAAGCCCTTCCCGAAAAGCCCTATCCGCTGCCACTTCACGCACCTCATTATCTTGAGGCGATGAAAAAGCAAAATCCGGGCAAAAGCAAGTTCTACACATCGCTTGACCTCCAGATTCAGCTCAACGTGAGCAGAATCATCGAAAAGTGGTCAGATGAGTTTGCAGAGCGCGGCATAAACAACGCCGCAGTCATCGTCATCGACAACGACACACTAGAGCCGCTCGCGTATTGCGCGAACACCGCGTATTCTTCGACAGGACGCAACAAAAACACATACGCCGTCGACATGATAAAGGCGAGACGAAGTTCGGGCAGCATCTTAAAGCCGTTTTTGTTCTCGGCAATGCTCGAAAACGGAAACATCATAAACACGCAGGCGCTAATCGACATTCCGACACGCGTCGGCTCGTACAAACCAGAAAACAACATCGTGCAGTATCGCGGAATCGTCAGCGCAAACGAAGCCCTCACCCGCTCACTCAACATTCCTGCGATTAGAGCGCTCAGAACATACGGAATCGCACGCTTTTTGAACTTCATCAAAGCCTTCGGAATAACGACACTCGACAGAAGCGCGGGCGAATACGGCTTGCCGCTGATTTTGGGAGGCGGAGAAGTAACACTCGAAGAGATAACAAAAGCGTACGCACTTTTAATCCGATGCGCAAAAGGCGACGAGACATCGCTTCCGATTTCGCGCGGCGCGGCATACCTCACGCTGAACGCGCTTGTAGAAGGAATCCGCCCAGAAGGCGAAACACTCTGGAAGTTTTACGCAAAATCACGAAAAATCGCGTGGAAAACAGGAACAAGCAACGGCTATCGCGACGCTTGGGCAGTCGGAACAACATCAGAATACACCGTCGGCGTGTGGATTGGGAACGCCGAAGGCGCGGGCGCTGGCGAACTTGCGAGCATCACGACCTCCGCACCTGTGCTCTTCGACATTTACTCCTCTCTTCCGCCAACGCACTGGATAGAAAAGCCTTATCTCGACCTTGAGAACATCACCGTCTGCGCATATTCAGGCTATCTTGCAGGACCATTCTGCGCCAAAACAAAAAAAAGCGAAAAGTGCGCCACCGCTCCATTAAGCCCGCTTTGCCCTTATTGCGACGAAATCACGCTCACCCCCGACAAAAAGTATCGCGCCACAATCGACGACATGAAAGGAGAGTACGAAGGGCTTTTCCCGATTCGCGAGAAGTTTTTCATTCTTCCCCCGTCTGTCGAATACTGGTACGCGAGAACCGCGACGCTCTACAAAAAGCTCCCGCCTCCGCCGCCGTGGCACGAAAAGCCGCAAAACGCCCATCTTTCGATAATGTTTCCTGTTCCTAACGCGCAAATCATTATCCCGACGGAAATCAACGGAAAAATGGGAAGCACCGTCTTCCAAGTCGCGCAAAGGGACAAAAGCGCTGTCGTTTTCTGGGATTTAGACGGCGAATACCTCGGACTGACGCGGGGAAATCACGAAATGGCAGTTTCTCCGAGCGAGGGCGTTCACACTCTCACCGTCACGGACTCTTTTGGAACAAGACGACAAGTCACATTCACGGCTCATCACTGATTTTTTCAAAAAAAAAAAGCGATGCAGACTGCAAAAGTTAATTTTTGATTAGAAATTGGCTTCTGCAAACTGCGGCAATCAATTTCTGACTCGAAATTGACTCCTGCAACACTGCGGCAAGCAATTTCTGATTAGAAATTGACTCCTGCAAAGTGAAGCAATCAATTTCTGACTCGAAATTGACTCCTGCAACACTGCGGCAACCAATTTCTGATTAGAAATTGACTTCTGCAAAGTGAAGCAGTCAATTTCTGACTCGAAACGCCAATGCAATGATGCTTTGAATAATACAGTGCAGATTCTTCGGCTTCGCTCACCTCACTCTCTTCGCTCAGAATGACAAAAAGACAAAAGCGCAAAGCGGAATTTACAAATGAAAAAGACAAAAACTGTCGACTATTTAACGGAAAATCAGTATATTAAATATACTTGCTGAAAAAAGAAAGATATTGAGGTTTTATTGATGAACAATAATGAAAATCCTGAAGACCGCGACCCGTACAACTTTTTCAAGCTCTCAACAGAGCCTTCAGAGGGCGGAGACGGCGACAAAAGCGGCAAAAATCGTCCGCACTTGCCGTTCTGGGGCGTTCTTCTTATTATCCTCGGCGTTGTTGCGCTTTTTAACGTGTTTTTGGATTCCCGCCCTGAAAATCTCATAGACTTTTCAGATTTCACAGCGAAGGTCGAAAATGGCGACATCGTTGAAGTTGAAATCGGCGAGAATTACTACACTGGCTATGGTCCAAAACTTGCCAATATTGCTCCAAAAGAGCCGTCATGGCGTGATTTGATTTCCGGGACTGCGAGCTCAAACCGCAAAGTTTATCGCACAAGTTGCGGAAACGTGATTCTTGAGAGTTTTATGGACACTCTCGTCGAAAAAGGCATTACGTTCCGTTTTGCGTCAAAGCAGAATAATTATCTTATCCAGCTTATAATCAATTTGATTTTGCCATTCGGTTTCATTTTCCTTATGTACTATTTCATCTTCCGAAAAATCGGCGGCGGAATGGGCGGAATGGGCTCGATTTTTGGCGTTGGTGGCTCAAGAGCGAAAGCGGTGGACGAAGGCAACGTGAAAACGCGCTTTTCTGATGTCGCAGGCGTTGACGAGGCAAAAGAAGAGTTGATGGAAGTCGTTGACTTTTTGAAGTCGCCTCAAAAATACACAGACATTGGCGGACGCATTCCGAAAGGCGTTCTTCTTGTAGGACCTCCGGGAACAGGAAAGACGCTTCTTGCCCGCGCTGTTGCAGGCGAGGCTGGCGTTCCGTTCTTCCGAATCAGCGGTTCTGATTTTGTTGAGATGTTCGTCGGAGTCGGCGCAAGTCGTGTGCGCGATTTGTTCAAGCAGGCTCACGAAAAATCTCCTTGTATCATCTTCATCGATGAGCTTGACGCTATCGGTAAAAGCCGCGTGAACAACCTCGGCGGAAACGATGAGCGTGAGCAGACATTGAACCAGCTTCTTGTCGAGATGGACGGTTTTGACAACGAAAAGGGCTTGATTATTCTTGCAGCAACGAACCGTCCTGACATTCTTGACCCTGCTCTTTTGCGACCGGGACGTTTTGACCGTCAAGTCGTTGTTGACCGCCCTGATGTAACGGGACGCGAGGCGATTTTGCGCATTCACGCGAAGAACGTGAAGCTCGACTCAGGCGTCAATTTCAACACTATCGCTCACGAAACAGCGGGTTTTGCAGGTGCAGACCTTGCAAACATTGTCAACGAGGCGGCGCTTCTTGCTGTCAGGGCTGGACGAAAACTTGTTTCGATGAAGGACTTTGATGAGGCTATCGAAAAGACTATCGTAGGCTTGCAGAAAAAGACGCACGTTGTAAAAGAGAGCGAGCGAAAGATTACGGCTTATCACGAGACAGGACACGCGCTTGTTGCGGCTTTCACCGAAGGAAGCGACCCTGTTCACAAGATTACGATTATTCCGCGCGGCATGGGTGTTGGCGGATTCACGATGCAGCTTCCTCAAGAGGACACATATCTAAAGACGACAAAGCAGCTTTTGGGCGAAGTCGATGTGCTGTTGGGCGGAAGAGCGAGCGAGCAGATTGTTTTTGGCGAAATCAGCACTGGTGCGTCTAACGATATTCAGCGTGCAACGGATATTATCCGCTCAATGATTAGCGATTACGGTATGAGCGAAAAGTTCAAGAATATGACGCTCGGAAAACACGGCAAGGGCTACGATTCTGGAGAGCCTTCACTTGTGCGCGAATATTCTGAGGACACTCAGCAGTACATCGACAGCGAAATCGCCCGCACTATGAGCGAAAGATACAATCACGTCATTGAACTTTTGTCGTCAAAGAGAGACCTTTTGGAATACATTGCAAAATTGCTTTTGGACAAAGAAACTATCGACGGAAAAGAGTTCAACGAAATTATCAAGGCGCACAATCATGCCGCTGAATTGCAACTTGCGGCAGTAGCCAATGCAGAGGTGACAGAATGAAAAAGTTATGTTTGTTTTTTTCGGCGCTTCTTTTCTGCGCATCTTCTTTTGCTCAAGTCCAGATTCTCACTGTTAACGAATTTTTCAAAAGCGTTTCTGAGCATTATGGAAAAATCTCTGACTTTGAGGTAACAACAGAAATAACTATTGGAAAGCAGACGATGAACGGCAAGGTTTCGTTCAAGCGCCCAAATATGTTGAGAATTGATTTCTCATCTCCAGCAAATCAGGTGATTATGTTCAACGGAGATGACCTCACGATTTATCTTCCGAAAGATTCTGCGGTTCTTCAGCAGCACGTTGAGGGCGACGCAAACGGTGCTTCTCTTGCTACCCCTCAAGGGCTTTCGCTTATGAGCCGCTACTACTATATGGCGTATGAAACAGGACCTGCTCCTGTCGCTCTTGAAGAAGGCTCGGAAGAGAAAGTCGTTCGTCTTATTCTCAGCCGCAAAAACAGCACGGAATCTTTCAGACAAATCAGGCTTTCGATTTCGCCTGACTCAAAACTTATCCGTCGTGTTGAGGCAACAACACCACAAGGACAAACATTCGTTTTCGATTTTTACGATTACAGCCTGAACGTCGGTATTGCAGAACAGCGCTTTATCTATGATGCACCGTCTTCAGCAAACAACTACAATAATTTCTTGTACTAGGAGTTAAAAATGGAAAGTTATGGCTCTTTGCTAAAAAGCGCCCGAGAGGAAAAAGGTCTTGATATTCTTGCCGTTGAACGCGATACAACTATAACACGTCAGTACATTGAAGCAATGGAAGAGGAAGACACAGCAGTTTTCCCAGGAGAGGCGTATCTCATCGGCTTCTTGCACAATTATGCAGAATTTCTCGGATTGAACGCCGACATGATTGTGTCGCTCTACAAAAACAAAAAGTTGCAGGAGTCTCCGATTCCAGACGGGCTAATTCCAAAGCATCGCCCTGTTTGGATTATTCCGCTCGTGCTACTTCTTATTTGCTCTGGGCTTGGTGGAATTGTCTTCGGCACAGTCAAACTCGTGAACTACATTACGTTGTTGCAAAACCAAAAAGCACTGGCTGCAGAAGAAACAAGTCGCTCGCACACTTACACACTCAGCGAGAAACCGCTTCAAAAGCGCATTTACAAGGGAGACCATATTCTTGTTCCTCAGCCTGAAGGAAATATTGAGCTTGTAGTTGCAAACACGCTCGGTCTTCTTTCAATCGAAACACCAGCAGGCGTTCAGGTTATCGACTTGAGCGACGAAGTTGAAATCGATATCGACAACGACAGCGTTCCTGATATGATTGTTTATGTCTCAGATGTTTCAAACACAGACGCAGACCGTGGCGCTGAAGTTCGAATGTTGCTCAAAGTCGGAGGCGCGCTCGGTAGCACAAACCTCGATGAAATCCAGTCAGCAGATGAGCTTCCGAAGAACGCAACACAGTATGAGATTCTCACAGATAACCGCGCATATCCGTTCACAATCAATGTTTCATTCCGCGCAAATTGTTTGTTCCGCTATCGCATAGACAGAAAAGAGCCTATCGAAGATTATTATTCAAGCGGAAATGTCGTTACAATCACATCTCAGAACGGAACACGCTTGTGGATGTCAAACGGAAACGTCGTGAAGTTGCAGGTTATTGCTGATGGACGTTCTTACGAACTTGAAGCAGTAAAAGCAGGACACGTTCAGACAGAAGATGTCAAATGGGTAAAAATGTCTGACGGTCGATACAGACTTGTGGTGGTAGAAATTGACTAAGTTTTTTTTAGACCAGCATGGGTGCGCAAAAAATCAAGTTGATGGCGAGCTTATTATTGACAGACTCACAAAAAAAGGGCTTGTTCAAGTTTTTGACGCTTCACAGGCAGATTTGATTGTCGTCAATTCTTGCGGCTTCATCGAATCGGCGAAAAAGGAATCTTTGGACGCTGTCATTTCTGCAAAAAACGCGTATCCGAAAGCAAAGTTGCTTCTTGCGGGCTGCCTTGCAGAGCGATATGCCGACGTTTTCAAGACGGAACTTCCAGAAGCGGACGCCATTCTTGGCAATGGCGATTTGTCACAAATCGATGGCGTTATCGATGCCATCGAAAAAAACGAGCGCCCGATTGTGAAGAAGCCTCAAAAAGGAGTTTGCGGAGGAGATAGAAATATGCTTCTCTCATTCCGTGGCTCTGCTTACATAAAAATCACGGAGGGCTGCAACAACAACTGCACATATTGCGCCATTCCGCTTATCCGAGGCGAACTTAGAAGCCGAAAAGCAAGCGAAATCACAGACGAAATCCGCGCTCTTCTTGCAAAAGGCATCTTTGAGTTTAACCTCGTCGGACAAGATTTGGCGGCTTATGGCACAGGACGCGAAGACAATGTTTTCGGCGAAGGTCGCTCCCCTCTTAATTGCAAAGACGGAAAGCCCTCCCCGCTTTCGCGCCTCCTGAAAGAAATCAGCGCAATCGAAGGCGATTTCTGGATTCGCCTTTTGTATATTCACCCAGACCATTTTACAGACGACATTCTCCCTGTGATTGCTGCCGACAAGCGCATTCTGCCGTATTTCGACATTCCGTTCCAGACAGGCGACGACAAAATGATTCGCGCAATGAACAGAACAGGAAGCGCAGAATCATACATCGATATTGCAAAACGAATCCGCGCAGTTCTTCCAGAAGCCGCTTTGAGAACAACATTTCTCACAGGATTTGCGGGAGAAACAAAAGAAGCGCAAGAGAACACAGAGCGCTTTATCCGTGAGCTCAATTTTGATTGGTCAGGCTGCTTTGCCTACAGCGTCGAAGAAGACACGCCAGGCGCTTTGATGAAGAACCAAGTTCCGCACAAAACCGCAGAACTTCGAGCAAAACGCCTTGAGGAAATCCAAGCGCAAATCACAAGAGAGCGCCTTGCAAGCCGCACAGGAAAAGAATACGACGTTCTTGTTGAGGAAATCGTTGAAGGAGATGAAGGACTTGCGATTGCGCGCGCGTGGTTTCAAGCACCCGAAGTCGACGGAAGCGTCGTCATAAGCTATGACCGCGACAATCCAGAAGAGAACAAAATCGTTCAAAGCGGGCGACTTGTTCGCGTGAGAATCACATCTTCAGGCGCTGTCGATTTGAACGGCGAGTTCGTTTCAGATTCCCCGCTCAATGCTCATCGCGCACAAAGCACGCTGGAGTTTGCAGAAGAGCGAATCAACGAAAATGCTCGTGGCGAATCGTTGGCAACATCGCAAAATCAACAATAACCTTTCCAAAGCATTTATGGACGAAAATCAATTCATAAACGAAGACTCATCTTGGGCAGACGACGAACAAGCGTTTTCTGCCGTCAGCGCCCAAGATAACGTCGAAGAATATCTCGGCGTCTTGAACGAGCAGCAACGCGAAGCCGTCGAGCACTCAGGCTCACCGCTCCTGATTCTTGCAGGAGCGGGAAGCGGAAAAACCCGCGTAATCACAACAAAAATCGCATACCTAATCGCACGCTGCCAAATCAGAGCCAGCTCAATTCTTGCCGTGACATTCACGAAGAAAGCCGCAGCCGAAATGCAGGAAAGAGCGATTGCACTTGATGAGAGAGCAAAAGACGCCCAAATCCGCACATTCCATTCATTTGGAGCGTGGTTCTTGCGCCTTTACGCAGAAGAAGCAGGCATCGACAGCAATTTCACAGTGTATGACGACGACGATATGGTAACGCTCCTAAAAGCCGCCGTCCCGACACTCGCAAAAAAAGACGCGCCGCAAATCGCACACTCAATCTCGCTCGCAAAAGATTATTGCATAACAAGCGACGATGAGGACGCACTCTTTGCAATCAGCGATTTCCCTGATTTTCCAAAATACTACAAAGCGTACGAAGCGCGCAAAATGCAAACAGGCAACGTCGATTTCGGGGACTTGATAATGCTCCCCACACTGATATTGCAAAAGAACGAAGCGCTCCGAAATCACATCCGCCACCGTTTCCGCGTCGTCATGGTCGATGAGTACCAGGACTCCAACGTGGCGCAGTTCCAGCTTTTGAAGCAGCTTTCAGGCGATGGCGTCTACACTTGCGTTGTCGGTGATGATGACCAGTCGATTTATCGCTTCCGAGGCGCAGAAGTCCAGAATATCCTCACCTTCAGCGAGACATTCCCGAACACCAAAATTATCCGCCTCGAAAAAAACTACCGCTCAACCGCTCCAATCCTTGCAGCAGCCGATTCCGTCGTCAAAAACAACGGCTCAAGACTTGGAAAGACGCTCAGAGCCGAGAGAGGAAACGGAAAAAAGCCGACGCTCGTCTTTTTGGACAACCGCACCAATTTTGACATGGAAAGCCAGTTCTGCGCAGAGCTCATCGAAAACGCACGAAAAAAAGGCGGCTCATATTCCGATTGGGCGATTTTGTACCGCACAAACGCGCAGTCGCTTTCGTTTGAAACAGAGTTCTTGCACCGACAAATTCCATATCGCGTCGTAGGCTCGCTAAAGTTCTATGAGCGCGAAGAAGTAAAAGACTCGCTCGCACTCCTCTCGCTTTGCGCCAATGCGCGCGACGAAGTTTCGTTTCGCCGAATCGTGAACAAGCCAGCGCGCTCTCTTGGAGAAGTTACCCAGAAAAAAATCATCGATTTTGCCCACGAGAACGCCCTCAATCTCCTTGAATGTGACAGCGCTCCGCTTTCAAAAAAGGCGCTCGAAGGATATGTCGAGTTCACAAGAGCCATAAAAGACAGCGCGCGACTTTTGGGCGACGAGGGCGCACAACTTTCAGATTTCGTTCGCGAAATCATCGAAAAATCAGGAATTGCTGCCTATCACAAAGGCGTCGATGAGATTTCAGGCACACAAAAGACATTCAACCTCCAAGAGCTCGTCAACAGCGCCGCTTCATACACTTGCACGACACAGGGGCTTTTGAGCTTCCTCGACGCAATCAGCCTTGACCGCACGCTCGCCGAGCAAGACGAAGGCAACAGCGAAGATTTCGTGACACTCATCACAATCCACAATACAAAAGGACTTGAGTTCAAGAAAGTCATTATGACAGGCATGGAATCAGGGCTTTTCCCGCGCGAAGACAAAACAGGAAGCGACCTCGAAGAAGAGCGCCGCCTCTGCTACGTCGGAATCACTAGAGCACGCGACGAGCTTTATTTCACCTGTTGCGCTGCCCGACGCTTTTACGGGCGAATCGCGCACTTTGCGCCGAGCATCTTCTTGAGCGAGCTAGACAAAGACAACCTCCGCGTTCTCGGAAATCCGCCCTACTCCTTCGGCAAAGAGAAAAAAGAGCAGTCCCTCGAAGACTTTGAAGGCTGGAACATCGGAGCAGTCGTCCGCCACAGCGAATACGGCTACGGCACAATAGAGAGTGCCAAAATCACACCAAGCGGCGAGTTCGTCGTGAACGTCAAGTTCAAAAGCGGAGAGACAAAGAAGTTTTTGCCCGCCTATCAAAAAAGCGCGCTCAAACTTGCCGATTCCTTCCCCGACGACGATTACGACGACATTCCGTTTTAGCATAAAAAAAGACCTGCCCAAGTTTCAAGCAGGTCTTTTTTGTCAGCAGTGAAAATTACTTTTTCAAAGCCTTTATCGACTCATTCGAGCGGGCAATCTCCTCGTCGACAGCCTTTGCAAAGTCGCCGTACTTCTCGCCGTCAACAACACACATCGCCTTGAGATACTTCAAAAGCGTATTGTTCACGAAATCGAGCAGAACCTTCTTCTTTGCGCTAGCGCTCTTGTCGCTCGATGCCGCCGTCTTGCTTTCGGTGTAGAGCGTGTTCGCCGCCTTGAACTCGTCCTCAGCCGTGCGGAGCAAAGCGGCGTACTCAGCAGCGCCGTGGATTTTTGAAAGATCAGCGCCCTCCAAATCCTTCAAAAGACTCTCGATTTTCGCAGATTCCTCGCGGTATTTTTCCGCCACAATCTGCCTGCCGTAACGCTCGAAAACGGGCAAGAGCGCCTTTGCCGCCTCCGCCTCTTCCGAAAACGGCAAAAGGCAAGCGGCTTCCATAATCGTGAAAAAGTTTCTCACGACCGTATCGCGCTTGGTGTCCGCCTCATCGAGTTTTGACAAAAGCGGCGCGGAATTGCTTGTTGCAATGATTTCCTCCGCACCCGCTTTGACACTGTCGAAAAACGAATCGAGTTTTGAGTCGTTCAACGCGGCTTTTCTCGGTTCATACAACGCAAAAAGTGCCTGACATAATGTCGCAAACGTCCCTATGGGCGTGTTGTAATTCACTTTTGCCATTACTGTACCTCCGATACTAAAAATCAACTCAACAATAGAACTATTCAAAGGATTATGCAATATGTTTTTGTGCACTTTCTTAAAAAAGTATTGAAACAATGTTTGTTGTAAGCCGTTTTCTGAAAAAAGTATTGAAAAAACATTTGTTGTAAGGGCGTTTTCTTAAGAAAGTATTGAAAAAACAAATGTTTAAAGCCCATTTTCTCACCAAAACAGCCTTTAAACAAATGTTTTAGCCCCATTTTCTCGCCAAAACACCCTTGCAACAAAAAATCCCCGCCGAGTTTCTCTGACGGGGAGCTAATCGTAAAAATATATATGGCAGATTTTAATTATTGCTTTTCAAAATTTCAACTAACTCGCTCGGAGTTACGACAAAGGGCTTTTCTGGAAAATGCTTGCTGTTTCCTGTTACAAGCAAAGAGTTTTTATCTTGGCTGGACAATGTTACAGCATAGAAAACAACGTCTTTCGGGTCTGGCATAGCCTCCTTCACTTGTGCAAACTCCGTAACTTTCAAGCCGTTATCCATAATATCTTTCAAAAGATTTATTATTATGCTCTCTGGAAGTTTGAACTTCGCCCTTCTAAGCACTTCATTGTACTCTTTTACGATTTCATCTGAATAAACAGGAATGATATTTCCGCTCGCAAGAAAATGCAAAATCTGAACAGTCGGCGAACTTTCATTTCTAGTTATCAATGCTGAAACAAGAACATTTGTATCGATTACAACGTATTTTCTTGTCATTACAGCCCAGCCCGTGCAGCCGCAATTTCTGCATTGATTTCGTCCAAAGACATTTCTGGCACGTTGTTCTTTTTGATGGAATTACGGGCTTCCTTGTAAATGTTCCATCTAGCCGAAGATTTCTCGACTTTTAGCTCAAACGGAAGCCCTCCAACAGCAATACTCTTCTTGAAAAAAATCCTTACAGCTGTCGGCAAATCCAAGCCAAGAGATTCATAGATATTTGTAACGTCGTTTTTTGTCTGCGTATCGACTTTTATCTGAACTAATGCAGCATTTGTCATAAACTCCTCCAAAAGTATGTGTTTGTATATATTTTAGCATGCTCAAACTTTATTTCCAATGCTTTTTTTTACACCGACAACAAAAAATCCCCGCCGATTTTCTCGCACGGGGATTTATATCGTTACTTCAATAATAGCCAATTTACTCGGCTATTCTATGCAATTTGCCCTTTACAAAAGGCACTGGTGCCTTAGTACATTCCGCCCATGTCTGGAGCAGCTGCTGCTGGAGCTTTTGGCTCTGGAATGTCTGTGATTGCGCACTCTGTTGTAAGGAGCATTCCCGCAACGCTTGCCGCATTCTGCAATGCTGAGCGAGTAACCTTTGCAGGGTCGATAACGCCCGCTTCCATCATGTCAACCCACTCGCCTGTGTATGCGTTGTAACCAGTGCCAGCCTTCTCGTTCTTTGCTCTCTCTGCAACAACTGCGCCGTCTACGCCTGCATTGTCTGCAATCTGGCGAATTGGCTCTTCGAGTGCGCGGCGAACAATCTTGAAACCGACTTTCTCGTCGTCAGAAAGACCCTTTGCAGCCTCGTCTGTGAGTGCCTTTGAAGCCTCGATAAGAGCGATTCCACCACCAGGAACAATACCCTCTTCCAAAGCTGCGCGTGTTGCTGCAAGTGTGTCTTCCACGCGGAACTTCTTCTCTTTCATCTCTGTCTCTGTGATTGCACCGATGTTGATTACAGCCACTCCGCCAGAGAGCTTTGCCAAGCGTTCCTTGAGCTTCTCTTTGTCGTAGTCAGATGTAGATTTCTCAATCTGTCCCTTGATTTCAGCAACGCGAGCTGCGATGTTGTCTTTTGCGCCAGCTCCGTCAACGATGACAGTGTTGTCTTTGTCGATTTTTACGCTCTTTGCGCGTCCGAGCTGCTCGATTTCTGTTGACTCAAGCTTCAAGCCGAGCTCTTCAGAAATAACTGTTCCGCCTGTGAGGATTGCGATGTCCTGAAGCATTTCCTTTCTTCTGTCGCCGAATCCTGGAGCTTTAACAGCAACGCACTTCAATGTACCGCGGATTGAGTTCAAAACCAATGTAGCCAATGCCTCGCCGTCCATATCCTCACAGATAATCACGAGCGGGCGACCTGTCTGTGCAACTTTCTCGAGCAATGGGAGAAGGTCTTTCATTGTGCTGATTTTCTTGTCGTGAATGAGAATATATGGATCGTCGTAAGCGCACTCCATTCTCTCGCGGTCTGTTACGAAATATGATGAAACATATCCGCGGTCGAACTGCATACCCTCAACGGTCTTAACTGTTGTGTCCATATTCTTTGACTCTTCAACAGTGATAACGCCGTCTTTTCCGACTTTCTCAATAGCCTCTGCCAAAATCTTTCCGATTTCTGGGTCGTTGTTTGCAGAAATTGTAGCAACGTGAGTGATGTCCTCAGTACCCTTAACAGCGCGACTGTTCTTCTTGATTGCGTCAACTGCAACGCTAACAGCCTTGTCGATACCGCGCTTGAGCTCGATTGGTGTCATTCCAGCAGCAACACTCTTCAAGCCCTCTTTTACGATTGAGTAAGCAAGAACTGTAGCTGTTGTTGTTCCGTCACCTGCAACGTCATTTGTCTTTGAAGCAACTTCGCGAACGAGCTGTGCGCCCATGTTTTCGAATGGGTCTTTGAGCTCAACTTCTTTTGCAACGCTAACGCCGTCTTTTGTGATTGTCGGTGCGCCGAACTTTTTGTCGAGCATAACCAAGCGACCACAAGGACCAAGTGTAACCTTTACAGCCTGAGCAATCTGCTCAACACCACTCAAAAGCTTCTTGCGAGCTTCTTCATTAAACATCAACTGTTTAGCCATTTATTTACTCCTATCACTCTCGACGGTAAAAACCGTCCGAACTCATTTTCTTTTCTTCACTTTCTAAGATAAGAAAATTTTGACGCTTCGGCAAATTTTTTTTGCATTTTTTCGCATTTTTTTTCACATATCAACAGGAAAAATGAAAAATATCGTCCTAATAAAATACAAGAGGTATTTTTGATGCACATTTATAGTTTTTCGCCTTTCGGTTATGAAGGCGCTTTGGTATCAGTGGAAGTGGATTTGCGAAAAGGCATTCCAGGAGTTGATATGGTGGGATTGGCTGACGGCGCTGTAAAAGAAAGCCGCGAGCGAATTCGCTCGGCAATCAGAAACTCAGGGCTTGAGTTTCCAATGGAGAGGGTTCTTATAAGCCTTTCACCTGCTGATTTGAAAAAAGAAGGCGCTGGCTTTGACCTCGCGATAGCACTGGCAGTGTTGGACGCAAAAATCAGCCTTGAAAAAGGAGATGGCGCAAAAGAAAACGATGAGAACATTCTCGTTATTGGAGAGCTTGATTTGAGCGGCAACGTCAAAAGCGTTCGAGGTATTCAGGCAGCGATTTCAACAGCAGCAGAAGGGGGAATATCGCGCTGTATTGTGCCTGCGGGAAACAGCGGAGAGGCGCTAAAGGTCAAAGGCGCTTCTGTTTTTGCAGCCACAACACTTCTCGAGGCAGTCAACGCGCTCGAAACAGGTGAAGGGTTTGAGGTTGCAAAAGGCGGTGACGATAGTCTTGGAGAGGGCTTTACATTTGTTGACGGTGTTGCTTTCCCCGAAGTTACTCCAGACTGCGACATTTGCACTGTAAAAGGACAGTCTCGACTTGTCAGAGCGCTCCAAATTGCAGCGGCTGGTGCTCACAATGTGCTTGCTTACGGGACGCCAGGTTGCGGGAAAACGCTAGCTCTTCAGCGATTTCCGTCGCTTGTGCCCGCGCTTACGGAGGAAGAAAGCGCGGTTGTAACAAGGATTCACTCTCTCGCAGGGCTTTTGCCTGCAGGCGCTTCTGCTGTTCGAGTCGCGCCATTCAGAACGCCTCACCAGACTGCGAGCATTGAAGGAATCTGTGGTGGCGGTCCACGCTGTTCCCCTGGCGAGATTTCGCTTGCACATGGAGGCGCGCTTTTTTTGGACGAGGCTTCTCAATTCAAATCATCGGTTCTTCAAATGCTCCGCGTTCCTCTCGAAAGTGGCTGTATCACACTATCACGTGCAGGTCGCACAACTGTTTATCCTGCGCGCTTTCAGCTTCTGATTGCCACAAATCCGTGCCCATGCGGAAATCTTGGCTCAGAGGACAAGCTTTGCCTTTGTAGCGCCCATTCCATCGAACAATTTTGGAAAAAGTTTTCTGCGCCACTTCTTGACCGCATTGACCTTCGCATTCATGTCGATTTGCCAGACACTAGCACAAAAAACGAGCCAACTCTCGAAGAACTCAGAAAGGGTATTGCAAAAGCAGTGTTGATACAGCGCGAAAGGCAAGGCAAAAAGAATGCGCTTCTTTCACCGCAGGAAGTCATACAATTTTGTAGCGAAAAAATAGAAGAAAGCGCCGAAAAACTCATCGATGACGCTCAAGAGCGCTATGGAATGAGCCAAAGAGCTGTTAGTGGCTGCTTGAAACTCGCAAGAACAATCGCAGACATGGAAGGGGAGGAAATTATCGCAGAAAAGCACGCAGCAGAGGCTGTTAGTTATCGAAAAACCGAAGTTGGACTAGGAGGAATAAGCGAAATGCTATAAGCATAAAAAAAGCTCTGCTATTTTGCAGAGCTTTTAATAATTGCCGGAAGAGAGACTTGAACTCTCACACTATTGCTAGCAAAGGATTTTGAGTCCTTCGTGTCTACCATTCCACCATTCCGGCGTGGTTATTGAAATATATCAGATTTGATTTTTTTATGCAATACCAGTTTCTATTTTTTTTCATAATTATGTAAAAAATGAGTTTATTTTATTGATTTTTCCCCGTCAGAACAACTCACCACTGTTGCAGCCACGTCATCAAATGAAGTTTCGCTTTTTTGTACCGCACTCCACTGCTTCACAGTGCCAGAGTACACGATTTTCTTAAGTTCACGACAGCCCTCAAAAGCAAAAGAGCAGATTTCATGCACGCTTTTTGGGATAATCACGCTTTTTAAATCTGTGCACCAGATAAACGCATGTTTTCCGATAATCTCAATCCCGTCAGGAATCTCCACAGAAATAGCGGATTTGTCCAAACAGCATTTTGCAATATTTTTTGTTCCCGTCAAAATCAGCGGCTTCTTCCAAATTCCATCCGCGCAGTTCACGCAAAAAGCCCTCGTCGTCTCAAGAATATACCGCTTGTCCTCAACGCTCTCCCAATCCAAAAGCGTTCCGCCGTATTGGATAAACTCAAGACAGTTACACTCCTCGAACGAAAACCACGCCAATTCACGCAGACTTTTGGGCAGGAAAACCGCGTTCAACTCACGATTGTCCAAAAAGGCTTGGTCACCGATTTCACAAATACTCTCCGCGATGTAGCACGATTTCAGTTCTGAGCGAAAAAATGCACTATTCTCAATTTGCTCAGGCGGACGTACAAAAGCATAATGCACAGCATTTTTGCCAGCAACGTCCAGATTGAGCTCATCAGCGATTTTGACAAGCTCTAGCACAGTTTCGGCATTTTGCGCCCGCTTGAGAAAATCACCCAGAGCAAGTCGCCAACATTGTACTTGTGAATTTTGCAAAACAAGTTCCAGACCAAACAGAGACGTTTTGACAAACACGCGCTGAGTTTCATCGTCTTTTTTGGAAAGATACTCAAAAATGTTTTCATCTGCTTCACTTTCTGCAAAAATCATCTTAACAAACGCATTTGCGCCTGCTTCTGAAACTTGTGCAATTTTCTCTTCTTTGGCTTTCTCTCTGTCAAAATCCATTTTCCAAATCCTCATAAAAAATCCCCTGATATGTTTTTTCATACCAAGGGATTTTATCGTTACTGCAAATTATTTTATCAACCCACGGTTGTTACAAAGCAGCCCGTGCCTTGAGAAACCGTCCTCGACAGACAAAGCAGCCTGTGCTTTTGAGAAGCCGTTCTCGACGGTTAGGCGAATGGGTTCTCGTCTTTGTAGAGATTTCCCTTTGGCTGATTGTAAGCGATGTCAGCAATTCCAAGATACTGGAAGAGAGTGAACAATGCCTTTCCAACGTGACCGAATGCAACTGCTCCGTGGTGTGGATAGTGCTTTGACACGAGAACGTGGCGATAGAAGCGACCCATCTCTGGAATTGCGAACACACCGATACCACCGAATGAGCGAGTTGGAACAGGGAGGATTTCGCCCTGTGCAACATAAGCCTGCAATTTTGTATCTGGAGTTGTCTGGAGGCGGAAGAATGTAATATCTCCGTCTTTGATGTCGCCTTCGAGAGTTCCGCGTGTGAAATCTGGCTTTCCGCCGTTCTCCAAAAGTCTGTTCTGGATAAGCTGGAACTTGATAGCTGGCTTTGATTTTGGAGAGAGACAGCAGAACGGAGTGTTTCCGCAGTGGAATGCCATGAATGTGTCTTCGAGGGTGTACGGATAGTCGAACTTGCCCTTGATTGACTCTTCATACATATCGCGCGGAACAGAGTTGTTGATGTCGAGCAATGTAACAGGAGAAGCTGTGATACAAGTTCCGATGTACTCGCTCAATGCGCCGAAGATGTCCACTTCGCAAGCAACAGGGATTCCGCGAGTTGCAAGGCGGCTGTTTACATAGCAAGGCTCAAAACCGAATTCCTTCGGGAATGCTGGCCAACACTTGTCTGCCAAAACAACATAGTCTTTGCTGCCCTTGTTGTTCTCAATCCAGTCAAGAAGAGTGAGCTCAAACTGTGCCATGCGTGGAAGCATATCTGGGTACTGGTTGCCTTCCATTCCGAGCTCTTTTGCCATATCGTCAACAACGCTCTGAATGCGGCGGTCGCCCTCGTGCTTTCTGTACTCAACGAGGAGGTCAAGCTCGCTGTTCTCCTGAATCTCGATTCCGAGGTCGTACAAGCCCTTGATTGGTGCGTTGCAAGCAAAGAAGTCCTGTGGGCGCGGGCCGAAAGTGATAATCTTGAGGTGCTTCAAACCAATGATTGCACGAGCAACAGGAATGAACTCTTCAATCATCTTTGCGATGTCCTCAGCTGTTCCAACAGGGTACTCCGGGATAATCGCAGGAATCTTTCGCAAGTTGAGGTTGTATGAGCAGTTGAGCATTCCGCAGTATGCGTCTCCGCGTCCGTTGATGAGGTCGTTCTGGCTCTCTTCAGCAGCAGCAACGAACATACAAGGACCGTCGAACTTCTGTGCAATCTGTGTTTCTGGTGTTTCAGGACCGAAGTTTCCGAGGAATACAACGAGAGCGTTGCAGCCAGCGTTCTTTACCTCGTCAACAGCCTTGAGCATATCTTTTTCGTTCTCGACAGTTGTCTTTGCCTCATAAAGCTCGCCCTTGCCCTTGAAAGCATTGACGATTGCTGCACGGCGTTTCTCTGAAAGAGAGATAACGAAGCAGTCGCGGCTTACAGCGATGATACCAAGTTTGACGTTTGGAATGTTTGTCATTTCACTCATAATTAAGTGTTCTCCTGTGTAAAAAGTGTGTATGTATTACAGCCATAGACTTATGTATCTATGACTGTTATGTTTTATTGAAAAACAGGTTATGCCTGTTTAGAAAGATCGATGTTCTTGCCAGAAAGACCGACAAATGCGCCCTGCTTTGCCTCTGATGAATCAGGGTGAGCAATGAGCCACTTGTTCTTTGCCCAAAGGAGCTTGTCCTCTGTGTTGCGCACTGTCAAAGCAGGCTTGTCTGTGTTTGTGTCCTTTGGCAACACGATTGCAACACGGAATCCCTCTGCAATCTCGTTTCCGCGAACGTCGCAGCAAGGCGCATAGTGCAATGTTGTCTCAAAGACTTCAACAACAACGCCGGCAGTTGCGCGGAAAGCCTCGACTTTCTTTGTGTTGAGCTTTCCGTTCTTCACATCGCTAATCGTTGCAAGAAGCAAAATCATATCGCTTGTTGCAATGTTGAGCTCGCTTCCGCGGTGATACTCAAGGCAGTTGAGCTTTGTATTGAAGCCGTTGCAGTATCCAATCTGGATTGGCATTCCGCCATACGCGCCGTTTGTGAACTCTTGGAAAATCGGCAAGTCCTCAAGAGCCTTTTCTCCAGGCACATAAACAACGCTGTCAGCAGGGCGAGGAGTCTTTTCCTCAAGTGCCTTGCAAAGAGCGGCTGTGTCGTAGCCTGTCAAAACCTGTCCGTATTTTGCAAAAGATGGTGAAAATACGCTTTTGATTTTCATATAGCCTCCAATTATAATGTTGCAAGTGTTTTGTAACTGTCGCGGAGTGCAGGATAGAGCTTCGTGTACATCTGGTAGAACTTCTCGTATTCCTTGCTGTTCTCTGCAATCGGGTTCTGCGGCTCATTGAGCTTGATGACCTCTTTGCAAGCCTCTTCCACGCTCTTGTATACGCCTGTTCCGACTGCTGCCAAAATCGCAACGCCAAGAGCAGGACCTTCCTTGCTCTTCACTGTCTTTACAGGGCAACCGTACACGTCAGCGAGCATCTGTCGCCAGAGCGGGCTTGTTCCGCCACCACCGCAAGCGAGCATATCGCCAATCTGAACGCCCATTGAGCGCAAAACTTCAACGCTGTCTCTCTGACTATACACAACGCCTTCCATAACAGCGCGCAAGAGGTGCTGTCTTGTGTGCATTGCAGAAAGTCCGATGAATGCGCCACGGCAATCAGGGTCAAGGTGAGGTGTGCGCTCGCCCATAAGGTATGGCATATAAAGTAGTCTGTCCGCACCTATCGGGATTTTCTCCGCCTGTTTGTCCATCAAATAATATGGGTCAACTTTCATTCCTGCTGCTGTTGTCATCTCTGATGAGCAGAAATTGTCTCTGAACCACTTGAGAGAAAGACCTGCAGCCTGTGTTACGCCCATAACGTGCCATGCGTTCGGAACAGCACAGCAGAATGTGTGCACTCTGCCTTTTGGGTCAATCGAAAGCTTTGATGTGTGTGCAAAAACAACGCCAGAAGTGCCGAGAGTTGTGAATGCTCTGCCGTCAACGACTGTGCCTGTACCAACAGCAGCAGCAGCATTGTCGCCTGCTCCACCAACAACCACAGTGCCTTCAGCGACACCGCAAAGCTCAGCGGCTTTTGCTGTGACTTTTCCTGTGATTTCAGGTGACTCATATACTTTTGCAAGAAGAGAAGAATCAATTCCGAGTTTTTCCAAGACTTCACTTGACCACTTGCGGTTCGGCACGTCAAGGAGCTGCATACCGCTTGCGTCGCTTACCTCTGTGGCAAACTCGCCTGTGAGCATATAGCGCACAAAGTCTTTTGGCAAAAGGATATGCGCGCATTTTTCGTAAACTTCAGGCTCGTGATTGCGCACCCAAAGGATTTTGCTTGCAGTAAAGCCCGTCAAAGCAGGGTTTGCTGTGATTTCAATAAGACGCTCTTTTCCGACTTTTGCAGTGATTTCATCACACTCTGCGCCTGTTCTCTGGTCACACCAGATGATAGAGCGACGAAGAACATTGCCCGCTTTGTCGAGCATTACAAGACCGTGCATCTGTCCTGAAATACCGATACCCTTGATGTCTGCCTTATTTACGCCGCTTTTTGCCACGACTTCTTTCATGCTCTGACTAGCAGCACGCCACCAGTCAGCAGGGTCTTGCTCTGCCCAACCATTCTCTGGCTGATAGAGCGGATATTCAATAGTTTTAGATGCGAGTACGTTACCGCACACATCAAAAAGAACTGTTTTTGTACCGCTTGTACCGAGGTCAACTCCGATTACATATTCCATACGATTCTATTCTCCTTGCAAATGAAATCGCTATAATCTAATTACTGACAAAGGTTCTTTACAGAACTGCGCTTTACAAAATCCGTTGAAATGCGAATTTCTGTTTCATTTATCGCTTCTCCGCCAATTGCACCAAGAATAAGCGATGCCGCTTTTTCTGCAATAAGGCGACTGTTCTGCCTAAATGTCGTCAAGCTTGGCGACATAAACTCAGAAACGTTGTCATCATCAAAACCAATAATCGAAAGGTCATCAGGAAGTCTGATGCCCTTCTCTTTTGCAAACTGCATTATCCCCATCGCCAATAAGTCTGACGATGTGAAAACTGCAGTCATATCTTTGTGACGATTATAAAGTCGCTCAAAACTGTCTCTTCCAGATTTTGCATACCAATAATCACACTTTTCAAAATACGATTCGTCCATTTCAATTCCATGAGCCTCCAAACCGCGCTTAAAGCCACTGTATCGCTCTATAGCCGCTTTGGAATACAAATCATAAGGACCTGAAATATACGCAATCTTTCTATGTCCCATTTCCAAAAGGTATTCAGCCGCTTGAAATCCAGCTTTTTCGTTTTCAGAAAGGACTGAGCAAATGCCTGGAATTATC
>CACYWZ010000009.1 GCA_902778325.1 uncultured Spirochaetaceae bacterium
TGTAGCTGGAGTTAAAATAAAACGGCTCCGGGGCAATCTCGTCGCAAAGCGTGATGACTTCCTCGTGAATGCAGTCGGGATTCCAGAGCAGATAAGCGTCGTCCTGCCCTGCACTGAAAGCGGCTGCGTAAATGCTTATCTTTGCCTCTTTGACGCGGTTGTTCTTGAGGTACAAATCCTTGCTCTGCTGATAGCCGTTCTCCACGGAAAGACAGACCTTGAGATTTCCGCCTTCCCCATTACCGCTGAAATGCCATCTTGTGTCTGAGTCATTCGTACCAACGGGAATCATCACCCATTCGCCGATTCCGTCGCCCTTAACGCCCTCAACCCACGCCGTACGCGCATTTGCACCTTCACCATCTTCATCGTTGATTTTGTTTATCTCGTAGAAATCGGCGCTCTTTCCTTTTTCTGTGAGAGCCGAGCTTCTGCCTTCTTTCCAAATCCAGCCGTCCGCGTGCATATTCGCGTTGAACGACAGCACGGGCGTAATCAGCTTGGCGATGTCCGACAGCTCAAAGTCGTACTTTCTCTCTTTCCTCGGATATATCTGCGCCGCCGCCACTCCCGCAAGCATTACCGCCACTAAAACCAGCACAATCTTCTTTGCTTTCATAAAAAAATCCTCCATGAACTATTTTTGCTTTTCGGGAAACCTCGCCCAAGTTTGGGGAAGCCTCGCTTCGACTCCCTTCGACTCCGCTCAGGGAACAGACGCGAGTTCTAAGAGGAAGATTATTGGAGTTTTTTGATTGTGATAACGTCGTATTCTTCCAAAAAGTCTTGGAGCGATTTGATGAAATCTTTGTCGATGACGAAAGAGGATTGAGCCATAACTGCGTTGTCTTCCCCGCGCAAAAAGCAGACCGCCACAGGATACGCGTCAGGGAACTCGTATACGAAAATGCAGTCTTGTGAAAGCTCCTTGCTGACAAAAACTTTTGTGCAGGTCAAAAGGCTTGAAGCTGCAAGTTGGTATTCTCCAGCCTTACTTGCGGTCCAAGTTGTCGCAATTGCTGAAAGAAATTGCTTGGACAATTCCTCTTTAAGTTCGCTTGACAATTCCATGTCCGAAGTGTCGAACGCTATTGTCATCAAAGAGAACAAAGTGGTAAAATCCCCGCTCAATCGATAAACTGCGCTTGGCTTTGAAAAGTCCTGCTGTGCGATTTCCTGAACAATGTTGCTGACTTCGTCGTTGCTTCCAAAATACATCTTGAAGAGGTTCTTGTTTTCCGCTTTCTCCCTCATCAGCGAGATGAGCGAAAGCCCTTGCTCTACGAGCGTCTTCGGCTTTGATGACTTCGCTTTTTTCGGATGCGCGCCGCCTCCAGCGAACGCCATTTGTGAAAGCAAAACAAGAGCCAGAGCGATTTTCATAATCTTCTTCATAATTATTTCTCCATTTATAAAAAATCAGTAGCAGTCCCAATTATACAGCACATTCGAAAAGTTGTGCGCTTTCAGGTCGGCAGGCGGGATAAAAAAGTTTGCGATTCCGCTGTCGCCCCAAGAGATTTCGCCCGCGCCGTCCATCTGGAACAAAAGCACATCGCCCTCGCGCCTAACATCGTTCTGCGTGAAATCGGGATAGCCGCCGATTTGGTGCTGTTCGCCGTCGCAATAGAATGCGCTAAGCGAATCGGAGTCAAGAAGCTCGTAAGGGCTTTTGTCGTAGACGGGGAAGCCCAAGACTTGAGCCGCATTTTTCAGAACGCCGTCGAAGTCGTCGAGGTGCGGGTGCGAATATGTTTTGCATTTCTCGAAGATGAGCGCGTATTCTTTTTGCAAGGGCAGCGGCATTTCTGAGTTTTCCTCTCCTGCGCACTTTACGCCCATTTCACCGAGTTCGGCTTCGCTCATCGCAAGGCTCGGAGAAAACACGTCGCGCCACACAATGCGCCAATCTTTTTGCTGTGTGTCCGTATCGAAAGAACAGCCATAAGTGTCGTCGGCTTTGATGAAAATCTGCAAAAGCCCGCGAGTCGGATAATCGTCGATATGAGACACTTCGGCGAAGTTGATTTGCGCCAAAAGATAAAGAGCCTCGCCGTCTTCGCTCTTGGGGTATTCCTCTCCGCGTGTCCAGTACGGAAGCCCGCCGAAGCGTGAAGAGCAGACTTTCTTTTCAAAGGGCAGAGAGCTATCAGCTGGCATGGGCTTTATGCGAACCGTGTCCATCGCTGTGCTGTCGTGGATGTAGCGCAAAAGCCGCTTCGCCTGCTCCTCGGTGTAGTGCGGATTGACTTCTGTCTTTGGTTGGAAATCAGCCTTTTTTTGAGAAGCACCCTGTGGGTGTTGAGAATCACCCTTTGGGTGTTTAGGCACTTTGATGGTAAAAAATTCTCCTACTTTCCGAGTTTCGTACTCTTCGTCGTTTTGTGGACTTGAATCGCTCTTCGCGGCAAAGGAATCCATCATATTTTTGAAAGAGTCCATTATAAGCAAATCAGCTTTTCCAAATGGAGTTTCTGCCATTTCTTTCGACTTGAGCGTGGTTACTATCGCAAGCACCGCAAGAATTATGAAAATCGGACTCATCGAAATCAGCAAGCCAATGAGAGACAGCGCAATAATCAACACAACTTTGAGTATTTTCTTCGTATTCTTCGTCATAATGTCCGTCCTGTGTTAATTCTGACAATGCTAAGCTCCTCGACCGCCTTGTCAAGAAACTACTCGGCACTTTCAAGGAAAAACTGTCTGTCCTTGCTAAGCGTCTTGTTGTTCTGCAAAAAAAGCCTCTATCTTTGCTTTCATTTTTCCTCCTTCGTCAGCACCAGCGGAACGGGGAAGCGGTAACCTTTCTCCAGCTTGTCCGCAGAATCCAGAACGTCGGAAAGCGGCGTGTGTATCGTGAGCGTGTCGCCGTCTAAGGAATAGGAAAGCTCGCAGTAATCCGTAAGGCTTCCGTAGCCGCCAACGCCGTCTTTGTAGCCTTCAGCGTAGTCCGTTACGAAAAGCTCGATGTGGCTGTCGGTGGCGGCGTATTTTCCTTGCCACGCATAAAACTTGTATTTGATTTTTTTGTAGTCAAGCTTGATTTTCATTTCGTCAGCCTCTGGATAACCGCATCCGAACTCCACGGTGATTTCCACTTTCTCGTCGGAAAAAGTCCACCGAACAGGGCTCGGAGAAAGGATTTCCGCTCTCTTTTCCCCCAGAGCGACGCGGGATTTTTGTTCTTCGTCTTTGGCTTTTTGGATTTCACACAGCTCATGCCATCGTTCATTGTCGATTTCAAGCGAAATCTTGCAGTCTTTAAATTCATCGCTAAGGTTCGGAATAAAAATCTCTGAGTTTTCGTCGCACTTTGTCCAAATCCGTCCTTCTCTTCCATCTGGGAAATGCACGGTGATAATGACGGGCATGTTTTTCATAAATGCCTGTGACTTGCCTTTCTTGTCCACAAAGTGAACATGATACCATTCCGAGCCGTCGAAGCTGATTCCTTCGCTTTTGAAAACAGGCGACGGCGGGACATTTTCGGACGGATTTTTCTTTGTCGTCGCACAGGCACACAGTGACATTTGTAAAAGAAATGCCAGAGCGATAAATGCAATCTTATTTGTTTTCATAAAAAATCCTCCTCTCCTTACAAAGCCGTCTTAGACGGTCATTCGCCCATCAAATTCACAAAAGAAAGATTGTGATAAATAACAGTACCAACATTACGGTCTTTTGCATTTCCGCCTTCCTGCCAATGTCTGATTTGATACGTCAGACCGGGTTTCACGCCTGTATACTTGAGATAATAATGATATTCATCAACAGGAATCTTGTCGTCATTGCAAAGTCTTGTTTGCGAATATTTTCGTCCGCCGCTTATGTCCTCAAGCCTATAGCCCTTGTTTGAAACTTCCATATATGGATTGTTCCAAATGGTAATCTTGAATGCAAAATCTACAGGAATAGGCTTACTGACTTTTGAGCCAAGCACAAGAAAATATGCAAGAGTGTCATTCAGCGAAAGCGATTCAAGAAACTCATTCGACTCTTTTATCAAGGGTTCGCCCCGAACTTTGCCGCCGTTCGCCTTACACGCGACTTTCTGCACAAAATCGTCTTTGTCTTTGGCATTGTTGCGGTAGATGTAAGCAAACACCTCTTCGCCATCAGAAAGAATTGGTGTCTTTGCCTCAAAGTAGAGTTTCGTTCCTTCATCTGTCATATACTCCGCAGTGAGAGCCTCAAGCCCGTTTTCGTCAATCCACTTCGCTTCGCCCGAAGCAGTCGCCCACTCTGGCACGGCAACAATCGCCCTGTTTGTCGCACAAGAGAACAGCGCGATTTGTGAGAGAACTACCAACATCATAAAAATCTTATTTGCTTTTGCTGCCATTTTATTTCTCCTTAGACATAAAATTTTCTAAAGCCTATATGTTTTGCATACCAAATTTCAATCCCGTATCTCAAGGAGAGTTTCCTTGACCTCAAGGAGAGTTTCCTTAACCTCAAGGAGAGTTTCCTTGACATCGAGGAAGTTTTCCTTGACCTCAAGGAAGTTTCCCTTGACCTCAAGGAAGTTTCCCTTGACATCAAGGAAGGTTTCCTTAACCTCAAGGAAGTGTTCCTTGACCTCATGAAAGCTCGCTCAAGTCGCATAGATGCATATTTGCAGGAAAAAGAACCAGATGCCCATAATGATAAAATGCAGGACAGAGAAAAGCAGCTCTTTCGATAAAAAGCGGCATTCGTCGTCCGTCCACGCAAGCACGGAAAACAGGACGCCTCCGATTGAAAGCACAATCAGGGCGAGCCAGACGAAAATGCCGAACTCAAAGGATTTTATAACAAACTCAAGCGCATACAAAACAAACGGCGTGTATGCACAAATCTTTGCAATTTTGTATCTCATTCGTTTTCCCCTTTGCCGAGCTTATACCGCTCAAGAGCATAAAGATATGGATTATCGTAACCTGCATACAAAGTGCCTCTTTTTTTTCCATCAGAAAGAGTACGCGTTTCACCCAAGAATGCAAAAAGATTGACTTCCTCACAAGAGCAGTAAACTGTGTGGTTTCGTTCCACAATCTCAACAGCAGCCCCTCTATATTCTAGCTTCAAAGAAAACTCGCCGTGAACAGCATAGCTGTATATGTTCAGATAAAGTTTACCATCTTTTTGGTAAAATCTGTAAACCCAAGAAAGGTCGTCGCCTGTCGTCCAGTCAAAAGCGCAAAGTGTTTTCCACATCGGCACTCGGTATTCCGTGCCGTCGGTGAGGTAGCCCGCAAAGCACCAGCCTTCCGCTCCGTCTTTTGTGCGCACTTTGACCCACGCCGACTCAATCCCGTCGATTGTAACATCTTCGCCCACTTCGATGACGGTAGCGCGCTCAGCTTTCTCAAGCCGCCCGATTTGCTTTGCCGAAAGCGAGGGAGCTTCCCTGATTTTGAGCGCGTCCGTTGCGATGTATTTTTGTCCCACAAAACGAGCTTCGTCCACGACGCGCCAGCCGTCAACGGAATACCACGAGCCTGCATTTGCAGACTTATGTCGAATATAAAGTTCAATGGCTGTGAACGGAGGAATATCACTTGGAATAAACATAGAAGCAAACGGATCAGATATGCCGTCGCCGTAGCAATGAAACTCTTTTACGCCGCTTTCGCATTCTCTGATACGCTGTAAATGGCATTTGATTCTCGCGAAAATGTCTGAGTCAGACTTGATGCAAGCAGTGCGGAATTCTTTCAATGTCATTTCCTTGTATTTGCTCTTGTCGAAGCCGTCCACAAATCCGCTCCGTGCAGATTGGGCAAACACACAAAATGTGCTTTTCAAAAGCAAAATTGCCAAAATCAAAGCTGTTTTCTTACTCATAATTTTCTCCTGTTTTTCATCGGCGTTTTGTCATCGGTGAGTTTGTTTGGGAATCTCTGCTTCGACTCCGCTCAGCATCCGCACTTCGACTCCCTTAGACTCCGCTCAGGGAACAGCGGATGCTGAAACTTTTTTCAGCATGACGTTTGCCCAAGTTTGGGCAAACTCTGCCCAATTTTGGGGAACATCTGCCCAATTTTGGGGAAACACTGCCCAAGTTTGGGGAAACGCTGCCCAACTTTGGGGAAGCTCTGCCCAAGTTTGGGGAAACGCCGCCCAACTTTGGGGAAGCTCTGCCCAAGTTTGGGGAAACGCCGCCCAACTTTGGGGAAGCTCTGCCCAAGTTTGGGGAAACGCCGCCCAAGTTTTGAAACTGTCATTCCGAGCCTGTGCTTCGACTCCCTTCGACTCCGCTCAGGGAACAGTGGATGCTGAAACTTTTTTCAGCATGACAGCCGAATGACGAAAAAAAGCTACTCCAAATACGCGCCGAAGACCCAGGCGGCAGTCGCCTCTGCAGGAAGGAAATCCTTGATGACGTTGCCTTCCACAGACTTGTCATCGTTGACAGGCTCAACTTTTACCCAGTTCGCGCTCAAGCCGTCGATTGTTTCCTGCTTGCCGACCTCGACAACCTTGAGAAGCGTTCCAGCCTCTAAAAGCAGGAGTTCCCGAGAATAACGGTCAGGGGACTGTCGCATTTTTAGGCGGCAAATCGGGTTTACATACTGACCAACTTTCAGGCTCTGGCTTTTTCCCTGCGGCTCGCCATTTCTTTCATCGTCAAACACAAACGCATAGGGTGTAATCCCTTGCCGATATGTTTTTTGCCTGTTCGTTTCAACTTTGCCCATTTCGTCAGTCTGATACTCATAGGTTACCACGCCGTTTTTTGTAAAGTAATGATACGCCATGCCGTCGTCGCCCGCGTCTACGCTCAAGTAGCCGTATTCGCAAATCTCGCGGAGATATGCTCTGCCGTCAGATTTGGCTTCAAGGGTGCTGAGTTTTGTCGAAAAATATCCGCCGCCCATTCCGCCTGAAAACGAATCCGCCTGCAAAATCGGCACAGGCTTGTCCATATTGAGCGGATACAGGAGTTTGAGAACAGATGCCCTTGAACCAATGCTCAAACGGTATGTTTTTCCCTGCGGGTCGGTGTACTCGGCAAAGTTCATTTCCAAGCCGCCTCGGAGATATTTGCCCTCATAAGGCTCGTAGCTGAAATATTTTTCAAGCTGCTCACTCGTGGAAAGTTTTTCTTTCGACCATTGGTTGAAGTTCTGAACGTTCTTCATCGAAACATCTTCCAGAAGTTGCTGATAGACGAGCGTGTGGAATCCGCCCTTGCCGTCGCTCGCCCTTGAAACGCAGTCGCTCCCCGTAACGTCGATTCCGCGGATATACGAGTGATAGTCAAGCCTGTAAATAGGGAAGAGAGTGCCGTCCTCGATTCCCCAGCTCGACACGCCTTGAACCGTGAACTTTGTGCCAGCTTTCACAAAGCGAAGCCAGCCGTAAGCACACGCCGCAACAGGTTCAAAATACATAAAGCAGTCGCGCACGGCAACGACTTCGCCCTTTGTTTCATACTCCCAATATTTGCTGGCATAGTTCGGAAGCGCACTCGAAAAAGACGCATTCGGCTTTTGCCATTCCGCTCCGTCAAGCTCAAAGTCTACGTCGGGGTTTTTCATATAGTTTGTGGCGTGGTTTTTTGGAAAATAGTTGCTGTTCAAAAAATCCTTGTCCTCCGCGCTGAGCTTTTTGAGATAAGCGATTATCTCTTTTTCGCTCATCGGGCATTCTTTCTGCAAATATCCGCCGAAAACCCAGCCGTAATTGTTATAATCCTCCGCTGCATCGTTTCCGTCGTGGTCTATGATGATTTTCGCCCATCTTGCTTTTATTCCGTCGATTGTTACGATTTCGCCTTCTTCCACCACGCCGATGTATTCGCCGTATTTGAGAGCCTTAATTTTTTCTGCGCTCAAACTCGGCGATTTTCTGATGTTCAGCCCCTCGCGCGAATTGACGTACATTCCGCGATATTCTTTTGCAAACGCACAGAGCGCGCAAAACAAAGCAAGCAATATAAAAATAATCTTCTTCATTTCCTTTTCCTTTTTGTTGTGTGCTTCGGCTACGCTCTGCAACCGTGCTTCGACTACGCGCTTCCTTAACGTCAAGGAGGTTTTCCTTGACCTCAAGGAAGAGTTCCTTAACGTCAAGGAAGGTTTGTCATTCCGAATTTATTTCGGAATCCGTGCTTCGGCTATGCTCAGCAACCGCAGATGCTGAAACGAGTTCAGCATGACAGGATTTTTTCAATCAGTAGCAGTCCCAGTTGTAAAGCACGTTTGAAAAATCAAGGTTCTTCAAATCTTCGCGGCTGATAAAGAAGTTCGCAATTCCGCAATCTCCCCAAAGGATTTCCCAGCTCTTGCTTTTTCCGTCCTCGCCGTTGCCCATTTCGCTGTCCATCTGGAACAAAAGCACGTCGCCCACTCTGCGCACGTCGTTTTGCGTGAAGTTAGGAAAGCCGCCAAGCTGGTGCTGTGCGTAATCTTCGCCCACATAGAACGCGTTGTAATCGTCCTCTTCAAACCAGTCGAGCGCGCCTCCGTCGAACACAGGAAAGCCAAGCTCTTTTGCGATATCCTGCACCGTGTCGTCGAACTGGTCGTCGCAGTTGGGGTGAACAAACGTGAGTTGCTTTTCAAACGAAAGCGCATATTCTTTTTCAAACGGGAGATATTCATCTTCGTCTTTTTCGTCTGACGAGCTCTTTACGCCCATTGCACGCAAATCCGCCTCGTTCATTGCCGTGATTGAAGAGATGGACTTGTGATAGACGATGCGCCAGTTTTTTTGCTCCGAGTTGAAATCGCAACCCCACAAATCATCTGCTTTCACAAAAAACTGCAAAAGCCCCTTTTCCGGAAAATCAGACAAATGCGGAACGTCTGCAAAGTTTATCTGCGCCAAAAGATAAAGCGGCTTTCCGTCCTCGTCGCGCGGAAACTCGTCTGTTCGCTCCCAATAAGGAAGCCCGCCGAACTTGCTCGCGGTGAGAGAAAGCGGCGTGTCTTTTACGGCTGTCTTTATGCGAATCGTCTCTGCTCCGTCTGTGTCGTGAATGCGCTGCAAAATCCATTTCGCCTGTTCGTGCGTGTATTTTCCGACGTTGCCGTTTTCGTTTTCATCGTTTGATTTGACAGAAGAGTCTTGATTGTGCTGAAAGTCGTTCATGCCGTCGCTTTTATAGTTCCACCAACCAGCGTAATCTGGTGTTTCTTGCTCATCGCTTTCTTTTACAACTTCAAGATTTTTTGTCTTTGAAGTCCAATATTCATAAGGATTGCTGTCATTTGAAGATGCTGAGGATTTTCTGTCTTCTCTGTTTTTGCTGAAAATGAAGAACAAAAAGGCAACAAAATAGAAAACAACTCTGCTGTGCGTGAGTGCGAACAAAATTATTCCCACAATGACAATCAAAATCGGAAGCAGAATATCGCTCCACTTTATTTTGCTTTGTTTTTTTTCGACACGCTCGCTCTTCTGTGTTTTGTATGATTGATAGAACTCATCAGCCCTTCGCTCAAGAGCCTCTTTGTTGAAGTTTTCGTCATAACTTTCCGCTTCTTCTTCGTATTCTTCAGCCTCTTCTTTTGCTTTTCGCCAGTCATAGTAGACAGTTTCTGGCAAAACTGTGCCGCCGTTTCGGCAAATGCGGATTGAATATTGCGGGGTCGCAACTTCGGGCGAAGCAAAGGGCGCGGTCAAATCTTCCTTGTTCCAGTCGCTTGAAACAAGCGCGCTGTGGCTTGGAATATCATCTCTCCAGACCCACAACAGAAGACCAAGTTCTGCAATCGTGTCTTTTTGTATTCCGTCGGTTTTTGCCGCTCTCTTACATTCATCGAGTGTTGGAAGCCTCCAGCCGTTCGCGTTCGGATTGAAGACAATGCGCTTGTATTTCTCTTCATTTTCATAATCGCTGTTCACTTTCTCTGTGTACGAATTGTATTCGGAATACGGCGCAGATCCCCATTTTCGCGGGTTTGTCTCGCCGTCAATCGAATAGCACGGCTCAAGGGCGCAGGTGATGCTTAGCGCGTTGCAATACTGAATCGCCCAGTAAAAGCTGAAGGAGTCAATTGGAAAGACTTCGTCGTCCTCATCGGTATCAATCTGAGTGCTTTCGCTAAAAACAAAATCCATCGCAGCATCGCTTTGCGCTCTTGTCAGCACGGTGCGCGCCATCTCAATGCCAGCGGGATTGTTTTCATCGCCTTCAACGTGCACGGTTTCAAAATACGCAGGTCTAACTCCGTGAACAAGCGTTCTTGTGATTCTTGGATTTTGCGGGGCAGACTCTTCTTGCGGGGCTTTGATTTCGTTCGTTGTGGATTCGCTTTGGGCTTCCTGTAACAATTGGAGCAAAAACTCTTTTTTGGGTGGGTATTGCAAGAACAAGCAGTCAAAACCATCAACTTTGTCCGTCGTTTCAAAATAGGCGTTTTTCCGAATCAGCTCAATCGCGCGGTGATACTCGATTTCTCCGAGTTTTTCATCGTCCTTGCTCAAAACAAAAAGACGGTACTCTCTTTCCTCGAACATTTTTTCTGGCTCAAGCGGAAGCGCAACCTTTTCGCCTTCTTTTATGATGAGCGCAAAAAAGCCGCCGCCGTAGCCATACTGATGATATTCTGGCTCTGCCAAATATGATTCAATATCATCGGCTTTTGCTTCATTGTGCGCTTGTTCTGGTTCGAGCTTTGCATTTGGCTTTGGCTCTTCATCTTCGCTAGCGTTATCTTCTGAGTCAGGCATAAAATAGAGCGTGTTCGTCCAGTATTCCGCTTCAAGCTCGCGCACATCAAAAATATCGCCGTCGTAGTGAATGCGCTTTAGAGCCTTTTTGATTTCTTCATCGATGTTTTTTATCTCTTCAACCAGTTCGGCGTTTTTTTTCTCAAGTTCGTCGTCGCTTTCGGCTTCCATTGCAAAGATTTCAGCGCACTCAAGATGAATGTAAGTCTGCCTGTTCTTGTAATCTTTCAAGAATTTTATAACGTTGTCGGCTTTCTCTTTGTACTCTTCGGGAAGTTTTGAAAAGAACTCTTCGAGCTTTCTGACTCCTCCGTCATAATCAGCCGTAATCGCGATTTTTCCTTGCCCAGAAAACAAAATGGACTCGGTTGCTTGCGGGGCAGAACTCACGAGAATGCGGTAAATGAGCGGGATATTGTATTCGCTTTCCGAAAGCCCTATTGCACGCGGCTTCAAGTAATTTGGAAAAACGTCCAATGAATAAAGATAACTTCTGTTTGCCATAACTCTCTCCTTTCTTTAATCATTAATCCAAAGTTCGTCATCTGCCTTGAAGTCGCTTGTCTTTGTAAACGATGTGAACTTGTGCGCCATTATCTTTTTTACAGCGCCTTTGCACGCATCAATCTTGTCCGACCATTCCCAGTCTTCAATGCCGTATTCTTTTTCCTGAAAATTAAACCTAACGTGGTTTTTCCAGTCTTCCGTGTCGTATTCTCCGCCGCCCTCGCTTATCGAAATAGCCTCTTCCAAGCTTTTGCCCTTCTTGACCCAATAATCAATAACGCGCTCAACTTCAGATTTGCTCACAACTATAGCGCAAAACTCAATCCTGTCTTCCCACTCGTTCTTTTCGTTTTCGTGATAATACTGTGTCATCTGGAAAAACATCTTCTGAATGAGTTGACCGCTGTATTTCTTTTCGATTTCAGCGATAACAGCATCAGCGATTTTTGTTGAAAGTTCTCTTTTAGTCATTCGCTTCCCCTTTGCTTTCAACTTTGTTAATCTCGACTTTGCTCATATCGATATCGATTTCAGCGTTTCCGAAAACGAATTTGCTCAAAGTATGCCCGTTCGGAACTTGTGTACGCACGTTAAGATATGATTTTCCAACAGGAACGAACTCGACTTTCTGGTCTTTTTTGTACTGTGGCAAAAGCCAAGTCAGAAGCCAAGGCACATCGTCAAACTCTGCGTGGTTAATAATGTATGCTGGAATAAATACGCCGTTTTCGTCTTTTACATAGCAAAGGTTTGACTTGCGAAGTTCTTTGTAACTGATTCCAGTGTTCTTTGAATGATTGTCAACAACGATTGTCAATTCATATGGAACATAGTCTCCTATGCTGAGCATTTTTTCTGCTTTGTTGATAACAGAAGCGTCACCTTCGTCTAAGTTAGCCTTTTTTTCATCAGTTGTTGTAAGCCATTCCTTTTCATCGTAAATAATCGCGACTTTATCAACAGCAAGTTCAAAATTGCTTGTTTTTTTCAATACCTTATTGGACCAATTTCGTTTTGCATTTTCATAACTTATTACAGGCATTGAAAAGCCTTTTTCCTTTACAGAACCAAAAACTTTTGCACTGACAAAACCAAGAGCGCAAAGTGATAAGACAAGCCAGACACAAGCCATAACAATAGCTGTGACAAAACACTTTTTTGCGCTTTTCTTTGTCACCTTTTTGTAGATTCCAAGTCCTATAAAGACCCAAAACAGAAAGCCGACGATTAAAGCCAAAACGAATAATAAGACACCAATAAACATAATGTTTCTCCCTAAAATAAAATTATAAGAAAAGTATATTATTTTCGTGGCTAATTGCGCAAGTGTGGACTTGCACGAGAGTGAAATACGATATAATCTTAAGAACATGGCAACACGTAAAAGAAAATCCAGAAGAAAGTCCAAGAAACAAAATAGGTTTGTAGAAGCATTTTCCGTTGTTTTGTTTTTGATTGTTGTTTCCCTCGCGTTTTTGTACTTTTCGGGAGTCCGCCCGAAGCCCGCGATTGAAACGGCAGTCTCTAGTATCAGCGAAATCATTCAGGCTGTAGAAGGCTCAATCCCTGTCGAAGAGCACATTCCCTCGCCAACATCGTTGCGCTCTGAGCTTTGCGACGAATCAGACAAAGAAGCGTATTGGGAAGACTTGCCGCTCGGACTTCAAATCCCGATGTGCCCTGCGGTGAAGGCTTATGAGAGCTCAAAGACCGTAGTCGGACACGAAATCCAGCGTTATGCGGGCTTCACTCTTTGCTATCGCGAAGATTATGAGCTTCCTGAATGGGTGGCGTACTGCATAACAAAGAACGAACTTGCAAAAGAAGCCTCTCGAAGCAACGACTTCCATTTTGACACAAAAATCTCAACAGGAAGCGCCGACCCATCAGATTACACAAGAAGCGGCTTTGACCGCGGACACATCGCACCGGCAGCGGATATGGCATTCAGCGCTCAAGCGATGCACGATTCATTTTCGATGAGCAACATGACACCGCAAACACCCGCATTGAACCGCGGCATCTGGAAAAATCTTGAGGAGCAAGTGCGAAAGTGGGTTTCGTCCTTTGGCGCGATTTATGTTATCGCAGGCCCTGTCCTCGACAAAAAGCCGTCGGAGTTGAAAGCAATCG
Source organism: uncultured Spirochaetaceae bacterium (assembly GCA_902778325.1). GTDB lineage: Bacteria > Spirochaetota > Spirochaetia > Treponematales > Treponemataceae > Treponema_D. The sequence continues at coordinate 13,306 of CACYWZ010000009.1, forward strand.
GAAAAAACGCCGTCAGCGTTCCCGAAGAGTTTTACAAAGTGCTTTTGACAAAGTCGGGCGATTCCGTAATTGCTGTTGCCTTTATTTTTCCGAACGACAAGCCGAAAGGCTCGATTTGGGATTACGCTGTGAGCGTTGACGAGGCAGAAGAGCGCACTGGACTGGACTTTTTCTATCTGCTGGACGATGTTCTTGAAAAATCGGCGGAAAAAACATTCTCGCCTCTTGATTGGAATTAGCGATTAAAATCAGCGAAAACATTTTCAGCCGTAAATTTTTAATAATTGCTTGCTTGTTGAAAAAGTGAGCAATTATTTTTTTATAATTCGCTCACTTTTAAAAAAGCGGACAATTATTGCCTGATAATTCGTCGTTTGATTCTCTAGACAGAAAATTATTGACTAATAATTCACTACTTTTAAAAAAAGCAATCAATTATTGGCTGATAATTGCCTTCCTGGAAAAAAAGTGAGCAATTATTTTTCAATAACGCCCACTCTTCTATTTTTCCTTTCTCGTGAAAACAAAATCAGTCTTTTTTCAGGTGGACGGCAAACCCTCCGATTTCCTTGTCGAGATAAACCACCTTCATGGCGCTCTTTTCTTTCTCGCCGAAATACTTTGCGCTTTCCATAATGGGCTTGAAACCAAAATTGTCGAGATAGGCGAGGGCGCGCTCGACGTTGTGCGTCAAAATGCAAAGGTGACCGTTTGTTCCGCGACCTCTTTCCTTCATTATCTCGATGCTGTCAGACGCGAAAATTGATGATGAGCCGCTTCGCTTTTCAAATCCGAAGAGCGAGAAAGTGCTTGCGATTTCGTCGGCGCTGTCGCTGTCAGCCACGTTTATTCCGACGTGCTCGATTTTGAAGCCGTGCAGATTTTTAACGGCCTGTTTTGAAAGCGTGGTGATTTCCTCCCATTTCTCGCCGTTTATCAAGTCCGCTTTTACCATCCAAGTGCCGCCCATGCAAAAGACATTTTTGCGCCTTGCGTAATCGCTCAAGTTTTGCGTGTTGACCCCGCCCGTCGGCATAAAAGACACTTGCGGGAAAGGGCCTGAAAGCGCGTCAATCATCTTCACACCGCCAAGAACTTCGGCTGGGAAAAGTTTTATGTGCGTCAGATTGTGCGAGAGCGCCGCCTCGATTTCGCTTGCGTTGGACACTCCGGGCATGACGGGAATGTCATTGTCGAGGCAATACTGAACGACGTCCTCTTTGTAGCCTGGACTGACGATGAACGACGCTCCTGCTTTTTTGGCGCGCTCTGCCTGCTCGACGTTTATGACCGTTCCCGCACCGACAAGGATTTCACTGCATTCGCTTGAAATCGCCTTGATTGCTTGCTCTGCGCCATTAGTTCGGAATGTTATCTCCACCGCAGGAAGAGAGCCTTTCGAGAGCGCTTTTGCAAGGCTTACAGCCTTTGTTGCGTCGTTAATCGCCACGACAGGAATGATTCCGATATTGCGAAGTTGTGTAAAAATGTCTGACATCTGTATTCTCCTCGATTTTTGCAAAAAGTTTGGTGATTGTTTTATGATAGTGCATAAGTTTTAGTTTGTGCAAACGCAAATTGCGTTTTCTTTTGGCAAAAAACACAATTCGCATCCGATGTTCCTTTGAATAACAAAGCGTCTATTGATTATTTTGCATAAATATGCAATAATCTGCGCAAATCTTGTATAAATACGCGAGGCACAGTATGGTAGCATTAAGAGGTGCGTTTACGGCTCTTGTTACACCGATGAACGCAGACAGTAGCGTTAACTATGACGGTTGGAGAGAGCTTGTAAAATACCAGCTCGAAGGCGGAATCGACGGTCTTGTGCCGCTCGGAACAACCGCAGAGACTCCAACGCTTGATGAAAATAGCGAAGAAGACAAAATCATCGAAATCGTTATGGAAGAAGTCCGCTCTTTTGAGCAGAAGACGGGCAAACACGTTCCAGTTGTTCTTGGCGCGGGAAGCAACAATACCCGTGATGCTGTGAAATACTGCGAAAGAGCAAAAAAAGCGGGCGCAGATGCGGCTCTTGTTGTCACTCCTTATTACAACAAGCCTTCCGACGAAGGAATCTTCCGCCACTTTGAAGCCGTCTCCCGCGTTGGCATTCCGATTGTTGTCTACAACATTCAGGGACGCACAGGAAAGAACATTTCAACGCCTCTTTTGACTCGCATTGCAGAGCTTCCGAATATCGTAGGCGTCAAAGAGGCGAGCGGAAACGTTGCACAGATGATGGACGTCATAAGCGCGATAAAAAGCAAGAAGCCTTCTTTCGCGGTTCTTTCAGGCGATGATTCTTTGACATTGCCTCTCATCGCGCTCGGTGGCGACGGCGTTGTTTCCGTTGTGTCAAATCTCGCGCCTGCCATCGTTACAAAGATGGTTCACGATGCGCTTGACGGAAAAATCGAGGAAGCGAGAGCGGCTCATTATCGATTGTTGCCGTTCTTCAAAGCGGCTTTCGTTGACGGAAATCCGACATCGATAAAATACGCGATGAACTTGAAGGGACTTCCTGCTGGGGCTGTAAGATTGCCTCTTGTTGAAGTGAATGATGATGCCAAAAAGATAATTGAGGCGGCTCTCAAAGTTTGCAATTTATAGGAGAAAGATTATGGCAGAGAAAATCAAAGTCGGAGTTTTGGGCGCAACTGGAATGGTTGGTCAGCGCTATATAAAGTTGTTGGAAAATCACCCATGGTTTGAAGTGACTTATGTTGCCGCAAGCCCTCGCAGTGCAGGAAAGCCTTATCGCGAGGCGGTGAAGAACCGCTGGCTTATCGGCTCGGACATTCCTTCGGGCGTGGCTGACCTCGTTGTTGAGGACGCGAACAATGCGAAACTCGCGCTCGGAAAGTGCAAGTTCGTGTTCAGCGCTCTTGAAATGGGCAAAGACGAAATCAAGGCTCTTGAGGAAGCGTATGCCGCCGAGGGAATCCCTGTCGTGTCAAACGCGAGCGCAAACCGCTGGACATCGGACGTTCCGATGCTCATTCCAGAAATCAACGCGTCTCACCTTGACATCATCAAGAAGCAGCAATCTCATCACGGCTGGAGCAAAGGCTTCATCGCGGTCAAGCCAAACTGCTCATTGCAGACATATATGATGCCGCTTTACGCGCTCATTCAGGCAGGATACCCTGTGAAGCGAATGATTGTCACAACGCTTCAGGCAACATCTGGCGCAGGCTATCCGGGTGTCGCGTCATTCGATATGATTGACAACATTGTCCCGTTCATCGGCGGCGAGGAAGAAAAGACAGAAAAGGAATGCCTCAAGATTTTGGGCAAAGTTGACGGCGAGGAAATCAAAAACGCGTTGGCTCCAGTCGTTTCTTCAACATGCACACGCGTTCCTGTAATCGACGGACACACAGCGACAGTGAGCCTTGAGTTCGACTTGAGCGAAGACAAAAAGCCGAGCCTTGAGGAAATCGAGCGCGTCTGGACATCGTTCAGCGCTTTGCCGCAGGAACTAGACCTCCCGAGCGCACCGGCTCACCCGATTGTCGTTCGCCATGAAGAGAACCGCCCTCAGCCACGACGCGACCGCGACTGCGAAAAGGGAATGGCATGCGTCATCGGTCGCCTCAGAAAATGCAATGTCTTTGACGTAAAGTTCGTCGCCTTAAGCCACAACACAAAGCGCGGAGCGGCGCTTGGTGGTATCTTGAACGCAGAACTTTTGAAAGCGAAGGGATTCTTTGACAACCTGTAAACAAAAACGAAGAGCGAAAAATCAATAATCACGAAAAAACAAAAGCGGCTCATTCCTTTTCGGGAACGCGCCGCTTTTTTTTCTGGAAGCCAATTCCGCGCAGGGAACGAGGCGAAATTTGAAAAAGACAGTGAATTTCCCGTCGGGAACGCCTCACTTTTTCTCTAGGAAGCCAATTCCCAACGGGGAACGAGGCGAAATTCAAAAAAGGAGGCGAATTCCTCACGGGGAACGCCTCTCTTTTTTTCTGGGCAGTGAATTCCGCGCGCGGAACGACGATGGCGCGAAAATGGTCAGAACGCAACAGAAGATTTTCCTTGCGTGATGTCGAAAATGCGCTCTGAAAACGATTTGGCTTCGTCTGAAAAAATCAGCCCTTTTATCGCTATCGCCTCTGCAAAGTCCTCGCCTTCGATTTCGAGGTGAAAATCCTTGAAGGCACGCTTTACGATGTCGTATTTGTCGTATTGAACGCTCACGGAAAACTCTTGTTTTGCGACGAGCGGCTCTGTTTCGGCGACGGCAAGAACGTCTTTCGCTCCTCCAGAGTACGCCCGCGAAAGTCCGCCTGTTCCCAAGAGCGTTCCTCCGAAATATCTCGTTACGGTAATGAGAATGTTTGTGATTCCGCTCCCTTTGAGCACTTCAAGAACGGGGCGTCCCGCAGTCCCGCTCGGCTCTCCGTCGTCGCTCATGCCCATAATTCCGCCCGTCTCGCCCGTGATGAAAGCGTGAACGACGTGTGTTGCGTCCTCGTATTTTTCTTTTTGGGCGCGAAGGACTTCGCGAGCCTCTGCCTGGCTTTTCACGGGGAAGGCTTCGCTTATGAATCTTGAGCCTTTGATTATGCACTCAGCGAGCGCGGGAGATTTCAGGACGTTCATTGGCTTTTCTCCGAAAGGCATTTTATATCAACAAAATCGATTTGCAGCTGCGCGCTTTGCTCCATAAAAATGTCGTAGACAATCGGGATTAAAAGGTAGAGGAAAGCTTGCGTTGAATAGAGCGTGAAGACGTAATAGAAATTGGAGAACGCCGACAGAAGGGCGAACAGCGAGGACTTTGTGAGAGATGACATTGTCGAGAATAAAAACAGAGCGACAATCGTGGCGAAAAGGCGCACAAAACGAGGAGCGAGCGCTTTGAAAAAGATTTTCAGGAAGAGAAGCTTTCTTCCTTTCAAAAGCGAGCGGCTTCGACTGAAGACCGCCTTTTGCTTTTCAGGCTCTTTTGAAAGGATGCACCAGACGAAACTGAACGGAAAGAAAAGTGCCGCGATTAACAAGAAGAACGCAATTACAAGAAGCCCTATCGTAAGGAAGTTCGGCATTCCGTCTTTCATCGGGTTTATGCGGAAGACGGCTATCGCAATGCTGAGGATGAAAACTGAGGCGAAAAGGATTGCTGCAAACGTGATTGCATAGCGGAACAGCGCTTTGAAATGCCTGAAGCCGTCAAAAAGAAAGCCGAATGTCACGAAATCTCTGCGTGACAATCTGATGAGGATTTGGTTCAGACCGTAAAACAAGAGCATTACGGTTGTCAAAAATGTGAGCGTCATAAAAACTGTGGCGATTATCGAGATTACAGGCGGAAGAGCGCTGAGCGCAGGCAGGAAAAAGCGCATGGAGAGGATAGCCAATATTGTTTCGGCAATGTTTAATGCAAAAATTGTGATTACGATTTTTCCAAGATGGTGTTTTGCGCAAGTGTTTAGCCGATGAATGGCTAGCGCGATTGTTTGTTTTTCTGTTTGAATCATTTTTCCCTCAAAAAACTACAGGTGCTTCCTGATTCTAGCACGTTTTTGACCGTTTTGAAAATGGCAAAAGCCTCTCATTTGTGCAAAATGTAATATTTATGCAATTTATGTAAAGAAAATGTATATATATGCTTGACAGCGCTCTTTTTTATTGCTAAAGTAGGCTCATGAAAACAAGAAATATCGGCGCATTTTATTACTATTTGTACTCTCTAAACCCTTGCGAAGGTGTTTCTTGCCGCTCGAACTAATTCGATGCGGTTTTTGCTTGAAACTGGCAACAGAAGAACCTTCCAAGAGCTTTGGAGGGTTCTTTTTTTTATATTTTACACAACGCCATTGTTATTGATGGCAGAATATAAGGAGTTTTATATGATAGTTGTTTTGAAAAACGATGTGTCTGAGCAGAAAGTGCAGGATTTTATGTCTGGCTTGAAAAGTCGCGGGCTTGATGTCCACGTTTCAAAAGGCGCAACAACGACTGTTTTGGGCTTAATCGGCGACACTTCGAAAATCGAGCCTGAAGAGCTTTTGGCTTACGATTTCGTTGAGAGTGCGCAAAGAGTCAAAGCTCCTTACAAACAGGCGAGCCGCTCTTTCCATCCGCAAAACACTGTCGTGAGCGTTCACGGAGTAGACGGCTTGGGCGCAGACATAGGAGATGGCAAGACTTGCGCGATTATGGCAGGTCCTTGCTCTGTTGAAACCGAAGCGCAGATTATCGAGGTCGCAAAAGACGTTAAAGCCTCTGGTGCGCGCTTCCTTCGAGGCGGAGCATTCAAGCCTCGCACTTCTCCATACAGCTTTCAGGGCTTGGGCGCGGACGGCTTGGAGCTTTTGAAGCTGGCACGAAAAGAAACAGGTTTGCCGATTGTCACAGAGCTTATGGCGATAAATCAGATTCCGCTTTTCGAGGACGTGGACATTATCCAAATCGGAGCGCGCAATATGCAGAACTTTGACTTGTTGAAGGAAGTCGGAAAACTAAAGCAGCCGATTTTGCTGAAGCGCGGACTTGCCTCGACGGTCAAAGAGTTTTTGATGAGCGCAGAATACATCATGGCGAGCGGCAATCAGAACGTAATCCTTTGCGAGCGCGGAATCCGTACATTCGACAACTACACACGAAATTGTCTTGATTTGTCTATCGTTCCTTACCTTAAAAAAGAAACACATCTTCCTGTCATCATCGACCCAAGTCACGCCTGCGGCATTCGCTACATGGTGCCGACATTGGCAAAAGCAGCTGTTGCGGTGGGCGCAGACGGTCTTATCATCGAGGTTCACAACAATCCAGAAAAGGCTTTGTGCGATGGCGAGCAGTCGCTGACTCCAAAGCAGTTCGACGACACAATGAAGCTCTTGTCAAAATACGCTGCTGTTGAAGGCAGAACGCTCTAAGAAATAAAAAATGAAAATCGCCCTCTTTGCGCTTTACGATTTTGCGACGAGGGCATTTTTTTTCGCCTTCCTTCACGCCGTTTTCTTGTCGTAGTCACTACGAAGCATTTCTGGCATGCAAATCTTGAATCGTAGCCACTACGAAGCGTTTCCCGCATGCAAATCTTGAATCGTAGTCGCTACGAAGCGTTTCTGGCATGCAAATCTTTAATCGTAGTCACTACGAAGCATTTCCCGCATACAAATCCTCAATCGTAGTCACTACGAAGCTCGTTTGGCAAAAAGGGAGCTTCGTAGAAAAAAAACGAGGGCAGGCGCGCTTTTCAAAGTACTTCGTATCTTGAAATGAAAGCAGTGTGTTGTACAATCCCTTCTTTTCTCCTGCGTGTTTATCGATTCCCGTGTAACTAAAGCTTTTGTCTTCGTTGCATTAGAACTTACAAACTGCGTCATCCATAAAAATTGCGTTTTCTTCTTTCTCCTTTCATTGACGAATATAGGATATACTCCATATAATATGGCTATGGATACTTATGAGGTTATCTTTTACGATTTACCAGATGGCAGCAAACCTGTGAAAGATTTTATGGACACGCTTGACGCAAAAATGTTTGCAAAAGTTGTCAGGACTTTGGAGATGATAAAGCAAGCTGGTCCTAATTTGCGTCTGCCGTATTCAGAACATCTTGATGACGGTGTTTTTGAAATTCGTGCCAAGCAAGGTTCAAATATCACACGAGTGTTGTATTTTTTCTTTGTGGGCAAAAAAATCATTCTTACAAATGGGTTTGTAAAGAAGACTCAAAAGACCCCAAAAAGCCAGATAGAATTGGCAAAAAAATACAGAGAAGAATATAAATCCAGAGGAGAAAAGAAATGACAGATTATGATTCTTATGTTGCAGAAAAGCTTAAAGACCCAGAATTTAAGGCAGAATATGATGCTCTTGAGCCAGAGTTTGCTATTATCCAAGAGATAATCAATGTTAGAAAAGAATGTGGGCTTACGCAAAAAGAGCTTTCTGCAAGAACAGGGATTGCGCAAGCGGACATCAGCAAGTTGGAGAGGGGAAATGCAAATCCGTCTTTGCGCACACTAAAGCGACTTGCTGCAGGAATGGGCAGAACTCTTAAAGTTGAGTTTGCAAGAATGTAAGGAGGAAAACGGACTGTAGTTTCTTTGTTCTTATTTCAATGGGCGAGAAAATAGAGTATTTACCAAGGGCGCATATATTTTTTGACTTGGGCACATAGGCTATTTACCATAGGCACATAACGTATTTACCAGAGGCAAATAGTTTATTTACCCGAAGTAAATAGTCGTTTTGCTCAAGCATTTCAGGCAAAAAGGTCTGTTGTATTTGGAGCGAATCAGTATGTTTTATTTTTTTGTCGATGTTTGTTACAACAGTAAAAGTTTCTTTTCTAAAATGCTCCGTAAATAAATGGACTTCCACCTGTGTATGCCAAGCTAAAAAGCAAACCTAAGAACACAAAGAAGATTGTTATATGAGAAATTTTTTTGAGGTCAAGAATTGGATAAAAACTTTCTCCATCATTTTTTTTCACGAAAACCGTTGAGATTATAAAAACTATTATGGAAATAAAAGTCCATAGATACGGCTGATTTAAACCGGCGGCAAGTGTGAATAAACGTTTATAGATTTGTATTGCAATATTAAGATTTTCTGAGCGAAACAACACCCACAAAAGCGAAACAAAAGAGAAAGTTAGTACAGCAGAAAATGGTTTTGCCATACGTTTGAAGTTTTTCTGAACTAATAATGCTACTCCGTGCAAAAATCCCCAAAGAATAAAATTTAAAGTTGCGCCGTGCCACAATCCGCATAAAGTCATTGCAACTAAAAGATTTAGATTTTGGCGCAATTTTCCTTTTCGGTTTCCACCAATAGAGATGTAAATATAGTCGCGAATCCAAGTTGAAAGCGAAATATGCCATCTTCTCCAAAACTCTGTTACATTTCGGGAAAGATACGGCATATTGAAGTTTTTGGGAAGCTCAAATCCTAGCATCTTGCCTGTTCCAATCGCCATATCTGAGTAACCAGAAAAATCAAAATAAATCTGCAAGGAATACGACAATATTGCAAGTAAAATCGAAAATCCGCTGAATGCATTAGGAGTTGAAAACACTTCGTTCACAAAAACTGATAAATGGTCAGCTAAAACGAGTTTTTTGAAAAGTCCGAAGCAATATATTTGCAATCCTGCGGAAAGATTTTGCTGATTTATGTTTCGGTTCTTATCGATTTGTGCAAAAAAATCAGAAGATTTTTGAATAGGTCCAGATGTCAATTTTAGAAAGAATGAAAGATATAATACAACAGAAAGAAAATCTTTTGCTTTGATTTCATTTCTTGAAATATCAACAAGATAGCTGATTGCACTGAATGTAAAAAATGATACTCCGAGAGGCACAATTATATTTAATTGCTTTGCGTCTGCAAATTTATAGAAAACAAGTGTTAAAACTAAAACCGTGATTCCGATGTATTGCCATGTTTTTTGTTTTTGCTTGCCACAGAACCAAGTAATAAAACTGACAACAAAAATGCAAATCAGAGCTTTCCACGAAGCAAAACAAATGAAAATTGCACTTGCAAAAAGAAGCAAGAGTTTTTGAAAAGTCTTGTTTGATGCTTTTTCAGAAAAAAACTTTGAAATAAATGCTGTGCAAACAAGAACAATTGCAAAAAGTGCGTAAAAATATAGGCTAAAAAGCGACATTTGTTTTCTCCTGTGTGATGATTTTTTTTGCAAGATTTTCCGCAGCGATTTTGTGTCCGTTTCTGTTGAAATGCCCGCTGAAAGCTGTTCCTGTGCAGAATCCGTGTGTTGTTTTATGTTCTGTTTGCCAAAGTTTTTCAGTATCTTTTGTCAAATCTATAAAATCAATGCCATATTTTTCCGCAAAATCAGAAAACAATGAAAGAGAGTTTTCGTTTGTGTCAAAAGTGAGATTTCCAGAAATATTTGGTGTTCCTGTTGGGTGATAGAAAATAATAATTCTTTTTCCGTTAGAGTTTTCTTTGATGTATTCAAAAAGTCTGTTGTATGAGTTTTTGATTTTTGTATCATCTGTAACTGTGTTGCTTATTGAAACAAGATTTGTCTTTTTGGACAAAAACAACTGCAAAAGCCCGTGTTCTAATTGACTCCATAAAAGGCGAAATAGAGGCAGATGCTGTAAAAATCCTATAATTCCAGATGTATAGCTTGATGTAAAATCGATTTTATTATTGAAAAAATTGTCGATTTCAGTTTCTGAAAAATCAACTTTTGAAGTTTCAATTATCACATATTTCAATGAATCATCTTTTGTATTGTTGTTCAAATACTTGCAGCATTTCAAAAAATGATGTCCGCTGATTCCATGATTGTAGACCGTCAACGGTATATTTTCTTTTTCAAAATATGATTGCAACAAAAATGCAGTGTTCTCATTTTGAAAAACGTTTGTTGCTTCCATATGAGAAGAACCTAAAATCAAAACATCAGGATTTTCTACAACTTTTGCATTATTAAAGCCATTTGCGTCCAATTTTCCCCACGATATGCCTTCTGTCCATTTTATCCAATGTGAGTTTTTCTCCCAAACATAGTCTGTTGTGTGCAACGAATTATTAATGTGTAATGGCAGATGATAATAAAATGACAGCAAACAATTTAAAATCAACAATGCAAATATGCCGCTAATACAAATTTTTCCGAAAACAATAGGTGTGATTAGACAATTTTTCTGTGTACAAAACATAATAAGTCCTAAATATGACAGATAATATCTGATATATTACTTTGATAGAACAGATAATGAAGAAAATATATACCTTATAAGACAAATTAGTAAATAGGATAGCGTATATTTAAGTATGATAATGCTATGAGTTTTCGAGAGAATCTAAAAGCAGAACTAACATATCAAGATATGATGGTGAAAGAGTTGGCTGTAAAAACAGGAATTAGCAGACGGACTCTCGACAATTATCTTCGCGATAAGCCTGCAAGTCCGACTGTGGAAAATGCTGTTAAAATCGCAAAAGTTTTGGGCGTTACTGTAGAACAGCTTGTAACTGGTGAAAAAGCAAAAAACTTGGATTCGTCTCAGAAGACATTTTTGATTTTCAAAGAAAGCGAGCATCTTGAGCCTACTAAACAGCAGATTGTTTTAGATGTGATTAGCTCTCTGAAAAAGAATCTAAAAAGTTAACGTGTGATTGCGAAAAACGCGATTTCGCTTTTCCAAGAGAAAATCTTTTTGTCGATGTTCTCAAGCAAGAGATTTTTTATTGCTGCAAGTTCATCTTGGCTGATTGCGCTCAGCATTGCTTTTGCATAAGCAGAACTTTCCGCGTCAAACCAAAGCGCAACCTGTCTTTCTGTGATTCGCCGCTTTTCCTCAAGCGTTTCACAAGCGCATTGAACAACAAACTTATTTTGCTCAAAACTCTCAAAATAACTCTTTATCGTGTCAGCGTCCCACGCAAAAAGCGGATTTTCTGTGTTTTCAAAAAACTCGTCTTCTGCAATCGCCATTTTCTCCAAAATCGCTCTCTGTTCAGCACTGCATTTTATCTGCTCGGCAATCAAGCGCGACAAATGCTGTCCGTGCTTTGGAATATGCTGGGCGAAAACGGCTTTTGCAGAGAGAGCAAAATGCACTTTGCCAGAAAAGATTTGGCTGAGTTCTTCGATGTCGGAGATTTTTGTGATTGCATCGCGCATAAAAACACGGTCAAACTCCACATCAGAAAAATCTTCTAACTTCAGCGAAAGGAGCGGTCGGTCGAGCTCGTCAAGCGTGCGCGAATACTGCTCGATGACGGCTTTTCCATTTTGGCCTTTGCAAAGTCCGCAAGTTATGCCCTCTGGCGTTTTTCTTGCCAAAGCCCAAACAAGAAGCGCGTCGTCCGCGTTCAAAATCAGGCTTCGAGTGTGGCGCGAAAGGTCTGCGATTTGAAGAAGCGCGTCGCGGATTTTTGAAAGGATTTCGGCTCTGTTTGATTCAAGGCGACTTCTCCACGCTTTTTCTGCTCTGTCGAGTGCGCTTTCTTTAGCCTTGTCTGTCGGCGTGAATGTGAGATTTTCGGCTTTTTGCGTCGTGTTTGTCTTGAATGTGCTGTTCACCCACCATTCGCTCAAAACGCCTTCTTTGCTGGCAAAATGCGGGAGCGGGTGCATTCCGCAGGAAGCGTCTGTGTCGGCTTTCTGCACGCTGTTTTCCATCATCGAAGCGATTTGGATTTCTCTTCGGGAAAGAACGTCGGCTTTTATCGTCGCCTCGTATCCCTGTTCGCTCGGTGTGTAGAAAACCCGTCCCACAAGCGCGTCTGGCAAATATTGCTGAGCAACCCAGTGGTCGCGGTATGCGTGCGGATACATATAGCCCTGCCCGTGCCCGAAGCCCTCAGCGTCGCGACTTGAATCGCGCAAATGATTCGGCACGTCTGCGTCCTCTTTTTCCACGCTTGCCAATGCGTCAAAAAACGCCATCGATGAATTGGACTTCGGAGCGGTCGCAAGATAGAGCGCGGCGTGCGCCAAAAAGTAGCGACCTTCAGGCATTCCCACGCGGTCAAATGCTTGCGCGCAACTTTGCACAACGCTAATCGCTGTCGGGTCTGCAAGCCCTGTGTCTTCGCAAGCAGAAATCAACATTCGGCGAAAGATAAAATCTGCGTCTTCGCCAGCTCTCACCATTCTGGCAAGCCAATACATCGCAGCATCAGCGTCGCGTCCACGCAAAGACTTTATGAATGCCGAAATTATGTCATAGTGATAATCGCCATCGCGGTCATAAAGCACGACTTTTTTCTGAATCGACTCTTCGCAAACTTCGCGACTGATAAAGATTTTGCCGTCAACTTCGTCCGTTGTTTCAACAGCCAACTCAAGCGCATTCAAAAGGCTTCGAGCGTCTCCGTTAGCAGTGTCCACAAGATGTTCTAGCGCGCCATCTTCAAAGACGACGTTCTTGTTTCCGTAACCGCGCTCTTTGTCGCTTAATGCCATTTGTGCGGCTTTTAGCAAATCTGCTTTTTCGAGTGGTTTTAGCTGAAACACACGGCTTCGGCTCACCAAGGCTTTGTTTACTTCAAAAAACGGGTTTTCGGTCGTTGCTCCGATTAAGATAATCGTCCCGTTTTCAACCCAAGGCAAAAGAGCGTCCTGCTGGCTTTTGTTCCAGCGGTGAACTTCATCAACAAACAAAATTGTCTTTTTGCCGTAGAGCTTTCGCGCATTGTCTGCTTGAGAAATTGCAGTGCGAATGTCAGCGACACCCGTCAGAACGGCGTTGAGCGTGATAAAATCGCTTTTTGTATGATTGGCAATGACACGGGCGAGGGTTGTTTTTCCAGTTCCTGGAGGACCGTAAAAGATAACAGAAGTAAGGCGGTCTGCTTGAATTGCACGGCGCAAAAGCCTGCCTTTTCCAACAATGTGGTCTTGCCCAATGTACTCATCGAGGTTTCTCGGTCGCATTCTGGCAGCAAGCGGTTCTTTTGTGCTGTCGTTTTTGTCAAACAAATCGCCCATATTTTTTTATATTCGCAAAAATTATTCGCAGTTCCAGTTACCGCGGCTCGGATAATATGACCACAAGCACTGGTTTTTCCAATATGAAGCAGAAGCGCCTGCTGAGCCTTTGTAGACCGTTGACGCATAAAGTGTATTAGCGTTTTCTGTTGCTGTCGGGTCGAGAGCAAAGACAAGCCAAATGTAATAGTAAGAACTCAAAACACTTCGCGCGTTTGTGTCAAAACTAGAAGACGCTTCTGATGTGATTGAGCCGTCTGAGTTTCGTGCAACGTGGTATGCGCCCGTCTTTGTGCCGAGAAAAAGTTTGTCTGATGTGATTGCGATTGAAAGAATATCAGCGCAGTCCACGTCCTTAGAGCCTGTCGCAGTATTTGATGTGCCGTAGTAAATCGTATCGCTTCCGTTTGTCCAATAAAGTGTAGTGCCGTCTGAAGCAATCGCAGGATAATCGCTGAAATATACAGTGCCACCGCAACAAGCTGCTGCAACAGATGATGTCGTCATTGTTGATGTTGAGTCTGTGTATGTAGAAGAAAGCGCTGTTGAGCCGTCTAGCTCATAAACGTGTCCGCTGCTCATCCTGACAAACGCGTGCCGATTTGTCGCTGTTGTTGAATCAGTGCAGAAAATCACTACTGGGTAATAAGAAGAACCGTCGGCTGATGTGTCGATTGCTGTCCAAGTGTCGTCAACATCGTTTGCAACATAGACAGTGCTTGATTTTTGAATGAGCTCGCCCTCATAATCGCTGGAAGAGTCCGTGTCTTCTGTGTAGACCTTGCTGATTGCATAAATGTGGCTTTCGTCAGTGGCAATCTTCCAGACAGTGCCTCCGTCTGGAATTGCAGCCATTTTTTTCCATTCACCGTTTGTTGATGATGAAGCGCTTTTGTACCAAACGTAGCCGTTTTGTGTGATAAGATAATTGCCAAAACGCGCTATTGAATTAACATCTCCGTCAATCTGGGAAGAGTTTAGTTCAACTTCCTGATTGATGTCGTAGAAAATCGGGTCATGACAGCCTGAAAGCGCCATGATTGAGGCAAGAAGCGAAAGAATAAGTATCGTTTTAATTGATTTCATAAAAGTCTCCGCAAAAAAAATCAGAAGAAGTGATAGCGCATTGAAATTCCTGCGTCCAAGAAATGACCGAAATAGTTGTATTTTGGATTGTCAAACCACTGCGGCATTCCCATCCAAGTGCCAGAAAGACCGATAGACCATGCTGGAGTAATGTGGTAAAAAGCGCCAGCCTCTGCTTTTAAGATAAGACCTGGAAAATATGTTTCAGAAAGATAGTTTTCAACAGCAGCACCAACGCTAAGTGTGAGCGGGAACTCGAACTTTGCGAGAGTCGGCTGGAACATCGCTGCGAACGTGAGCGGAATATAGTTGAAAATGTTTCCGCCAATTGTTGGCTGATAGCCAAAACCAATGTCAGCGCCCAGCGCAATTGTTTTCTTCAAGAAATAGTAAAAGCCAATAGAACCAGTGCCACCGACCTCGAGTTGTCCCTCGCCGTCTTTTAGCGGGTTTCCAAAATTGAGCGGAAATGCTCCGGCAAGCGCAATCTTTATGAACTTGTCGCCATGAACATTCATCGGAAGCTCATCTTGAACCTCGTCCTGAATTTCCTGCTCATCATCGCCATCGCTTTCATCTGCGGTTTTCTGGGCAGTAAAATCTTTGTAAGTGAGAAAGGTTGAGTCTTCTGCCTGTAGTGCGAAAGACAAAAGAAACAGTGCGCAAAGAGTCGTTAAAAATCTTTTCATTATTTCCTCTCGAAGTTGTTAATTGCCTTTTTGTTATAGCAATAGAATTTAATGTGCAAATCGTATATAGTAGTGAAACCATATCATTTTTAGCACCGTTTTTCAACATACTTACAAACGATTTTGCAGAAGGAAGGTTACTATGAGTGCAATCATTATTGACGGAAAGGCTATCGCAGAGGACGTGAGAGCAGACGTAAAGCGCAGAGTTGACGCATTAAAAGAAAAAGGCGTTAATCCTTGTCTTGCTGTTATTCTTGTGGGCAACAATCCTGCAAGCGTGAGCTACGTCACAGGAAAGCGAAAGGCTCTTGCTGAGGCTGGAATGACGGACAGAAGCCTTGAACTTAGCGAAGACACAAGCGAAGAAAAATTGCTGTCGATAATCGATGAACTCAATCACGACAAGAGCGTTCACGGAATCCTCGTGCAGCTTCCTCTCCCGAAGCACATCAACGAGGACAAAGTGATTATGGCAATCAGCCCAGAAAAAGACGTGGACGGCTTCCACCCCGTCAACGTCGGAAATATGATGATTGGGCGCGACGGCTATCTTCCTTGCACTCCACACGGAATTCTTGTCTTGCTTGAAAAGATGAACATCAACACGAACGGCGCAAACGCTGTCGTTGTCGGTCGAAGTAATATCGTTGGAAAGCCAGTCGCGATTTTGCTCACTCGCCGCGAATACAACTGCACGGTTACGATTTGCCACACTGGAACAAAGAACCTCGCCGAAGTTACTCGAGGAGCTGACATTCTTATTGCTGCTGTGGGAAAGCCGAACACAATCACTGCGGATATGGTCAAAGATGGCGCGGTCGTCATCGATGTGGGCGTGAACAGAATTGCGGACGCGACGAAAAAATCGGGCTTCCGTCTTTGCGGCGACGTGGATTTTGAGGCGGTCAAAGAAAAGGCTTCGTATATCACGCCTGTTCCAAAGGGAGTAGGGCCTATGACAATCGCAATGCTTATGCAAAACACGGTTGAGGCTGCCGAGAAGAGCGCAAAATGATAGATATTCAAAACACACCAGACAATCGCGAAATCCCGCTTAAAAAAGTTGGCGTGAAGGGCGTTCGATATCCTGTTACGGTGCTTGACAAAGCAAACGGCAAGCAGCAAACAACGGCGACCGTTGACCTTTTCGTAAACCTTCCGCACGACTTTAAGGGAACGCACATGAGCCGCTTTATCGAAACCTTCCACGATTATCACGATAATCTTGAGATGAAGCAGTTTTTGAAAATGCTTGGCGAAATGCGTCGTGTTTTGAATGCGGAGCGTGCTTTTGGCGAATTGCGTTTTCCTTTCTTCATTGAAAAATACGCGCCTGTCACAAAAAAGGCTGGAATGATGGGCTACGACTGCTCGTATGGCGGAGAGGTGAGCGAGACTGAAAGCAGATTTTGGGTGAGCGCAAAAGTGCCAATCACGACCGTTTGCCCTTGCTCAAAGGCGATTAGCGAACGTGGCGCGCACAATCAGCGTGGAATAGTTACGGTGAAAGTTGAGAACACGAGCTTTTTTTGGCTTGAGGACGTGATAAAGGCTGTTGAAGATGCCGCGTCCTGCTCGCTCTACAGCGTTCTAAAGCGAGAGGACGAGAAGTTTGTAACCGAAACTGCTTACGACAATCCGCGCTTTGTGGAAGATATGGTTCGAGAGGTGTATCTTTCGCTCAAGAACTTTAAAGCCGAAAAGCCGTTCTCGTATTTTAGCATTGAATGTGAGAACTTTGAGAGCATTCACAACCATAACGCTTACGCCTTCACCGAATACAAAGCAAAATAACGTTTGGGAAAATGCCCGAAGGCCCACTTTTAAAAAGCTGGGTTTGGGTGAATGCCCGAAAGCCCGCTTTGGCAAAAATGGTGCTTCGGGCAAACGCCCGAAGGCTCACTTTTAAAAAAACTGGGTTTGGGCGAATGCCCGAAAGCCAAATTTGACAAAAATGGTGCTTCGGGAAAATGCCCGAAGGCTCACTTTTAAAAAAGCTGGGTTCGGGAAATGCCCGAGAGCCAAATTTGACAAAAGCTGGGTTTGGGCGAATGCCCGAAAGGCAAAAATGAACAGATGGAGATTTTTATGACATATTTTTTTGAAACATACGGCTGTCAGATGAACATTGCAGAAAGCGCAGCAGCCGAACAGATTTTTATCGCACGCGGGTGGAAGAAAGCCGAGTGCGCCGAAGTTGCAGACGCCGTGATTATCAACACTTGCTCCGTTCGTGCGACTGCCGAAAACCGAATTTTTGGTCGTCTTGGCTATTACACAGGACTCAAGGCGGTGCGTTCTGGCAAAAAAGACGCAAAAAACAAGAGCCTTCCTATTGCTGCCGATTACGTCAAAAACGGCGCAAAGCCGCTCACGCTCGTGGTGATGGGCTGTATGGCGGAGAGGCTTCTGAAGAGCCTCAAGCGCGATTATCCTGTCGTCGATTATGTCGTCGGCACTTACGCAAAGCAGCATTTCGGCGACATCATCGATGAAATCGAGGGACATCACAAGCCGAGCGAAATCAAGGCTGACATTGCTTACACGTTCTCGCCGCTTTCGCTTGAAGAAGGTGCGTTCTCTACGTTCGTTCCGATTATGAACGGCTGCAACAATTTCTGCACATATTGTATCGTGCCGTATGTGCGCGGTCGCGAGGTGAGCCGCAGCGTCAAGGAGATTTTTGCCGAGCTTGACACGCTGAGCGAAAAGGGCGTTCGCGAAATCACTCTTCTCGGACAAAACGTCAACTCATACCGCGGTCTTATGGACAAATCGCTCTCATCGCAAGAGAAAACCGAAGAAGAAATCATCACGTTCCCGCGCCTTATGCAGCTCATTGCTGACCATCTTGAAGAAACGAACTCTTCTATCGGCTGGGTTCGCTTTGAGTCGAGCCACCCGAAAGATTTGAGCGAAGAGTTAATCGACGTCATCGCAAAAAATCCGCGTTTGTGCCATCACATTCATCTTCCGGTCCAGCACGGCTCAAGCAAAATCCTCAAGGCAATGAACCGCCGCTACACAAGAGAGCATTATCTTTCTCTTGTGGAAAAAATCCGCGAGAAAATAAGCGATGTTTCACTCACGACCGATATTATGCTCGGCTTCCCAGGAGAGACTGAGGAGGACGTGGAAGAGGCGTTGAGCCTTTTGCGCGAGGTCAAGTACGAAAGCGCGTTTATGTACTATTACAATCCGCGCGAGGGCACTCCTGCCGCGTCTATGCCGAACCAAATTGATATGGCAGAGAAAAAGCGCAGACTGCAGAAAATCATCGACACTCAGCTTTTGATTAACCAGGAGGCGATGAAAAAGAGAGTCGGAACAACAGCGAAAGTGCTTGTTGAAGCCGTGAGCCGTGATAGCGACGCTGAGCTTTTGGGCAAAATCGAGCAGGACGAGCGCGTTGTTTTTGCAGGCGACAAGAGCCTTATCGGTCAGTTTGTTACAGTGCACCTTGATTCTCTTAACGGCAGCACATTCCGCGGAACGCTGGCAAAATAGGCGATATACTAATTTTTTCAAGAGCGCTTTGTGGTATAATAAGGTATGAATACACGAAAACTGCCAATTGGCATACAGAGTTTTGAATCCTTGAGAGAAGACGGCTATATTTATGTAGATAAAACTTCATATATATATAATCTTGTTACTAACGGAAAGCCTTATTTCTTGAGTCGACCGCGCAGGTTTGGAAAGAGCCTTCTGATTTCCACGATAGAGGCGTATTTCTTGGGCAAAAAGGATTTGTTCCGAGGGCTTGCTATCGAGAAGTTGGAACAAGATTGGATTTCGTATCCAGTCTTGCACTTTGATTTCAACGGTCAAAACTATTCTGAGCCGAACGGCTTGAACGAGATAATCGCTGCTCATCTTCGCGAATGGGAAAAGCTCTATGATTGTCCGAAACAGAGTGAGTCGTTCGGCGTGCGTCTGGCGGACATCATAAAGTGTGCTCACGAAAAAACAAATCGGAAAGTCGTTGTGCTTGTGGACGAATACGACAAGCCTCTTTTGGAAACACTGACGCTCAGCGAAGAGCAGATTGAGCAGAACAGAGCCATTTTCAAAGGAATGTTCGGGCAGCTAAAAAGCCTTGATAAATATCTCCGCTTCGTGCTTTTCTCGGGCGTTACAAAGTTCAGCAAAGTTTCGATTTTCAGCGACTTGAACCAGCTCCAAGACATTTCTATGCACCCCAAATACGCAGAAATCTGCGGTATCACTCAAAGCGAACTCGAAGCGACATTTTCGCCTGAAATCGACGAAATGGCAGAGGCGAACAAGATGACGAGAGAGGAGTGCTTGGCAAAACTCAAGCGCTTTTATGACGGCTACAAGTTTTGCGCAGAGTGTGAGAACATCTACAACCCGTTCAGTTTGATTAACGCGTTTAGCGCAAAGAAGTTTTCAAAGTTCTGGTTCGGAACAGGAACGCCGACATTTCTTGTGAAGCGGCTCAACGAAATGGGGTTTAATCCGCGACAGTTCAGCGACGGCACGCTTTACGCAAGCGAGGACGAAATCACCGACTACCGCCCAGACAATCCCGACATCGTGCCGCTTTTGTATCAGTCGGGCTATCTGACGCTAAAAAGCTACGACGAGCGGTATGAGAGTTTTTCGCTTGCATATCCCAACGAAGAAGTCAAATATGGCTTTACGCAGAGCCTTACGCCTGTCTATCTAAACAGCGACAAGCCTCTTGATGTCCGCAATTTCTGCCGTGACATTGACATGGCAAACACAGACAGCCTGCGCGACCGCTTTATCGCGTTGTTTGCAAATCTGCCGTATCCTGCAAATCCGAGCGACTCTGTTCTTGAGCGCGACTTTCAGAACGTGGTGTATCTTGTGTTCTTGCTGCTCGGTCAGTTCGTGAAAGTGGAACAGCACAGCGCGAAGGGCAGGGCAGATTGCATCGTGGAAACCGAAGAATATGTTTATATCTTCGAGTTCAAGCGCGACGGTACAGCCGAAAACGCCCTTTCACAGATTGATTCTCAAGGCTACGCAAAGCCATACGAGGCGGACAGTCGCAAACTCATCAAAATCGGCGCAGCCTTCTCAAGCAAAGAGCGTACGCTATCCGAGTGGCTGGTGCGATAGAAGTAGCTGTTTTTAATTGAATTGCGCTTCTTCAAGCACTTTTCTGCCGAAAATAAATAAGGCATAGCCTTTTTATAATACAATTACCAATTTAGGAGAGAAAGATGACTACGGTAAAAATTATTTTGATGACAATAGTGCTTGTTGTACTTGCGATTTTCTGCGGCTCAAATACAGCAAACGCTTGCAAAATCAGCTTTTTGTGGTTTTCAACACCAAGCGAAATCCCTGTTTTTGTCAGTATGCTTTTGTCATTTGTGGCAGGCATTGTTGTAATGCTTCCTGTCATGCTTATTCACGGTCACTCAATAAAAAAGAGATTTAACCCATCTGTCAGCGATGACACTTCTGAAGCCAAAACAAATTGCGCAGAAAACACCCAAGAAAACAACAGCACAGACTCAATCGACGCATCTCAAAGCGAACCGACAACAGAAGACGCACAGAAGGAATAAAAGATGAGAAAGTGCAGTTGGGTATTTTTCATAACATTGTCTCTCCTTTTTGCAAAACGGCCTGTGTCGGCGCAAACTGCGGCGGACGTGTCTAAAAGGAGTGCGGAAAAATCAACTGCCCTAGAGTCAATCGAATACATAAAAAAGCAAAGCGCAGAGATGAAAAACTTTGCCGAAAAACGCTCACTACTCGCTTTCCTTGGCTCTTTGCAAGAGCAACTCGGTCTTTATTCCGATGCATGCTCTTCTTATTCGCAAGCGGCGGCGATTGCGGCTCAAGACGCGGCGGGAATGCCCAAATGGTCGAACGAGGAGCTGATTTTGTTTGCTGTGCGCTCTGCCTTGAGTGCAGGTGATTACGAAGCGGCGGACAATTATCTTTCCACGTCGGTCAAAGATAGCACAAACGAGGACATAACTTCCTATGTAAAGCTCTATAAGCAATGGAGTTTACTTTGTCGTGCGCAGAGCGTCGAGGACACGATTGAGCCTGTCGCGATTTTGCAGGCATACACATCTCTTGCGTCAATGCTCGACGTGCGTCCTGCGATTTACCTGACGCTTTGGTATGTTACGGGCAAAGAGGAATGGGCGACAAAACTAAAAGCCGAGTTTCCGCTTTCGCCAGAGGCGTACATCGCAAAAGGAAACATTCAGCTTCTTCCCGCACCATTTTGGTATTTTGTGCCAAAGAACGGCGTTCAGATGATTACAGCTGAAGGCACGATGATAAAGACAATCCCTGCAGCAGAAGAAACTGCTTCTAATAAAACATCGTCGGAAAAGCAGCCTGTGGTTGCAGTCGCTGAGATCAAAGATTACACAGTGAAAGAGCAGCTCGGTCTTTTCCGCGAAGAGAAGAACGCGAAGGCTCTTGTCGAAACGCTTTCGAAAAAGGGCTTTACGGCGCACATCATGAGCGAGACAAAGCCAAGCGGCAACAAGTACTACATCGTGTTCGTGGGCGACGACGACAATTACACAATCGGCAAGAAGCTCAAAGCCGCAGGTTTTGACTGCTACCCGATAAAATAACCGCCATAGGCGGTTTCGTAGGTCATAACAGTTATTCAAAAATTAGATATGAAACACCTTTGAGAAAAAATATTTGCGAATAAGTTCAATAATTGTACAAACAGCGAAAACAACTGTGGCACAGAAAAACATATACGGTAAAAGATATGGCGATGAAGTCCAATCATCAAGACGAAAGACAACATGCCAAATTGTTTTGTTAATCAACAGATTTTCGTGAAGCAAATACACGCCAAATGTAGTTGAAGCAACTGTGTTTATAAATCTGCTATGTAAGATTTTTATATTCTTAAATGTACTGAAAATCAAAACAGCGTTCAATGTAGAAAGTATTCTCGGCATTCCGCCTCCAAAGAAAGATAACACTTTTTCAGAGTTATTTCTAATAAATTGGAGATGATATAAAAACTTGTAAACAAAGCAGTTCCATAATGCAAAGGAAATCATTAGGCAAATCGAAATTATAAAATTTATTTTGGTATGGCTTAGTATTTTTGGATTATAAAAACGTATATAAGACGCAATAAAATATCCCAAAATAAACATAAACAAGTTGTCGTTTACAAAAAATCCTTCGAAGGGAAATTGTTTTACGACACAGCCAAGAGCAAACATTAAAGTTATTAGTTGTAAGTGCATTTTCTGAGAAAGTTTTTCACGAAAAATGATTTAAGAATGGTACAAAAAGATAAAACACAAGATATGCGACAGCAAACCAGTTATTTCCGAAGTAACAAGGCAAAAGACAACGAATTAAATCTTTTTTTGTTGCAGGCTTTGCACTTTCAAAAAATCCTAATTGAGTATAATTTGGATTGTAAAAGCCAATAACTTTGACTTTTGAAAAGTAAGTGATAAGACCTATTGTTGCTGAAATCGAAAAGATTTGAAACCACAATGCAAAGACTTTTTTCCATGAAAATTTTGACGTGCAAACAAAATAACCAGAAATCAAAATAAAAATCCAATTTCCAAGTTGACCACTCCACATTTGAAAAAGGTGGGCAAGCAAAAATTGATTTGAGATTTCAGCATCTGGCGAAAACCAAATACCGTGCTGCGTTAAGTGGCTCATTACAATCATAAACATCGCAATAATACGCAAAAGTTCAAAATTTGAATCTCTTTGTTTTTTCTCAACCAAAGTGTTCATCCTAATTTTCCTTACAAGGCTTGTAGATTTGAGATTAAAAGCCTTTTATTACATATCGACTGTATATACAAGTCTTTTAATACTTTTTACTGATGAAAAACTGTCTTAGATTACATATTATTGTGCTATGGGTTTTGCGGAAAACTTACGCGATGAGCTTGAATATCAGGGATTACAAGTAAAAGAGTTGGCGGAAAAGACGGGAATCAGCATAAACACGCTCAACAAATACCGACCTGGAAGTAAGGTTGTGCCGACGATAGACAACGCGCTGAAAATTGCACAAACTCTAAAAGTTTCTCTTGATTATTTGGCTACTGGAAAAAGCGAAGACTTAAAACTTGAAAATGCTGATTTTATCCAAGCTCTAAATCTTGCCAAAGATATGCGCCGATTTTCTGCCCGTGACAAAGAAACTGTCAAAGCTGTAATTACATCTCTTTCTGAAAAATATATCTGATTTAGTAAAAATCGGCAAAAAACTCAAAGTCGCAGGTTTCGACTGTTACCCAATAAAATAAAAAAAACACCCCGAAACATATCGCTTCGGGGCTTTTTCCAAAATCGAAGTTTATCTTCTGTCTTTGATGTCAGAATAGAAGTGCAATGCGTTGTAGAACAGACTTGAGAAGCGGATTGAGCGCGGGTCATAGCCTGTTTTGTTGTACAACTTTCTGAGCTTGTACTGCAAAGTGTTCACAGGAACGCCGAGCTCTGCCGCCGCTCGCGTGATTGAGCCTTCGTGATTGTAATATGCATTCAAAAGATAAACCCAGTCGCGAATCTCAAACGTCGGAATGTTTCGGAACACGCGGCGAATATATTTTTCCTTTGCATCGTCTGGAATAAAGTGTGAGAAAATTTCCATGTTGATAGTGTCGTAGAACCTTGTCTCTTTCTTTGGAGAGCGCGCGCTGACAATTGCCGCCTTCTGCGCTTTCTGGCACTCGTCCTCAACGTGAGCGTATCCCTTTGAGCCACTGTCAATTCCAGCGCACAAGAACAAATGGTGCTTCTTCTCAATCTTTTCGCGAATATCCTCAACAAAGGTGAACATCGCCTCGTCGTCCTTGTCGCCGCAAGAACACATAAGAACAGAGCCTTCGATGAGTGCAATGCCGTTCTTCTCGGCTCGCGCAAGTTCTGCAGCATCGCGAATAGCAGCGTCAATGCGGAACTGACAGTTTTCTTTTGTGTCAGTGTCGTCTTTCGGAATAACAGGAACGAACGCATAGAAGCGGCGCGGCATCGTGATATCGATGTTCATTCCGAACGCGAACTCTATCATCTCCGATGTAATAGATGTATTTTTTCCAAAAAGCCAAGTGTGCAAGAACCTGTTTTCAATACGACGCTGTATTGAGCTCTCCGATGTGGCGTTAACAGTTTCTGCAATAAGAGTACACATCTTTTTGAGCAAAGGAATTTGAGATGAAATCCCAGAAGTGTCGCCCTCAACAACAACAAAACCGTAATGTTCCTGACTTGCTTCAATTGCAAAAATCGCATTATTTGAATCGACAAACTCAAAAGACTTTTCGTCAGTGAGCTTTTTTGCCAGTTGGTTTTCGCTTCCTATCCGTGCTTCGTCCGCAGATGCAATGATTACGCCGTCAGTATCGCATACAAGAACGCTGCGATTCAAAACGGCGCTTACTTCCTGCGCAATTTTTTTCGCTGTGTTGGTAGCAATTTTCATAAATCTGTGCCTCCATTAACTATTAGTATAAAGCGATTCTTTACTTTTTCAAGGCACAATTTACATATTGTTACACAAAAAGCGAAATACTGCGTGTTTTTTTAATCATTATTCTAAATTTTGTTTCCAAACAAGTACTCTCCTGCATGAGAGCCTTCTTCTTTTGCACAAACAGAGCTAAATGTTGTTGTTATGCTGTTTTTTCCCTCTTTTCGAGCGTTATCCCTCGCTTTCATCACGATTCCCTCAAACTCTCCAGCGAATTCCCCGTTCTCGTAAAGCGAAATCGTAATATTGCCGTTTCCGTCCGTCGTCCAGCTTCCAGTGTATGCGCCCGAAATCTTTCCGCCAGAAGAAAGCGTTATCAACTTTGAAAGACTCTCTCTCTCGTCCGCAGCATTAAACTCGACAGTGTTGCCGTCAGTCGTCTCGATAAAGTCGTTGTGAGCGGCTCTTCTTGTTATGTTACAAAGATATTTTCCAGCAATATCGCGCTTTGAAATCTTTTGAAGAGCCGCAGCCTCTCCCGCAAAGTCGTTGATGTTAAGCACAGGCCATCCGTCCGTCGTGAAGAACATCTGATGAACTTGAAGCGCAAAGTTTCCAGTCGGGAAGTAATTTGTTCTCGTGTGATTAGAAAGCAAAATATGTCCGCCGTTGTCGCGCAAAATGCTCTGACCGCCTGGCGCTCTAAAGCCGTACTCATCGCCTGCATTTTCGCCGAACTGCCATGCGCCGAGGATTTTTCCGCCAACATTGTGATATTTAGAAGCGTCGCTTGCCGTCGAGAACGACATCGACACCCCCGACGTGTCAAGATAAGGACCTTCAATGTCAGAGCTTCGACCAACACCAACACGGTATTCATGGAAGAGATTTCCCATTGAGACAAAAACATAAAAATAGCCAGTGTCGCTATTGAAAATGACCTGCGCACCCTCATAAGCCGCCCCTGAGCCACCTGCGATTTTCACGCCCTGATTGCCCTCAATGCTGTCGAGCGGACAGTCCAACTCATCTCCGACCTCATAATGTCTCCCGTCAAAAGTCGACACGCCCGCCTTCGTGCAAACACCCTTGAGCGTCTTTGCGTCAACATAAACAAGCGCAATCCCGCCAAGCCATGAGCCGTAAGTCATCGCGTAGCAATCACGCTCGCCGATTTTCGTCTTGTAAAGCTCTCCCGTTGCAACGTCCATTACAAACTCTGGGTCAATCGTTCCAAAGCCTTTGTTCCAGTTCTCGTCGCACGAGTTGAAACTCCCCTGATAGCCAATTTCTTCAGGACTTTTGTTCTTCTTGTTGCTCCAGACACAGCGCACAAGACTCGACTGCGCATAAAGACTGCTGTCGTATTTTGAGGCTGGAATGAATGCGCCCGTAGGAGAGTCCGAGATTGCAAGCGTTATGCAGCCTGCTCGGTGGGCAGTCTTTCCAACAGTCTGACAGTCTTTCACAATGCCGTGGAACATATAATATTTTCCGTCTTGCTTTATCACCGTAGGCGCCCAAGATTCCGCCCTGCTCGAAAAGTGATAGGCGGCAGTGCTGTATCTTTTTCCTTCATTTGTGATACAGCCTGTCCACTTCAAAAAGTCGTCGTCCCAATACATTTTGTCATAAACATCAGAAACACTCGTGTCAGAAGATAGAGGGGACTTGTCTATTTTCTCCCAACTTTGCGCGTCTTTGCTCTTTCGTATCTGAACACCGTCAGCCCAGCCCGTCGAATAAACATAATAAGTGCCGTCGTCGTCCTGAAAAAGTTTTGGGTCATGACAGCCCCACTGGTCGCCCAAAACACCCGCATAGCGATTGTCGCTCAGTGCCGATTCTCCATTGCTGCACGAAAAGAGCGCAAGGGACGAAAGAGAGAGTACAAAGATAGATTTGAAAAACTGATGTTTCATATAAACTCCTGCTTGATTATCAATAATTATAGCATAATATCAATAATTTTGAAAATACTATGAGCAGTGTTATAAGCAATGTATTGCAGATTGTCATTTTGAGCGGAGCTAAGTGGAGTCGAAAAATCTGTATAAATAATGCTGATTGCCAAAAGCAGATTCTTTTTCAAAAAAAAATGCACAAAAACACAAAATGCATGTTGACATTTTTTTCATGATTTGCTATAGTCTAAACATCTACCGCATATGAATGCGCGATTAGCTCAGTTGGTTAGAGTACAAGCATGACACGCTTGGGGTCACTAGTTCGATTCTAGTATCGCGCACTAATATGCGGTATTCATTTTCTGTTTTCATATTCCCGTAAACCTCCTACGGGAATATTTTTTTACTCTGCGCTAAGATTCAACAATCGTTATTACATCGCTTACTGCAGACGAAACATTTTTCTTTGACAAAGTGTTTCGTGAGAAGTTTGTCTTGAGAATGACGCAGTATCTCTTTCCTGCCACAAGCGAGGAGGGAAGAAAGAACTCAAGCTCGCGCGGCTGATTTCGGATAATCTTTGTTTTATCCACCTCAATCCACTTTGACTCGTCCTCAACCGCATCTCCGCTCTCGGTTGCCGGAGCAAAGAAAATGCCTCCTGCGTCCCCTCCGATTTTGAGCCTTCCGCCTTCGATTTTCATCACCTTGCCCGCTGAGAAATTTCCGTCCGTCTTTCCTGTGTACACATCCGTCATAACATCGATAAGAGGAGAGGAGTCAAAAACGCTCACCTTGTTCACCTTTATGTTCTCCACAGCCTTGTTTGTCTCTTTTGATGCAATGCACTTCACATGAAAACTTTTCGACGCTTGTGTTTTCAGGCGTCTTTCCCGTCGTTCCGACAGGGGAGGGGTAAAGAGTGCAAAGACCAAGAAGATTGACGCATTCGCCTCTCTTGAGCGCGTCAAGAACAGCCTCTTTGAGCAAAAGCGAACTGTATTTCATCGTTGTCGCTTTCATCGTGCCGTCCTTTTCGACTGCTCGTGCGATAAGGTTGTCGATGTCAACAGTAATCCTGTCGACGCGTGCATAAAAGCTGTTGCCGTCTTTGTCAAAAGGATTCTTGATTAAAGTCAAGTTGCCTTTTCCGTCTGTGTCTTCATAGACAATGTTTGAGTTTGAATTTACGCTCATGTTTTTGAGCCTCCATTATATATTTTTGTGCTGGTAGAAGCATGTGCGAAATGCCAGTTTGAGATGTTTGTGAATTGTCTGCATGCTTTTTTGATTGACTGACGGCAGCGTAAAAGCGTATAATTCAAGCAGCTACGAAAGAATGATGCGTTTTTTGCGTGTCGTCTTTTCGCTCCCGAAAAACTGTTTTTTTGGTTTATCGGGAGCATTTTCTTCTTGGTTTCATTTCTGTTTGCCATCCTTTGCCTTCGTGCAAGCAGTGGACGCGCAAAAAGCGAAGGCGCAAAAGTCTTTAGAAAAAGCAGAGATTTTGTACAAAGCACTCATGCAAGAGTATTTCGGATAAACTGTTTTCCAATGGCACTCTAAAAAATGTGTCATTGGAGAACTTGTTTCTGTGCTTCGACTCCGCTCAGCAACCATGCAGATGCTGAAACGAGTTCTGCATGACACGCGCACGAACTTCCTCAAAATAAGGAATGCTGACTTTATTGAAAGACGCCTTTCCTTAAAATAAGGAATGCTGACTTTATTGAAAGACGCCTTTCCTCAAAATAAGGAAGGCTGACCTTATTGAAAGACGCCTTTCCTTAAAATAAGGAATGCTGACTTCATTGAAAGCGAGTTTCCTCAAAATAAGGAAAGCTGACTTCATTGAAAGCGGCTTTCCTCAAAATAAGGAATGGCAACTTCATTGAAAGCGAGTTTCCTTAAAATAAGGAAAGGCACGCAGATGATGAAACGAGTTTGAGCATGACACACTCACACGGAGAAATAAAAAGATGGCGGGATATGCAAATTATAAACGGCAGGAACTTTTTGAAAAACTAAAAACTGTTTTTGGCAAAATCAAGAACATAAGCACAGGAATCGAAGCAAATCTGTCAAAAAAATCCCTTGATAAAATGACAAGCGCAAAGGCTCTTGAAAAGTCGAAAGCAAACGGTTTTACATTGGACGAACATTTTGAGCTTGCCGCAAAGATAAAGCCATTATACGAAAGCGCAATTCTTGTAACTGCACACGGAAACTTAAAAAATCCCGACGACCCAAACGTAATTTCAATAAAGCGATTTGTTGCGGCTGCTATTTTGCAAAGCGGAAAAAATGCCGACGTTTTGATTACCGTGAAAGAATCAATAGCAAACGGACACAAGATTTATTCGATAGAACTTGATGAAATAAATAAAGCCTCGGAACGATTCCAAGGCTTGAGTGACGCGGCTGAAACAGCGAACAGGGCAACTAAGACACCTCACGTCGATAACTAAACTATAGCATGTATATAGTGAGTTGTAAAGACTCTGTTACGAGTGTGCGCAGATGATAAAACGAGTTTGAGCATGACACAGGCACACGAAGTTTTTGATTCAAACTCTATTTTTCCTTTATCAATGAAAAAGTTATGCTATAATTATTGATATGGAAGATTTTAAGAATGTCGAGATAACGGGTTTTTACCAAATTGCGATTTCGTTGGCAGAACATTTTGCCTCTGTGTATTATGTCGAAATTGAAAGCGAAAACTTTGTCGAGTTCATTCCTTCAAAACTCCATGAGAAAAATCCTCTTCCAAAGTCGGGAACGGGCTTCTTTGATTTGGCAACGGTGGGTGCTAGCAAATATGTTCATCCTGATGATTTGGAAATGGTTTTGAAAAAGCATAATAAAGATGCAATTCTTGCAGCGCTTTCAAAAAGTATTTCGTATTCTCTTAGTTTTCGCGTCATTATTGACGGAAAGGTTTTGCATGTGCGCCATATTGATGTTATGAGCGAGGACAAAAAACACATAATTTTTTGTATGGAAAATGTGGAGGCGGAATATCAGGAAAGAGAGGTAATCAAAAAGACCCTGCAATCTGCGGAGCGCATGGCGCGCCTTGACGAGCTGACGGGCATAAAGAACAAAAATGCGTTTTTTGAGCAGTCAAAGGCTCTTGACGAGCGCATAAAATCAGGGGCGGATGATGTGCAATTCGGTGTCCTGATGTGCGACTTGAATAATCTCAAGACCATAAACGACGTTATGGGACACGCTGTCGGCGACGAGGTAATCCAAAAAACAAGCCGTATGATTTGCGATGTCTTTAAGCACAGTCCTGTTTTTAGGATTGGCGGAGATGAATTTGCAGTTCTTCTTTCGGGCAAGGATTTAGAAGAGCGCGAGGAATTGCTTGGCGCGCTGAAAAAAGAATCTTGGGAAAACAAACGCTTTCATTCAGGGCCTGTTGTTGCGTGCGGAATGTCTGTTTTTGAAAAGGGCGTGGACAAAGATTTTTCGTGTGTGTTCCAGCGCTCTGACAAGGCTATGTATCTTAACAAAAGCGAAATCAAATCGCATGACATCGTGGAAACGCTCAAAAAAATGGAGTTGCTTGAAAAAAATATTCCTGCTGAGCGAAAGCGAAAACTTGATAATCTCTTTGACGCGCTGCTCACGGTTGCGGGCGAAAGCTATATTTATCTCAATGATATGCGCTATGATTATTCGCGCTGGTCGCTTGCGCTCATCGATGATTTTGCGCTTGAGAGCGAGTATATGTATCACGCGGATTTAATTTGGCAAAGATATGTTCATACTGAAGATATTGAAATGTACAAAAATGCGGTCAAACTGCTCTTTTGCCCGAACACTGAATGGAAGCCGTTTTGCTATCGCGCCCGAAAGCCTGATGGCTCTTATGTGCTTTTGACCACGCGCGGCTTTGTTTTGTATGATGAGACAGGAAAGCCTGAATATTTTGGCGGCATTATTATAAAAAAGTGATTCGTTCCTGTTTTGCTGCTTATAGCAGAGAGGCGAGCGTCTTGTCAAAACATTCTCGGAATAATGCGAATTCCTTTTTGCCGTAAGTGTTTTTTGAATAGCCCTGCTTTAATCCAAGATTCGCCATTGCAAGGCTCAAATTCCGCTCTGAAACGTATTTTTCGATATTCCTTGCTGTAAACAAAACACCGCGGTCATTCATAACCGCAACTTCCGCTTTTACGAGGCGTTCTGCAAACAAAATATCTTTCGTCACAACAATATCTCCTTTTGTTGCACGAGCGAAGATAAAATTGTCAGCCTCATCCTTTCCTGCATTGCATAACTGGAACGCAACGAACTCTGATATTTCAATTGGAATGTTTCGATTTGCGGCAAAAAGCGCTTTTAGTGAATGTTCTTTTGCTTTTTCTGCGATATAGTTTCTCACTATCGCCGGACAAGAATCTGCATCAACCCAAATGCACATTTTTTATAAGACTTTATCAATCATTTTTATCATTTCAGCGGCTCTTTTTGATGCTTCTTCATCTATTACTTCATCTTCCGCTGTTTGCTTCGCGATTTTGCTTTTCTCACGATAAAGCTCATCGCAAAGCATAATGCCAGAGAGTATAGATACTTGCAAAGGATTTTTGAGATGACCACGTTGTTCAATCTGCGCAGTCATCTCGGCATAATAACTGAGAAGTTTTTTCAGATATGCATCGTCCTCTTTTGCCTCAATTGCAAATGAAGAGCCCAATACATCAATCTGTAATTTACCCATTTTTAATATCTATACCCCAAAGCGAAGTTATTTTAGAACTGACCCTGTGAACCATTGTTATATGGGTCGTTCTGCTCTCCGTCGTTTCCGCTGACATAAGAATAGTCTACAGATTCTTCAGAAGAATTGTTTTCTCCGCTTGCTGACTCAAGAACTGTGTTTTCAACAGTATTGAGTCTATCGAGGGCACTCAGGATACCTTCTTCAATCTTATTCTGGTCGCTCTGGAAAGAATTGAACTGCTCTGATTTAGCATCAAGAGCGCTCTGAAGCTCCGCACACTTTGCTCTCAACGCAGAATTCTCTGCATTTAACTGTGTAATCTTTTCCACAGCACTCCCAACTTTCTGCTCTAACAGCTGAACTTGATCTAATGAAATCATATAATCACCCTTTGTGCCCTAACAAAAATTAAGCGTTAATAGCCTTTTTTGCTATCTCGACAACAGCCTTGAATGCTGCCTCGTCTTCGATTGCGAGATTGCTCAACGCTTTGCGGTTGATTGCGACACCAGCCTTTGTAAGTCCGTCGATGAAACGAGAATATGAAAGACCTTCTGCGCGAACAGCTGCGTTAATACGAGTAATCCACAACTGGCGGAAATCGCCCTTGCGGTCGCGGCGGTCGATGTAAGCGTGGTTAAGCGCTTTTACGACAGCGTCTTTTGCAGCCTTGTAGTTAGTTCCACGACGACCTGTGAAACCTTTTGCCAACTTCAAAATCTTTGCGCGTCTGTTATTGCGCTTTGTACCGTCTATTGCTCTTGACATAAAATGCTCCTGTTAAAAACTCTGCTTGCTAGAAAATTAGCCGTATGGCAACATCTGCTTGCGGATTCTGCGTGCTGAATCCTCTGAAAGAATTCCAGCCTCGCGCAGGTGCATCTTGCGCTTTGAAGAACGCTTCGTCAAGATATGGCGAAGATTCATTTTCTTGTACTTAACTTTTCCAGTACCTGTGAGTGAAAAACGTTTTGCAACGGATTTCTTTGTCTTCATCTTAGACATAATCTACCTTCTTTGTTGCTCCCTAGCCCTTGAACAGAGTAGAGGCGAGTTAGTTTTTGGCTTTTGAGCCCAAAGTCATTGACATAAAGCGTCCTTCCATTGCTGGTGCTTTTTCAATGGCATAAGTGCCTTCGGTAAGCCTTTTTTGAACCTCTTTCAGAACATCAAAACCGAGCTCAGTGTGTGCAAGCTCACGACCGCGGAAGCGAATCGTTACTTTTACCTTGTTGCCCTCGTTAAGAAATTCCTGAACATGCTTGGCTTTTGTATCAAGGTCACCCGGTCCAATCTTTGGCTGCATTCGGACTTCCTTGAGCTTCAATACCTTTTGGTTCTTCTTGGATTCGCGAAGCCTTTTCTCCTGCTCGAACCGATATTTTCCAAAATCCAAAATCTTGCAAACTGGCGGGTTTGCCGTCGGTGAAACTTCAACAAGGTCGAGTTCACGCTCTTTAGCCATTTTTAGGGCTTCGATAATAGGAACAATTCCTTTTTGCTCGCCCTTATCGTCTATCAACCGTATCTCACGCACGCGGATTTGTTCGTTAATCCGCAGTCCCTTATTGTCTGCCAACGTTCCTCCTAAGTGTTTGCAAAACACATGTTACTATCATAATCCGCATTATATGTGATTTTTTTCGAGCGTGTCAATCTACCTTTTGTCTTTTTATGCGAGGTCAAAGTTTTCTGCCGCCCTTTTTGCTCATTTTTTGTCTGCGATGCCGAACGCTTTCCAGCGTGCCTGTGGAATAACGAGCTTTATCCTTTTTTTTAGCGCTCCGGTCATCTCGGAGAGTTTCTTGTCGTTTTTTGTCAGCTCTGCCGTGCTTGTTTTCAGAAGCGCCTTTAGCTCCTCCTGCTTTGTGTTGAGCTGCTCAACTTGATTTATCTGCTCCTCAATCTCCGCGATATCTTCCTTTGATACTCCGATTTGAGCGAGAGATTCAAGGTCGTTTTTCGCACCTGAAGTAATCAATTTTGCTCCATAAAGTCGCTCCGAAAATGTTCTTGCCATATTGTCTCCTTGTTTATCTTCTTGTTTTTTAGCTCAGGGAAGCAAGATTATATATCATTTTCGGATTTTGCAACATCACTTTTGAAAAATTTTATCTATTTTTTTTGCTTTGCGACATCACAATTATGTTTTGCAAGATTCATAGAAGATGTTGTGATGTAAAAAACAATCTTTGTGATGTTGTTTTATGTATTTTTGACATTGCAAAACAGATTTTGTATGTCAAAAAGAGTGTTTTTGATGTTGCAAAATGAATTTGTGATGTATAAAAAATGTTTTTGCACGTTGCAAATTTATTTTGCAATGTGATTTTTCTTGTTTTATACATGCTTTTAGAAGTTTTTGACGTGATTTTTGTTTTGTTTGACTTTCTTTTGCTTGAAAAGAATGTTCTTGGAAGGAAAAATCATCTTTTTCAAAAGAAAACTGATGTGGATTAAAGAAGTTTTCTGGTCGATGACAGAAGTTTTTTCTATTATTTTGCTTTTTTCGCTCTCAAAGATGAGGAAATGAATGTGAAAAAAAATTGCAAAAAGGTCGCTTTTTGCCTTTTTTGCCTTATAATTATTGATATGAAAGAGATTACGCTTACTTTTGAGACAAAAACTTTGAAGGTGGAGCAGGGCAGAACTGCAATGTCTGTCCTCGAGTCTATTATGGAGGAGTTCGCGCCAAAATTGAACGAGATTATGGCGGTTCGTGTGAACAACGAAATCCGTCCGCTCGCGGGCAGATTGAACGTGAACGCTGCTCTTGAGCCTGTTTTTGCAAATACACGGGACGGAGCGGCGATTTACCGCCGTTCGCTTTGCTTCTTGCTTGCGGCTGCGAGCCACGCGATTTTTCCGGGTGTGCGGCTTCTTGTCGGTCACAGTCTGGATTATGGCTATTACTACACGGTCGAGAAGGATACTCCGCTGACGGAAAGCGAAATTGCGGCTCTCAAGGCGAAGATGCTTGAGTTTGTCGACTCTGATATGGAGATTTCCAGACAGTATCTTTCTTTTGCTGATGCGGTTGCGCTTTTGGAGCGTCTCAATCTCACGGAGACGCGAAAGATGCTCAATTACAACTGTCCGCCGCAGGTTCGCGTGAATACGCTCGGTGATTTTAGCGATTTGTATTTTGGTCCTCTTGTCTTCAAGACTGGGGTTTTGAAGGTGTTTGACCTTCTTCCTTATCACAAGGGCTTTTTGCTCCGCTATCCGCGTGCGTGCGAGCCTGACAAGTTGCCTCATTTTGAGGACGTTCCGAAACTTTTCAATATTTACAGCGAGTACAAGGAATGGGGAAAGAGGCTCGGCGTCACGTCTTCGGCGTCGCTGAACCAGCTCATTCACGACGGGCGCACTGACGACTTTATCGACATAACGGAGACGCTTCAGGACAAGCGCATTTCGCAGATTGCGGACATGATTCACGAGAGAGCTGAGGCGAAGGTCGTTTTGATTGCAGGTCCTTCAAGTTCCGGAAAGACTACGACGAGCAAGAAACTTGCTTTGCAGTTGCAGTCGATTGGCTATCAGCCGAAGGTCATCAGCCTCGACAATTACTATGTGGGTCGCGACGAGAACCCGCTCGACGAGAACGGAAAGCCTGATTATGAGTGTCTTGAGGCGCTCGATGTTGGACTTTTGAACGAGAATCTCATTGATTTGTTCGATGGAAAGACTGTCGAGATTCCGTCTTATGATTTTGCTGCGGGAAAGAGATTCTATGCGGGAAACACGATGAAACTCGCTGACGAGGACATTCTGATTATGGAGGGAATTCACGGTTTGAACGACAAGCTGACGCCGCGTATTCCAAAGGAAAAGAAGTTCAAGATTTATCTTTCTGCCCTGACGCAGCTCAACCTCGACGACCATAACCGTATTCCGACGAGCGACAATCGCCTTATCCGACGTATTGTCCGCGATTATAATTTCCGCGGAAAGAGCGCTTCTGACACGATTTCAATGTGGGACAATGTTCAAAAAGGCGAGCGAAAGCATATTTTCCCGTTCCAAGGCAATGCCGACGCAATGCTCAATACTGCGCTTGATTATGAGCTTGGCGTTCTCAAGGTTTACGCAACGCCTCTTTTGCAGTGCGTTTCGCCTTTCCAGCGCGAGTATGCGGAAGCAAGGCGCTTGCTTGAGTTCTTGCGCTACTTCTCGCCGATTCCGTCAAATTATGTTCCGAAACATTCTATAATTCGAGAGTTTATTGGAGGAAGCGCCTTTACATACTAGGCTCTTCAAAAAAAAGCCTTTTTTGGATTCCTTTTTGGCGAAAAAGATTGCCATTAAGGAATCCTTTTTTTGCTTTAGTGCGCTATAAATAGATTTTTAAGTGTTTTTAAAAGGAAATTGCGCTAAATCTATTGACATAAATAGATAAAGAGATTATAAAGTTTTCTTTTGCAACCCACAAAAAAGCCGATATTGACTAAAATCGCCAGAACTGTATAATAGAAAATACGCTATGGGTACTCAATCAGAGAAGCAAATCGCGCTGGCTTATCAATTTCTAGCCGCAGGAAATCCAAAACAGGCAAAACAGATTCTTGAAGACGCTCTTACAGATGACCTTGAAAATAAAGAGATTATTTTCGGTATTCGTTGCTGTTCGTTTTGGATTGATACAATGCATATTCTTCCTACAAAGGAAGCATTTGAACAGGGCGAAATGTTGGTTAATCAGTGGAAGTCTTTCCAGACTTTTATTTCTCGCGAAACTGTAAATCATGAGAAGGCTGTTTATGCAACTTGCAGAGGTGTCTTTTCACTTGCTCTTGCGGGGTATCAGAGGCTTTATTCTGAGAAAGACCCTGCTTTGAAAGCAGAGGCTTACAGAAAATCTGGGCTTTGCTACAAAAAACTTGGTGAGTATGAGATGGCTCTTGAATCGCTTCAAGAGGCTAATAAGATAGCGCCAGGAACTGCAGCGGGAACAGCTGAAATGGCTGACTGCTATGCGCTTTATGGCGATGAAAAACTTGCAAAACTTCTTTTCAGAGAGGCTTTTTTTATCGATGCTCGAAAAATTGACCTCAATTTTCTTGATTCTGAATTGATTTGTCTGCTTATTCGCCAAGTTGCACTCAAAGGTTATAACGGAGCGGCGCTTCAAGAGTGGATTCCTGTTTACGGGGTTCTTTTTGGAGTGTTTAACGTGAAGCGCGAACTTAGCGCTCCTGAAGTCGGGAAACTCAAGCAAGAGATTTTTGCTCGTGAAAATGAAGCGAAAAATCCAACTAGCGATATGGAAACGCTGACACCTAGACTGATAAATTTGTATTTTTGGCTTATTGACCACTATGTTATGTCGAATGATAGCGTTACAAAGATAAATGAAGTCTTGCTGAAAATAAAACTTTTGGCACCTGAAATTCACGCTATGTATGTGAAATAATTTCTTTTGAATTGTATTTTTTTATTTGTGTAGTCTGTTATATAGGAGTTTTGTATGTCTGAAGAACTTGTTGCTTCCGTTCAGGCGGAGCTTAAGGAAGAGAAGTGGACGAGAGCGGCAATCAGTGAATGTACTGAGAACACGCTGAAAGAACTTGACAAATATGTTGAAAAGGCATTAGAGGAAAAATGCGGCGACGAAGTTAAGGCTGTTTGTGATGAGTTTATCAATAATAAGAATAGCAGCATAATTGCTCTCTATGTTTCTGGAATGATTGGACTCAAAAGCGGAGACCTCGATTTCTCTGCGCTTGAAAGCCTTATCGATGTTTTCCAGAAAAACCACAAAGAGCCGCTCGTTCGCTACTTGTGTGTCGAGAAAATTTTGCAGGACGACCCTGTTAATAAGTTTGCTCTTCGCACTATGGCGAATTATTATCGCGAGAACAAAGAAGAAGAGGCAATGTGGAATACTTATGAAACTATCGTTAAGGTAGATTCTGAGGAAGCCGAGATTGCAAAACTTCTTGCAGACCATTATGAGCAAACAGCTCTTGCTCAGCAGACTTCAAATCCTGCTGCGTTCCTAAAAGGAATGGAAAAGGCTGTAAGTTATTACAAGAAGTCGATTTTGAGAGCAACATCTGCGTCAATTTCTCCGAATGTCGGCTTGATTTCTGACACATGGAAAAAACTTGTTTCGCTTATTCCAGAGCAGATTGACTTTTTCTACATGCTTCAGAAAAAGATTGCAAAGTCAATCAGTGAAACGACAAGTGCAACTCTTATGCAGGATATCTACAAAAAGTACAAAGAAATGAAAAAGTGGAATACCTGTATTGATATTCTCAAGTTGATACTTGAAATCGACAATCGCGATAGTTTTGCTCGTGGTGAAATTACAGAATGCTTCCGCAACAAGTATGTAAGCGAGTACGAGGACGGAATCAAAGAAGATGAATCAAAGCGCAAGATGTACGAACTTAAAATCAAGCATCTTGACCGCCATATCCAGAACTCTGGATTGAACTCTGATATTCGCAATGTTTTTGAAGCAATCGCGGACTTTGAAAAGCACGTTTCTTATGATGTTGGAAACTATGTTTTCCATCGCACATGGGGAATTGGTGGCATTGTCAAAGCAAAAGACGATATGCTTGCAATCAGTTTTGGCGCAAAGAACGGCATTCAGAATATGTCTCTCAAAATGGCAGAGAATGCGCTTGTTCCGCTCGGAAAAGACCACATCTGGGTTAAGAAAGCCACGATGAAGAAAGAAGACCTTGCAAAAAAAGTCAAGGACGATAAAGTTTGGGCTCTCAAAACAATCATCAAAAGTTTTGACAACAGTTGTGATTTCAAGAAAATCAAGGAAGAACTTTGCGACTCTGTTCTCACAAAAAGCGAGTGGACTTCTTGGAACAATGCTGCAAAGGAAATCATCAAGAAGAACTCTGCATTCGGTGTTGACCCTAACGACGGCAAAAAGTACATCGTTCGCGACCACGAAATCACTCCAGAAGAAAAATTGTCTCAGGATTTTAAGGCGCAAAAGAAGTTCTTTGAGCGTATTGCGACACTTTTGAAGTATCTCGATGAAGATGACACAGACAAAGACAGCGAACTCTTTGCTGATATGATTAACTACTTCGCGGCCTATCTCAAGACTGTAACAACAGTTGATGAGGAAGTCATGGCTTCATTCCTTGTTGTGAAGGAAATCGAAAAGCAGTATCCAGAGATTCCTGCTGTAAAGAACGTTAGCGTAACATTTGACGAGCTTTACAGAAAGGTTCAGAAGCAGATTCCTGACGGCTCTGCAATGCG
This sequence comes from uncultured Spirochaetaceae bacterium, assembly GCA_902778325.1. Classification (GTDB taxonomy): domain Bacteria; phylum Spirochaetota; class Spirochaetia; order Treponematales; family Treponemataceae; genus Treponema_D. Next base: position 51,860 of record CACYWZ010000009.1, read on the forward strand.
CGAGCATCTTCCTGACCCTCGTGAAATGTACGAGCTTTTGAAACAGGACAAATCAAAGCGCCTTCAGGAAAGTTACCTCAAGTTCGTCAAAATGCTTGACGATTGGGCAGATCAGTATGTATTGCTTTTCCCGAAAGTGCTTAACAAGAAGATGCTTGACGAACTCGTTGTAGGAGGCTTTGTTGAGAGCGTTCAGAAACTTGTCAGAAACGCATTCGAGAACTTCCGCGATTTCCGCGACACAGTTATTTTCTTGTTCGCAAATTGCCAGAAAGACGATTGGTATGTAAACAGCGGCATTTCATACGAAAAGCAGCTTGTAACACTTATCAATATCATTTCGCTTGGATATCGCGAAATCAATATCCACACGAACACGCCAGAGAACAAGAAAATCTGCAAAAACGCAGAGGATTTGTTGTTCTCAAACAACACTCTTATTGATTACGCGCTTTCAAATGACGAGGCTGTCACAAACAGAATGTACACACTCGTCAACGATGTTCAGGGCTTGAATCCAGACATCAAGACAAGAATGCGCATTGCAATCCTCAAGAAGTACCCGGACTTCGACTTTGGACGAAGCGAGGAGAACGAAAAATCATCAACATCAGTTGGATTTATCGTTACAAGCAAGATGCTCGAAGCCAAAAAGGCAGAAGCAGACGATATTCAGAGCGTGCAGCTTCCTAAGGTTACAGCGGAAGTCAGCGAAGCTCGCGAAAAGGGCGACTTGAAAGAAAACGCTGAGTACATCTCTGCAAAAGAGCACCAGCACATTCTTAACGAGAAGCTCAAGAAACTTCGTGAGCAGATTGACAGTGCAGTTGTCTTTGACCCGACAACGCTCAATACAACAGCGATTTCTTTCGGAACACGCGCTGTTTTGCACAACAACATCACAGGAAAAGACGAGGAAGTCACAATACTTGGTGCATGGGAGTCAAATCCGGATGCGGGAATCATTTCTTACCGCTCACCGCTTGGAAACAAACTTCTTGATGCGAAAGTCGGACAGACACTCAAGTTTGAGATTAACCGTCAGGAATATGACTACACAGTCAAGGCAATTTCTGCGGCAAATCTGTAAAAATCGCTGACAGCACAAAAGGCCGGAAGTTTTTCCGGTCTTTTTTTTGGAAAATCGAAATGCAAATATTCAATGAAAAAATAAAAGCAATCGCCACATCACAAGAGCCGCTTCTTTTTTTGCGCCCAGAAGGTTTTGGAAAATCACATTTTGCTTTTGCCCTTGAAAGTTTTTTTGCTTCACAAAAAACGCCAGTGCTTTCGCTCAATTTTGGCTCACGGCGATACAAAACAAAAAGCGACCTCGATTGCGTTGTTCTTTCCGCTCTTCAAGCGTGGGAAAGCGTGTGGCACGTTGAAAAAAGCGACTTGAGTGAAGGCGAGCGGCTTTGCAAAATCATCAGCAGCGCAAAAAAAGCAAGCGGAAAAAAAGTTGCAATCATCATCGACGATTATGATTTTCCGATTGTCGAAGGAGAAGCGGACAGCGAAACACTCTCTTATTATACGAGCGTTCTTTCCTCGCTTTTTGGCGCGCTCAAAATAAAGAGAGGGGAGGTCGAGTTTTCGCTCCTTTTGGGTCTTTCTCGACAAGAAAACATATTGCGCTTTGCCGACGTGAAAGACAAAACCTATGACGCCGCATTTTCGCTTGCGGCGGGATTTTTCGCCGAAGACATCGCGTCCGCCTTGGCGCAAAAAGGGGAGGGCGCTTCTTTTGAAAACAAAATGCGCCAATGGTACGGCGGCTATTATTTTGGAGGCGAAAAAGAATCGTTTTGCGCCAAAAGCGTCCTTCGTGCGCTCGAAACAGGCAGTGTCGGCTCTTATTTTCCGAGCGCAAGAATGGCGCAAATGGCTGCGGAGAAGGCGCGATTGTCGCTTTTCGACATTTCGCTTTTTCTTCAAAAAAACGGCATTGAAGCCACTGACGAATCGTTTTTCACGCTCAGAAACGACGAAACTTCTCCAATCCCGATAATGCTTTGTGCGGGCTTTCTCGAAAAAAAAGCGCGCGACAAGACTCTCGGCACATTCTCGCTTGCCTTCCCCAATCGCGCAACTCGCGCAGTGTTCTTTGCCGAAACTGCCCGCAGATTTACAGCAATCCCGTCGCTTCAGACGCGCATTTGGGCAATCAACGCCCTCCGAGAACTCGAAAAAGACGACCTTCGCTCGTTTTTCACTGCTGTGAACAGCGCTCTCCGCGGCGTAATCGCCTCGAATCTCCGCGACGCGCTGACGACGCTTTTCGGGCTTTTGAGCGTATGCACAAATTGTTTTTTTGAAGACGGCTATTTCACAGTCGAAACAAATTCGTTTTTGCACGTCTTCGCTTTCGACCTAAAGTCAATGCAAGTGGCTTTTGAGCGCCTTTACACGAAAACATTTTCCGCAGGAAAAAAAATCGTCAGAAAAACAGGCGTTTTAATCAGCGCAGAAAGCGGCGTCAGCGGTTTTCGCACGATGTAAATGTGAAAATATGTTTTTTTGATTTTGGGATTGCTCCCATTTAATCCTTGTTTAAGAGTCGAGTCGAAGGAGCGCTCCTTTTTAATCCCTATTTAAGAGTGAGCCTTTGGGAGCAGTATTTTTCAATTCCTATTTAAGATTGAAGCCTTGGGAGCAGTATAATTCAATCCCTATTTAAGAGTGAACGCTTGGGAGAAAGAAAACGCCTCGAAAAGAAGTTTTTTGACTTTTTCCGAGGCGCTTTTGTCGAAAAATTTTGCAGTTTTACTCTGTGGCTTTTTCGCTTTCGAGTTCTTTCACTTTTTCAAGCGGAAGTTCTGTGATATCGGCAACTTCCTCCGCGCTCATTCCGCGGGAAAGCATTCTTCTTGCCATATTGATTTTTTCTGCTGATGCTTCGCTTTCGTCTTCAACCGCCGCTTCTTCGCTGTTTTTCTCTCCTTGTGTGGAAGGGCGGACGAGTTTTATCGGCGTTGATTCTGCGTTCTCAATCTTGAATTCCTCTGTGCCTTCAAGCGATAGCGAGAACAAGAAGCGGTTTATCGCGTTCTCGATTGAGTTCGGGAACAAATCGACGAGGGACTGCTTGTCGAAGCTGTTTCCGTACATCTGCACGCCTTCTGCGGAGAGCGCGACGTAATCTTTTCGGACGACCATTTTGCCTTTGTTGTTCAAGATTCTGACTGCCATCGTTGTGCGGGCATAAACTTGTGAGTGTGATTTTTCTTTTTCAAACTGGAATGTAACGTACATGAGGCTTTTTGCGCCGAGTTTGTCCATCATCATTTTTGCGATTTTGCGGGAATCCGGCGAAAGTTTTTTGTATCCTTCCGGAATGCAACTTGCGCTCATAAAATCAAGCATTCCGCCTTTTACGCCTTTGTAAATCGACGAATTAAGCACAGTCTCTTTGTCAAGCAGCTGGAAATTGCCTTTTGTCAGGAGCATCGAAAGGAGTTTTTCTTCTGCGTAGTTGATTCTGTCCATGTTTGAGCTGATTTCGGGGTTTTTCGCGTTTATGCTCTTGTTAAGCATTGAATTGATAAGCCCGTCCTCGTTGATGTCGCCTTCATCTTTTTTGGCGTCCTCTTCGTACCACGGAACTGTCGTGTTGCTCGAAATTGAGACAATCGCGATTGGAAACTCTTTGGCAATCTCGACGGCTGGCTTTGTCGCGCACGAAAAGAAAGGAAGAGCGAGCAGGGCAAAAGAAGCAAAAAGTGCAACTTTTTCACAAATTTTTTTCTGAATCTTCATAAATGAACACCTTGTATTAAAGATTTGACGGGGATTTTTTCCCCGTCAAGATTATAACCGTTTTTACTCGGTTTGGGTTACATTATTGCAAACTTGAAAGCAATGAGTCAACTTCAGCAGTTTTGTACTGCGGGTTCTTTGCTTTGAGAGCCTGCAAGTATCCTGTTGCGGACGTGTTGTCCTGCAATGCGATAAGCACTTTTGCAAGTTCGATGTACGCCTGATAGTTTTCGTCGTTCTGCTTCAAGACGTCGATGTACGCGGCTCGTGCGTTTTTGTACTGACCTGCGTCTGCGTAAGAGGCTGCGAGGTTTGCACGAACGGCGTCATTCTTGGGCTGGAGGCGGAGCGCATTCTGATAGAACTTTATCGCTTGTGGATAATCCTTCTTTTGTCTGTAGACGCTTCCAAGATTGTTGCATGTCTCGAAGTTTGAACTGTCGCTTTGATAAGCGCTCAAAAGCATCTTCTCAGCGTCGTCTGTTCGTCCTTTTTCGATGTAGAGGATACCAAGATTTACTTTTGCGCTCGAGTTGTCTTTGTCCAATGCGACGGCTTCTTCGTAAAGCGTGACTGACTGGTCTTTGAGGTTCGATTCTTGGCAGTTGAGCGCATAGTTATAGGCAATCGACGACTTCATCTTTTTGTCTTTGAGGTCGCCTGATGTCTCGTATGCGCTCTTTGCGTACTGGAGCGCATCAGTCTTCTTTCCTTGCGCAAAGAGGACTGTCGAAAGATTATAGGCTGTTACTGGGTCTTTTTCTCCTGCGCTCAAGAGTTTCATTGCTGAACGGAAGCACTGCTCTGCTTCAGCATAGTTATTTTCAGCAGCATATGCAGAACCTAATCCCAAAAGCGCTGTTTTGTCTGACGGGTCAAGCGCGATTGCTTTTTTGTATGCGTCTTGCGCTTGCTTGTAGGATTTTTGCTGGTAAAGCATTGCACCTGCTGAAACGTATGCTTTTTCGTACTGCGGATTTATTGAGTACGCCATCATATACGCTTCTAGCGCTTCTGATGTTTTTCCCATTCTCTCGTATGCAACGCCCTTGTTGTACTGCGCGTTTGCAAACTTCGGGTCAATTTTAACTGCTTGTTCGAATGCAGAAATTGCATCGTTGTATTTTCTTAGCGCGAACTTCACTTTTCCAAGTTCATAGAAGTATTTTGCATTGCTTGGATTGAGTTTTGTTGCCTGCGTAAGCGCTTCTTCTGCTGTTTTGTAATCACGAGTTTCTGCGCTCAGAACACCAAGCAAGAACTGTGCGTCTGCGTTCGTCGGGTCTTTTTCAACGGCGCTCTTTGCGGCTTCTTTTGCCTTTTGCAAATACTGCGCTCTTTCTGCTGGCGTTTTTGCATTTTGTGCTGCGTCGTAAAGCGATTGCGAGTTTTTAGCGAGTTCCACGGCGGCTTTTTTGTTTTCTGCTGCAAGTTTTTCAGCTTCTGCTTGTGATTTTGCGGTCTGCGCTTCGCTGTTTGCTTTCGCTGTGCTTTGCGCCAACGCTTTCGCTTTTGTGTTCGACGGGTCGCGACGAGCGGCTTCTTCTGCGTATTCTTGGGCTTTTGCAAGAAGTTCTGCTTTTTTCACAGGGTCGCTTTCTTTTTGCGCTCGGTCATAAAGCGCCTGCGCCATTTCGGTGAGTTTTTCTGCGGCAAAAGCATTTTCTTCTGGCGTGTTTCCTGTCGGAAGCTTCTTTCGAGCCTCTTCCATAGCCTTAATTGCGTCATCTGCACTTGATGAGATTGCGGCTTTCTTTGCATTTGTTATTGCATCTTCGGCAGCTTTTTGCTGCTGAGCCTTTTGCGTGCTTTGACGAGCCTTCTCGCTTTGAGCGCTTTGCAATGCGCGGTCAATTTGCTGCTGAAGCGATTTTGCTTGAGTGTTTGACGGGTCAAGTTTTAGCGCTTGCTCAACGTGGTCTTTAGCGCTGTTGAGAAGCGAGATTTTCTTGTCCGGGTCGCTTTCTCTCTGAGAAGTTGTGTATTCATTTCTTGCCGTTTCAATGAGTTTTTGCGCTTCTGAAGCGTTTTTCTGCTGCTCGGAAGCTGCTGCCTTTTCGGCTTTCTCTGCATTTTGAGCCAACACTTTCGCTTGTGCGTTTGTTGGGTCTCGACGAGCAGCTTCTTCTGCGTATTCCTTTGCTTTTGCGAGGAGTTTTGCTTTTTTTGCAGGATCGCTTTCTTTTTCAGCCTGCTCAATCAAAGCTTGTGCCATTTCTGAGAGTTTTTTCGAGGCTTCTGCATTTTCTGCAGGTGAGTTTCCTGTTGGAAGCTTTTTGTAAGCCTCTTCAAATGCTTTTAGCATTTCGTCAGAAGATGTTGCATTTTTTGCTTTTGAAATCGCCAAATCAGAGATTTTTCGCTGTTTGTCGCGAGCGATTTCAGTTGCTTTTCTGATTTCTTCTTGAAGAGCCTGAGCTTTTTGATTGTCAGGAAGGCGTGAAATAGCCTCTTCTGCATATTCGTCTGCTTTTGAGAGCATGTCGATTTGATTTTGCACGTTCTCTTCTTTTTTTGCACGCTGCAAAAGAGATTCTGCCATTTCTGTGAGTTTTTCGGACGCGTATTCGTTTTCTTCGCTATCCTCTTTGTCTGGAATTGTTTTGTGAGCATCATCCATTGCCTTTAGGACAGTTTCTTTTGACGACTTTCCTGCAGCGGTGGTTTTTGCTTTGTTGACGGCAATATCAGTCGTTTGGCGCTTTTGTGCGCGAAGTTTTGCTATTTCGTCCTGAATCTTTTTCTGCAAGTCTTTTGCGTCTTTGTTCTGAGAATCTTTTCTGACTGCTTCGTCAGCATATTCTTTTGCTTTAGTGAGCAATTTCATCTTTTCTGACGGATTGTTTTCTCTTTGTGCACGATTGAAAAGTGCCTGTGCGAGTTCTGTCAATTTTTGAGAAGTATAATCGCTGTCTTCTTTGACGTTGCTTTTTGGAAGCGTGTTTTTTGCGTCCTCTGCAGATTTTATGACATCGGAAACAGGTGCATTTGAGGCTGCTGTTCTTTTTGCGTCTTCAACAGCCTTGTCAGAAATCTTTCTTTGTGATTCGCGAGCAGAATCTGCTGCGCTTCCAAAATTCTTTGCGAGTTCCTGAGATTTTGTGTTTGACGGGTCGCGGCGTGCTGCTTCTTCTGCGTATTCTTGTGCTTTTGCAAGAACTTCTGCTTTTTTCACAGGGTCTGTTTCTTTTTGGGCGCGCTCATAAAGCGCTTGCGCCATTTCGTTCAATTTTTCAGCAGCATAGGCAT
>CACYWZ010000010.1 GCA_902778325.1 uncultured Spirochaetaceae bacterium
CTCCCAGAAAAATACAGCACGGAGCATATCCAGCTCTTCTTGCGCCTTGAGATTATGAGCGTCTACAAAGGCACAAAATACAGCGACACCTGCATTTCAAATATGAGTGCTATGGTGTATTGGCAGGACTAGTGTTCTGGGTGGGGAAGTCGAGGGGTGAATAGAGCGAATGAAAATATATGGAGCAATTTCTATGTCAAGGAACTTCTCCTTGAGGTTTAGGAAGAAATCCTTGATGAAAAGAAATGTCATGCTGAAAAAGAGAAGCGCGGATTCCGAAACAAGTTCGGAATGACAACCCGCGCGTCATGCTGAACTTGATTCAGCATCTGCGGTTGCTGAGCGGAGTCGAAGCACTGTTCCCTGAGCGGAGTCGAAGGGAGTCAAAGCGCGTATTCCCCAAACTTGGGCAGAGCTTCCCCGAAGTTGGGCGGCGTTTCCCCAAAGTTGGGCGAGGCTTCCCCAAAGTTGGGCAGAGCTTCCCCAAAGTTGGGCGAGCGTTCCCCAAACTTGGGCGGGCTTTCCCCAAACTTGGGCGAGCGTTCCCCAAACTTGGGCAGACGTTCCCCAAAGTTGGGCGACGTTTCCCCAAAAATTCTACTTGCTATTATTTATTAAAAAACACATACTATTTACATAAATATTGTTTCATTGGAGGGTTGTATGAGTAAACTTTCATTGTCTGATGAACTTACGACGGCTCGGCTTTTGGCTGAGGGGATTAAGAATCGTGCGGATTCTGTGGCGAAAGTCGGCTTGACTGCGGACAAAGCGGCAGAAATCGAGGCTCTGGTTTCAAAGTTGACCACTCTCGACAATCAGCAGGAGGAGCTAAAAGCGCAGCTCAAGGAAAAGACTGCGGAGCTTGACGGCGTTCAGCAAACGCTTCGCTCGACTGTTGCCGAAACAAGAAAACTTGTAAAGATAGCCGTGGATAAAGCTGGCTGGGTTGCCTTCGGCATTTCCGACAAGCAATAACGGTCGATGACCGCTTTGTAAGGCATGGGTATAGTTTGCGAAAACAGGCTGTGCCTGTGCCTTTTTTGTAAAATGGACTTTTCTCGACGGAGATAAGAAAAAAAATGGAACGAGAAGATAAAATCTTGACAGCGATTTTCGAGCAATCAAGGAAAGAAGGCTCTGACAACAATATTAAAAAAGAAGAAAAAGATGACTTTTGTGATGAGAACTTTTCAGCAAAGCAGAGTATTTTCAGCGCTGAAGTTCAAGAAAAGGACGATGAGAGTGAGGACGGCTCTTATGAAATCAGCGCTTCTGAAAGCGAGGACGAGGAAAGCGAGGAAAATGACGACTCACAAAGCGACATTCATTTTGCAGAGCCCAGGCTTTACAACAAAAAGGGAACAGAGGAAAACTCATGCGGTTTTGTCCTGAAGGAAGGCGTGTTCACGGCGCTTCCGATTGAGCCTGAGGACTATTTTCTCCTCATAAATGACAAAAACGAGAAAGTAGAAGCGTCGGAGTGGCTCTTGTTTTTGCATGACAGCAATGACAAGGCGGTTTGCGTTCTGGATTATTACAAGGCAATTCAGGCTCTGAAAAACTTGGCGGTTTATGGCGAAAAATACTTACTCTTTGAACAGGACGGCTTTGTTTTTACGAACCGCTTTTCCAAAAAAGATTTTATTGAGCTGACAAATGAAGTTGTCAATCTTGAAAACGAGGAAAGGGACAAAGAGGACACTGCTTGGAGTCCAAATCCTGCGACAGCCGCAGGCAGAATGGCGTACTGGATTCAAAGCTATCATCTTTTTATCATGATGTGGCTTTTGGTCTTGAGCATTCACTGTCCTGCGATGTACGATTTTGGAGGCTTTGCAAGCGTCCTGAAATCAGCCGCCCTGAGTGCCGCTTTTCTTGGAGCGAGCTTTCTTTCGGGCTTTTTGGGCTTGTATTTGCTGAAGCCTGTTCTGAAGATGTTCGATATTGGGATTTTTCGCTTTTGCATTTATTCTGCTCATTTTGTGATGGTGGCGTTCGTGATTGGCTTTGTGGCAGACTTGATTTTCTTGCAATCCCCGATTGTCTTTCTTGGTCAGAACCTTGCAGCAATCAGTTCCGTTCCGCTTGGGCTTTTGCTTGCCTCCATCGCTGTTTTCAAAAAGGAATACAATAAATTACAAAGGAGATAATTATGGCTAAAAATGGTCTTTCATTTTTTCAAAACATTGCTTTAAAGCTTGAGAAAGTCCCGTACAGCAAAAAGACTTCGCTCAAGATTTTGGACGAGGTGAAGAGGCGGACTCTCACGGACGCAGTGAAGCTCTATGCGGAATGCGGCGAAGACGATGAGCCTTTGGAGTTGACCGACAGCAAACTCGGCGGCTTTCCGTATTGGGTCAAGGGCAAGGAGTATCCGAAGGCGAAGGACGACGGAACGCCGCTCGTGCTTTTGGCGCAAATCAACTTTGAGCAGCTTCCTTCCCTCCCCGACTTTCCGACAAAGGGCATTTTGCAGTTTTTCGCAAAGGCTGATTCGCATTATGGCTGTGAGTTTTTCAAGTTGAACGATGAGCGCTGGAGATGCGTCTTTCACGAGGAAATCGGAGAGCCGATGTCTGTCGAGGAGCTAAAAGCGCTTGGCGTTAAAAGCGCCGCTGACTTGGACAGCGAAAAAGAGGAATATTTCCCGATTCACACGGAGTTTTTGCTGTCGGGCGAAAAGACTCAAGTGTCCATGTCGTCGGCTTGCGAGGGAAGATTCGAGAGCGTCGTTCGCGATGTCGCCAAGGATTTTGGGCTAAAAGAGGCGGACGAGGCGCTTGTTGCTTGCAACATCTTGGACGAGGACGCGATGGAGTCGTATTGGGACGACTGTGAGCAAGGAAGCAAAATCGGAGGCTATCCGTCTTTCACTCAGGAAGACCCGCGAAAGGCTGACGACGGCTACGATGTGCTTTTGCTCCAGATTGACAGCGAATCTGCAAGCTCTGAGGACGCATCTCCTCGTGATGATATTATGTGGGGCGATATGGGAATCGCGAACTTTTTTATAAAAAAAGAAGATTTAATCAATCGTGATTTTTCAAAGGTGCTCTACAACTGGGACTGCTACTAAAAGAGCGTTTACTGAGCGAAGTCGAAGCAGAGACCCCGAAACAAGTTCGGGGTGACAGAATATCTTTAGAACTCAGGAAGATAATCTACAATTTCGGCATCTCCGTCTTCTTCAAAGCGCAAGGCGTCTGCGTCGAATCTGTATTTTTGAGTAATCGTGAAAGGGTTTTCTTTTTCCCCTGTTTCCAAATTCCGACTCCAATAGCCGTAGTTGAAAACCTCAAGAAACTCTGGCTCTCCTGTTGTTTCAGACATTTCCAAACGGTAAGAGCTGTTCATCTCAGCACATTCTTCCTGTGAACCGCCGAATCTGCCAAGAGAAAACGCCGTGCCGTTATCGCGAACTGCGTAAATAGCATAAATCGAGTAGTCATCGTCCCAAGAAAATGGATAATACTCAAAGACGCAAAGATAAGATTCGGTTCCTTTTAGATAAAATTGCTCAAACTGCGAAAGAGAGAGCCAATCGCGATTGTGACCCAACGAAATTGGCTCGCTTTCAAAATGCATTTCGTTTTCGACAAAGCCTGTATCGAGTTTTCGCATTTTCTTGTTTTTGAAATCGTACTCATACAAATCTGCAAAATATTCGCTCTCATTTGTGTAAATATAGTTTATGTATTTGTAATTGACAAACAGCTTGATTGTATCCGTTTTTGCACTAATTCCCCAATGCGCTCCCATAGGAAGCTCTCCGTGACACAAAGCAGAGCCGCCAACAATGCCGACTTTGTCTTTAAAGCGAACAAGATAGAAATTGTAGCGAGTATAATATTTTTCTGTGCTGTCAGGATTGTATTCATCGTACTCAAAAAGGCTGTTGTATGGCTGTTCGCCATATCTGTCGCTAAGCAATTCCACAATTTCCACTTCGTCAGCAGGATTAAGAAGAGTCTTTGTGCCGTCGGGCAGGAACATCTCGCTCTGGCAAACCACAATCGGAGTGTCCCCGCGGGCGAACTCTTTCTGCGTGAGCAAAATCGTTTGTTTGTCTTCTGACATCTCAGTCAAGGCTTCAGCCGCAAGTTCACGGTCATTTTGTGTTTGAGCGAGATATTCTACACACTGAGAGATGAGGCTTGGAACATCATAACGGCAAAGGGCAAGCATTTCCTTGATTGCGTCGTTCTGGCAATCGTCAATGTAATCGATGATTGAGCGACCTTCGTTGTCCTTGTGGTTCAAATCGTCAAGATTTTCATTTTTGCTTCTTTCATAAAAATACTTTACGGCTTCGATGTTCATAGATTTTACGGCAAGCATAAGGCACGAACGCCCTTCGCTGTCGTAGGCTCTCATATCGCCTTGGTCGAACCAACTCAAAATCTGCTCGTTTGCGAAAGGTATCAAAAGATGAAGAGGGTTCGTTGTGTTTGGAGTCAAGCCAGCAACATCTTGGAATTTTGGCAAAACCAAAGAGACAATGTCGTCGTCCAAATCCGCAGTTTGCAATTTGTCGCCGAAGCGCTCCAAAAGCGGAGGAAGACGCTCAACAGCCTCTTCGTTTGAAAAGTGTTCAAATTCGTACTTGAACAAAATCTTTGAATTTTCGTCGCCGTCAAGAGCAAGGTTCACGGTTTTGTCAAAGATTTCAGTGTTCAGCGTTACGAATGACAGCGGAATCCAGCCAGTTTTTTCTGCGTTGTCTTCGTCTTTGAACTTGACTTTCAGATGTTCGCCCGACTGCTCGATAATTGTGAGTTTTGTGTAAACAGGCAGTTTTGAAGCAATTTGCTCCGTTTCCTCTGCGTCTGAAAAAACAGGAGCCGGGAAATTTGGGAACACCACGCAGTCAGCGATTGGCGATATGTTTTGAGTTTTTTGTTTGCAACTTGCAAGAAAAAACGCCAAAAGAAAAATGGTTGTTACTCTAAAAAAGTTTCTCATATGCGAAATATAGCATAATCAGAGTTTTTGTAAAGGCTTTTAAGACTTTATTTTCTTTGTATTTGAGATATTTATCGTTTTTGCAATCTTGAAGCCCGAAGATTTCAGGATTTCTTTCAGCGCACGCACCGCGCCTGTCGATTGACCGCAAATATAATTGAACGGAAACGGCGTTGTGCAACTTGTTACGATGAGCGCCTTTTTGCCTTTGTGGAGAGCAAGCGGGATTCCCGATTTTGACTCCGCCATCATCACAGCAACAAGGCGGTCAAACAAGGCTTTCATCTTTCCGTTCACGTTTCCCCAATAAACAGGCGTTCCTGCAAAAATCATATCGCAGTTTTTGATTTCCTCTGCGATTTTGTGCGCGTCGTCTTTTTCAAGGACGCACTCTTTTTTGGCTCTGCACGCCATACAGCCCTTGCAAAACTCAAAGCGCAAATCACAGACATCTTCCCAAATCACTTGGCAATTTTCATATTTTTCGCTCATCTTCTCGACTTCACGACGCAGTGTTTTCGCCACATTTCCGTTCTTTCGCGGGCTTCCGTTCAAAACAAGGATTTTCATGACTCATCTCCCAAAATCAATTTTGCAGAAGTATATTTTGTCTTGTTCCAAAAAGCAAGATTTTTCTCAGTTTCCGAACTTGGAAAAACAATTCCGAACTCGGAGGAACAATTTCCAAACTTGGAAAAACAATTTCCAAACTTGGAGGAACAATTTCCAAACTTGGAAACTCTTTCTCCGAACTTGGAAAGAGAATTTCCGTAATGCTGAACAAGTTTTCAGCATCCAGAGCGTACATAGATATGGACTGAACAAGACTCAGCAAGGCAATTTCTTACTTTCTCCGATTGGTGTCAAATCAAATGGCTCGTCTTCGCAGATTTTTCTGATGAATTCCACGATGTCTGCTGCAATGTAGCAGGCTTCTTCAATTGGTGAACCGTCATTGCATATTATGTAAATTGCATCAGAACCTCTTCCAAGCTTGTTCTGATAATCCTGAAAGATTATGTCCCTGTCCCAATCTTTTCGTTTTATCATAGAGTTGCTGTTCTCAAAAAACCTGAGATACTCGGACAGTTCCTTGTTATAAAAAATATCAGCACCATAGCTGTTCATTTTATTATTTAGCCAAAACCAGCCATAACTATTTCTAAGTTTGAACCAACCAAGATAGAGTAGAATAGCAAGAGACTTTACAGGAAAGTTGTCAAAACATTTTGACTTGAACGGCTCAAGTCCCATGTAGCCATATATATCAAAATTTTTTCTTTCAACTTTACAATTAAAGATGGCGTTTCTTATGTTTGCAAACCTAACTTTTGCCTCTTCTATGTATCCATCAATTTTCTTTTCTGCCTCAAGGATTTCCTGATATACCTTTTCATCTGCCCTTGCCCGCTCTTCTATCATTTTTACAACGGCCTCGCCGTCCTCCAATGTCGGTTTGTAAGGTGCAAACGGCTTTGTAGTTACCAGTTCGTTGTTGTTGGCAAAGTTTTCCAAAAACTCAATGAAATTCTTTCCAACAAGCTTTATGTCCTCCTTTTTTGCCCCAGACCGGTATGATTTCCATACAGTTTCGTTTCCAAGCCCGAACTTGTTATTTACGTCTATGAAATAGCAGCAGTCACAATAATCAGCTCCAAATACGAAGAGGTCTTCAAAGGTGTCGGACACGTTCGCCTCAACATCGCCCAAAATGTTCCAGTCAAGCATCACCCTTTTGTCAAAGGCATAGAATTTGTCGCAGTTGTCCATTGTAGACATTCCAATTCCTGCTCCTGCCTCCAAAAAAGCCTTGTAGTCTTCGGGCAAGGTTACTCCAAACCGCTTTTCCAGTTCTGGAATTGAGTCCAGAATCTCCGCCATGTAGTAGCTTCCGTTCTGCTGCTCAAATTCTTTTTTGGCTTTGCGTGTCATTTCGTCCCTTTGATAGTATCTCTCAAAGATTTCCTTGATTTTTTCTGTGTTTGTCATTTGTTAAAACTCCTTTTATTTCAGTATTAGTCAGATACTTCAATAAAGCATTTTCAATAATTCAGTAACGCTGGAACAAAGATTTGTTTCTTTATCATTTTCAACATTATAAACAATTACTTTTCCATCTTTTTAAACAAAGTATGTTATTATTTTCTGTTGTAGCAAAAGGAATCATTATTCTTTCTTTTATGTCATCTATAAAATAATCATAGATATTTGATGCTTCCCCTTTCCGTCTGGCACAGAAAAAATTTTTGTCATTGTGAAATTATGGCAAAAAAATAAAAACTCCTATATATTTTCTGAAAATGGACTAAAGGAGAAACAGAAAAATGTCTAACAAATGTTATCTTTATTCACTGAACGCGCTTCCCGGCGAAAGCGGAATGAAAGCAATAGGGCTTTCGGAGTGTGAATATGAAATCCCGTTGATTTACAAAATCCTCGTGAGCAGAAATCCCAAAACAACGAAATCGATTATCTTTGAAAGCGAAGAGAATATCGCGATTACGGCGGATTACGAGGGCGGTGTTCGTGCTCTTGAAGCGTTTGCGCAAAAGCTTGGCGACGAAGATTGCGAAGAGGAAAGCAGCAAGATTTTTAAAATCATCGACTTTTTGAAAGATGAGCAAAACGCACAAAAATACATTCACATTGAGTGCGGTGAAATCTTCGAGATGGCTGATGATTTTGAGGAATACGCTGACGAGATGGATTTTCTCAAGGCGATGAACGAGAGATTTCTCGAAGAGATTTCGCATATCGATTCGCTAATCGACCACGCTGTTGCTGCGATTAAGCTGGGAGACACGGGCGGCTTGGAAACGCTTGGCGAGATTCCGTGGACGAACGAGCTTTTCTGTATGCCCGCCCCGCAAGAGCCTCCTGCGAACAGAGTTCACTACGGAACAGAGGAAGGTCAGATTTATCTTTATTCGCTGAGCGCGCTCCCAAGCGAAGAGAACGTGAATGTCATCACGCTTTCGAGCTTTTATTCGGCTGTTCCGCTCATTTTCAAAATCCTCGTGAGCCAAAATCCAAGATTAACGGAAACGATTATCAATGAGCGATTTGAAAAAGAGGGCAAGATTGCAATCACGGCGGATTACGAAAAAGGTCTGGAAGAGCTGAAACGCTTTTTTGACAAAGCCTCTTTGCGATTAAAAGAGTACTCAAAAAACTACGAAGGCGAACTTGTGGTGTTCATGACAAAAGTGAACAAGCTGCTTTCGTTCTTGGAAGACAGCCACAACAAGCAGAAATACATTCATCTTGAGTGCGCTGACAGCCTTTACAAAGGTCACGGCGAGGAGAGCCTTGAAGAAAGGACGAGAGCATTCTTGAGCGACTTTGAGTATCTGCCGTTTTTTATTGACCAAGAGATAAAGAGGCTTCAGAACGAACCTTACATCAATATGGACGCTCTTGATTTATCTTACCACTGGAGCAATGAGCGGCACGAAAATCTTCTGAAAGACACTTATCGCTATACGGACTGCAACGACGAGGAATACGAGGAAGATGATGATGAGGATTTTTACAGCGACGAGGACTTTGAGGAAACCGACACGTGCATAACGGGCACAATCGAAGACGCTTATGCGCACTTTACGACAGTCAGAATCGAGCCTCCGTCGGGAAGTGTGGAAATGCTCAAAACGCCGATAAATGTGGAGCAAAGCAACTGCGCGATGGATTTTGAGTATCAGAAACTAAGTCGTCTTTCGCTCGCTGGAGAGGACAATGTGCTTGATTCGGTGAACTTTTACAATGCGATTATTTATTGCAATGCGCTCAGTATCACGTGCAATCTTGAACCGTGCTATTCTGTTGACGGTGAAACAAATCCAAAGAAATGGCAGCTTTTTTCTCAAAATCCTGCTCAAAAAAATCCCGAAATCGTTTTTGACAAAGGCGCTAACGGCTGGCGGCTTCCCACAAAAGAGGAATGGCTTTTCTGCGCAGGCAAGCTCCCGAAAAGTCAGGACTGGCTCGATGATTTGATTGTTTACAGGAAAAACGCTAAATACCTTTACCTTCAAGTTGCGGATAAAAATGAAAACAAGTTCGGGCTTTATGATATGTACGGGCTTGTTTGGGAATGGGTCTGGAGCAATGAGGACGAAAACGGAAAGCGGCTTTTGCTCGGCGGTTCGTGGAGAAGCATCAAAGAGGAGCTTTCGAGCGAAAAGTGGGCTGAGCCGATGCTTGGCGATTACGACTTTGGCTTCCGCATTTGCCGAAACGCTGGCACGGAGCTTCCTGAAGATGTATACGCAAACGTAAAAGACTGGGACAATTTCACCGAAACGGGAAAGCGACTGAGCAAAGAAGAGCTGTATTGGGAAAACAATGACAAACTTTTCGGCACGCCGAGCAACGAGGAGAACAAAGCGTATCTCAATCTCCTTCCAAAAAGCATTATCAAAGAGCCGCACATTATGGAAGTCGGAAAGCGAAAAGCGCCTTGCGGTGTGTTTTACATCGTTGAGGACGAGCCTTTCGCTGTCGAGATGCTTCCAAAAGAGGTGAGAAACCTTGCGTTCTGCCGAATCCTCTTCTTTGACAAAAACAAAAACATTATCGATGATGTCGAGTTTGACAGAGCAAGATTCTCGCTTACGTGGCTTTGTAACTTCAACCGCACAGTCCGCTTCTTTGAGGTCATCGATAAGAACACATATATCATTTTCAAGAAAGGTCTTTCGCTTGAAGAAATCCACAGCCTGCTCACATCGGCTTACAATTACCGAAAAATCGATGACGCGGGCTTTGACGCAATGAGCAAAAAAACAATCAGCGATATTGCGCGGGAGAAAATCAAAAGCATCTTCCACAAAGACAACGACGATACAGAGCAAAAGCCAATCACACAATCGAGAGTGCTCGATGTTCCAAAAAAAGAGTTTTCCCAAAGCGAAGAAGACGAAGCAAGCAAAATCGACGCAAATGACATTATCCAGAAGATGGAGCTTACCGAACTCGGAAAGGAAAAAGCAAGGTGCGGTGTGTTTCACATCGAAGAGGACAAGCCTTTTGCTGTCGAAATGTGTCCAAAAGAGGCTCGAAAGCTTGCCTTCTGCCGAATCGTGTTCTTGGACAAAGACAAAAACATAATCGGCGATGTCGATTTCAACCGAGCGCGCTTCTCGCTGATGAAATGGGAAAAAGGAAGAGTCCGCTATAATGAGAACATCAAGATTGGCACTTGCATAATCTTTAAGAAAGGGCTTTCGCTTGAAGAAATGAAGTTCATCATCGCAACCGCAGACCCATTCCGCAATATCGACGACGCGGGCTACGACGAGCTTTCACAAAAGACGATAAAAGACCTCGTTACAGAAAAAGTCAAAAGCGTCCTTCAAAACATTCAGCAACTCAAAACAGAGAAAGTCCCATACAGCAAAAAGACATCGAAGATGGTTCTTGACGAAGTGAAGAAGCGAAGCAAAACGAGTGTGCTTAATCTTACGGCTGAAAAATGCGAAAGTGCAGAACAGGAGTCTATTGTGTTCACGACGTTCAGCAAGTTCGGCGGGTATCCGTACTGGAAAAAAGGCAAGGAGTTCCCGACTGACGAAAACGGCAGAAAGATGATTCTGCTTGCGCAGCTCAACTTTGAGCGAATGAGTCTTGATAATTTTCCAGATTTGCCAAAAACGGGCATTTTGCAGTTTTTCATCTCCCCTTATGATGATGAGTCTGGCTTTGATTACGAAGACCCGCTTTCGCAGAAAAACTGGCGTGTCGTGTATCACGAAGAAGACTCAGGAACTTTTATGGACGCGAAGATGCTGCGGGAAATGGGCGTGAAGACCGCGGAGGATTTCCGCGACACAGACGGCGTGTATCTGCCGTTCTACGACACTTTCTCGCTGAAAAGCCATCAGGAAGAGGACATGGATTATATCAATCCGTGCTGCGAGGAGCGTTTCGAGCGCCTTGTGCGTGAGGTCATCAAGGATTTGGGACTCAAAGAGCCTGATGAGAGCACGCCTTTGGACGAAATCTTTGATAAAAAGGTCTATGAAGAGTATTGGAACGAATTCGGTGGCGGCGGACACAAAGTCGGAGGATACCCGATGTTCTGCCAAGGCGACGCCCGCGACAGAAGCGAAGAGCTGAACGACCACGACGTTCTTCTGCTCCAGATTGACTCGGACGAGGGCATTTTCTGGGGAGACGCAGGAGTTGCGAACTTCTTTATCAAGCGCGAGGACTTGAGGAACTTGGATTTTTCAAAAGTGTTCTTCACGTGGGACTGCTGCTGAAAGCGCGTTCCCGCAACCGACGATGTCAAGGAACTCTTCCTTGATGTTAAGGAATCATTCCTTGAGATTCCGAAACGAGTTCGGAATGACACAAGAAAGAATATAAATCTATCAGGAGAAAGAGATTTATGGAAAGCGTATGTTTTACGGGCGAGTATTATGAGATGACTCGTGCGGAGCTGACCGAGAAAGCGTCGAAGAAGTTCGAGGTCAGGAAGAGCGTGACGAAGGATTTGGATATCCTCGTGTGCGACGACCAGAACTCAGGAAGCTCGAAGCTTGAGAAAGCCAAGAAGAACGGGACTCGCGTCATCACTTACAATGAGTTCATTGATATGGTTGACGACATCAAAGATGATGGAGTTTTCTATATCAGAAACGGAGTTCTAAAAAAGTGCATGGACAATAAGATAGAAAATGTCGTCATTCCTTCTGGCGTGACGGAAATCGATTCTTCTGCGTTCTATGACTGCTTTGATCTGAAATCCATTGAGATTCCCGAAGGAGTAAAGGAAATCGGCTGGGTGTTTAATAACTGTAGCGAACTTGAATCTGTGATAATCCACGAAGGCACACAGATAATCAAATATAACGCATTTGAAAAAAATCCTTTGCTAAAGTTTGTGCAGCTTCCTTCGAGCCTGATTGAAATTCAGTCCGAAGCGTTTTTAAGATGTCCCTCTCTTTCGAAAATTGTGTTTGAGGGAACGATTGAGCAATGGAAGAATGTGAAAGGGCTGGAAAATCTCTTGCAATATGTTCCCGCAAAGAGCGTGAAGTGTTCTAACGGCGAATGGAAAAAGCCCGCCGTGTTGGTGAAAGACAGCGTTGCGTATTCGTTTGTCGAAAAGAGCGCGACGAGCGTTGTGATAGAGGACGGCGTGACGGAAATCGCTGAAGGAGTGTTCGCTGATTGCACAGCGCTTACTTCTATTGAAATCCCTGCGACTGTCACAAAAATCGGAAAATATGCCTTTGATGGCTGTGTTAATGTGCAAAAAATCGTGTCAAAATCCCCGCTGTTCCCGTTCAGCGAGAAAACAGGCAAACTTTACGACGCGACAGGAAAATCAAAAAAAGCGATTCTTTCGCTGATGGCGGGAAAGGAAGAGGCGAAGAAAGAGAAAATCGCACAGGTTCAGAACGTTTCTGCGAGCGCGGTTCTCGAGTCGATTATGAGCGAGCACAAGACGAACGCCCAAGTTGTCCGTGACGACAAGAACGCCTATCTTCAAATCCAGACCACCGACGGTGGCATTGAACTTTTGCTTGCAGACTCAAAGGTGTCCAAGTGGATGCCGAATCTTCCCGCCTTACTCGACCTTGCCGCAACAGGCGCGGATTCGATTGCGCTCAAAAAGTTCGCAGACGAAAACGCTCTTGAGGATTCTGCAAAAAAGTATGTGACGCTTTCAAAAGATGGCAGCGCAAAATGGAAGAAAAAGACGAAGCCTGTCTATCTTTTCATTCCTGAGGGCGTGACGCAAATCGAAAGAAACGCGTTTTACCGCTGTGAGTCGCTTGAACGTGTGGTGCTTGGCGATGGCATGGAGGAAATCGATAGGTATGCTTTCGAATACTGCGAGTCGCTAAAGTCGGTGGTGATTCCTCCGAGCCTGAAGAAAATTGACGGCTTTGCGTTCGCTGGCTGCCATTCGCTTGAAGGTTTGACGATTCCGAACGGCATGGAAATAATCGAATCTTCTGCGTTTGCAAGTTGCCGTTCGCTTGAAAGCCTGACAATTCCGAGCAGCGTTCAAAATATCGAATATGGTGCATTCTCTGGCTGTACTGGGTTAAAGACGCTCGTAATAGAAAAAGGCGTGGGAAAAATCGAGAGTGTTGCTTTCCACGACTGCACGTCCCTTTCAGAAATCAAATACACGGGAACTGTCGCTGAGTGGGAGAAAATCGAAAAGGGCAGAAGATGGAACTGCGAAGCGCCTGCCCAATTCGTGAAATGCTCAGACGGGGAAGTGTCCATTGTGCCAAAGATTGAGGAAATAAAAACAGACACATACACTCTTAAAATATACGACAACGGCATAGAAAAATGCACCTGCACTGGCGATACAGAGAAGCTTGTGATTGGCGAGGGCATAACGGTTATCGAGCACAGTGCGTTCTGGAAGTGTACGGGAATCAAGTCTGTCGAGTTTCCTTCAAGCCTGACGAAAATTGAACTCGATGCGTTCAGTAATTGTACAGCCCTAGAGTCGATTGTGATTCCTGACGGCATGAAGATTATCGACCCATCGGCGTTTGATGGTTGCACAGCCCTCAAGTCTGTCGTGCTTCCTGCAAGCCTGACCCGAATCGGTGACAAAGTGTTCAGATACTGCTCGTCGCTTAATGAAATCATATACAAGGGAACGATGGAGCAATGGAAAGCCGTGAACAACGAGTTTTACGGAAACGAAGATATGATAGCAAAAGTGGTTCACTGCGCGGACGGCGACGCTGAGATAGAGGTGTATTAAGGAAAATCGGCTGCTGAGCGTAGCCGAAGCACAAATATATAACAGGAGAAACAGATTTATGGAAAGCGTATGTTTCACGGGCGCGTGCCCAGACATGACAAGAGCGGAACTGACCGAGATGGCAGAGGAAAAGTTCGAGGTGAAGACGAGCGTGACGAAGGATTTGGATATCCTTGTGTGTGCTGACCCAAACGCAGGAAGCTCGAAGCTTGAGAAAGCCAAGAAGAACGGGACTCGCATCATCAGCTACGAGGATTTTCTTGAGATGCTCGACAGCGATGATGATGACGACGACGATGAGGAGGGCTTGTATTCGCACGCAGAGGCGAAGAAGATTCTGAAGCATTTGCGAAAGGCTTACGCAGAGGAGTGCGTCCGCATAAACACAAGCGTGAAAAATGAGCCTCTTTTGATGACGGCGAGCAAGTTCGGAGGCTTGCCGTATTGGGAGAAAGGCGTGGAGTTCCCGAAGACCTCGGAGGAAGTCGACAGCGAGCAAGAACCGCTCTTTCTTTTGGCGCAAATCAATTTCGCAGAAGTGCCTCATCTTCCAGATTATCCAGAAAAAGGGCTTTTGCAGATTTTCATATACGGTGATGATTTGTACGGAAGCGATTGCTATGACAAACAGGGTGACAACTCATCTCAGAAACTTTGGCGTATTGTGTGGCACGAGGATTTTTCAGAAGAGCGTGCAATGACGGAAAGCGAACTTCACGAAATGGGCGTAAGAAGCGTGGCTGAGGCTAACGGGGACGACGACAATTATTTCCCGCTGGACAAAGAATATGCGATTTCGTTTGAAAAGGCACTTTCGTTTGTGACTCCGTGTCTTGACGACTTCGATGAGAAAATCCGACAAGCTGCGAAAGATTTGGCGCTTCCTGTTTACGAAGACGAGGATTCATGTGATATGTTCAGTGAGAACGATTTCAATAACTTCTGCGATGATAACGCACCGTTCCACCAAATCGGAGGACTGCCGTTTTACACGCAAAGCGATATCAGGCGTGAGGGCGACATTCTGCTCTTCCAGATGGACAGCGAGTACACCGATAATGGCTGGGAAATCCTTTGGGGAGACAGCGGAGTCGCGAACTTCTTTATCAAGCGAGAGGATTTGAAGAAGAAAGACTTCTCGCATGTGATTTACAACTGGGACTGCTACTGATTGAAAGCAAAAGCCGTCATGCTGAACTCGTTTCAGCATCTGCGGTCATCATACATAGATTATGAAACGGGTTCGCAAATGACAAGTTATTAAGATGGAAAAAGATTTATGGCAAAGATAATAAACGGGATTATTTATTCCAACGATATGAAAACGGTTATTGGAGCAGATTCTGATATAACAATCGCAGTCATTGAAGACGGTGCAAAAGAGATTACCGGATACGCCTTTGAGGGCTGTGAACAACTAGAAGAGCTGGATCTTCCAAACTCAATCTCTGAAATTGCACAAGGTGCATTCTCCGATTGCCCAAATTTGCTGAAAGTAAAACTCTCTCCGCATGTTTGGGCAAAACAGGAATGGTTTGAAGACTTGCCTGAGTCGTTTGAAATCATTTGCGACCCAGACAGCCACACATTCAGCCGAATGCAGTTTGAGCCGTTTTTCCGTGCGCACATTGCATTCCTTGCACTCGAGGACTTAAAGAAAAACAAAATCCATAAAATGCAATCAACTAGCGTGGCTTCACTGCTTTCTGTGTTCTGCGATAGGTATGATGATTACGAGTTTCAAATACTCGGCGTCGTCGAAGAATATGCCTATGTGATAATCAGACTTGGCAAAAACTGTATGTATCTGGCTTTTCGTGTGGATACGGCGGCTTGGCATGAGATGATTGCAAGAATACTGTTGATTCTCGATGACAAACTGCTCGACGAAAACGAAAAATATTCGTTCATATATGACACAATCGAAAAAAGCGACAGAAATCTTCTTTTTGTAAATATGAAGTACGAATATTCAAAAGAAATGGTCTGGAAGGGAGACAAATACGGCAGGTTCTGCATATTCTCTCCGTCCACGCTTTTCAAAGGCGATTATTCAGCGGTTTTTGACCTTGAAATTGCAGGCTGCCAAAGAATCGACTCATTTGCATTCCAAAAACATGAGCATTTTCAGTCCGTTGCGATTTACGAAGGCACAAAGGTCATAGAGTCCGCCGCGTTCGAAAATTGCACAGGTATTAAGACTTTGGAATTGCCTGAAAGCCTTGAGCTCATCGAATCATGCGCTTTCAGAGGTTGCCGTTCAATAAAATCTCTCGTTATTCCAAGCGGCATGCGGAAAATCGAAGCCCAAGCATTTGCCAACTGTGAAGCGCTCGAATCTCTTTCGTTCAAAAATGGCGTGGAAGATATCCGACACAAAGCGTTTGAGAACTGCCCAAACTTGCAGAAAATCACGCTTCCTCGCAGCCTGAAATATCTTGATACCGAATTGTTTTCTGATTGCGCCTCGCTCAACGAAATCGAATACAATGGCACTCTTGCAGACTGGGAAAACATCAAGAAAGTTGAAGGCTGGGACTGCGACAGAGATACTTTCTGGAACGAAGGCTGTCCTGCAAAAGTCGTGCACTGCGCGGACGGCGACGCTGAGATATAAGAGAAAGACTTGCCCAACTTCGGGGAACGTCCGCCCAACTTTGGGAGCGTTTGCCCGACTTTGGGGAAGCCTCGCCCAACTTTGGGGAGCGTCTGCCCAACTTTGGGGAAAGCTTGCCCGACTTTGGGGGAAGTCTGCCCAACTTTGGGGAAGCCTCGCCCAACTTTGGGGAGCGTCTGCCCGACTTTGGGGAACGTCTGCCCGACTTTGGGGAAGGAAAGCCGTCATGCTGAACTCGTTTCAGCATCTGCGGTTATCATACATAGATTCCGAATCAAGTTCGGAATGACAAATATATAACAGGAGAAACAGATTATGGAAAGCGTATGTTTTACGGGCGCGTGCCCTGACATGACAAGAGAGGAACTGACCGAAATGGCAGAGGAAAAGTTTGAGGTGAAGACGAGCGTGACGAAGGATTTGGATATCCTCGTGTGCGCTGACCCGAACGCAGGAAGCTCAAAGCTTGAGAAAGCCAAGAAGAACGGAACGCTCATTATCAGCTACGAGGAGTTTCAAGAGATTCTCGACGAGGATGAATATGAGGGCTTTTATTCAATCTTACAGACGAGGAAGATTCTGAAGTATATCCGAGAGAAATACGCAATGGAGTGCGTCCGCATAAAGCCAAAGAAGGCAGAGTCGCCGCTTTTGATGACGGCGAGCAAGTTCGGAGGGCTTCCGTACTGGACGGCTGTCGAGGAATACCCGAAGGACAAGGACGGAAACATGCTCACGCTCCTCGCGCAAATAAACTTTGCTGACGTTCCTCATCTTCCTGATTATCCAGAAAAGGGACTTTTGCAGATTTTCATTCTTGCAGACCTCTCGCTAGGGCGCGACATGGACGATGACGGGACAACACAGAATTACTGGAGAGTCGTGTGGAGAGAGGACGTGGACGACTCTCTTGCCCTCAGTGCGGACGCGCTTCACGAGATGGGCGTTCAGAGCGCAGAGGAAATCATGCAGAAAGAACATGAAAGGCGGGACAGCCAAATGAAGAGCGGAAAGAAACTCACCCTCGAACACGATTTCCCGCTCGAAAAAGAGTATGCGCTGACGTTTGAAAAGGGCATTTCCCACCCGAACCAGATGCTTTCGGAGTACAACGATATGGCAACGAGCGCCGCAAAAGAGTTGGGATATCCCGTCTACGAAGACCCGCAAGGCTCGTTCTCCGAAGATTTGGACATGAACGATTATTTTTGCGAGGACTCAAAAGACGGCACTCTTCACCAGATTGGAGGTTATCCGTTCTTCACGCAGCGCGACG
Organism: uncultured Spirochaetaceae bacterium; assembly: GCA_902778325.1. Classification (GTDB taxonomy): domain Bacteria; phylum Spirochaetota; class Spirochaetia; order Treponematales; family Treponemataceae; genus Treponema_D. The sequence continues at coordinate 17,602 of CACYWZ010000010.1, forward strand.
GCAGAAGCGAAGACGAGGATGAAGTCCTGCTGCTCCAGATTGACAGCGAATACAATACGGACATCAACATCAGCTTTGGCGACGACGGAATCGCGAACTTTTTCATCACCCCAGAAGCCCTCAAGAAGCGCGATTTTTCAAAAGTCCGCTACTACAGCGACTGCTACTAATCATGGTTGCTGAGCGGAGTCGAAGCACCGTCATGATGAAAGCGCAAAAAGATGCTAGAATCACGATTGATTTTTACAGAAATCTATTATTCAAGGAGAACGAAATGAACAGACTTTATGAAGAGCTTTGCTTGAACTTGCGGGGCATCACGGAGGGCGAGCGGCACGCCGTTCCGAATATGGCGAATGCGGCTGCGATTTTGTGGGCTGGGCTAAAGAATATCAACTGGGCAGGTTTTTACACAATGCAAAAAGAGGGATATCTTTTGCTCTCGCCGTTTCAGGGCAAGGTCGCCTGCATTCGCATTCCCGTGGGCAAGGGCGTCTGCGGGACGGCGGTGGCTGAGAACAAGACGCTCGTTGTCGCCGATGTGCACGAGTTCAAAGGTCATATCGCCTGCGACAGCGCCTCTGCGTCAGAGATTGTCGTTCCTCTGCACGACAAGAGCGGCGCAGTTGTGGGCGTCTTGGACATCGACAGTCCCGAAAAAGCGCGCTTTTCTGCCGAGGACAAAGAAGGGCTTGAGGCGTTCGCCCAGATTTTGGAAAGCGCGTGCGACTGGGAATAGAGTTCGGCAACGAAATGTCCGTCATTCCAACCCCCGCTTTTAGAGTCTGACTCAAAGGAACTCTTCCTTGATGTCGAGGAACTTCTCCTTGAGGTCGAGGAAACTCTCCTTGAGGTCGAGGAACTTCTCCTTGAGGTCAAGGGAACTCTCCTTGAGGTCGAGGGGAAAGAAAAGCCGTCATGCTGAACTCGTTTCAGCATCTGCGGTTATCATACATAGATTCTGAAAACTTGTTCGCCAATGACAAGAGAAGCCACAGTCCAATATACTATAAAGCAAATTATATAAATCAGGAGGAAGAGATTTATGGAAAGCGTATGTTTCACGGGCGCGTGCCCAGACATGACAAGAGCGGAACTGACCGAAATGGCAGAGGAAAAGTTCGAGGTGAAGACGAGCGTCACGAAGGATTTGGATATTCTTGTGTGCGCAGATCCAAGCGCAGGAAGCTCAAAGCTTGAGAAAGCCAAGAAGAACGGGACTCGCATCATCAGCTACGAGGATTTTCTTGAGATGCTCGAAAGCGATGATGATGAGGACGAGGACGGCGAGGACGGCATGTACAGTGAGGAGCAGGCAATGGAAATCATATGGAGAATAAACGACACGATGGAAAAAGAGGCGATTCGCATAAAGACGCACGAAGCTGAATCGCCTCTTTCGATGACGGCGAGCAAGTTCGGAGGGCTTCCGTATTGGACGGCTGGCGAGGAGTACCCGAAAGACGATGACGGAAATGAGCTAACGCTCCTCGCGCAAATCAACTTTTCGGACGTTCCGCACTTGCCTGATTATCCTGAAAAAGGGCTTTTGCAGTTTTTCATTCTTGCAGACTCATCAGTATGGCTTGATATGGAAGGAACGACGCAGAATTACTGGCGTGTCGTGTGGCGTGAGGACGTGGACGAATCGCTTGCCCTCAGTGCGGACGCGCTTCACGAGATGGGCGTTCAGAGTGCGGCGGAAGTCGTTGATGATGGGCGAGATTTCCCGTTCAGCGAGGAGTTTTCGCTGTCGTTTGAAAAGAGCCTCTCACACCCGAACTATATGCTTTGGGATTACGATGAGATGGTGAAGAGGGCTGCAAAAGAGCTGGGATACCCCGTTCACGAAGACGCAAGCGAGGCTTTTCCCGAAGATTTTCGCGACGACCATATGTTCGATATGTTTGATGCCGAGCAACACCAGATTGGAGGCTATCCAAACTTCTCGGTATACGATATCAGAAACGAGGACGAAGTTCTTCTGCTCCAGATTGTCAGCGACGAGGATATTGCTTGGGGCGACAGCGGAATCGCAAACTTTTTCATAAAGCCAGAAGATTTAAAGAAGCGCGATTTTTCAAATATCCTCTGTACTTGTAGCTACTAATCACCAAAGAATTTTTGCAAAGAGAATGTCTATGGACTCAAAAAAGATTTCGGATTTGATTTTCTCAGAAATAGGCTCAGAAATAGGCTTTTATCTTTCGCTGATTCTCGGGCTTTTTTCAGGGCTTAGGGCTGCATTGCTGCTTGATGACGCGGGTGTTTTCGCTTATTTTTTCGGCACTTCAATGAAAAAACTGGCGGCGTTCTGCGTCACGATTTTTCTTGTGATGCTAGTCTATGCGCTTTTCTGGCTGTTTTCGAGGGAGCTTTCGCGAAAGGCAAAAATCATCATAGGCGTGATTTTGTGGATTTTGGCTCTGCTTTCGTTTTTGACGATGCCGCAGCTTTAGACAAAAAAGGCTCAGGAGAAATCCTAAGCCTTTTGTTTTTCTTTGTCATACTGAACTCGTTTCAGCATCTGCCCAAGTTCGGGGAAAGCCCGCCCAACTTTGGGGAAAGTTCGCCCAACTTTGGGGAAGCCTCGCCCAACTTTGGGGAAGCCTCGCCCAAGTTCGGGGAAAGTTCGCCCAACTTTGGGGAAGTCCCGCCCAACTTTGGGAAAGCCCCGCCCAAGTTCGGGGAAAACTCGCCCAACTTTCTAGAGCGTCAGATTCGCAAGGCGACGGCATGCTTCTTCAACGTCGGCTCGGTGTCCGAAGGCGCTGAAGCGGATAAAGCTCTCGCCCGCAGGTCCAAAGCCTGAGCCCGGAGTCGTAACGATACGGCACTGGTCGAGGATTTGGTCGAACACGTCCCAGCTTTTTCTGTTCGGGAAGCGAACCCACAAATACGGCGCGTTGCCATCGGAATACACCTCAACGCCCGCGCTCTTGAACTTCTCGGTTGTCAGAGCAGATTTTATGATTCTGGCGTTCTCAAGATAATAATCCACGAGGCTCTTCATCTCGGCAAGTCCTTCGTCGTCCAATGCGGCAAGACCGCCGGCCTGAGCGATGTTCGAAGCACCGTTGAAGAGCGTCGTCATAACACGGTTCCAGTCTGCGCGAACGGAAGAGCCGTCCGCATATTTCAGTTCGTTCGGAACGACAGACCAGCCCAAGCGGACGCCCGTGAAGCCCGCTGGCTTTGAGAACGAATTGACTTCGATTGCGCAAGTTTTAGCGCCTTCGATTTCAAAAATGCTCTTTGGGAGTTTCTCATCGCGGATAAAGCAGAAATATGCTGCATCAAAGATGATTATGCAGCCGTTCGCGTTTGCAAAATCAACGAGAGTCTTCAGCTGCTCGCGTGTTGCAACAGCGCCCGTCGGGTTGTTCGGCGAGCAAAAATAAATAAGGCTGTCTTTTTGGATTTTTGTCAAATCAGGAAAGAAGTTGTTTTCGGGCGTGCAATTCATATAAGTGATGCCCTCGTAGCCGCTGCCAGTATTTGCGCCAGCAGCGCCCGCAACAACAGAGCCGTCAACGTAGACAGGATATGCAGGGTCTTGCACTGCCACGTTCACATCGCGTCCGAAAAGTGTTTGGATTCTGGCGATATCGCATTTTGCGCCATCAGAGATGAAAACTTCCTCTGGAGCAATCTTGCCGCCATAAAAAACACGGGCAATTTTCTCGCGCAAAGCGGTGTTGCCCTGCTCATCGCCATAGCCTGAATAGCCCTCTGGCGTTCCAAGCGCTGACGCATACTTTGCGAGAGCGCTTGTGATGTGCGGCGTCAAAGGCTCGGTTGTGTTTCCAACACCAAGGCTGATGATTTTCGCATCTGGGTGGGAGGCGGCGTATTCACGGCGTCTCTTCGCAATCTCAGGGAAAAGGTATCCCGCTGTGAGGTTTGAAAAACCAGTGTTTCGTCTTATCATAGTGGCTTTATTCTAGCCGAAAACGCACGGGATACGCAATTGTTTTTAGAAATCTTTTTGTAAGAAACACTATTCGGTCTTGAAGATTCCGATTGTGTCAACAAGGCTTCTCGCATTGTCAGAAAGGCTTTGCGACATCGCAGCAAGCTCTTCTGCAGCGCTGGCGTTTTGCTGAACAACGCTGTCGAGCTGTATGATAGCCTGACTTACCTGCGACGCTCCTGAATCCTGCTCGCGACAAGCAATAGCAATATCTTCAACAAGCTCAGAAGTCTGCTTTATTCCAGGAACAACAACATCGATTTTCTTTCCAGCGTCCTCTGTTGCAGCAAGTGTCTTTTCTGAAAGGTCAACGATTTCAGCAGCAGCGGCTTGGCTTCGCTCGGCAAGTTTTCGGATTTCGCTTGCAACAACAGCAAATCCTTTGCCCGCGTCTCCTGCACGAGCCGCTTCGATTGCGGCATTAAGAGCAAGAAGATTCGTCTGACCTGCAATTTCACCGATGACGCTGATTTTCTCAACGATTGTCTGAACAGCCTCAACAGCCTCCCCTACCGCTTTTCCGCCAGACTCGCCTTCCGAAGCCGTAGACTCAGCGATGCCTCCAGTGCGACGCGCATTCTCAGCGTTCTGCTTAATGTTGCTCGCCATCTCTTCCATCGTGGCGCTCATCTCTTCCGTTGACGCAGCCTGCTCGCTCGCACCTGCCGAAATAGACTGGCTTGCAGAACTGATTTGCTCGCTTCCAAGACGAACATCTTCGGCGGTTTCTTTCACACGGCGCATTGTGTCTTGCAAAAGCGAGATAAACGAGTTGACGCCCTCAGAAAGATGAGCAAACTCATCATTGCCCTGAACAGGAAGACGATACGTCAAATCAGCATCTCCAGAAGAAAGATTGTCAACAGCGCTCTCAATCTTCAAAAGAGGCTTCAACATCTTTGCAGAAATGAGAAGAACAGAAACGGCTATAATCGCCACAGTGCTAAAAATGATAACAACGAGCATTGAGCGCAAAATAGACGAAGAAAGACTACTAAGAATAGCAAGCGGCTTTCCAATGAAAAGCGTTGTCACAACTTTTCCAGACCTATCGAGCAAAGGAAAATAATACGACATCGTCTTTACACCGTTAATCGTTGTGACAAGAGAGCGCGATTCACCTCTTTGCACAGCGTCAATGAGAGAAGTATCGTTAAGTTCAGTCCCCTTCATTTGAGCAATGCTTGTCACCGCTCTTTTTGAGCCAGAAAAAATCGTGATATCGGAATTAGTGATATTTGCAAGGTGAGAAACAAACGAATCAGTAGAAAGATTTTCTTTTCCAAAAACCGTGCCTGCAACATTTCCAGCCGTATCGAATATAGGCGAAATTGCTACAGCGTAAACATTGCCGTTTTCAAAAATCAAATCAGAATAAATCTCGCCCTCAAGAGCCTTCTTAACAAATCTGTCATTATTCAAAACGCCGAACTCAGTCGAAGAGATTTGAGTGCCAGTATGGTCTGTGAACACCAAAGAATCAAGCCCCGCCTCTTCGATAAAGCGATGGCAGAATGAATCCATAAGAGTAACACCCGCCATTTTGTTCACAAGAGCGTCATCAGTCAATCTTGCAATGTTTGAAATCTCGCTTTCAACCCAATCGCGCTCAACGCCAAACTCATCGTGATACGAGACAGACTGATTTTTTACCTCCCTAAAAAAATAATCCGCCAGTTCATTGTCTGTTTTTCGATTTACGACAATCGTAATAACCGCAGCATACAAAATTATCGCAAGAGCAAGCATTGCAATAATAAATCTTACAACAGATTTCCTTTTTTCTTTCTGCTTTCCCATAAAAATATCCTCTTCTGTTTAGATTTCGACTGTATATCTTTATTATACACCAGTTTTTTAATAAATCAGTAAAAATAATCACAGTAAACAAGGGCAAAAAACAAAAAGAGCGACCTTCAAAACGAAAGCCGCTCTTTTTGTTTATATCGTCTCTACAAATAACGCCTGTGCGTCACAAAACGGACTTGAGTCCGCAAAACAGCCTTTGGCTGCTATTTTGTTGCAAGAATTGCAATACCTGGGAGAGTCTTGCCCTCGAGGAACTCAAGAGAAGCACCACCACCAGTTGAAACGTGGCTCATCTTGTCAGCGAGGTTGAACTTGTTGACAGCAGCAACACTATCGCCGCCGCCGACAACAGTCATAGCTCCGCGTCCTGTAGCATCAGCAACGAGCTGGGCAACAGTAGCTGTTCCCTTTGCGAATGCGTCGAACTCGAATACGCCGACAGGTCCGTTCCAAACAACGCTCTTTGCAGTTGAGAGAACCTCAGTGTAAGCAGCGATTGTCTTTGGACCAACGTCCATAGCCATGAGATTGTCTGGAATATCAACACCGTCAACAGCGACTGGAGTTGCGTTTGCGTCGAACTTGTCTGCTGCAACGTGGTCAACAGGAAGAACGATTTTCACGCCCTTAGCCTCAGCGTCAGCAAGAAGCTTCTTTGCTGTGTCGATGAAGTCGTCCTCAACCAAAGAAATACCGACTTTGTGTCCCTGAGCCTTGAGGAATGTGTATGCCATACCGCCGCCGATAACGAGAGCAGAAGCGTTCTTGAGCAAAGACTCCAAAACAGCGATTTTTGAAGAAACCTTTGCACCGCCGATAATAGCAACCTGTGGCTTTGGTGGGTTCTCAACCATCGGCTGAATGTATTTGACTTCCTTCTCCATCAAGAAGCCGCCAACGCTTGGTACTGGCATGAACTTCGCGATAGAAGCTGTTGAAGCCTGGTCGCGGTGTGCTGTTCCGAAAGCGTCGTTTACGAAAATATCGCCATAAGTTGCGAGCTCTTTTGCCATAACATCGCGCTCTGCACTGTCCTTGCTTGTCTCTTCCTTGTGGAAGCGGACATTCTCAAGCATAGCAACTGCGCCCTCTGGAAGAGCGTCGATAGCAGCTTTCTGTCCGAGTGCATCTGGCAAGAAAGTAACAGGTGAGCCGAGTTTTTTCTCGAAATACTCAACAACTGGCTTCATTCTGTTCTTGCCGTTGATAAATTTCTCTGCGTCAGCGTCAGTCCAAGTCTTTCCAGCCTTCTCAGCCTTCTCCTGCGCCTTCTTCACGTCTTTTTTCGGGTCGCCCAAGTGACTCATCAAAACGAGACTTCTTGGCTTCTGCTCAAGAATGTACTTAATAGTTGGGAGAGCCGCCATAATGCGGGTATCGTCCTGAACAACGCCGTCTTTCATCGGAACGTTGAAATCCACGCGCATAATAATGCGCTTGCCTTTAAGCTCGACATCTTTTACTGTCTTAATCATCAAAAACCCTCCAAAAGGATATATTTCTAACTATACCCAAAAAAAAGCGCAAAGTAAAGTGAAACAGGCGCGAAAGAATATCAATTAGATTCTAAAAAGGCTTTTACTTCAGCAGGAATCTTCATATTTCGGATACAAATATCGTTGTCAGAAAGTTCAACACGCACAGAATCTGTTTCAAAATCCATACTCACAAGAACAATATCAACATAAACATCTGTACTTTTCTTTATTTTGTTGATTTTTACGATTCTCTCTATGTAATCGTTTATATCATCCTGGTTATCCCCGGACATCCCGAAAGGAGTCGTGCCGAAAGGCGCAGAAAAATACGTATTGTAATAAACTGGATAATTGTAGTACGGGATTATTTCTGACGTGTATTTCTCGCCTTTTGCAGTAACAATGATTTTCATATAAACGTGCACAGGCTCTTCAAAATTAAATGCACGGATATTATCTTTGGGAAGATTTTTGTTCTGCACCAATCCGTTGCTTCCGTTGACATATAGCGGAGCGTGGAGTTTGTAAACAAACGACGGGTCTGCAAAAGCCGTGAACGCAAAAGCAAAAATCACAAAAAACAATAAAGCTGTCTTTCTCATAATTCCTCCAAGCAGTTGAATTCAGGTCAGTATCAAAACTTTCCTTGACATAAATAATAATATAATCAGCAATAATTGAGTTTTCAATCAAAAACTCTGTTCCAGAAGTCCTGCTGTCCACGCTCAGGGAGTTTTCGTCTGCTCCCGAATGTTTTTTTTCGAGATTTTGCTTCTAAAGTCTGAGATTTTCGACTCTGTGATGATAGTTTGGCTCTAAAAATCACAATCCCAGCACATTTTGATGATAGTTTAGGCTCTAAAATCACATTCTCAGAGCATTATGATGATAGTTTTGCTCATAAGCACAGAGATTTTCATCATTATGATGATACTTTAGCACTAAAAATTACATTCTCAGCACCAAAACTATCACACTTTTGTTCATATCGTTGATACTTTTGGTCAAAATGATGATATTTTTGGTCGAAATGGTGATACTTTTATACTTGGGAATGGAAAATATGATTGTGAATGTCTGTCATTCTGAGCGGAAAACGGCGTTTAGCCGTTTGGAGTCGAAGAATCTGCTCCTTATTCTCCAAAATCTGCTCTTGGTTTTCGGGAATAGATTCTTCGACTTCGTTCGTTTCACTCTCTTCGCTCAGAATGACACATTGAGTCTCTGTCATTCTGAGCGGAAAATGGCGGATAGCCTTCTCGTCGCGCAGAATGACAATGTTATTTTGAATGTTTTATCTTAATTTCTGGAAATATTTTTCTGCTTCAGTGCCGCTCACAGCTTTGTCGCCTTCAAAATGCTCGCCGTCGGTCAAATCCATGAGCTCATTTTCGATTGAGCCAAGCACGGCATCGAAATCTGGGCTGTCGGTGCTGACGTCAGGCACTGGGCTTTGCTCGCCGGCGCTTCTGTAAAGCTCGGAATAGATTGTGGCTTTCTTTCCAGAGCCTTTTGTGCGGCAAAAGATGTTCCAGATGTAGCGCGCAAGGATTATTCTCGTGGCGATTTCGTCTTGAGAAAGGGCTTTTTCTTCTTTGGCGCTCACGGGCGACAAGAGTCCTGCGCTCACGATTGTGCGGAAAAGCTCTCTCTCGCTCAAAGCCTTGTCGGCGGTGAACGAAGAGGTGAGATTTTGGCTCAAACTTGAGAGCAAAACGAGTTCGCTCACGGAAAGTTTTTCTTTCAGCAAGAGCTTCATTTTCGCTTCGTCCGTGTTTTCGTCGATAGCGCGGAGGCTCCACGCTTTGTCGCGCACATTTTTGTATGCGTCGGCGTAGAACGAAGGCAAAGTCAAGAACGCGGCGTCAAATTTGGCGGCGGCATCAAGGTAAAGTCCCGCGACGAAAGAGAGAATTGCGTCTTCAAGGGCAACGATGTGCTCATCGTCCTCGCTTGCGGCGACGAACGGCTCGCATTTGACCTTGAGCCGACAGCCGAGGACGTAATTCTGGACGTCGCCTTTGTACGCCTGCATTGATTTTTTGAAAGATTCAAGCGCTTTTGAAGTCTGCCCGATGATTAGAAGCGCTCTTCCTTTTATCGCATACAATCGCGCTTCGCTCGCCTTCTGCAAGCCTGGAACGCCGAGGAGTTTTTCGGCAGCCGAGGCGATGTCTTTTGCGCCTGTCGCCTCTTCCTGAAGCAAATATTTTGCGTCCTCATACGCCAGAAGCTCTTCCAGCGCAAGAATGTCGCTGCTCTGCGCTGTTTGCTCGACTGAAACAATGCCCTCGTTGAGCGATGAGCAAAAAAAAAAGCAAATAGAAGCCAAAAGCAGCACTATTTTTCCCACATTTTTCATTTTTGACCCTCCGAAACGTTTTAGCGCGCGTTCCATGCGTAGATTTTTTTGTCCAGCGACAAAACGATGCACTCTTTTTTCTTGTCGCCGTTCACGTCAGCAAAGACGGGCTTTCCAAATCCTGGAAGCGGGAACTTGCTGATGAGTTCAAGGTTTGAATCAAAGCCGTAGATTATGTTTCCGTCGACGCTCACGAAGACTTTGTCGTCAACGGTGAAAACGCCGCCTTCCTCTGCGCTTCGTTTTGGGATTTGAATGTCCAAAACACTGCCGTCCGCGCTTATTCTGTAGAGGCGCGCGGAGCTTGAAAGCGCGTAGATGTATTGGGAGTCGGCTGCGACATTTGCGCGGAAGTTGCCTTCGAGTCGAATCGGGAAGCCTTCTGCGATTTCGCCGTCGCGCCACAGATAAAGAGCGCCGCTTTGCGTGATGAAAGCGCTCTTTAGTGAAGAGCCTTTCTCCTCGATGAGCGACGGAGAGCCGAACGCAATGCCCGGAACTGAGAGCGGATTTTCTTCGTTCACGACTTTTTTGTCTTTGACGAACAAGATTTGTCCGCGGAAACTCTTGTCGTAAACGCAAACGCTGTCGCCCGAGACGCTTGGCTTGGACTTAATCGAGCCGTTCAGATTGAGGGCGACGCTGTACGAGGTCGTCTCATCGTCGACAAAGCAAAGGGAGGCGCTTTCGGTCGGGATTACGACGCTGTTTTTGAATGCGGCAACGCCTGCGCTCACGCTCTCGCTCGTCAAAAACGGAAAGCCTGGCACGATGTCGAGCTTTTTGTCAAAAAGATAGACTGCGCCGCTTTTTGTAACTGCCCAAAGAACGCCGTTGCCCTTCAAAACCTTGTCGCTTGCGGCAATATACGCTTCTTCGCTGAGTTCCTTCTCGCGAATTTCAAGGCTGTGCAAGTCGAGCGCCTTGATAAACTTTCCGCCCTCGCTCCAGAAAACCGTGCTTGCCTTGTCGCCCGGCTCTTTTTCAAGAGCGCTCGTGAAGCGCGAAGCAAGGTCAATCGGGAAGCCAGACACTTTTGCGCTGTCGCTTTGTGCCTTTGCGGAAGACTGAATGCGCAAGATGATTTTTCCGTCTTTGATTGCGATATCGCAGCGCCCTGTTCCGTAAAGAGAAAGCACTTTTGAGAGCACGGACGAAGAGCGAAGGAAGAACGGAACGCTCTTTTCAAGATTGTAGAACAGGCTGAGCCCAAATTCGTTCGGAATGTCTTTTGAGACCTCGCAAAAGCCTTTCGCGGAAGAAAGGCGCTCTTTTGCTTTTGACGAAGAGTAAATAGACGAAAGCGTCTCAGGAGATTCGGAGAAATAAACGAAGCCGTCCAAAACCATGTAATACGGGGAAGGCATCTTAACGCCAAAAAGCGAGAGAACGCCGTTCAGGAATGACGGGAGCTGAAGCTGCTCAAGGCGTGCGCCGCCAAGAATGAACGGAGAGCCGTCTTTTACAAGAATCGAGGCGACAATGCGCGAAAACACATCGCGGCGCTTGTTCTCGTCACTAATCTGAACGGCAAAGACGGGGTCGTTTTGTCCTTCAACGCCCAAAACTGCGAACTCTTTTCCTGTCCAAGAAAAAAGAAGGTCGTTCAGCGTCATCGAAAACGCAAGGCGGCAAGCGCCATCGGCTTTGCTCCAAAGAGATGCCGTCTGCTTTTCGTCGCCCGCGAACGGCAAGAACGCATCTTTTAGCTCCTCAAGACTTCCAAGATTGACAAGCGTGTAATACTGCACGCTCTCGCCAAGAGTTCCCAAAAGCACAGGCATCTCGCTCTTCCTTGAAAGCAATTTTTGCAAGTCGTTCGCTGATTCACTCGGAGAAGGGATTTCGGCCTGAAGACGTATCTTGTCGTCGGTGATTGCAAAAGAAACGCTGCTCATCGCCTTGTCGCCGAGAACGGAATTGCAAATCGCCTCAAGCTCAGGGCTTCCGGCTGTGAGCGATGAGGTCAAGGCGCGCACATCGCTTGTGATACGGACGCTCTGAGAATCTTTTTTCGTCATTAGCTCGACTTCATCAGGAGAATATTCTGCGTTTGCCTTCAGCGAGGAGTCAAAAACGGCTTTGCTGTCACTCAGGACAAGCAGATTGTGATACGGTTTTATATAGAAAGAACTATTTTTGTCCCTAAAGACAAGATAAGAGCCGCTCTCCCCTTTTTCGCTTGAAAGTCCCTCGACTTTCGCAAAAGCGGGAGCAAGAAAAGCCAAGCGCGAGAGTGCGGAAAGAGCGCCCATATCGACGGCGGCAACAAAATGGCTCTCAGCGCCGAGAGTATAGAGCGCGGCATCGATTCTGCGCGACAAAACGTATTGCACCGCCTTGTTGTTGCGGAACTCTGACTCGCGCAAAGTCAAAAACGGCTCGCGGAACTGCTTGAAATCGTCCATCGCCAAAATCTCATCGCTTGCGCGAAGGTCAATGAGCGGAGAAAGAGCGCTCCAAGCCGAGCGAGTATGCACGAACGCCGCATAATCGCGAGGAATAACGCTAAGGGAGTTTTTTCTGTCAGCGCACGAGAAAATAATCCACAAAGCAACAACAGCGACAAGAGCAAAAATTATCGCCAAAAATGATTTCAAAATGCCTAGCACTGCATTCTGATGTTTGATTTCTGTATCCAAGTTTTCCATAAAAATATTTTTAACGTTAACACGTCTTTTGTCAACGGTAGACTTTTCCTTACTTAACGAAAAAAATCTTTTTTCTTTTGTTAAGCGCACTTAATGAAAAAAATTTTTTTTTCTCGTTAAGTGCACTTAATGAGCTCACTTTTTTTCTGGCGAGTCATTAAGTGGACTTAACGGCTTCCTTTTTTTTCTGGGACGCAATTAAGTGGACTTAACGGCCTCCTTTTTTTTCTGGCGGGCAATTAAGTGCGCTTAATGCCTTCCTTTTTTTTCTGGGACGCAATTAAGTCGAGTTAACGACCTGCTTTGATTTTTCTTTTCGTCAAGCGCGGAAGGAAGTCGAAAGAATGGGGAAAATTGGGCAAAAGCGCTTCTAAAGATGTTAAAAAGAATTCCCGATATAAGAAAAAGAATTGTTTGTTTGGGGTGCTTTTTTATGGCGGGAAAACTCAAGAAGAAACCAGTTATGCTGAAAGTTTTGAAGGCTGAGAACAACGTGCTTGATTCGATTATTGTGCGTCAGGGCGTCATTCATGATACGGTCGTCGCAAAGGATTGGGTGCAGCTGGAAGACGCAATGATAAAGATGGAGCGGCTTTCTGCCCGCTTTATGGAACTTGAGGAGCAGCGAATGAACATCGAGCAGGAAACGGCTCTTTCTATGCGCGAAATTGAGGCAAAAGAGAGCGAGGACGCTGAGAATGCCGAGAGCGAAATCCCCGAAGAAACTGCTGAGGCTATTGAGGAGCAGGAAAGCGAGAGCGAGGAAGTTGAAGAGAGAGAGGAAGCCGAGCCGCTTGTTCTCACTTTTGAGGAGAGAGCATTTTTGTACGGCGACAGGCGTGTGAGCGACACGCTTTCAAAGGTTCGCACGAAACTTGCACGAAGCAAGATTGAAAACAACGCTCTTAACGCCTATGTTTCTGCTGCAAATGGATTTTTGCAGGGCGTTTTTGACAAGATTGTCCCTCAGCGCAAAAATACTGTTTACAATCGTTATGGAAAAATGGCAAAGCCGTCTATGCAGAGTCTTGTTATAGACAGGGTTTTCTAAAAGGAGTTGCAGAATGTCTACATTCGGTGGAATAGAAATCGGAAAACGAAGCCTTATGGCTCACAACCAGCTGATTAACACAGCGGGTCACAATATTTCCAATGCGGATACTGAGGGCTATTCACGTCAGCGTGTAACGCTCGGTACTTTTGAGCCGCTTTATCGCCCGGACCTCACTCGCGAGGAGACGCCAGGTCAAATTGGTCAGGGTGTCAATATCGAAAGCATTTCCCGAGTGCGCGACGAGCAGCTCGACCAGAGAATTACGGCTCAAGCGAGCGACGAAACGTACTGGCAGACTCGCGACAAATACTACATGATGATTGAGCAGATTTACAACGAGCCTGAAGAGGTGTCAATCCGCACTTCAATGGACAAGTTCTGGGACGCTTGGCAAGAGCTTTCGATGTACCCGGACGAGCGCGCCTCAAGGCAGGCGATTGTCATCAGAGGTGAGTCGCTCACAAACTCAATTCAGCAGCGCGAGAAGAGTCTTGAGGGCATCGGAAATCTTTTGAACAGCGATATTGAAGCGACTGTGAAGCAGGTCAATGATTATGCAAAGCAAATCGCAGCGCTCAACGATCAGATTGTTGAGTCAAAGGGATTGGGCGACAATCCGAACGACCTTATGGACAGAAGAGACAAGTTGGTCGACGATTTGTCAAAGCTCATAAATATCACGACAAGCAACCGCGACAGCGATGAGTTCATGGTTCACACTGACGGTCGCATTCTTGTTCAGGGGCACATTGCGCGCGGCTTCAACGTTGAGCCAGTGATTGACAACGACGGATATTCAAAGGTTGTCTGGAACGACACTGGAGTTGACGCTCATTTTGAAAAGGGCTCTCTCGGCGCTTTGATTGAGCTTCGTGATTCTGACATTCGCTCTGAGCGGCAGTCGCTCGACACAATGACGATGAACTTTGCTGATTTGGTCAACGATGTGCATCGCAACGCTGTCGGAGCAAACAACGTTAAGGGATTGGACTTCTTTACGCAGCAGCCTTTCGTTACGAACGTCAACGGCAATTACGACAGAAGCGGCGACGGTGTTGAGGACACTTCTTATGTGTTCCGCTTCACAGGCACGAACGAACTTGCAAAGACAGCGCAAATCGGAATCGACGGCGTTATGCAGCTTTCAGGAAGAAGCGGCAACGTTTCTGTTCCGTATTATTCAACTGATACTGTTGAGGCTGTTATCAACCGCATTAACGATTCTGACGCCGAAGTAAAGGCGTATCTCGACAGGAACAATCATCTTGCGCTCAAGGCGACGACGGCAGCAAACATTGAAGACCCTGATTTTGTAATTCGCCATGTCGAAGACTCAGGCTTCTTCCTTACGGGCTACGCAGGTATTCTTTCCGCTTCTGGCGAGGAAGGCGCTTACGACTTTGCGCAGGCGGACGCTGTGAACGCGCTCAACGGCGCTCAGTTCGCGGTTGCTCCTGTGAAAAACCCGTCAAGTTATATCGCGATTAATAGCGCTATCACTGCTGACGTGAACTCAGTTGCGGCGGCGCTCCCGAACGCAATCGGCTTTGCTGAATCTGGCGACAACCGTGCGGCTGTTGAGATTGCGGCAATCCGAAACTCTGCGGTTATGATTGGAAAAGACCGCACGTTCGACGATTATTTTGCAAACAGCGTAACAAACGTTGGTCTTCGCGGTGAGCAAGCGGCAAACAATGTTGCAAGCCAGAACGCTATTATGAGCGACTTGAGAAGCCTTCGCGATTCAATCAGCGGTGTTAACATCGACGAGGAACTTGCGGACATCATCAAGTTCCAGCACGGCTACAATGCAGCGGCAAAGATTGTTACTGTTATGGACAGCCTTATCGACACGGTTATCAACCGCCTTGGCGTATAAAAGTGCGCTAGCATAGTAGCGCGGTGCGCGCTAACGTAATGACGCGATTTGATTTTGCAAGGGATTTTCCTCTTGCAAATAGTTGAAAAAGAAATTTTGAAAAGAGCCTTAGGCTCTGGAGGAACAAAAATGTATAGAATATCATCGCAGATGACTAATGCAGACACACAGTATAACCTTCGTTTGCAGGAGATGCGTCAGAATAAGATTGACAAGCAAGTTGCAAGCCAGAGCCGCATTCAGGAGCTTCGCGACGACCCGCTTGCAGCAGGTCATCTTGTGCGCTATCAGTCATACAAGGGCAGAGTCGAGAGATTCGAGAAGAACGCGCTTGCAATAAGCGACCAGCTTTCTGTGCGCGAAGGCTATATGAAGCAGAATCTCGATGTTTTGCAGCGTGTGCGAGAGCTTGCTGTTCAGGGTGCAAACGGTATTTATTCCAAAGACGACCTCAAGAATATGTCTGTCGAGGTTGACGAACTTTTGAAGGAAATGATTCAGAACGCCAATGCTGTTGGTCCTGACGGCAATTCGCTTTTTGCTGGAACTCGCACTCACGGTACTGCATTCGAAGTCGATATGGGCAATGTTCCAGGAAGCGGAGAGCCTCTTATCGTGAATGTTCGCTACAGTGGCGATATGGGAAACACGCAGGTTGAGGTTGACGAGAACGCTTATATCACGCTCAACAACTCTGGAAACCGCACATTCTGGGCAGAGCCACAGCGCCTTTATGCAGAGCGCGACGCAAGCAGTTGGCAGGCGGCGGAGGATTGTGCAATCGCTGTTGATGGTCAGGAGATTAAAATCACAGCAGGCGACAATGTGTACTCGCTTGTTTCAAAGATTAACAACAGCGGAACTGCGGTCAAGGCAAGCATCGACCCGATTACGCACGGTTTGAACCTTCAGACAACAGACAGCAGACAGCTTTGGCTTGAGGACGTTTCAGGCAACACTTTGAACGACCTTGGTCTTATCAAAGACCCGACTCAGCGACCTCCATACAACTTGGCATCAAGTGCAAAGGTTTCAGGAGGCTCTTTGTTCGACAGCGTTATCGCTCTTCGCGACGCTATGCTCTCAGGCGACACTGAGGCGGTCGGAACTCGCGTTCTTGCATCTATCGACAGTGGTTTGAGCAACTTGGTTACACACATTGCAAAGAGCGGCTCTGAATACGAAAGATTGCAGAGTGAGGCAACACGCAATTCAGCAACAGCGCTCAACACAACGCAGATGATTTCTACTGAGGGCGACTTGGATTTCACTAAAGCTGCAACTGATATGAAGATGCTTGATTATGTGCAGCAAGCGACATTAAGCCGAGCAGGAAAGATGTATTCTTCAACGCTTTTGAACTATATGCGCTAATTTTATAAAACAAACAGGATTCTAAATGTTAGTAAAGACAAAATCGTCGGGCAATATCGAAGTTGATAATGCCCACATAATCACAATTCCAGAAGGTCTTTTCGGTTTCGAGGAGTATACAAAATATGCTCTTATCGAATGCGAATATAAGCCTTTTATGTGGCTTCAATCGGTGCAATCATCTGAATTGGCTTTTTTGGTTGTTGACCCGTTCATCATCTGCAAAGATTACGAAATCGATGTTGACGACAAGGAATTGTCGAAAATCGGAATAGTTTCTCCATCTGAGGTGTGTGTTCTTGTCTTGATTACGATTCCGCAAGATGGTTCTCCTGTCACTGCGAACCTTTTAGGACCTCTCGTGATTAACAGAACAAACAACAAGGCAATGCAGACTATTTTGACAAATGACCGCTGGACGACAAAATACAGCATTATTGATTCTATCAAGGAAAGGAGCGAATAATGCTGATTTTATCCAGAAAGGTTGATGAAAAAATCAAAATTGGGCAGGATATAACGCTAACTATTATTGAGGTTCATGGCGACCAAGTTAAAGTTGGTGTTGAAGCTCCTAAGAATATCCGAGTGTTTAGACAGGAAGTATTTCAGGCGATTCAGTCCGAAAACAAAGTCGCCGCAAATGCTGTTCCTGATTCACTCGAAAAGCTTTCCGAGTTGTTTAATTAAGACTTTTTATTTTGCGAGTTTTTCTTCAGCCTCGCTCTTTCGTATGTAGAACGGACCGTCATAATCTTGAAGTGGCGGTTCGTTTTTATTTATCATTTCTTCTGCTATTTCAAAAAGAGCGTCTGTTGTCACATTACGATTTTTATCACATATAAAACTTGTTGCAGGCAAAAGTTCACTCATAATTGAACAGAATAATTCTGCATCAGGCCCTGTCACAAAAAAAGAATCCTCAACATTAAGATGTCGACGAATATCTTCTGGTTCTTCGTCAAAGGGTTCACAGATTCTGTTTCCATGCGAATAAATTGCACCATAGAATCTATCTTTTTTTGCATCAATAACAGAAATTACAGGATTTATTGAATCTGAGCAAAAATGCGCATATGCATCAAGTGTTTGAATGCCATAAACAGGAACGTTATGAGCAAGATTTATCGCTTTCAAAGCCGACATTCCAAGTCTCAAACCAGTGAATGAGCCAGGTCCTGTTGTAAGAGCCATATAGTTCAATTCATCAGCTTTTAACTCAGCCTGAGCCATTACATAATCAATAGCAGGCAAAAGTTTTTCTGCCTGCTTCATTCCTATATCAAGTCTGAGTGTTACAGTATTTATATCATTTTTAGCTGCAATATAAATGCAAGTAGCAGCAGTATCTATTACAAGGGCTTTCATCTTATCTCCCCATACTCCCAGTTTTCCAATGTTATTTCACGTCCACCGTCTGACAAAGGCTCTAAGCGAAGTGTTATGGTTTTTCTAGGTAATTCGCTTCTAACTTTTTCGCTCCACTCAATAATCGAAACACCATCACCATAAAGCATATCATCAGCACCAAGACCTTGAAAATCCTCAGCACTGTCTAAGCGATATGCATCAATATGAAAAAGAGGGAGT
The DNA here is from genome assembly GCA_902778325.1 of uncultured Spirochaetaceae bacterium. GTDB lineage: Bacteria > Spirochaetota > Spirochaetia > Treponematales > Treponemataceae > Treponema_D. The sequence goes on from CACYWZ010000010.1 coordinate 35,772, forward strand.
CTGCCAGAATATTCAGAAACAAGGCAGAATGTAGGACTAGTTATTGTATCATCAACCCCAAGTGCTTTTGCAATACCTTTTGTGATTGTGGTTTTGCCAGCACCAAGAGTGCCTTCCATTGCAATTATATCTCCTGCAACCAATTGCGCTCCAATTTTTTCACCTAACGCAATTGTTTCCTCTACAGAAGCAGTTTTAAAACGGAGAGTCATAGTGGTAATGCACCTTCCTCGTCCATTTTCTTTACATATTCACGAAGTGATTTCACTATTGGCAAAATAGGATAATTGAAATCACCCTTTATTTCGCCAAACTCAATTTTCTTGTCGCCAAGGGGACCTGTTTCAATAATAAAATTAACAGGAATATCTATGTTTCTAGCAAGGATTTCCATATTAGCAATCGCTGTAAACTTTCGGCGATAATAAACGCACCCTTCTTCGCGCTCAATCTCTTTTAACTCGTTTACTTTCATAAGTTAAGGCTGCTCCAAAAAAGTTCTTACCCTGCAATGTTAGATAAATTTATTTACCATTGCAAGTACTATATTCTTCGTTTCTGGTTCAATTTTTACAAACTGTATGTGTAGCAAAAATTTTCCAGGCGAATCGGATTTATCAGTTCCTGTAATTATTCCAACTGCAATATTATCAGATTTCTTTGGCAAATGGAACTCAAGATAAATGTATTGCCCCTCGCGAATTGGAAGACTTGCAAGAAGGCTACAACCACCACTTGAAACATTTTTTAGCACCCCCTTATACTTCTGCTGAAGAGGAGTATAAGAAACATCATTCTTTCTGCTTGAATCAGAACTAACACGAACAGCCGCAAAAGTGCAACCAGAATTAATTTCAACACGGTCATTTTGACGCTGCAAAAGTTGCTTAACATCATTTGTATGGGAAATAAGCATTTCCACTGTTCCCGAACTATTTTGTTGATAACGCACTACTCGTGTTGTAAGGGCATATGAAATTCCATTTGCAGTTGTTAATGAAAACACAACTCGCGAAAGAGAATCTGGCTTATTCTGTCCTTTTGCTAAATTATCTGGTATCGAAAGAATAAGACCTTCTGTTCTATTATCAGCAATTACAGCATTGCAACGTACACCAGCTTTATCCGCAAATTGCAAAGTCTGTCCAGCTTCAATATTTTTCGTCGAAGTAATAATAACATCTCGGCGATAAAAATTCTCCATCTTCTCCTTAAGCGTAAAAAGCACAGAAATCAAACGCTGAGATGCATTGGCAGCAATGAAATCTTGATAGCGCTGTCTAAAAATATCTCCAAATTTGTCAGAATCCTGAACCAAATAAATTATATTTACATTTGTATATTTGTGCCCAATTTCCCAAAGCAAATCCCTTTCATCACTTGTCAGATTTAAATCCTTTGTGGCCTGTTTCAAATCTCTTGCAGTTATAGGCTTTTTTTTCTGAGCCTCAATCCACTCTGGCGTATTGAACTTTTTTGTTAAAGTTCGATAGACAATATAGAAAAGAACAAGAAGAGAAATTATTACAGCACCAATGATAATAACATTGACAAAATAGCCGCTAGCACGAGCTTGAAGCGGAGATATATTTGATTTCATAAGCTACATCCTAATTGCATTAGCAATCGCTCTAATACGAGGTGTCAGCTCATACTCAGCTAAATCACCCGTTAACACAGTATCCTTTGACTCCAACGCACTTTCAAAATCTTTGAGAATGGGGGAAAATTCTGCAAAAAATTCAGAGAACTGCTTTCCATCTAAAATCATTTTATCATACTTTTCAGGAGAAAGAGATGCGACTCTACAAAAGTTTTCTATTTCATCTGCAACTCGCTTTATCAATACTCCAGCCTCTGCATCTTTTCCTGATTGCATAAGTACTGGAATATTTTCAAGTTCATCTGCCAATTTTGAAAAATCATCAGCAGAAAGTTTTAATTCTCGCTCAATATCAGAAACATTCATTACCGAAAGTTCTAGTTTAGAACATTCTGACAACGATTTTTTTGCAATTCGCTCAAAATCATTTGCAGAAATATTTTCATCATCTAGCGTGATCGCAACTGTGGTTGCACCGTTTGCTGCAAATTCTTTTTCAAAAGCTACAAGCACATCTCCAACAGTTTTTTCGTTTTCAAGACTTACGTCAATTTTCTCACTATTTACAAAAAAATCCATTTTTACACCTCTTCCAGTATACCAAAAATAAACATAAAAGTCTAATTATTATTTCGATTAAAAGTATTGTCGATAGAATTGGACTGCGACTGAAGACTATTTAGAGAACTCTCCATCTGCGCATATTTTCGCTTCAGTTCAGACTCTTTAGATTGAAGTTGAGTTTCAAGAGTTGCAATTTTCTTCTTTGAATTCTGGATTTTAGTATCAAGAGATGCTGTTCTACTAGAAATAATTCCTCCTGATTGAACCCACGCAGTTAATTGCTTATCTATCAAAAGCCCAATCCCACTGTCAATAATTAAATCACCATCACTATCATATCCAAAAAGGTTCTTTATCTCATCAAGATGGTTCTCAAGACTACTGTCAAGTTTTTTCTCGTCAACTTCCAAATATCCACGCACTTGACTAGCATTGTAACTTCCGGAAGAACCAGAAGCGTTCGTTGAAATACCAATTTGAGACAACATTGTAATTTCAGCATCATCTGCGTAGCGATAATTACCAGAAATAGCACGCTGAAGCGAAGTTTTTCCACTTGATAATGAATAATCCGATTGAAATAAGCCAAGTTTTTTCTTTTCAGACTCCTTTTCCTCATCACTCAAATATTCAAGTTCTGCAATTACTTCTGGTTTATTTTGAGACAAAATATTTAACTCTGCAAGTGTCTGATTATACTTTCCAATAAATGTTATCAAAGCATTCTTCGCAGACTCTGTGTCAGGCTTAATATTTATAGTTGCAGTTTTTTCAGTTTTTTCGTTTATATGAAGAGTGACATGAGGTATTACATCATCAACAGAATTATTCGCACGAGTAATAGTTATCCCCTCATATTTAAAAATAGCATCAGAAGCAACTGTAATTGGATGAACTGGCTCAAAACCAAACTCATCTTCTGTTGATGGAGAAGCTTTCATAGGAGAAACAGAAACACTTCGACCTGTATTTCTATTTTTAATAATTATAGCAACTGTATCAGGATAATCACTAAGAGGAAAACTAACTTGAGTTTCTCCAGTTTCAGAATCGACAGGAAATTGCGATATATCAAAAAAAGTTTCAGTACCATCAGCATTTTTTAGATATACAAAAGAATCATCTATTATGGGGTCAACTTGCACAAATTCCTTTTCAGGTTCAAGTTCCAAAAACGTATTTGCAGGATTATTAAAAATAGTAACCCCATTAAATGAAATAGAACCAGGAGGAGGTAACTCTGGCTCTGAAAATGCAGAGTCTGAATTATCAGAAACCTCACTTATAATTTGTTGATTTTCAGTTATATCATGCTCTAATTGATTTGTAGACACTGAAAAAGAAATTATCGAATCTTTATCAGCTAATATTTCATCAGGAATTTGTATCTCAAATGCAGAGCGAGGAGAAAGATTCATATTTCCATCTTTTTCTTCTACTCCATCTAAAGAAAGTTCAGGGACACCTTCAGTAGCTTCAGATTCTAAATTCGGAAGTGTCATAGAACTTTTATCATTCGCAAATGTAACAACATTTTTTTCTGATTTCTGGAGCATTCCAGTCTCAATCGCATAAGACAATGCACTGTCTTTAAAAACAAGACGATTTTCTTTTCCAGTCAAAAGGGATTCTAACAATAACGCTTGTTTACTAGAACTTACATTTACAAGGGATGCTTTTAAATTTTTTCCACCGCGCTTATTTAAACTTGTAACAAAATCAGAAAGTTTTCCTCCCTTCCATGGCATAGAAATTGTTTTTTCACCAATTTGGTAAGTATAAATTCCAGAAGGCACAGTACTTTTCTTATCTGATTCATCAGAAATAAATCTATCCGCAGCAGCTGGTGCTATAACATCAATTTTAAAAGAACCAAATGATGCATCTCGACCAGGTTCAGCAGTTATCGCAGATTCATCAGTTGAATCTGCTAATTTGTTGTTAAATGGATTTTCAAAAGAATATAAAGATTTTGCACTAGAGCGAAGATCAGACATTCGCTGATTGATATCTCGCCAAGCAGTCTGCTGAGTCTCATACGATTCAAGAGTTTCCTGCTCGCGATTGAGAGGAATTCGTTCTATTTTCATGAGACCTTCTACAGTTTCATTAGACCTGTATTTATTACTGACCCCTGGTATACTTATATCAGCCATCTATATGCACACTCCTACCAGATTGAGTGCATTTATTACGTAAAAAAGAAATTCAAACAGTCTTATGAAAAATTAGACCTGCCGTTCTTTCCATACGCTCTTTTAAAATCAGCGACTCTCTGGAAGGTATCTCCTTTATTACTTTATCGGTAGATGGGTCAACAATCTCAACAATTAAGCCTAAATCCTTAACAACTGTAAACTGAGTTTTTCGTCCAACAACATCTGCTGAAATTTTTTGCACAGCACGAGACTGAGCTTCAACCTTTGCATTATTTTTTTCAAGGTCATGAGCTACTTCTATCGAATCATTCATCAAATATTCTACTTTTCGAGCAGAAACTACTTTCGGTAATGATTTTTTAGCAATAGCAGCTCCAATTTCACTATTGGATGATACGGAGTTTACGGACTTTTCTGCAACACCAGAACAACCACTTATTGTCATTTGACTATCTCCTAAAAAAAAATAAACAGAAAGGGGGCGCGACCATTCTGCTTATTATAACCACTGTTGAAAAGATATCATCCAGAAATCTTTTCAACAGTTAACAACTTAGATACTAACGCAACAAAGCCAAAACGTTCTGTGACTGAGAATTAGCCTGTGCGAGCATAGCAGTACCAGACTGTGTGAGAATCTGATTCTTTGTAAAATCAACCATCTCTGAAGCCATATCAGTATCGCGAATACGAGATTCTGCAGACTGAGTATTCTCAGCAGCGACAGCAACACCCTTTGCAGCCATCTCAAAACGATTCTGATAAGCACCAAGGTCAGCACGCTGCTTATTGATTGTCTTCAAGGCTTCGTCCAACTTTCCAATAGCAGCATTAGCATTTTCTACACTAGAAAGCTGCAATCCAGAACTTCCATTCTCTTCAGCACCACTTCCATCTCTTAATCCAAGAGCTGTTGCAGTCATTGTGCCAACGAAAATCTGAACATTCTGATCCATATTTGCGCCAACTTGCAATTGCATAATCTTTCCCGCCTGAGAATCTTTTGCAAATCCACCAGTCAGCATATTCATTCCATTAAACTGAGCCTGTGATGCAACACGGTCAACCTCTGCTACAAGCTGAGAAACCTCAACCTGAATCTGCATACGATCTTCATCTGTATAAATACCGTTAGCAGCCTGAACAGCAAGCTCACGTACACGCTGAACAATATCAGTTGTTTCCTGAAGATATCCTTCAGTTGTCTGAATGAAAGAAACACCATTCTGAATATTTCTATTAGCCTGGTTCAAACCGCGAATCTGACTTCTCATCTTCTCAGACACTGCCAATCCAGAAGCATCATCGCCTGCACGGTTAATCTTCATTCCTGAGCTAAGTTTCTCAGTATTGTTCATCAAAGCTGCGTTTGACAAACCAAGTGTGCGGTCTGCAAACATTGAACTCATGTTGTGATTGATAATCATAATAATTGCCCTCCATGTTCTCTACATAAACCATCTTGATTTACGCCTGTCTGTGAGATTTCTGATTCGGTTTTGCGCCTCCGAATACCGCAAAAATCTAACAGCAGAAACTGTTTGTTATTGTGTGAGAATAACAAACCATCTTTACTGGCACAAACAAAAGAACATAACTTGTACAAACAACTTCAAAATTGCTGTACAACCCATATTATATAACAGAGATATAAAATTGAAAAGAGAAAAAGAGGGAAATTTTTAAAAAAAACGCTAAAGTTATAAAAAAAAAACAGTCAGTAGCCGAAAAAAAATTCCGACTACTGACAAAACCATCAGTCCACTATCTGATCAAAGAAAGAACGTTCTGTGACTGAGAATTAGCCTGCGCGAGCATAGCTGTACCAGCCTGAGACAAAATCTGATTCTTTGTGTAATCAACCATCTGGCTAGCCATATCTGTGTCGCGGATGCGTGACTCAGAAGCCTGCATATTCTCTGCAGAAACATCCAATCCCTTAACAGCATGCTCAAGGCGATTCTGGTATCCACCAAGGTCAGCGCGCTGCTTGTTAATCTTCTTCAAAGCCTCATCAAGAGTACCGATAGCGCGGTTTGCATCCTCTGGTGTTGTGAGCTGAAGAATCTGCTCTGTACCAGCCTCGCGAACTCCGAGAGCCTGAGCTGTCATTGTTCCGATGTAAACCTGAATGCGCTGATCCATGTTTGCACCAACGTGCAACCACATAGAAGCTGTAACTGAATTCTCGCCAGTTGACTGAGCGAAACGTCCAGTAAGCATGTTCATACCATTGAACTGAGCCTGTGAAGCGATGCGGTCTACTTCTGCAACAAGCTGAGAAACCTCAACCTGAATCTGCATACGATCCTCGTCTGTGTAGATACCGTTTGATGACTGAACTGCGAGCTCACGAATACGCTGAACAATATCAGTAGTCTCCTGCAGATAACCTTCTGTTGTCTGAATGAAGCTGATACCATTCTGAGCATTCTCAGATGCCTGGTTCAAGCCACGAATCTGGCTTCTCATTTTCTCAGATACTGCCAATCCAGAAGCGTCGTCGCCTGCGCGGTTAATCTTCTCGCCTGATGAAAGTTTTTCCATGTCCTTGCTCAATGAGCCATTTGTAACGCCCAAAGTGCGATTTGAGAACATAGCTGACATGTTGTGGTTGATGACCATAATTTTTCCTCCATGGAATTTTTTATACAGGTCGAATCCTTTCTCCCTGTTGTAAAAGACTACTGCATATTACAAGGCTACACCGCAATCTTTTGCATATGAGCAACACGAACATTCTCTTCAACGAAGGCTCTATTCGTTGCTACCCATTGTATATTGTCGTCGATAGGTGTCGTAATCTTGAATCATATTTTTTTATTTTCCAGAAATTACAACACCTCCAAAAGAAACATACGGCAAAACATCTTCTCCATTGCAGACAACATCTTTTGAAATATCTTTTATATTCATCAAAATATCAGAAAGATTCCCGTTTATCATAACCTCGTTCACAGGATATTTGATTTTGCCGTCTTCAATATAAAAACTGTTTTTCGCCACTCCTGAAAAATCACCGTTTGTGCCAGGCGCTCCACCAGAGAACGAGCCAACAAGAAGTCCACGATTTATTCCCTTGATAATATCTGGAAGAGGCTTAACACCACCTTCTATGACAACAGCACAATCAGTGTTTTTTGTGCGCTCAAATCCCGTTTTGTTTGCATTGAACAAATCAAGACGGAATGATTTCAAGACGCCATTTTCGATTAAGTTGTAGCTTTCAGAAATAAAGCCGTCCTCTGTATATTTTTGAGGGCACACGATACGAGGATCGTCAACACTAAGTCGCACAGTAAGTCGCTCATCAGCAACTTTTTTATTAAGTTTATCGAGCCAAATGCTTGTTTTGTCGCGAATAACTGAACCGCTGACAAAATTTGACATAATATCGCCGAGAAACTGCGAAAGACATTTTGGTGTAAGCAAAATCGTGCCATCAGGGATTTTTCCGTCAAAAGCACGAAGTTCAAGTTGCTTTTCCGTTTCGCAAAGTTCTTTTTCGATGTCCGAAAGCTCGATAAAAGGAGTGCTCAAATCTTCAGTGATAACACCAGTTCCGTTCATTGAAGTCGTTTTCTCTCCATCGAGCGCAGAAAAAGAAACCTCCACACAGTACCAGCCACGTTTTGTCAAAAACTCTGTACCGTTCGTGTTGCGATAAAATTTGTCACCCTTTACATGCTTGAAAACAGTATCAGAAATCAAAATTTTCGGGTGACGCTTTTTTATATCTTCCAAAAGTTCTTTTGCGCGAGCAAAAAAAGCACTAATATCGCCAGTATAAGCCTCATTAGAAAACTCCCTGCTTTCCTGTTTTGGCGCAATATCATAAGCGTCATCGGCGACACCAGATTCTGCGCTCTTGATACAATCTGCAGCAGCCTTCTCAAGCGCCTCATCGTCAAGTTTGTTGATTGCAGCAGAGCCTTTTTTGTTATCCTTGAACACAGTCATTCCAGCCGCATCGTCAAAAAGCGTGCGGAAAAGGCTAAATTCACCATTCACAACATTAAACTCATGAACCTCAGAGCGCGAAACAACAATATGAGCCTTATCAGCGCCGTTCTTTTTCAATTCACGTTCTATCTTCAATGCAATTTCTTTCAAGTCTTCCATAATAAACCACCGCTTATTTTCCGCCAATTGTAATTTTGCATCTTAACTCAGGGCCTCCCATTCCGACAGGAATCCACTGCTTCTTTCCGCAAAATCCGCTGCTTGACCAGTTGATATTATCGCTGACCATATCAACAGTTTTCAGCATATCGAACGCAATGCCTGTAACAGTCGTATCCATGAGCGCTCGACCGAGTTTGCCCTTCTTTATCTCGTAGCCCATGCAAACACCGAACATAAACTCGCCAGTCAAATCCGCCTCTCCGTTGTTAGTGTCAATAAGATAATAGCCATCATCAACAGAAGCGATAATGTCGTCGTGCTTGTCTTTTCCAGGAAGAACCGCAGTATTTCGCATGCGGATAATCGGCTCATCCGAAAAAGCCCAAGCGCGAGCGTTTCCGACAGGCTTCACTCCAAACTCGGCAGCACTTTCCCTGTCATTCATATAGCCAACAAGAACGCCGTCCTTAATCAGCACTGCGTCTTCCGCCAAAACGCCCTCGTCATCGACAAAAACAGGAAGAGGAGCGCTTTTTCCGAACGCTGTATGCGCAAAATCCGTCAGATTCACAAGAGGTGACGCCACGACTTTGTTCAAGTTTGGACCTGCTACACTGCCCATCTTCACCAAGTCCGCTTCAACAGTGTGCCCCACAGCCTCGTGCGCAATCATTCCCGCAAGGTCGCCTCCCAAGACGACAGTTTTCACGCCAGCCTCAGCATAAACGCCTTCACGCTTGTCCATAAGTTTTTTGTAGAGTTCGTCTATTTCCTTGTAGCAATCATCAATATTTTTGTGCGTGTCAAAAAAGTTTCCGAAACCGCCAATAGCTGTGAAAAGGTCAATCGGAGTGCCGTCTTTGTGTTCGGTCTCAAGAGTGACATAAATATAGCTTCTTGGGGAAGTGTGGTGCCCGCAATAGCCGTCTGACGTGTAGATAATCTTGTCCATCGAATCGGCAGAGAGCGAAACATAGCGGCTCTTGATGTTCGGACAGTTTTTGACGATATAAGAGTCCAAGGACTGCAAAAAGTCGATGTAATCCTTTTGGGCTGTAGGCTCAATGACCTTGTTCACCTTGAAACAGCCAGATTCTGACGGCGGAATTATCACAGATTTTTTCGGAGCATGGCTTCCCAAAAAAAGAGCGTTCTCAGTCGCAGCCTTCAGAACCTTGTCAGCGGCAAGCGAAGAATACTCCGCTGTTGACGAAAAGCCGAACACACCATTTTTGTACACCCTTGCGCCAACACCAGAAGCGCAAGTATTCGTATTTGCCGTGATAATGCCGTTTGCAAGAGAAATCTTTGTCTGACGGTTTTCCTGAGCGCGAAGCTCAGTTCTGCAACCATCTGCAAACAGAGCCTTTTTGCTTTCAAATAAATCTTCTATCATTATTTTCTCTCCATGAAGTAAAAGAAAGTTATCATAAATGTCATTCGTCGTTTTAAAGCGGGCAATTACTTTTTGTCATTGATTCAAAACGTCTTTCACCAAAGCGAAAAGAGCGCGTCCAGCCTTTCCTCTGTGCGAAATCTCATCTTTTTGAGCGTCCGAAAGCTCGGCGACAGTCTTTTTGTATCGCGCAATTATCACAAGCGGGTCATATCCAAAGCCGCCCTCGCCGGAAGCGTCCTCGATTTTCTCGATAAGAGAGCCCTCCATCGTTTCTTGCACTGCAAAAAAGCGGTCATTTCCCGCATAGCACACAAGAGCGCAAGAGTAATGACAGGAGCGCTTTCCGTTCAAATACGGCGCTTTTGGCAAGTTCCCATTTTCCAGCGCTTCATTAAGCTGCTCAATCAAAAAGCGGTTCTGCTCAGCCTGCGCTGTTTTTTTGCCGTCCGCTCTTCCTCTTGGAGCGTCTTTTCCGCCATATCGCGACGAAAAAATGCCAGGCGCGCCGCCCAATGCGTCAACGCAGATTCCTGAATCGTCAGCAATAACAGGAGCGTGAACGATATCGTACAGAGCTTTTGCTTTTATGAGGCTGTTTTCAACAAAAGAAGAGCCTGTTTCATCAGGATTGAAGTCAATGTTCTCATCTTTCGGGATTACGATTTGAAATCCCTGAAAGATTCTTTCCATCTCACGTTTTTTGTGTTCGTTTCCAGTTGCAAGATATATCTTCATACGGAATATGTTAATAAGTTTATCAATGAGTGGCAATAGCAGTTTTTTTCCGAAAAGCACGGTCATTGAGCGTAGTCGAAATGAGCGAACTTGTTTCTGAGCTTCAGCTCCCTTCGACTCCGCTCAGGGTACGGCTCAGCAACCGTACACGCACTTTTTTCATTGAAATCGAATATATCTCCTTTGATTTCACACAGCAAACAAATGTCTAAAATGTACATTGAACGCTGGCACTCAGCGGAGCAATGTCTTAAATGTACATTGAAGCCTGAGGCTCAGCAGACGAAATTTAGTTTGTTAGAAGCTTCCCTGAGGGTCAGCGAACGAAATTTAGTTTGTTCGAGACTCGGAATTCTCCCAGCAAACGAGATTTTGTTCAAAAATGTCATTGGAGAACTCGTTTCGGAAGTTGCAAAAGCCTAAAATGCGGATGCTGAAAACTTGTTCAGCATGACGCTCACCTGTCATTGGAGAACTTGTTTCGGAATCTGTGCTTCGGCTACGTTCAGCAACCAGCGGATGCTGAATCAAGTTCAGCATGACACGCACATTTTGACTCGAGTGCGCGCAATAGAAGTTTTTCTTTATCTCATTCAAAATAATGCTCAATTGTGTAATCTTTTGCCGCATTGTAAAAATCATATTCGATTTTCTTTCCGCCCACGCCCAGAACAATTCCGATTTCGTTGTACGAGGGAGATATTTTTAACATATTTTGGTCTCCAAGTATTTTTATTCTGTCAAGCCAACGTTTTGTGTTTTTCTCAAATCCTCTTTCCAAATATTCAAAATCGCAACAATCAAAGAAGCCGTTTTTTACATTTTGCATTTCATATTCATATTTTCTGCGAAAATAAAAAGCATTATCTCTTGTGTAAACTTTTCTCTCACGCGCTGAGATTTTTCGGTCCAGCATTTTTTTCAGCGCATCAATTTCCGAAAGCAATTTTTTTATTTTTATTCCGCAAAACTTCGCGACGCAAGAAATTTGAAAATCGGTAATGTAATAGCACGCTTTGAGCGCCAAAATGTGCATTATTAGTTTCATCTTTTTCGTTTCTTCTCTGTCTTTTTTGCGCACGTCCGCAAAAGGATTCTTTCTATAAACACATTCTCTTTCGGCAATTTCTTCTTCCACAGAACATTCACAGTCACCATAAATCTCTTTCTCCGCAGCAAGAGCGTAATATGTGTAAGATTCATTGATACTTTTTATTGCAATCTTCCGTTTCCAAGTTCGTATTTCTTTCAAAAGCCCATAGCGCAAAAAGACAGTAAAAGCGCCTGCACTCTTATTAAAGCGGGAAATAATTCCAAAAATGCGATTGTAATTATAGAGCAAAAAATCCATCTTGTTGTCGTAATCCAGAGGAATATATGATGGGTGAGAGACTATAAAAAATTGAGCTATATTCCAAAAAGTAGCGTTCTTGGTGCTTTTGCCACTAACAAAATCGTCATAAACACGTTCAAGGTCAATTTCGTTTTTCATAGTAACTTAATTTTGAGTCTTGAACAAAAATAAAACAAAATCGCAACAGTTCCAGAAAAAAATACTGCTGCGATTCTATTTATGATATCTAGATTTGTGAAATACGATATTATTAAAGAACTTTTGCAAATTCTTTCAGGATTTGAGGAATAAGCGTATCAATTTTTCCTTCAACACTTAATCCTGAAGCGTTTTTATGTCCGCCGCCTCCGAACTTTGCGGCAATAGCGCTGACGTCAACAGCATTTTTTGAGCGGAAGCCAGCTGTGCAAGTGTTTTCTGTTTCCTGTCTTACAAAAAGAACAGCCTCAACACCTTCCACAGCAAGCAGTAGCGAATAAAGAGCATCAGAATCGCGTCCTTCAGCACCAAACTTTTTTGTGTCTTCCATTGTTTCGTAAGTTACGCAAAGTTTGTTGTTGAAATATCTTTCTGTTCTCGAAAGCATCACAGCAAGCAATTTTCTTGTCAAAAACGGCTTTCCGCCAGACATTTCATCATAGATTTTTCGAGGATTAGCACCATCTTCCACAAGTCGAGCGGCGCTTTTGAACACTTCCGCAGAATCTTCTGAGAGGAAACGGAAATGACCTGTGTCTGTTGAAAGCCCGAAGAACAATTGCTTTGCAACGTTTTTATCGGCTTTTCCAACAAGGCGCTCGTAAAGCTGCTGGACAATCAAGCATGCAGCAGGCGCACTCGGGTCAATGATATAAGACGCCCAAGAAGCATCGGCGGTTTTGTGATGGTCAACGATAAACGTGTCAAAGCCCTTCAAATCGCCATCAATATCGCCCAATCGTGACAATTCTGAGCAATCCACAATGATAAGCCCTGTTCTGTTCCGCTCGTCCTGCGTCATAAAATCAAGTGCATTCGTGAAATTTGTGGCATATTTTTTGATTTCAGGACGCTTGAAAGGACCTGCTGAAATCAGTTGATACTGCTTTCCAAAATGTGAAATAAGCGCCGCCATTCCAATACAACAGGAAACACAGTCACCGTCAGGTTCTTTATGCCCTGCAATAATAAAAAACTCGTGAGAATCGACAAACGCCTTAAAGTTTTCGCACTGTTCGTCATCAAGGATTTGCATTTAATTATTCCTTCAGATTATAAAAAAATGTAATTGCGCAACAGTCTAAAGGAAAAAGCAAATCGTGTAAAGGAAGCGTATAAACTAAAAAACGCCCATGCTCATCTCAAGCACAGGCGCTTTTCATTCATTAACTAAGAAAACTACTCTTCAAGTTCCACAGACTCAACACCTTCTGCAGAAATCTTTGAGCCGCGTCTCAAAATACCCCAAACACTGTCCATTTTGCTTTCAGGCAAGTTCAAAACAACTTTGTAGAAAGCACCGTCTTTCTTGATAACAGTGATGTACGGAGTCAACTGACGTGGAAGAAAACGAACCTGAAGCTGACATGGACGATCTTTGAGCCATTTTTTTGGAACAACAGTCTGTCCAATCGCAACTCCAGCCTTTGCATACTTTACAACATACGCATCGCTTGTTTCCAAAATTCTGTAAATAACAGCACTCTTGTAAGAGTATGCAGACTCATTATTACCATGCTTCCAACTGGCTGTAGCAAAAGTAGGCAATACCATGCAGAGTGTAACCAACGCTGCCAATACGAACTTCTTCATGTTTTCCTTCCTTGTGGTCTTATAATGCCCTAAATAAGTGCGAGCATTATGGCCTTTATGGTATGCTTTCTGTTTTCAGCCTGCTCCCAGACCTTGCTCTGAGATGACTCGAAAACTTCTTCAGTAACTTCTTGACCTTTCACGGCAGGCAGACAATGCAAAAAGATAGATTCAGCATTTCCTGTCGAAGCCATCAAGTCCGAATTCACCTGAAAAGGGGAAAGCAGACGGGTGCGTTCATCCTTGAGCGCTTCTTCTCCCATTGAAACCCATACATCAGTATACAAGCAATTTGAACGTTTTACAACAGAAATTTCATCAGAAATCGAAATCTTAGCACCAGATTTTTCTGCAAACGGTTTTGAAATCTCAAGAATCTGCTTATCAGGGAACAATTCTTTCGGGCTATAGATTGCAAAATCAATGCCGAGTTTGGCGCAAATAAGCATAAGAGAGCGTGCGACATTGTTTCGACCATCGCCGCAGAAAGCCATCTTCAAACCTTTCAGATACCCAAAATGCTCCTTGAGCGTCATGACATCCGCAAGAGCCTGCGTTGGATGGAACTCGTCAGTAAGCCCATTTATCACAGGAATGCCTGAATATTGAGCAAGTTCCTCAACATGCTGCTGCTTGAAGCCACGGAACTCAATCGCGCTGAACATTCTGCCCAAAACACGAGCCGTATCGCGAACGCTCTCTTTTCCTCCAAGCTGAATATCGTCCGTCGACATAAAAACAGGGTGTCCGCCCTCCTCGCCAAACGCCGTCTCAAAAGAAGAGCGGGTTCGTGTCGAGCGCTTTTCAAAAATAAGCGCAATAGTTTTTCCCAAGAAGCGCTGATGGATTTCGCCCGCATGAGACTGCTTTTTCACCAAAATCGCATAATCCAAAATCTGCTCAATTTCCGAAGGCGTCCAATCAATCCAATTCAAAAGAGACCTGCCCTTGAACGGCGTTTCAAATTTTTCTATCTCGACAGCCATAAATTTTTTCTCCTAAAATTCTCAATTTGACAAGTGATATTGTATATTTTTGCAAGAATTATGTAAAGATGTGCAAGAATATGCAATTTTATCTTACCGTACCACTTTTTTCGGCAACATCAGTGCAAAAAGTATTAAGAACAGAAAAAATTTTATGCACGGCTTGACAAAAATTCAGAGTTTCTATAGAATGCCAAACATCAAACGAAAACTTGGTGCTATAGTCCAGTTGGTAGAACAACGGACTCATATTCCGTATGTCATAGGTTCGAGTCCTATTAGCACCAACTTTTATAAGACTTCCTTTTTGGAAGTCTTTTTTTTGCGCCGATGATTTTTTTTTATTTCGCGACATGGCAAGCAAAAAATTCTTGTTTTTTGCTTCCTTTTTTAAAATCCGACCAATAAATTCAAATTTATTGTCTCCTTTTTCTATGGATAGTAATTAAATTTAAATTTATTGCTTCCTTTTGACTTGGGGAGATAAAAAATTCAAATTTATTGGCTTCTTTTTCTATGGGTAGTAATTAAATTTGAATTTATTGCTTCCCT
>CACYWZ010000011.1 GCA_902778325.1 uncultured Spirochaetaceae bacterium
TGACGCGTTTTCTGCTCGTGTACATATTGTATACGTTCTGTTTCGTAGAATTTTTGGCTCGTATACAATATGTATACGCCTCGCCCGAAGCGTTTTCTGCTCATATACATATTGTACATGAGCAGACTTGGCGTGTTTTCTTGTCGTATACAAATTGTATATGACTTACTTTGAGTGTTTTTGGCTCATATACAGTTTTTTCTCGCTTTGGGTCGGGCTTTGACAGCATAAAAAAATACCGCCAGATTGCTCTAGCGGTATCGTTCGAACTGTATAGAAAACTACCAGCGGTAGTGTGCAAAAGCCTTGTTTGCTTCTGCCATCTTGTGTGTGTCTTCCTTCTTCTTGTATGCAGTTCCTGTGTTGTTGAATGCATCGAGAAGCTCAGAAGCCAATGTATCAGCCATTCCGTGTCCTGAGCGGCGGCGTGCTGCATCAATGAGCCATCTCATTGCAAGAGCTTCGCGGCGGTCATCGCGGATTTCGATAGGCACCTGATATGTTGCACCACCAACGCGGCGTGATTTTACTTCAACGACAGGCTTAACATTGTCAAGAGCCTTCAAGAACACTTCGAGAGGGTCTTTGTCGGTCTTTGACTTGAGCTTGTCCATTGCTTCATAAACAATCTTTGTGCAAGTCTCTTTCTTTCCGTCGAGCATCATGCGCTTAACGAACTTTGTAATAACCTTGCTGTTATATTTTCCGTCCGGAACGATTGGACGGTCAACTGACTTCTTATGTCTACCCATTTTCCAGACTCCTTATTATGCCTTTGGCTTCTTAGCACCGTACTTTGAGCGAGCACGCTTGCGGTTCTCAACTCCCAAAGTATCCTTTGTACCACGAATGATGTGATAGCGAACACCAGGAAGGTCCTTTACACGTCCACCACGGATAAGAACAACTGAGTGCTCCTGAAGGTTGTGTCCTTCTCCTGGAATGTAAGCTGTAACTTCAATTCCGTTGCTAAGGCGAACACGAGCTACCTTTCGGAGAGCTGAATTTGGTTTTTTCGGTGTAACAGTCATAACACGTGTGCAAACGCCACGTTTCTGCGGACAAGACTGAAGCGCGGGAGCTTTAGTTGTATTTGCAGCTGACTGACGACCCTTACGAATCAACTGATTAATTGTAGGCATCGGCCTAATCTCCTATATTGTTGCCGAGCAGCACCTCGGTCAAATTTGGCTGTTAAGAAAACCTGCACTTTTGAAATGCAGGTTTCAATACTATAACGAATTCAATGCAATTCGGTCAAGCACTCAAAGAGCGAATTTTAGTCTTCTTCGCGCTCGTACTCGCCAAATTCTTCTGCTTGCATTGCCGCTCTTTCTTCGCGACGTTTCTCAAGGACTTCGAGCATTTTTGCATCAAGGTCATCGCTGTACGCGTCTGAAAGTTTGATATTGCGATAATTTCGGATACCTGTTCCCGCTGGAATCATGTGTCCGATAACAATGTTCTCTTTCAAGCCGCGAAGATGGTCTGTTGCGCCCGCAATAGCCGCGTTGGTCAAGACACGAGTTGTTTCCTGGAAGGAAGCTGCTGAAATGAACGAATCTGTGTTCAAAGCAGCCTTTGTGATACCCTGGAACATCGGACGTGCGATTGCTGGGTCTCCGCCTTCTGCCATAACGCGCTCGTTCTCTGCACGGAACTGGAACTTGTCAACAGACTGTCCAAAGATGAACTTCGTGTTTCCAACAGATACGACTTCGACTTTGCGAAGCATCTGTCGAACGATGATACCAATGTGCTTGTCGTTGATAGATACGCCCTGTGCGCGATAAACAGACTGGATTTCGTCCATCAAGAACTCTTGCAATGCGTTTTCGCCCTTGATGTCCAAAATATCGTGTGCGTCAATTGCGCCGTCAGAGAGTTTCTCGCCAGCTTCAACTTTATCACCATCGCGGACAAGAAGACGCTTGTTCATAGGAATCTCATGTTCATGAGGCTTTCCGTACTCATCTTCAACAATGATAATTCTCTTTGCCTTATTGATGCCCTTGAAGCGAACTGTACCTGTAATTTTTGCCAATACAGCTGGCTCTTTTGGACGACGAGCTTCGAACAACTCTGAAACACGTGGCAAACCACCTGTAATATCGTTTGTCTTTGATGCTTCTTTTGCCATTGTTGCGAGTGTTTCACCAGCCTTTACAATCTGGTTGTCGTCAACACGAATCAAAGCACCAGCTGGCAAATAGTAAGAACCAAGAGTGTTACCAGCATCATCAGTGATTTCGATGCGAGGCTGTTTTACATCAAGGTGCAAGTCGATAATACGGCGCTCTTTTGACTTTCTGTCAGCAGAGAGAGTTTCCTCAAGTGTAGAGCCTGCGATGATGTCTTCATAGTGAACAACACCGTCCTGCTCTGCGATAATCGGCTCGTTGTATGGCTCGAACTCACCAACAAACTCATCTTTCTCACACTCGCTTCCTGCCATCTTATAGATAGTAGAACCGTTTGCAATATCGATAATTTGGTCATTACCAAGGACATAAAGGATTTTGTTAAGAACCTTTACTTTACCTTTTTCGCTTGCCTTAAACTCTTCCTTGCCTTTCTTGAAAAGCACAGTGTCTTTCAAGATTCTAGCACCGTCGGCAACAGCAAGTTTTGTTGAAGAAGTAATCTCAAACTTGTTGATAATCTTCTGGACAGTCATCTTTCCCTTACGAGTAAAGAGCCACTTACCGTCATCAAGGACAACATGTGTTCCCTCGATTTTGTCGATGAGAGCAGGATAGTTCATTACGATGTGATTATCCTGTGTTGCCTTTGTAGCAGTACCTCCAACGTGGAAAGTACGCATAGTAAGCTGTGTACCAGGCTGTCCGATTGACTGAGCTGCGATTGTTCCTACTGCTTCACCAATTTCAACAATCTTATCGCGAGCCAAGTTCTTACCGTAGCACTTTACACAAATACCGTGCTCACATTCGCAAGTAAGTACAGTGCGGAGTTTGACTTTCTCAACACCAGCTTCATCGATTTTCTTTGCAAGTTTTTCATCGATGTACTCATTTACATCGCAAAGGATTTCACCTGTAACAGGATCCAAAACACGCTCGATTGAGTAGTGTCCTGCAATGCGAGAAGCAAGAGATTCGATGATGTTCTCACCGTCTTTGATTGCTGTGTAGTCAATACCGTTGATTGTACCACAGTCGTCTTCGTTTACAACAACGTCCTGAGAAACATCAACCAAGCGGCGTGTCATGTAACCAGCATCAGCAGTCTTCAAAGCAGTATCGGTCAAACCTTTTCGAGCACCGTTTGTAGAAATGAAGTACTCGATAACGTTCAAGCCCTCTTTGAAGTTTGAGCGAATTGGAAGCTCAATAATCGCTCCGTTCGGCTTAGCCATCAAACCACGCATAGCACCAAGCTGAGAAATCTGCTTCTTAGAACCACGAGCACCAGATTTTGCCATCATAAAGATGGTGTTGAAGCCTTCGCGGTCTTTTTCCATGTGCTCCATCATGATATTTGTGAGTTTTTCGTTTGTTCTCTGCCAAATATCTGTAACGCGGTTGTAACGCTCTTCGCCTGTAATAGCACCCTTAGAGAAGTCGTTTACAATCTTAGCAACTTCTGCATTAGACTTGTTCATAATCTCTGCTTTTTCTTCAGGGATAAGAATATCGTCCATAGAAAGAGTTGCACCATAATATGTAGCGTTCTTATATCCAACGTCTTTGATAGCATCAAGCATGCGGATTGTAAGCCATTCGCCCTGTGTATGATAAACATCCTCAATCATCTTCTTGAGGTCTTTATCAATCATCTGTCTGTTGACATAGCCAACTTCTTCTGGCATTGCTTCGTTGAACTTCAAGCGACCTGCTGTAGTTTCGATAACATCGCCTTTCTTGAACTTAGGATTGCCATTTTCATCTTTATCAAAACAATCCTTCGGTGCAGGAACTTTAATCAACGACTGCCATTCAATACTGTGAGTATTTGCAAATGAGTCTGCTTCATCTGAATCTGCGGCATAAGAAGCAACACTGCGGTCTGCAGCCATATATGCTTCTTCAGCAGAAACAAAGCGACGACCAGTTCCCTTTCCGCTTGGCTTGACAGAAGTCATATAGTAGATACCAAGAACCATATCCTGTGATGGAGATACGATTGTACCACCGTTAGCAGGGTCAAGAAGGTTTCGAGCAGAAAGCATCAATGTCCAGCACTCAGTCTGAGCAGCCTGAGTAAGAGGAACGTGAATAGCCATCTGGTCACCATCAAAGTCAGCGTTGAAAGCCTTACATGCAAGTGGATGAAGCTTCAAAGCTTTTCCCTGTACAAGAACAGGCTCGAATGCCTGAATACCAAGGCGGTGCAAGGTAGGAGCACGGTTAAGCATAACTGGGTGCTCACGAACAACTTCGTCAAGGATTGCGAAAACTTCAGGAGCTTCCTGCTCAACATAAGTCTTTGCCTTCTTGATATTGAAAACGACGCCTTTGTCAACAAGTTTTCGCATGATAAATGGCTTGAAAAGCTCAAGAGCCATCTTTGTCGGAAGACCGCACTGCCAAAGCTTGAGCTCAGGACCTACAACGATTACGGAACGACCTGAATAGTCAACACGCTTACCGAGAAGATTCTGACGGAAACGACCGCCCTTACCTTTGAGCATATCGCTGATTGACTTCAATGGTCTGTTTGCAGAGCCTTTTACAGCACGCTTTCTCTTGCTGTTATCAAACAATGCGTCAACAGCTTCCTGAAGCATGCGCTTTTCGTTTCTGATGATGATATCAGGCGCATAAAGCTCCTTGAGGCGGTTCAAGCGGTTATTGCGGTTGATTACGCGACGATACAAGTCGTTGAGGTCAGAAGCTGCAAAGCGTCCGCCGTCGAGCTGTACCATCGGGCGCAAATCAGGAGGCAAAACAGGGATAACGTCCAAAATCATCCAACTAGCTTTATTTCCTGATGAGCGGAAGTTCTCAACAATTTCGATTCGCTTGATAAGACGTGAATTTGACTTTGCGCCATCTTCAATCATCTTTGCGCGAAGCTCTGTCGCCATTGCGTCGAGGTCGAGTTCCTCAAGCAATGTCTTGATTGCTTCCGCTCCCATGCCAGCCTGAAAAGCCTCGCCATAGCGCTCTCGAGCATCGTTGTACTCTTCTTCTGTCAAAAGAGCGTTCTTTTCAAGGTCAGTATCGCCTGGGTTAATAACAATGTACTTTTCGTAGTACAAAATAGCACGAAGGTCTGCAACTTTGAGGTTGAGCAAAAGACCCATGCGGCTAGGAACTGAGCGATAGTACCAGATGTGGCTTACAGGAGCTGCAAGAGAAATATGACCAGTGCGCTCGCGACGAACCTTGAATGATGTAACTTCAACACCACAGCGGTCGCAGACAACGCCCTTATAGCGAATACTCTTGAACTTTCCACAGAAGCATTCCCACTCTTTTGTTGTTCCGAAGATACGCTCACAGAACAAACCTTCTTTCTCTGGGCGAAGGGTGCGGTAATTGATAGTTTCTGGCTTTTTGACCTCACCATAAGACCATGCTTTAATGGTTTCTGGGGAAGCAAGTTTTATCTTAAGACTGGCAAAATCCTGAATATCACGCATTCATATTCTCCTTCTTCTCAAAATCAGCAGCACCGCCTGAAGCTCTGTCGATAAGCTCCTGGTCGCGCTCGGTCAAAGCAATCTGCTTGTCCTTGTCGTCGTAAATAGTGAAATCAAGAGCAAGCGCACGAAGTTCCTGAACCATAACGTTAAATGACTCTGGAACACCAATAGGAGCAGTCGGGTCGCCCTTTACGATAGACTCATAAATCTTTGAGCGTCCGTTCATATCATCAGACTTGATTGTCATCATCTCCTGCAATGTGTTTGCAGCACCATAAGCCTCGAGTGCCCAAACTTCCATTTCTCCAAGACGCTGACCACCAAACTGAGCTTTACCACCCAATGGCTGCTGTGTAACCATTGCGTAAGGTCCTGTTGAACGAGCGTGCATCTTATCGTCTACCAAGTGGTGCAACTTCAAGAAGTAGATAACACCAACAAAGATTGGATTAACGAAAGGCTCACCTGTGCGACCGTCGCGGACAATCTGCTTACAGTCAGGGCTCAAACCTGCTTTCTTCAACTCTTCTGCTATAACTTCCTGACTTGGAGTCTGGAAAGCAGGAGATTCATAGTACTGGTTCAAGTAGCGTCCAGCAATACCAAGCTCAGATTCCATAATCTGTCCGATGTTCATACGAGAAGGAACACCAAGCGGGTTCAAACAAACATCGAGCGGAGTACCGTCTTCAAGGTATGGCATATCCTCTTCTGGCAAAATGCGAGCAACAACACCCTTATTTCCGTGTCGTCCAGCCATCTTATCGCCTTCGCGGAGCTTACGTTTGTTAGCAATCAAAACCTTAATCTGTTCTTCAACGCCTGGGTTCAAATCATCGCCAAGGTCTCTCTTCAAGCGCTCAATGCGAAGAACAACGCCCTCAACGCCGTGCGGAACACGAAGTGAAGAATCTCGAACTTCTTTTGCCTTTTCACCGAAGATTGAGTTCAAAAGCTTAAACTCTGGAGTTGTTTCTGTTTCACTCTTTGGAGTTACTTTTCCGACAAGAATATCGCCACTCTTAACCTTAGCACCTTCGCGGATAATACCATCTGCATCAAGGTTAGCAAGAGCCTTATCGCTTGTGTTTGGAACATCACGAGTAAGTTTCTCAGGGCCGAGTTTTGTTTCACGGATTTCAGTAGAGAATTCCTTGATATGAATAGAAGTATACATATCTTCTTTGACAACTCTCTGGCTGATAAGAACAGCGTCCTCATAGTTGTATCCGTTCCACGGTACGAAGCCTACGAGCAAGTTGCGACCAAGAGAAAGTTCTCCGTTGAATGTTGCAGGACCATCTGCAATGACAGTTCCCTTTTCAACTCTTTCACCAACCTCAACAGTAGGGCGTTGATGGTTACAAGTATCGTTATTTGTTCTCTGATACTTCAAGAGAGGATACTCTTCAAGTTTTCCTGTATCATCGCGCTTGATTTTAATCATCTGGCTTGTAACCCAAGCAACTTCACCAGCATGCTTTGCCTTTACAAGAACACCAGAATCGTAAGCGGCCTTTCCTTCCATACCAGTACCAACATAAGGAGGCTCTGGGAAGAGAAGAGGAACACCCTGACGCTGCATGTTACAGCCCATCAATGCACGGTTAGCATCATCATGCTCAAGGAACGGAACGAGAGAAGCAGATACAGAAATTACCTGACGAGGTGAAACGTCCATATACTGAATATCTTTCGGACTACGAGCAGAGTAATCATCACGATAGCGACAAGAAACAAGTTCCGTTGTGAACTCACCGTCAGCTGTCATATCTTCTGTAACCTGACCAACAGTATAATTATCCTCGTCCATAGCGGTCAAATAATCCACTTGGTCAGTTGCCTTACCGTCAACAACACGGCGATACGGCTCTTCAAGGAAGCCATATTCATTGATGCGAGTATAAATCGCAAGAGAAAGAATCAAACCAATGTTTGGACCTTCAGGAGTTTCGATAGGACACATACGACCATAGTGGGTATAGTGAACATCACGAACTTCGAAACCTGCGCGGTCACGATTCAAACCACCTGTACCCAAAGCGCTCAAGCGGCGTTTGTGTGTAAGCTCAGCAAGTGGGTTAATCTGGTCCATGAACTGAGAAAGCTGGCTTGAACCAAAGAACTCTTTAACTGCACCAACGATTGGCTTGATAGAAATCAAATCCTGAGGCTTAATCGTCTCAGTTTCTTTCATGCTCATGCGCTCTTTTGCAACACGCTCTACGCGAGCAAATGCGCTCTTGAGCTGGTTTGTAAGAAGCTCACCAACAGAACGAACACGACGGTTTCCAAGATGGTCGATATCGTCGATTCTCTCTTCACCGGTGTAAACTTTGATAAGGTGCTTCATTGTCTGGATAATATCATCTTTAATAAGAGTGAAAGAATCAGACGGTGTTGAATATGCAAATTTTTTGTTGAGCTTATAGCGACCTACGCGACCAAGGTCATAACGGCGAATGTTGAAGAACATTCCCTCCAAATCTTTTGCCGCTGATTCAACTGTAATTGGCTCACCTGGCTGCAAAACAGAGTAAACAGCTGCCAAAGAATCTTCTCTTGTAGGCTCTTCGCTTTCTGCACCTTCTTTTACATAGCGAATTTCTTCTCTCTCGAAACAATTGATAATCATCTCGCTGTCAAGAGAAGTGCTTCCCTTAAAATCAATGATATTGATTTCTTTGATTTTATTTGCAATCAAATCATCAATAACGTGAGGATGAAGTTTTGTACCAGCAGGGAAAAGTTTTTTCTCCTCACCGTTATCTTTTACATAAACAGCCTTTGCAGTAACGCTGTCAAGAAGCTCATCACGAGACTCTTCGTTTACAGCAACATTTTTTGTATCATAGAAACATGAAAGAATCTCTTCTCGAGAACTGTATCCCAATGCACGCAAGAAAATTGTACCAAGGATTTTCTTCTTACGGTCAATTTTTGCATAAATGAGGTCTTTTTTCTGGTCAATTTCAAATTCAAGCCATGAACCGCGATATGGAATGATACGGCTTGAATAAACGTTTTTCTCACGCTGGAAAATAACTCCAGGAGAGCGGTGAATCTGGCTGACGACAACACGCTCTGCACCGTTGATAATAAATGTGCCACGATCAGTCATAAGCGGAATGTCGCCCATGTAGATATTCTTTTTTAAGATATCACCATCTTTGAAGACAAGTCTGATGTTAGCTTTGAGTGGGATAGCGTAAGTCTGTCCTTTTTCCTTGCACTCAAGCTCCGTAAACTTGATGTTTGCCTCGTCCAATTCATAAGAATCATACTCAAGAACCATATCGCCATTTGGACTTTCAATCGGGAAAGTCGTGCGGAAAACGTTCTCAAGTCCTTGGTCAAGAAGCTTTTCGCCTCTGTCTAACCTTTCCTTTTGAATAAAACTTTCATAAGAAGAAAGCTGGATGTCGATAAGATTTGGGATTTCCATAAAAGGCTTGATATTTTTTCCCAAATACTTTCGGTTGATGGTCCGACTTTTTGCGAACATCAAATCCCCCTAAAAAAAATGGATTGCATCAGAACCTGCTACATATACATTTCATGGCAAAACTTGTCTTGAGCATGCATACAGCACAGAAACCTTTGCATAATGTTACTTATAGACACATAAAGCCTCCAGAGAATATGACTTCTCCGGAAGCATTTATTTAAGAAAAAAGTTGAGTAATTATACTGAAAATCAACTTCAATTGCAATAAGAAATTAGCTTATTTCTTGCTTGCCTTTCCACCAGCAGCTTCGATGTCAGCAATAATCTTGTCAGCATCAGCCTTAGAAACACCCTCTTTGAGAGCCTTTGGTGCGCCTTCAACAAGAGCCTTTGCCTCACCAAGTCCGAGACCTGTGATAACGCGAACAGCCTTGATAACTGCGATCTTCTTTGCAGCGTCAACAGACTCAAGAGTAACTGTGAACTCTGTCTGCTCTTCAGCAGCAGCAGCACCAGCACCAGCTGCAGCAACAGCGACAGGAGCAGCAGCTGTTACACCGAACTTCTCCTCCATAGCTTTTACGAGGTCAGCAGCCTGCTGAACAGTAAGGTTAGCGATTGCGTCAAGAATCTCTTCGTTTGTCATATTATCTTCTCCAAAAGATATTAGCAGTTGTAATACAACTGTAGAATTATGTGCTTGAAAAGGACAAACTATCCTATTTTATTCAAGCACTTATATTGTTTGTGTGGACAGTAGACAATTCTTTTCTATGAAGCCTGACCACACTTAAACGCAGTTGCGTTTTGCCGAAAATTACTCGGCTGCAGGAGCTGCACCGCCCTCTGCCTGTTTCTTTTCGACATAAGCCTGCAATGTAGCAGCGAGCTGACGAGCAGGTCCGTTGATTGCACCCATGAGCATTGCAATAAGCTGCTTGCGTCCAGGAATCTTTGAAAGTGCTTCAATCTTAGCAGCATCCAAAAGTTCATTCTCAACGTAAGCACCTTTTACTTCAAGTGCAGGAGCTTCTTTAGTGAAGTCAAACAAAACCTTTGCAGATTCGTTTGCATCTTCTTTAATCATTGTAATAGCAGTTGGACCTGAAAGGTACTCTGCTACAGAATCAATATTCATCTCGCTGAATGCAATGCGAGCAAAGTTATTCTTAATAACCTTAATCTGTGCATTCTTCTCGCGAAGCTGTTTGCGGAGCTTTGAAATCTGCTCAACAGTCATTCCACGATAGTTCACGAAGATGAAGTTTGTATATCCCTGAAGTGTCTCTTTAGCACTAGCGATAGCAGCTGTCTTTGCAGGCTGCACTTTATGAGCCATGATTGCCATTATGCTTCCTCCTGGTTCTCGATCCAGACTCCCGGACCCATAGAAGAACTAACTGAGATACTGCGAACAAAATCAGCTTTTGCGTCAGCAGGCTTCTTGCGGTTCAACTCAGCAAGGAAAGCATTTACGTTCTCTGCTGTCTTATCAGCATCCATAGAAACCTTTCCTACAGCAATGTGAACAACACCAGTTTTGTCTGCACGGAACTCTGTACGACCTTTCTTGAGCTCTGCAACAGCAGCCTTCAAGTCGTTTGTAACAGTTCCTGTTTTTGGGTTAGGCATAAGACCTTTGCGCCCCAATACCATACCAAGACGACCGACATCTTTCATCATATCAGGAGTTGCAACAACAACATCAAAGTCGAACCAACCACCCTTTACTTTATCAAGATACTCAGTAGAACCAGCATAAGTTGCGCCAGCATCCAAAGCTTCCTGAACTCTGTCATCTTTGCAGAATACAAGGATACGCTTCTCACCTTTGAACTGGTTTGGGAAAACCAAAGTGTCGCGCATAGTCTGATTCTTTTCAAGATGAAGTGCTACGTGAAGTTCTACAGTCTCATCGAACTTTACATAATGAAGGTCTTTTACAAGCTTACAAGCTTCAGAAACAGAATACTTCTTTGCAACATCATACTTTGCGATTGAATTGCGGTAATTCTTTCCGTGTTTCATTATTCAGCCTCCACTTCAACACCCATACTGCGAGCAGTACCAGCGATAATTTTCTTTGCACCTTCAAGGTCTACTGCATTGATGTCAGGCATCTTTGTCTTTGCAATCTCTTCCAATGCTTTCTGAGAAAGCTTTCCAACCTTGTCGCGAAGCGGATTAGCTGCACCCTTCTGGATTCCAGCTGCTTTTTTGATAAGAACAGCTGCAGGAGGTGTCTTCAAGATAAATGTAAATGATTTATCCTGATAAGCTGTAATAACAACAGGGATAATAAGTCCCTTTTCCATGTTCTTTGTACGATCATTGAATTCCTGTACAAATTTTGGAGCAGGTACGCCGTGAGGTCCGAGAGCCGGTCCAATCGGCGGGGCTGGAGTAGCAGAACCAGCTGGGCACTGCAACTTGATAATAGCCGTTACCTTTTTTGAAGCCATAATATATCTCCTTAGAGTTGGTACAAACTTAGTTTTCTAAGTTCTAACGGAATATTTTAAATCCAACGGATTAATATTCCTCCCAAAACAAGAAGCGGTTTTTACACCGCATCTAGCTAAGTTTCTAATTTAATTATTGTTATCAGAAATAACCTGTTTCAAATCAAGTTCAACTGATGTAGCACGTCCAAAAATCTGAACACTGACACGAAGTTTTTCTTTTTCTGGACTAATATCCTCAACTTTTCCACTGAAAGAGGCAAATGGACCATCAATAATCTTTACAACGTCACCAACAGAGTAAGTTGTCTGAACACGAGAAACAGAACCACCCTTAATATCACCACTTTTCTGAAGGATATTTTTTGCCTCAGCGTTAGAGATAGGACGTGGGCGCTCGTTTGGATTTGTTCCAACAAAACCAGAAACTCCCTGAACATGACGAATCTTATTACAAGTATCTTTCCAACCAAGTTCAGGTAAATCCATTTCAAGCATTACATAGCCTGGCATAATCAGCTCAGAACGAGTCGTTGTTTTTCCATCATCTTTTACGATTTTCACATCCTGAGCAGGAAGTTTTACATCCGTAACTATAGAAGAATCTAACTCGCCAGTTTTAAGGAGCAGATTTATAGTACGCTCAATTTTTTTCTCATAACTAACATACGTACTGATTATATACCAACTCTTAGCCACGACTCATTCCTCAATGTGAAAAAATCTAAAAACTTTTGAAAATTAAAGACTAGAATACAAAACGCATAAAAGATGTAAAAGCTACATCAAGAAGACCAAGCACAATTGCGACAGCAACTGTAGAAACAACAACAACTTTTACAGAGGCAAGAACATCATCACGGGTAGGCCAAACAACTTTTCTAAGTTCTGCCACACACTCTTTTGCAAATGTTTTTACTTTACCCATTTTAAAGACCTCTTCATATTGTCATATATAAAAAAAGCAGGCCAGGTAGGACTCGAACCCACGACAACCGGTTTTGGAGACCGGGACTCTACCAACTGAGCTACTGACCTAAGTTTTACGGGTTTTTCACAAAGAAACCCGTCATTTATATTTTAATTATTTTGCTTTCGCTTCTTTATGCATTGTCTGCTTGCGGCAGAATGGGCAATACTTGTTCTTCTCAAGCTTTCCCTGAATATTCTTACGATTTTTTGTCGTTGTATAGTTCTTGTTGTTGCACTCTGGACACTTCAGAGCGATAATTTCAACTGCCGTCTTTTTTTTGCTGGCCATTTCAATCTCCTAAAAAGTATTGCTCAGCTCCCGAGCGGAATCGGACCGCTGACCTCCGCACTACCAATGCGGTGCTCTACCGACTGAGCTACAAGAGCGACTTTCAGATATGATGTTCCACAAATATACAAAACTGATGTTTTTTTGTCAACACGCGAAAATTATTTTTTTCAGAATTTACGAAAAAGTTTTTTTCTGCAATGGCATTAGCATGATTTTTTTCTGCTTAATGTACATTTGCAAAAGACAATTCATAAAAAAAGCAGAATGAGAGTATAGTGAAGATTTATGAAAGGGGTAGTCAAGTGTCTTCTAAGAGACTTGGAAGAGCGAAGAAAAAAATAGTCACTGCTTAGTTTTCATTGCATTTTGACATACATCTTACTTTTTGGGCTTAACGAAGAAGAAATTTTTTATTTTACTGTCAACAATGGTCGTATTTTCACAGGTATTTTAGCGAAAATAATTTTCTTGACAAATGAAATGTAAGCGATTACACTAAATTCGTGAAAGCGCTTACATCAATTACTACTATGCAGGAACTGGCTGACGCAGCAGGAGTTTCTATTGCGTCTGTGTCAAGAGTTTTTAGTGGAAGTAATAAAGTTTCGGAAAAGACAAAGGCTAAAGTCATGGAGCTAGTCAAGCTTTCTGGTTTTAGTCCTAACGAAACCGCAAGAACCATGGCTGCGGGGAAGTCCAAACTTATTGCTGTTATTTTACCCGATGTTGAAAATCCATTCTTCTCAAAGCTCTTATCTGAGATTGAAGAAATCTGCGTGAAAAACGGTTACACAATGATTTTTTTCAATTCGAGGGGTGACAGTGAAAAGGAAAAAGACATCGTTTCAAAAATGATTGCACGCCAAGCAGACGGAATGCTTATCGGAATTACGCATGCAACTTCTGAAAGAATTTCTGTTTTGCAAAGTGCAAAATTTCCCGTTGTTGCAATAACGCGGGCAATAAAAGGTTTGAACTCAGTCGGAGTTAATCACAAAAAAGGTGGAATACTTGCGGCAGATTATCTTTTTGAAAAGCACTGTGAAAATTTCTTTTTCTTCGGGCAAGAAGATGATGAGAAATTTCTAGGCTTTAGAGAAAGATTGCTTGAAAGAGGTGTTACAGAAAACAATATCCAAATTTTCGGCAATCAGTCATGGTATTTCACAGATTTTGACTGTGCTGCAAAGACTATGGACGATTTTATGCAGAAGCTGCAAAACTATAAAAAAGCAGGACTTTTTTGCATAAACGATTTATTCGCAGTTCAAGCCATAAGTTCAGCTCACAGGAACAAAATTAACGTTCCTGAAAGGCTTAGTGTTGTAGGGTTCGACAATACAATTCTCTGTAATATGGTTTATCCTACGCTGACTTCAATAAGTCAGCCACTAGAAAATATTGCAGAAGACAGTTTTGAGTTGTTGTCAAAGAAAATCAAAGAAGGAAAAGAAGGTGTTAAGCAAACGGAAAATATAGTGCTTTCACCTTCTATCATAAAGCGGGAATCATAGTTATGAACCGCAGGAGGAATTATGAAAAAGTCTCTCTCGATTATAGGAGCAGCTGTTATTGCAGTTTCTTTGCTTACAAGTTGTGGAAAAAAAGAAGTCTCTGATTCAATCAGCATTATGTTTCAGGGTAGCGATGCAGAGCAAGCCGCAATAAAGGAATGTTCCGAGAGATTTACTGAAAAGACAGGTACAAAGGTGGAACTTTTGTATACTCCACACGATTCTTATACCTCAAAACTTGCAAGTTTTATAAAGAACAAAAATGTACCAGACATCATCAGCATTGATGGTCCAGTTCTTGCAACACTTGCATGGTCAGGTGTTATCAGAAATATTGAACCTTACATTGATTCTGAAATTATAAATGATATGACACCATCAAACAAAGCTCAGTGTACTTATCCTGTGGATAACAAACTTTATGCGATAAGTTATGCAGATTCAACAGTTTTGCTTTATTGCAACAAGACATATCTTGATAAAATCGGTGCAAGGATTCCAAAAAGCGTTGATGATGCGTGGACAGCTGATGAATTTGACGATATTTTGACAAAACTTTCTCAACTTGAAGAAGTTACTTGGCCTTTGGATTTGATGTGGGCTTGGAATATTGCTGGCTCTGAATGGGGAACTTACGCTTTTTATGAAACACTTGTTTCAGGTGGTTCTGACATCATAAACAGAAATACTTGGCAAGCAGATGGAACTTTGAACAGCGCAGAATCAGAAAAAGTGCTTCAATATTTTCAAAAATGGGGTACAAACGGCTGGATTGTCCCAAAATCAGCAGGAGAAAACACACTTTATAACGAAAAAAGACAAACTGCTATTGCTTGGAACGGAAACTGGAATTATCAGGTTTGCAAAGCTTCTATGGGAGACGATGTGATTGCATTGCCACTTCCAAATTTTGGAAAAGGAACAAGAACGCCTAATGCAACTTGGATTTGGGGCATTTCAACTGATTCAAAAAATCCTGAAAAAGCAGGACAATTCCTGAGTTTTATGCATACTGATACGCAGTTCCTCGACGCAATGGAGAAAAACGGATGCTACCCTGCACTCAACAAGTTCGCTGCTAGATGTGAATCTTATATGGACAAAAATCAGATGGCGATTGCTTATGAACAAGCAAAATACGCTGTAAGCCGCCCAATTCACCCTGCATATCCAACGATTACGCTTGCATTCTCAGATGCATTTGAGGCAATTCTCAATGGCGCAGATATTAAGAGCGAACTTGACAAAGCTGCAAAGAGAATAGACGAAGATATTAACGACAACGACGGATATCCTCCATTCAGAAAATAACTAGCACTCTTTTTACTGGAAGCACAAGGCGTTGCTTCCAGTTTTATAAATCAGAGGTAAATTATGAAATTCTCTTTTATTGCTCCATTGCGTGAGAAAAACACACGCCAAGAAATTTATATGCTTCTTCCGGCTTGTATTCTGCTCACAATTTTTATGGTAATTCCATTTTTGTCAGCGTTTACTCTATCTCTTACAAATCAGAAACTTATCCCAAATCCGATGGTTCCAGCAAAGTTCGTAGGACTTAGAAACTACATTCAGATTTTCACAGATAAGGCTTTCTGGCAAGCTTTCAAAAATGTATTGTTATTTGCTGCAATGGTAATTCCAATACAATGTGGTTTTGCTCTTTTGATGGCAAACGCGCTCAACAGGGTAAAATACTTGAAAAGTCTTTTGCGAAGTTTGTTTTTTTTGCCTTATATCACGCCAATGGTTATTGTCGCTGTAATCTGGAAATCAATTTATCAATATCCTGAGGGAATCGCAAATCTTTTTATTGTGTTCGTTGCAGGAAAAGAACATGCGATTGACTGGCTTGGAAACAAAAACACAGCGCTTATTGCCATCACGATTCTTTCGGCATGGCAAGCATTTGGTTTTCAAATGATTATTTATCTTGGTGCTTTGCAAAGTATTCCAACTTCACTTTATGAGGCCGCGAATATCGATGGTGCAACTTCTCGCCAAGTTTTCTGGAACATCACTCTTCCAAGTTTAAGAGAAACGAACGTACTTGTTCTTATAATCACAACTATTCAAGCTCTCAAACTTTTTACACAGGTCAACATAATGACAAAAGGCGGTCCAAACGGCTCAACAAACACTCTAGTACATTATATTTATCAAAGTGGCTTTACAGGACAGAAAATTGGCTATGCTTCGGCTGCTTCCGTTGTCTTGTTTTTGTTAATTCTTGTGATTTTCCTTTTGCAAAACAAACTTTTGAGAGGGAAAGAAGCAAAATCAAGAGACTAGGAGGTTTTGAATATGGTTCAAAAAAAGTCTGCCGACGTTTATTTTTCAACTTTTCTTTTTTTACTTGCGCTTATAATCATAACACCAATTTTTCTTATGTTCATTTCAGCGCTAAAAGACGACCGCTATGAAATTATGAAAGATATGGGAAGTTTAAAGGCGTTCGTTGTTCTTCACCCGACACTTCATAATTTTCACGAAATTCTTTTTGAGTCTGTTCAAGACTTCGCACGTTCTTTTATAAATTCGATGATTGTCCTTGCAACTACGGTATTTTTGACTGCAATCGTTTGCTCGATGACAGGATACGCTTTGCAAAGGGGAAAACTGAAAATCCGAAAGTTCATATTTATAGCAGTCCTGTCGCTTTATATAATTCCGATGGAAGCGATTATGTTGCCACTTATGTATCAAGTATCGTCGTGGAAAATCACTGACACATACATAGTGCAGATACTGCCTTTCGTTGCAAGTCCTTTATACATTTATCTTTTCTACAACTATTTCAAAGAAATCCCTGTTTCATTATCTGAAAACGCAGAACTTGAGGGCGCAACATTCTTCCAGATTTTCAAGGATATATATCTGCCAATCAACAAAGCTCCGATTATCACGGTTTGCATTTTGCAGGGAATGGACATGTGGAATCAATATCTGTGGCCGCTTCTTGTTACAACAGAACAAAAAGTGCGTCCGATGTCTGTCGCAATTTCTTCATTCACAGGAACAGGCGGAGATATTTATTGGGACCAACTGATGGCTGCAAGTGTTGTCATGCTTCTTCCAGTTCTTGTGATGTTTGCAATTTTCCAGAAGCAATTTATCGAATCTGTTGGTTCGACTGCGGTCAAAGGCTAAAAAGAAGCGTATTTTGGAAAAATGAGCCTAAAGATTATCTTTGAGCTACAAAATAATACCTTTGGCGGACGGGCAATGTTATTGTTCGTCCGCTTTTTTTTGAAACAAGCGGATTTTGTTTCATTTTATTTTGTTTCTACTTGAAAACAGTTTTAAGGTGAATTAGAATTTATCTTAATTCCATAGGGAGGGAAGCCATGACAAGCAAAAAAGTTTCGCTAAAAGCAGAATTGTTGATAGGAACGATTGGTTCCATGCTTGCAGTCGCATTATTTTTGACAATCTCGTACATTGCCGTGATGAACCAAGTTGTAAAAAAGTCTTCGACAAACGCCTGCAAAGAAAAAATGAAGGCTCTGGGAGAGCAAATCACTTCTATATTCACCCCGTATGAAATAAGCGTTCAAAACGTTGCTTTGGCGGCTTCTTCTGGCGCAGACGCAGATGTACTTGACGGGATTATCCAGCGAATACCATTCGGAACAGAGGAAAACGACATCTATTACGCCACCGCCCTTTCACGCTACGAAGGCGGATTTTGGCTTGATATGATGGACTGGGTTCCAGAACAAGATTGGATTCCGACTGAGCGCGATTGGTTCAAAGACGCCGTAAAAGCCTCCCCGAATATCGTTTACGGAGAGCCTTATGTCGATGCGTATGAAGGAACTCTTTGCATCTCGCTTTCAAAAGCCGCCTATGGCAATGACGGAGAGCTTCTTGGAGTTGCGGGCGCGGACATTTACCTTCACGCCCTCAGCGACGCCGTCAACAACATAAGCATTTCCCCGAACAGCACAATAAACGTCATAAACTCAGAAGGCTACTTTCTTACAAACAGCGAACAGTCGTTTGTCATGACAAAAAACTACTTTGACAGCACTTCCCTAAAAACATACTCAAAAGAGTTTTATCTGGACGGAACGCCGAAGTCATTTATTGAGAACGGCAAGTTCTACGGCGTTCAGCCGATTGAAGGGAAAACGTGGTTCATCGTTGCAGAAGGGCCAGAGACAGACTTTTCGGGCGAATACCTCAAGATTGCAGGCTACGTTCTTTCGGGCTTGATTTTAATCATATTGAGCGTGGCTCTCATCGACGTGCTTCTTTCAAGCCGCATCTCAATGACATTCAGGACAATGGCGGCAGGCTGCGAAAAAATCTCGAAAGGCGATTTTTCCGTAAAATATCCAGACTTCCTGACAAAAGAAGCCTCCCTTCTCGCCCGCGGTTTCAACTTGTTCTCCGAGCATCTCCATTCAATGATTAGCACGATAAAAAATTCAAGCTCAACGCTCGAAAATGTTTCAAGCAACGTAAAAGAAAGCGTCGCATCAGTTTCTGACTCAATGACAACGATACGACTCGACATCAACAAAGTGCAAAACCAGATGGAAAGTCAGGCTGAGGGCTTCAACGAGACAGCAAACGTCATCCGCGATGTTGACGAGGTCATCAATGCCGTAAACGATATGATTGACAAGCAGACAAAGAGCATAAAAGATTCATCTGCGGCAGTTTTTGAGCTTGTAAACAGCATTTCGGAAATCGGAAACTCAATGGAAAGCATGGCAAGTTCGTTCTCTGAGCTCGACAAAGAAGCGCAGAGCGGAATGTCAAAGCAGCAAAGCGTCAACGAGCGAATTGAGCGAATCGCCGAGCAGTCCCAAATGCTTCAGGAAGCGAATGCGGCAATTCTTGCCATTGCAGAGCAGACGAACCTTCTTGCGATGAATGCCGCAATTGAGGCGGCTCACGCTGGAGAAGCGGGAAAAGGTTTCGCTGTCGTCGCTGACGAAATCCGAAAACTCAGCGAAACTTCGAGCGAGCAGTCGGCGACAATCAGTTTGCAGCTCAAAGACATTCAGGAGAGCATCGAAGAAATCGTTGTTTCGTCACAAGAATCAAGTTCCGCGTTCCAGGGAGTTTCGGAGCGCATTTTGAGAACGGACAAATTCGTTCAGTCGGTTCGCTCTTCGCTTGAGCTTCAAAGCGAGGACTCACAGACGGTTATCGCTTCCCTTGAAGAAATGGAAAAGAACGCTGACAAAGTGCGCTCTTCATCGTCAAAGATGGCAAAAGGAAGCGAGCGCATTCTTTGTGAGACAGAAGTGCTTTTGACTTCTTTGGGCGAAGTCCAGCTGAGCATGGCAAATATGGCGGAATACGCAAAGAGCGTCGAAAAATCCGGCATGCGGCTTGACCAGTGCGTTGTCGAACTCGATTCAAGTGTCAGACAACTTGGCTCTGATGTCGCAAGGTTCAAAACGGAGTAAAAAACAGAGGCGTTTCAGCATCTGAGCTGATAAAACACCAAAAAATTTTCGTTTATTGCTCGCTTTTTACAAAAGGAAGTGAAAAATTCAAATTTATTGCTTCCTTTTCGCTCAGGCGAACAAAAAATTTCTGTTTATTGCTTCCTTTTTGAAAAAGGAGGTGATAAATTCAAATTTATTGCTTCCTTTTCACTCAGGCGAGCAAAAAATTTAAATTTATCGTTCGCTTTTTGAAAAAGGAGACAAAAAAAGCGTTTTTACACTCAAGTTTTTACACTTTTTCAGCAAAAACGCTTTTTTTCACTATTAGTTGCCGCAACCGCCGCAAGAGCAGCCGTCACCGCAACCACCGTCACCACATTCACCACCGCAACCGCCACAAGAGCCGCCGCAGCCAGAAGAAAGAGAGTCGAGTTCGTCATTTGTTGCCTCACGGACGCTGACGACCTTCACGTCAAAATGGAGCGTCTTTCCCGCAAGCTCGTGGTTTGCGTCAACAGTAATTGCGCTGTCTGTTACTTTTGTGACTGTCACAATCTGAGGGCCGTAAGCGGTCATCGCCTGAAACTGCATTCCGACTTCAATCGGAGCGTCAGTCTCGAACTGGTCGCGCTTTACCTCAGAAACGAGGTTGTTGTCATATTCGCCATATCCGTCTTTTGGCTCAATAACGATAGAAAACTCATCGCCCTCGCTTTTTCCTTCAAGGGCGCTCTCCATTCCCGGAATCAAATAGCCGTTTCCGTGGATATATTCAAGAGGAGTCTTTCCCTTAGATGTGTCGATTACTTCTCCGTCATCGCCTGAGAGTGTGTAATCAATTGCAACAAATGAGTTCTTGGTAATTGTCATTGCTTTTCTCCTAATTTCAAAGTTTGTATACGATAAAGGAAAATAAGGCGAAAAGCAATAGCGATTTTGATTTTTGTTTTCTATATTATCATTCCCATAAACTCTAAAATCCGCCGTGTGTTTTATTGCCTGCAAAGCCGATAATGTTGTTATGCGAAAATCGGCTCTTGCTATATTAACATCTATATTTTGTTTCACAGCAACAAATTTGCTCTCTCAGTCAAAACCACTTTACGAGCTTCCTCAATACACTCCTGCCAATGTCACAGACGTTAGTGATTCAAGGCAGTTCATCGTCGGAAGCGACAAAGGGCTTTTCAGAATCATCAAAAACAAGACTCTTGAGCCTCTTTGGACAGACGGCAAGGTAAAGCAGATTCTGAATGTTGCGCAAAAAGAAGGAAGCGCGTGGTACATTCTCACGAGCAAAGGTATTTTGTATTCAACAGACCTTGAGCACTTTGAACTCAGAAATGACGGTCTTCCGTTTCTCACTGTAAAAAAATATGACGGAAAGACTGCAACGCTTGAAAAGCAAGTTGATTTGCTAAAAGACATTGCTTGTGACCCTGTTGACCCGCTCACGCTTGTCACGGCAACGAGAGACAATGTGTATCTCACGCGGGACGGCGGGAAAAGCTGGCACAATATGGGAAGCGTGAGCACGTCGACAACTGGAATCAAGGCTGTTGGCGTCACGCATATTCAAAGCGACAAGTTCAAAGCAGACCCGAACGCCACTGCCACGAAAAACCACACGGACGCAATCGAGTCTAGTAACGTTGTTCTTTTTTTGGCGCACTCTTATTACGGTTTTGCTTACAAATATGCGACGGGAAACAAGTGGATTGAAGCGCAGGCAGGGCTTTATTCTTTGCCGTCATATTCTTATCCGGACGAGATTTCAGACATCATAATCACAAAAAGCGACAACACGGACGGGACATTTTCACCTCGAATATTTATGAGTCAGTCATTTGTTCCCCGCATTTACGAGTTCAACTGGAATCAGAAGCGCTCTGTTTCGATTTACACAGGAAAAGAGCCTGCGGACACGATTGACAGTCTTAACAGGATTGGCGACAACTTTGTTTATATGAAGCCCGGAACGCTCGCGCTTTTTGACAATGAAAAAAAAGGCGAGGGGCTTTTGCCTCCAGATTATGCTGTATGGCGCTCAGCGCTTTCGATTGTGCCGGGAGATGTGTCAAGCGCGTACATTCCGAAGAGCCGAAGCGGTTTTGGCGAGTCGCTTTCGCTTAGTGAGCTTTGGCTTTTTTATCCCGAAACGGTAAAAACGCAATATGTTGAGCCTGCGATGGACAAAAAGTGTATTTATGTTCCTGAGTGGAAGGCGTACACGATTCCGGGAATGCAAAAATACAAAAAAATCATAACGGACAACAAACTCAACGGGCTTGTAATCGATATGAAAGACGATTACGGGCTTTTGCGCTACAACAGCAAAGACCCGCTGATTCTCAAAAAGGCGAAAATCTCAAGTTACGCTATCGATGTTGAGCAGTTCGTCGGGGAGTTCAAAAAAGACGGGATTTATTTGATTGCCCGTATTCCTGTTTTCAAGGACAAGCAGCTTGCTAACTGGGACAACAAGCAGTATGCAATCTGGGACAAAGCGCTGAATCAGCCTTGGATTGGAACGAAGGGAACGAACGAAAACGGCGTTATGGAATATTACGATGAGAACTGGGTTGACCCATATTCACAAGAGGTGTGGGAATACAATGTTGCTATTGCAAAGGAGCTCATTTCTCGCGGTTTTGACGAAGTGCAATACGATTATATCCGCTTTCCGACGGACGGCTTAAATATCGCTCGCATGCAGTTCCGCCATCAGAATCCTGGAATGGACAAGACGAGCGCGCTGATTTCGTTTCTTTCGTATGCGCGCGAAAACATAAAAGCGCCTCTCGGAATTGACATCTATGGCGCGAACGGCTGGTTCAGGACTGGAAGCCGCACTGGGCAGGACGTGGAGCTTTTGAGCGAATATGTCGACATAATTTGTCCTATGTTCTATCCGAGCCACTTTGGGAACGGGGACATGAACTATGCGCCATATTCTGAGCGCCCGTACCGCATTTATTTCTATGGCACATACAGAAACTCTGTGATTGGGCGAAACAACATCATCGTTCGCCCGTGGGTTCAAGCGTTCTATATGCCTGTTTGCTACGACCGCGACTGGTACAACAAGGATTACGTGAAGCGCGAGGTTTACGGTGTTCGCGATAGTGTCGGACACGGCTATATGTATTGGAATCAGAGCGGGCGTTACGAAGATTTGTCGCCTGACCCTGCCGATTCTGCGTATCCGTGGACAGCAAGCGAGGCGTCGAAGGACTTCAGGAAGCCAGCTTTAAGCACAGGGGCGGACATTGAGCAGATTGTTCCGAATCTTGAGGTCGAAGAGGAAGAAGAGAGGGCGTCGTCTGTTTCGATTTTGGATAGCGTTTTGATGCAGGAAGATTTTTCTGAGGAAGAAGATTTAGATGCAAAAGCGCAAAATGAAATCGTTTCGACAGGAAACTTTGCATCCGACGTGCTTTTGCAAGTCCAAAACCGCTGGCAAAGCGTCAGAAAATAACGTTCTTTCGTGCAAGCTGTTGACGCGCAAAAAGCAAAGGCGAAGAAGTCTGCAAAAAGTGTAAAATATTTTTCAAAAAGTTATGTTGAACTAAGAAATTTTATAGAATAAAAATATGGAACTTGATGATAATTTGGTGATAAAAGACGAGTGGCAGGGAGGACACCACAGAAGATTTTGGGTAAACAAAGATACAGGAAAAATAGTTGCAGATGCGTATGAAATCTATCATATTACACACGCAGAAAGTGTGGTCCGAAAAAAGTGCAGAGAAAAGTTAATTGCAGATTTATCATTTTTGTTTGGTAAAATGCTGGAAAACAAAAATAATGGCTTCAAAGCACGATTTTCAAAAAACACAGCAAATAAAATTGCTTCCGACAAGGCGATTACAAAATCTGTTGTTAACGGATTTTCAGTGAAAGAACATTTTGAAGCAGCAACAAATATCAAAAATATTTTTGAAACAGCGGATTTTATCGGGACTTTTCCAGATTCAAGCAATGACCCAAATATTTTGGCGATACATAGATTTCAGAAAGAGATTACGCTTGAAAGCAGAAAAAAGTGTGTTGCATATTTGACACTGAAGGAAGTCAAAAAGAACGGGTCGCGCATATACACGCAAGAGCTTTTGCTAAAAAAATATCCCCTGCTGTAAAAAGCAAGGGAACTTAAGAGCCGCGGCTTCAACGTAAAGCGAAACGATTGCATAAATGCAACCCACGAACTAATTAGATTATAGCTGACAGGGACGGTTTTGTAAACTGGATAAAACACGGGAATAACGATTCTTGCCAAGTGAAAAAATGGCAATCGTTATTTTGACGATTTGAGGAAATTTAAAAAGTGGGGTTTCGTTAAAATAACGATTTGAGAAATCCCAATAGTCTTAAATAGTTATCGTAACGATTTAAGAAAACTGTTTTGAACTACAATCGTTAAAGTAACGAAGTCTGTTTTAATGAATTTGCAAAATCGTTATTTTCGCTCAGCAAGCGCGGATGCTAAAACAAGTTTGAGTATGACAAAAAATGGAGAATTGAAAGATGGAAAAAGAACTTATAAACATCGAAAGCGTAAACTTTACAGACGATTATATCAAAGACATAAAAGCAATTCTCCATTCTGCAAAATCGCAGAGTTACAAGGCTGTTAATTCTGTGATGATACAATCTTATTGGCTTGTAGGCTTTAGAATCGTGGAGCAGGAGCAAAAAGGCGAAAAACGCGCAGGCTATGGCGAAAAAGTCATAGAAAATCTTTCAAAAGCACTGAACGCAGAACTTGGAAGCGGAATGTCCGTGGCTCATCTAAAAAACTGCCGTCAGTTTTATCTCACATTCCCGCTTGAGAAAATTCGCTCCACACTGTGTAGCGAATTGAGCTGGAGCCATATCCGCATGATTATGCGTCTTGACAGCGAAGCCGAGCGCAATTATTACATCAATGAAGCAAAGCAAGGTTCTTGGTCTGTGCGGGAGCTTGAGCGCAACATCAAAACGGATATGTTTCACAGGGTTTTGCAAAATCAGATTGAGTCTTCTGCTTCCAAAACACCAGCAAAAGCGGTTGAAACTCACATCAAAGACCCGTATATTCTTGAGTTCTTGGGGATAAAGCCAGAAATTTCTACATCAGAAAAGGACATAGAAAACGCAATAATCAGCCACATGGAAAAGTTTTTGCTTGAGATGGGCAAGGGCTTTTCTTTTGTGGAGCGGCAAATGCACATAAAAAAGTGCGATGACGACAATCCCACAATCGGGATTATTTTCTGCGCCGACAAAGACGAAAGCATTGTGAAATATTCTGTTTTGAACGAGTCTGAGCAGATTTTTGCCAGCAAATACAAAACGGTTCTGCCGACAGAAGAGGAACTTCAGCTTGAATTGGACAGAAACCGCCGTTTTTTACAAGACAGAAAAAGAGGAAAGTAAAAAGATGAAAAAAATCTATTTTTGCAGGCACGGGGAAACATTCTGGAATGTGGAAAATAAAATCTGCGGTGCAACGGATATCGCTCTTACGCCAAAAGGACACGCACAGGCAGAAGAAACAGGTCGGCTTATAAAAGAAAGGATTGAAAAGGGCGAAATTGTTATCGATGAGATTTTATCTTCGCCGCTTTCCCGCGCTTATGACACAGCAAAGCACATTGCAGAGCTGACGGAGCTTCCACTTCGCGCAGAGGAGAGGCTAAGAGAGCAGAACTTTGGGAAGTACGAGGGAACTGCTCGTGACGGCGAAATCTTCAAACTTGAGAAGCGCAATTTTGTTCAGTCCTATGA
The DNA here is from genome assembly GCA_902778325.1 of uncultured Spirochaetaceae bacterium. Taxonomy (GTDB): domain Bacteria; phylum Spirochaetota; class Spirochaetia; order Treponematales; family Treponemataceae; genus Treponema_D. The sequence goes on from CACYWZ010000011.1 coordinate 25,477, forward strand.
GGGCGGGGAATCAATGCTCCGTCTTTGTCAGCGTATCTACAATCTTTTAGATGAGCTTTCACAGAATGACAAAACATATCTTCTTGTGGCACACAACGGCATTGCTCGCGCGGTCAACTCATATTTTTTTGATATGACGAACGAAAGCTACGGCGATTTTGGAATAAGAAACTGCGAGCTTTTGGAATACAAGTTTTGAAAATAATGTCGAAGTATTCTATTTTGGCTCTAGCGAAAACAAGCCGTGCTGATTGCAGTAATAGATAATTCTCTTTACTCTGCTTCTTTTGAAACGACATTCGGCTTCTTGTTCGGGATAGAATTTTACGAATTGCACTGCGTTGTCTGAAATTGCCGCTGCAAAAGAAATGTAATGCTCTTTTGTCATTTCGTGTTCGATATGCAAAAAGTATTCATCTTCTACTTCTTCGATTGTGGCTTTGTGTGCGCTGTCGGCTTCTTCTGCTTCTTGTGCGGGTAAAGCGATACCGTGGCAACTTATCAAGGTTTCCCCTGTGGCAAAAATAGCATTGGCGCAAATTGGGCAGACATATATTTTGCTTTTAGTCATTTTCGCGGTTCTGTTTGAATTTTCTATGCAATTTCCCGATAAAAGCTCAATGACACTGATGTCAAGCGCACTTGAGAGTCGCTCTAAAAGAGAAATGTCAGGGAAGCCTCTCCCTGTTTCCCATTTGCTCACTGCTTTTGCGCTCACGAAAATCTTTTCTGCTAAAGCCTCTTGTGTTAAGCCTTTTTTCTCTCGAAGGCTCTTTATTACTGAACCTGTGATGTAGTTGTCAATCATAGACGACCTCCAGAATATGAATTAAGCATAACATAGCCTGCTTGAAAAGAGTACCGACGTATCGTAGAATGGGGCGAGGATTACTGAGGAAAAATTATGGAAAACTTATCATATACACCAGAAGAACCGATTACCGCAATCGCAACAGCTCTTTCTCCTGCGGCTCTTGGCATTATTCGCACATCGGGCAAAGGTTCGATAGAAAATGTGGCAAAAATCTTTTCACGACCCAAGGCGTTAACTGAGGCACAAGGCAACAGTTTTTAATAAATTGCGTTTCAAGTTCTGAAGTATTTTCCATAATCAAAATCTTCCCCATCTCGCTGTATTTCTTCGCTGATTTTTTCGAGATTGAATTTTTGTCGAAGTTGTTTCATTATCTCATCATCGCCATTCTGTTTCAAAAAATAAAGAGCAGGATCTGGATATATTTGCTTTATTATCAGTTTACTATTTTCATCAAATTCATAAACCTCAAAAGGTCCGTTAGAGATTTCAAGTGTAACAAATTTTACTTTACCATTTTCAAAAAACTCCATTACCAGTCCTTGATGTAAGTTTTTCTCTTGATACGAAATTAGTTCCAGCTGGGTTGATTTGAAAAAATACTCCTTACAAATTCCTGTGACAAAACCATTTATCACATCAGCTTCCATACAAATCCAACCTCTGTCATATTCTTCAATATGTCCGCTATACAACTTCGTACACTTTTCATCATAATAATAAATTGGATTACCATTTCTGTCATAATTCCAAAATAAATCATTTATGTTCATATTTTTTTCTCCTATTTGTTTAAAATAGTATTAGCACCATCTGTCAATACTGTACAATTCTCACACCGAGGTTTTGTAATTATGCAATTATTTTTGCGTGTCATTATAAATATATACATTTTGTATAATTTCATCGTTTATAGGTAATCCGGCAGCTTTTCTTGCCTCCAATAAATCATTAAGTGCACGAATTTCTGAATGTCCAGCCAATCTTTTATCGGAACCTTCAGAAAGAACTATCAAACCTTTGTTTATAGAATCATCATATGATAAAAACCTTGCTTTAATTATTGCATTTGCGTCATTATGTATCCAATATTCGTATTGTTTACGGACAGTTTCATTCTTTTTAAAATTTTGACCAAAAAAAATATTGTTTTAAATCTTGGTCATAAATTGTAGATAAACATGGTCCTTGTTCCCTTATTGACTGAGTTGCTATAACTTCTAAAGCCTTTTCATTTCCAATTCTGACAATTTCTTCATTCTGTTTTATCATAATCTCCAATGCAGATTTTATATCAGAACTATTAGCGATAGTATTCAATGTTTTTTCATTCAAATATTTTACATATTCCTTGAAAAGAGTACCGACGTATCGTAGAATGGGGCGAGGATTACTGAGGAAAAATTATGGAAAACTTATCATACACACCAGAAGAGCCGATAGCTGCGATTGCGACTGCGCTTTCTCCTTCGGCTCTTGGCATTATTCGCACATCGGGCAAAGGTTCGATAGAAAATGTGGCAAAAATCTTTTCACGACCCAAGGCGTTAACTGAGGCACAAGGCAACACAAAAATCTTTTCACGACCCAAGGCGTTAACTGAGGCACAAGGCAACACTATTGTTTATGGTTGGATTAGCGACGGCAAAGAAAAAATAGATGAAGTTTTAGTTAGTGTTTTCCGTTCGCCAAAAAGCTCTACTGGCGAAGATATGGCAGAAATCACCTGTCATGGCGGTTCTGTTGTGGTAACAGCGATTTTCAATGCGCTTTTAGCAAACGGTTTTAGACAAGCTGAGAGAGGCGAGTTCACTTTCAGAGGCTACATAAATGGCAAAACTGATTTGACGAAGGCAGAAGCGATAAAAGAAATCATCGACAGCCGTACTGATACGAGCAGAAGCCGTGCTGCGGGAAGGCTCGCGGGCTCTCTTTTTGCGGAAATTGACAGCGTAAAAAAACTGATTGTTGACACATTAGCGGCGGTTGAAGTTGAAATAGAATATCCAGAAGATGAGGAAACGATAGCCGACGCTTACGACACAAAAGACCTTGAAGAAGCGGTGAAGCGACTTGAAACGCTTGTGAAAAGCTGGAAGACTGAAAAGCTCTATCAAGACGGTGTACGCGTGGTTTTGTGCGGAAAGACTAACGCAGGGAAATCGAGCCTTTTTAATGCTCTTTTGAAAGAAGAGAGGGCAATCGTCAGCGATATTGAGGGAACGACGCGCGATTGGATTGAAAGCTGGGTTAGCTTTGACGGAGTGCCTGCGAGGTTGTTCGATACAGCGGGGCTTCGCGAAACTGATGATGTGATTGAGGCGCGCGGCGTGGAGATGACGAGGGAACTTTCAAGCGACGCGGATATTATTTTGTATCTTTTGGACTCAAGCGCAGGCTTGACGGCGGAAGATGAGGCGTTTTTGCTTCATGCAAAAGAAAGCTATGAGGTGCCGCTTATTTTGATTTGGAATAAAGTCGATAAGCTGTCTTCTGAGCAGGAGAAAGTGAAAACGGACATTGTAGACGAAAAGAGCCAAGTGAAGATTTGTGCAAAAACGGGCTTGGGGATTGAAGAGCTTTCACACCTTGTAAAAGAGAAGTTATCTTTGCTTTCGACTTTGGACAGAGGCGCGGCTTTGGGTAGTGAGAGGCAAAAGAACGCTGTCGCTCAGGCTCTGGAAAGCATTTCGCATGCGCTTGAAGCAACGAGGGCGGGCTATGCGCTAGACGCAGCGGTGCAGGATATGGAAGACGCGCTTGATTTCTTGGGCGAGGTTACGGGCGAGGTTACTAGCGAAGATGTGCTAGATTCGATTTTCTCTCATTTCTGCGTGGGGAAATAAGAACAGACGAAAGAGCAACGCAGTGGATTTTCATCATCTTATGGAACTTCACAAACTAAAAGACATGAGAATCTATCCCACTGCCCGAGAAAAAAATTTTTACCACATTATTTCTACTTTGCTCTACAAAATAAAAATGCTTTCTCGATACGGGAGAAAGCATTTTTCAATATAAGACTGTATAAATAAACTACTCAGCACCTGAAACTTCAAGCCACTTCCAATATTCGCTGTCTTCTTGACCGACACGCCAGAAAGCAAGATTTTTTATTCCAAGGTCTTTGTAAAGCCTCGTTCGCTCCACAAGAGATTTTTCGTCCTCAAAGTAGCCCGTAATATCGATTTCCTTCTTGAACTTGAAAAATGGGACGCCCTCATCGCGCTCAACACTGTGAATATTGTTTTCGCTCATAAGGCGATTTATCCCCGAAAAATAATAAGCCTTATTCGTCGTGAAATCTCCCCAAGTCCGACCATAAAACGGCAAACCCATAACCAGCTTTTCGCTCGGAATAACACTCGCTGAGTATTCGCCAACCTTCTTGCTCCACGGCATCGACGCAATAGAGCCTGGCTCGCTCGTTGACCAATGCTCATCGTAGGCCATAACAATAACCTTATCCACTATTTTTGCAATGTCGCGATAAGAGTAAACATCGCCCTTTATCGTCTTTATGCGAGCAGGAAGCGCAACAGAAAGGATTTTGCCGTTCAAGCCCTTTTTGAGAAGCGTGAGAAAATCCAAAAAGTTCTTGCCGTCGCGGGCTGGAACAAGTTCGTAGTCGATTTGAAGCCCGTCGTAATTTGCAGCCGCTGCAATAAGCGACTTCACAAGCCTGTCGCGAACAGGATAAGACGGGTCAAGCACGAAATGCGTAAGCGAACGACTTTCGCAAGTCGAAACAAGATGAACACGACCAGAAAACGCCGCAAAATTGTCGCTCAAGTTCAAAACCTCAAGCTCGCCATAAGCGTTCACATCCGCAGAAAAATATCCGATGTCGCTAATCGGCATATCATAGTCAAACTCTTCCTCGCGCTTTGCCATGACGTATCCCCAAACCTCGTCAAAGCCCATTGCCTCACCAGAAAGGCTTTCCCGCTGATAAGATGCGCCCAAGTTTTGCTCGAAGTCCCATTCCGTCGTTTTGTCAGCGCCCTCAAGACTTTCACCGCTGTCGTTTGTTTTATCTTCAGTCATCTCCTGTTGCTTTTCAAGCGAAACCAAAGTCGCAGCGCGCTTTTTTTGCGACAGGCGCACACAAAAAAACACAACAACAGCCACAACCAAAAGCCCTGCGATATAAAAAACAAGAGCAAGCATCAACTTATAAGGGTCTTCAGCCCAATCTTTTTTGTTTTTCTCCGTTTCCAAAAAATTCTCCTTTTGTTTGTTTTTCAGCGAAGCGTCTGAAGCGCAAGAACAAAATCATAGTTTCCCTGCCCTTCCCTTTTCGTCTGATGAAAGATTGCGCGAACAAGAGATTTTCGCTCAGGAACGATTTTTATCCATTTCCAAAACGAAGATTCCTCAAACCCGACGCGCCAAAAGCCTATTTTCCCGATGCCCATCTGCTCGTACATTCGGCAGCGCTCCACAAGAGAATAATCGTCCTCGTAGTAGCAAGTGACAGAAACTGGCACCGTAAAAGAAAAATGCGGAATTCCTTTCGTCCGCTTTATCTCAGGCTTTCCGTTCTCCCGCCAAATGCGCTTCACACCAGAATGATAAAACGCCCTGTTCCACGTCCGTCCCCACGTCCGTCCGTACGAAGGAAGCCCGATTACAAGTTTTTCGGCTGGAATGACCGTTTTTGCATAAGAAGCGATTTTCTTGCACCAATCCATAGACGCGATAGAGCCCGGCGCGCTCGTTGACCAGTGCTCATCATACGCCATAATGAAAACGCGGTCGCAGAGAGCAGCAATTTTTGGATAATGATAAATATCGTCGCTGATTGTCCTCATTCTTGCAGGAACAGCCACAGAAAAGATTTTTCCGCGCGGAAGACGCTTCCTGATTTCCTCCAAGAACGTCAGAAAGTTTTGCGCATCACGGCCTGGAATGTACTCATAATCAATCTGAAGCCCGTCAAAACTCTCCGCTTCCCTCACCAAATCACTGATGAGCTTTTCACGAAGCGGAAAATCTGGACTTATCGCAAAATGCGAAAGACTTCTCCCGTCACAGCTCGTAACGAGGTGGACTCGCCCTTTGTAAGAAGAAGGAATCTTTGAGCGCTTTGGCACACCAACAAGCTCGCCATAAGTATTGACCGTCGCCGAAAAATATCCCACGTCAGTAATCGGACTTTTTGCATCGAACTCGTTTTCAAGCCCTTCCATAACGTAACCCCACACCTCCGAGAACGCGCAAGGCTCGCCTTTTATCTCACTTCCTTCAATGTCAGTAGCAAAACAAAAACAAGAGCCAAAAATCAAAATCAGCACAAGGAAAGCGGTTTTGAACAAAGAAATAAACTCTCTCAAAAATGTCCTCACTCACTTTCCAAAATGCGATACATCGGGCTTTCCCCTGGGTGCAGCTCAAGAATGTGCTTTTCAGCCTTCAAGACTTCAGTCGGGTCGTGCGTAACATGCAAAATCGTCGTTGTGCCGCTTTCAGCCACAATTTCCATCAAATCAAGAATCTTTTGTCTGAAATCCTCGTCCAAGCCGTGACAAGGCTCGTCCAAAATCAAAAGAGGCGGTTGCTTTACAGCAGCGCGAAGAATAAGAATCGCACGCTGCTCGCCATAACTCAAAGAGCCAAAACTTTCGCCCTCACGCCCAGAAAATCCGCCGAGAGCAAGCCATTTTCGAGCCGCCTGAACTTCAATGTCGGTTTTCTGCTCGTAAAGCCCGATGGAATCGTGAAAACCAGAAATAATGACGCTTTCCAAGTCAAAACCGCCAATCATACGATAATCAACGTGCAGGCGGTAGCTGACAATACCCATTTTCGCCTTGATATCCCAAATCGTCTCGCCCGTTCCGCGCCTTTTTCCAAAAAGACGCACATCATTTGCATAAACCTGCTGATTATCGCCCGTGACAAGCTCCAAAAGCGTCGTCTTTCCAGAGCCGTTTGGACCGCGAATGAGCCAATGCTCGCCCTTGAAAACAGTCCAATCGATATTATCCAAAACCTTGTGCCCGCTCCAGCCGACATTGACGCCGTGAAACTCCACAAGAGGCGTTTTTTCCTGAATTTCGTGCTTGACACAAATCACGTCGTCTTTTTGAATCTTTGAAAGCTCTGAGGCGAAAGCGCTTTTCTCGCCGTCGCGCTTCTCGGCCTTTTCACGCTCCCTCTTTTGCAAAAGAAGCGCGTAATCGTCGCGAGAGCCGCAGAACGACACACGATTGTGCGAAAACTCAAGAACACGGTTTATCCCCGACGGAATCTCAGTCATTCGCTCCATGCAAAGAATAACATGCGGGAAAGCGCCGTCGTTTTTTTCGCTTTTTTGGCGCGAGACAACCGTGTCGAAGAACTCAAGAAGGATTTTTCGGCTTTCCGCGTCCAAACCTGCGAACGGGTCGCTCAAAATCAGCAATTTTTTTCCGGAAAGAAGCGCGCGGCACAAAAGAGTGCGCCTGATTTCGCCCGTCGACATAAATTTTAGCCCGCGGTCAAGGATTTTCTCAACCCCGCACAACTTCACCTGAGGAAGCGTCTCAAGCCGCTTTGCGACATCAGAAAGCGGCGCATTTTTCGCAGTCTTGTCGCCGAGAGCCTCCGCAATAAAGCGCCTGCCCGTCCGTCCTTCGTCGATTCTGTCCATATAATCGCTCTCATCGCTCTCCCGCTCCTCCTCGATTAAAGAAGCAGCCGCTTCAAGCGACACCACCTCGACGCTTCCTTCAAACGCCGACGAAAAAAGAGCGACGTCCGTTCCCGACGCGTTCGGAACAAAGTGGCGGGAAGAAGAAGAAAGCGCCTTGATGAAATCCTCTTTTCCGCTTCCGTTCGCTCCCGTAACGAGCCACGCTTCACCACTCTTAAAATGCCAGTCGATTTTTTCGATAATCGTTTTCGAAGTGCTAGAAACCCTGCAATTTTCAATGCTTATAAAATCAGCCATATTTTTTCTTCCTTTTGATTACTTTCTCAAAATTATATCACGAAAAACGCCGTATTCGATAAAAAATCCGAAAAAAACATCTCTAAAACTCTTCCTCCGACACCAGAAAGGCCTTTATCTGATTTGACAAAAAATATCGAAAGAGCAAAACAGCCTTTGCAAAATCTTGGAAATCTCATTTTCGCCAAAAGCGACTTTTATCAGACTGCAAATTTTGCTCAACAGGTGTTTTTCTTTTTATTTGCATTGCAAATTGATTTGACATTCTCTTTTTTGCGCTTTTTGCATTGCAAATTTCTTTGAAAATCGTGTTTTCATCTCGTTTGCATTGCAAATTAGTTGCAAAAAGATTTTCTGAGCGTTTTTGCACTGCAAATTATTGATAAAAAAGATTTTCACTTTATTTGCAATGCAAATTCTTTTTCAAGGGCGCTATCGAAGAAATTTGCAAGTGTGGAAAGGGCGTTTTTTGAAAAAATGGCGTTTGTAAGTTTTTGGATTGTTCGAGAGTGAGGGCTTTGTCGAAAAGTCAGGGCGTTCAATGGACGACGGGGCGAAAATAGGGAAAATCTGGCTTTTGAAAAGGGCGTTTTGAGGGAAGAGCGGGATTTGTAAGGGCTTGGAAAGGCTAAAACTCGCCGTTTAGATACGCTCTTGTGATTATGTATGACGGCTCGTAGTACGCGCTGCAATTATAATTGTCGATTGTCTGGCAAATCGGGGAGTTATAGACTTCGACGATTCCTGAAACGTAATCCTCGGTGACTGAGGAGATTAGTCGAGCATAGACTTTGCCGATTTGTGTGGCGGAGGGAATCTGGGTGCATAGATTTTTGTCGACGGCTGTTATGTCGAACGAGCCGCTTTCAAGTTCGTATTCCGAAATCCAATCCGCTTCGACTTGCAGAGGGTTCATGCAATGGAGAGTGTTTGCACAGCTTATGAGGTGATAAAGATTGTCAGCGCCGATTTTGTTCACGACATACGCATTTCTTTGATTGAGTTTCCGTGCTACTCGCTCAATCATATAGCATGTGAAATACAAATCGTCGAAAGTCAGCTCTTCGTCGCCGAAATATTTGTTCTTCATACTTCGTAGCTCCTCAAAAACGTTATTGTCTGCAAGGATTTTTCTGTGCAGAACAAAATCTGGTGTGTCGGGTGCTTAAACTTTGCGAGTTCCCAAAATGCTGCTCTTGATATTCTGTTCGCCAAAAAATCTTCTACATAATCCCAAATTGTATCATCAGCCATAGGACCTTCCACAATGTCAAAATTATGTTCTTTTCCAGTTCTGCAGTCTGCAATGAAATCAAGCCATTCTTCTGTCATTTCTGGAAAGATTTTCGTGTTGAGGTCAGAATTTTGCTCGTATTCATAAATATTTACGATATGGGGATTTCTTTTTATTGAAGCCCAGCGGATAGCCTGCTTTTCGAGTTTTGTGCAATAAAATCCGTAACCGAAATCTTTGTAAAATCCCTGTATCAAAATCTTCGGGTTTTCGACTTTCTGATTGCTGCCGTGATAAATCAACTCCGCCATATCGAAATTATATCAAAGTTTTTAGTCTGCTGCAAAGTTTTACTGCGATGACATTCAAAGGAAAAGCAGTACAAACAGGCATAAATAGCCGAAACTTTCTGAAAACATTTTTCAACGAAAACAATACGCCGTGTTCCAAAACAAGACTGACAAAGCCTCCGTGCTTGTCGGGTTTGGCATTATACGCCTGTAGATTTTCTCCACGCTGTCCTTGCAGCCTTTCTTTCTTTCAATATTGAATATCACTTGCCAAAAACAGCCTTTGCAAAATCTTGGAAATCTCATTTTCGCCAAAAGCGACTTTTATCAGACTGCAAATTTTATGTGACAATCGTTTTTCGCTTTATTTGCATTGCAAATTAATTTGATATTCTCTTTTTTGTGATTTTTGCATTGCAAATTTCTTTGAAAATCGTGTTTTCATCTCGTTTGCATTGCAAATTAGTTGCAAAAAGATTTTCTAAGCATTTTTGCACTGCAAATTATCGATAAAAAAGATTTTTGATTTATTTGCAATGCAAATTCTTTTTCAAGGGTGCTATCGACTTAATTTGCAAGTGTGGAAAAGGCGTTTTTTGAAAAAATGGCGTTTGTAAGGTTTTGGATTGTTCGAAAGTGAGGGCTTTGGCGAAAAAGCAGGGCGTTCAATGGACGAAGGTGCGAAAAATCGGGAAAATCTGGCTTTTGAAAAGGGCGTTCCTTATCGCTGGCGGGATTTGTAAAGGCTTGGAAAGGGTGATATTGAACGAAAATAGCGTTTTCGCTAAAATCAAACTATGAAAACTTCACAGATACCATTCAGAACGCTTCGAGAAGCACCTGCCGAAGCTGTTATCAAAAGCCATCAGTACATGATGAGGGCTGATTTAATCAGAAAACTTGGAAACGGTCTTTACACATATATGCCGCTGGGCTTGCGCGCTTATCGCAAGGTCGAAAACATCATCAAGGAAGAGCTCAACGCTTCTGGCGCAATGGAGTTCAAGCCGACTGTCATCGTTCCTGGCGATATTTGGAAGGAAAGCGGTCGCTGGGACACGATGGGACCGCAAATGCTCAAGGCAAAGAACCGCGGCGAGCAGGACATGGTTGTCTCTCCTACGGCGGAGGAGGCTTACACGGCGATTTGTCGTGCAGGTCTTGAAAGCTACAAGCAGCTCCCGATTAACATGTATCAGATTAACACAAAGTACCGCGACGAAATCCGCCCGCGTTACGGCGTGATGAGAGGTCGCGAGTTCAACATGATGGACGGATATTCGCTTCACGTTGACGACGCGAGCCTCGATGAGACGTATCAGGCATATGCAAAGGCTTATCTTCGTATCTTTAAGCGTCTTGGCTTGAAAGTTATTCCTGTCAAGGCAGACACTGGAGCTATGGGCGGAAGCGGAAGCGAAGAGTTCATGGTAGAAAGCGAAATCGGAGACGATACGCTGATTCTCTGCGACAAGTGCGGATATGCTGCGAATGTTGAAAAGGCTTCTTGCGCAAAAGATGAGGCTTTGGACAACGACGGAAAGCCTCAGGTGAAGACAGACAAGGCGATTGAAGAGGTTGAAACGCCGAACGTGTTCTCGATTGAGGATATGGAAAAGTTTTTCAGCTCAACGCCGAAGCGCTTTATCAAAGCCCTTATTTATCGCGTAATCAACAGCACGCTCGACCTTGCAAATGCTCCTTTTGGAAAGGACTTGAAGACTGTAAAAGAGGGAAATATCACTTTCTATCCTGTTTCTTATGTCTGCGTCTTGATTCGCGGAGATTTGGACGTGAACGAGGCAAAACTCGCAGGGCTTCTCAAGGCAAGCGAAGTCGTGTTGGCAGAAGATGAGGAAATCCGCGCAGTTGCAGGCGCAGGTCACGGATTTGTTGGTCCTGTCAGCGTCAAGTGTCCGATTGTCGAAGACTTGAGCGTGGCAGATATGCACGATGCAGTTGCGGGCGCAGGCAAAGACGGCTATCACATTATTCACGTTGAGCCGACTCGCGATTACACGCCATATCTTAAAAGCGATGTCCGCACGGTCAAGGCTGGCGACAAATGCGCATGCTGTGGCGGCGTTTACCACACAAGCAAGGGCAATGAGCTGGGACATATTTTCAAGCTCGGCAAAAAATACACCGAAAGCATGAACTGTACTTATCTTGACCAGAACGGAAAGCCTGCTATTCCGACGATGGGCTGTTACGGAATCGGCGTTGACCGCGTTCTTGCTTCTATCATTGAGGCGCACTCAGACGACAAGGGCATTATTTGGTCAATGAGCGCGGCTCCGTTCCAGGTTGCAATCGTTCCTATCAAATATTCTGGCGCAATGAAAGACGCTGCGGACAAACTTTATAATGAGCTCAAAGCCGCTGGTATCGAGGTTCTTTTGGACGACCGCAACGAGCGACCTGGCGTTAAGTTCAACGATATGGACTTGATTGGCTTCCCGATTCGCATTACTGTGGGCGACAAAAATTTGCCGAAAGTGGAAGTGAAACGCCGCGAAGCTGATAGCGCGGAGCTTATTCCGCTCGAAATCGCAAGTGAGGTTGTTGCGGAAATGGTTCGCGATAAACTTGATTCGCTAAACGCATAAAACAATTTTTAATACCCGTGATGATTCACGGGTATATTTTTAATGGGCTTATATTTTTTTCAAGGAGGAACATTTTGAAATTGCACAAACTTTTTTCGCTCTCCGCGCTTTCGCTTCTGGCTTTGCCGCTTTTTGCACTGCCGGGGGTGAACTCTTATATTCCAGACCAATCCGGGGAATATGTCTATTATCAGGACACGACTTTTGCCCGCCCTACTTATGCGGGCTTTCTTTTCTATAACGACAGTCAATATGCGCTTCGCTATTACGCCGCTGCGGACGCGAAAACAAAGCAAGATGAAGTTGACATTGAGCTTTTAATCAGCATAAATCCTGAAAACGAAAAACTTGATTTTACGGGCGAGCTTGTCGTGAAAGACGGAGAATCGACGCTCATCAACTATATGCACGATTTGTTTTATGATTTGACTGCCAAGCGAAAGAAGGCGGGCGATATTAAAGGCGATGAGGTTACATCGAACGATTTTTACGAGATGTTCGGCGGTGCTGTCGTGATGAAATACAGTTCGCTTGTTCCAATTTTCAACGTGAAGTCAATTCAGAACGAAAGAGGCGAAGAGCAGTTGAAATTGGTCTGTGTCGGACGCCTGAAATCATCTCAGGACACGAGTTTTGAGGACTTCAAGGGCTTCTCAAAGAAAATCGCGGACAAAAAGCGCAAGGCTTGCAAAAATGGCAAAATGTCACTTTTGATGCAAGTTGCAAACGAAGCTAATGGTGAAATAGTTGCATTAGCAGATGATTCTTGGAAACAGAGTTTACCAAACATCTGGATTCAGGGCAACGACGCTGTTTTGACGCTCGTTCCGCTTCAGGAGCCAGAAATTGACGGGGAGCTTTTCGAGAATTTTATGCTCCGAAATTGTCTTCAGTCAGGAGAGCACTCGTATATCGATTATGCAAACGCTCTCGTCTCACGCTCTGGCGGTGTGTTTACGGTGAAATCGCGATATGTGAGCGGAGAAAGCGTTCAGCAGGACATAAAGGTGCTGAAGCCGATGGGAAGTGGTTTTGCAATGTTGCATCTCACGGTTTTCGACAGCATTTATCAAAAGAAAAAGGCATATTACGACGCTATTGTGAAGTCTTTTTCCGTCAAATAGTGCGCATAACTTTTATTGCACAAATCGAGCAATAATAATACACTCGTTTTCATTATGAAGACGGTTACAGGAAACGACTTAACAATAGAAGATGTGTGTGATGTCGCGCTAAAGGGTGAAAATGTCAATTTCCCCGATAGCGCGTCTTTTTGGGAAAGACTTGAAAAGAGCAGAGCCTTTTTGGAAAACTACATTGCGACGGGTGTGCCAACTTACGGTGTAACTACGGACTTTGGCGACAGCTGCCACAATCAGATTTCAGTTGATAAAGCAGGAGAGCTTCAGCGCGTCATCTGCACTTACCACGGAATAGGGCTTGGCAAGAAGTTTTCGCGAGAAGTCGGCAGGGCGGTGATTTTAGCTCGCTTAAACGGCAATGTCAAAGGAGGACATTCTGCTATCCGTCCAGTGCTTGCAAAAAAAATGGCGGAATTGCTCAATAAAGACGTTATTCCAGTAATTCCTGAGCTTGGCTCTGTGGGCGCGTCGGGCGATTTGACTCCGCTGTCATATCTTGCCGCCGTGATTATGGGAAAGCGCGACGTGTATTATCAAGGCAAGGTGATGAGCGCATCTGAAGCGTTCAAACTGGCAGGCATAGAGCCTCTTTTAATCGAAGCAAAAGAGGGCTTAGCGATAATGAACGGCACTTCTGTGATGACGGCGGTTGCTTCTCTTGCGTGGAAAAAAGCCGAGAGGCTTGCAAATATATCTGATTTCTTGACGGCGGTAACTTCTGAAATCACCCGCGGCAAAGATACTCCATTCGTCAAAAAGGTGAGCGAAATCAAAAATCACCGCGGACAGTGCGAATCCGCAGCCTATGTCTACAACATCATAAAAGACTCAAAGCGTGTTTGGCGATACGAAGACTTTTTGCAAAAGGCTATCGAGGGTTTGGGAGAAAAGAAGTTCATTGCACAACAAAACAAAATCCAAGACCGCTATTCAATCCGATGTGCGCCGCAGATTACTGGCGTTTATCGCGATACTTTGCACTTTGCGCGAAACCTCATCACCGAAGAGCTAAACAGCGCGAACGATAATCCCCTTGTGGACATCGATGAGGGCAGACTTTACAACACAGGCAATTTCTACGGCGGACACATCTGCGCGGCTTGCGATTATATGCGCACAGCTTTAGCGAACATCGCTGATTTGAGCGACAAGCAGGCGGAAGTGATTATCGACGGCAAGTTCAACGGACTCACCGAAAACCTCATTCCTTTTACGCCTCCTGAAAGCGAGCGCGCAGGGCTTCGCTTGGGCTTCAAGGCGGCTCAAATCACGATTAGCGCGCTAAGAGGCGAAGCGGCGACTTATTGCTTCCCCGTATCGCTGACGAGCGCGCCGACGGAGGCTTTGAACCAAGACAAAGTTTCTATGGGTACGATAAGCGCGCGAAAATGGGCAGAGCAGATAGAACTTGTCTTCTTGCAGTTTGCGACCCATTTGCTTGCGGCAATGCAGGCGATGGATTTGGCGGGATACGAGGACTTTGCGCCTTTCACAAAGCAGGTTCACGACGAAGTGAGAAAGATGAGCGCGTTCGTGGAAGACGACAGGGAACTTGATAAAGAAGCCGAAGCTGTGGCAGAGTGGCTAAAAACTACGCCGTTGTTTGCATAATGCTTGGTTGAAAATCAATTTGTAGCACAACCTAAACGTGAAAAGTGAGTCTCCGCGCTGAAACTCACTTTTTAGGTGCTAAATTATCAATGTGTCATGCCGAACTCGTTTCAATTTTTCATGATACCACTTGAAACAAATTTATCTTTTAATTATACTACATCACATCAACGGGGATATAGCTCATCTGGTAGAGCGACAGGTTCGCAATCTGTAGGTGGTCGGTTCGAGTCCGATTATCTCCAACTTTAATAGCAGATACGCAAAGTGTCTGCTATTTTTTTTGTCTTTTTGATTTTTGGAGGGTTAACTATGTGCGGTTTCGTTGGTGCTTTTGATTTGTCTTGTGGTGCAAAGCCGATTGACGAGGGGCTGCGGGATTCACTTCGCGAAAATGTGCTTGAAATGTCGCGAAAGATTCGCCACCGCGGTCCTGATTGGAGCGGTGTTTACACTGGAAATAACGCAATTTTGAGCCATGAGCGTCTTGCGATTGTTGATGTTCTTTCTGGAAAGCAGCCTCTCGTTTCTGATGACGGGAAAATCATTCTCGCCGTAAACGGAGAAATCTATAATCATCAGGAAATCCGCGAAAATTTCAAAGGAAAATACGAGTTCAAAACAAAAAGCGATTGTGAAGTCATTATCCCGCTTTACAAGAAATACAAAGAAAGCGGCGACTTTGCTTCGATGATTGAAGAGCTTTCTGGCATTTTCGCTTTTGCGCTTTATGACTCTGAAAAGGACGTGTATCTTGTTTCCCGCGACGAAATCGGCGTTATTCCGCTTTATCAGGGATTTGACAAAGCAGGACGCTATTATGTTGCAAGCGAATTAAAAGCGCTCGAAGGAAACTGCGTTACAATCGAGGAATTCCCGAACGGACACTATCTTTATTCGCCTGATAAGAAAGTGCAAAAGTGGTACAAGCGTGATTGGGAGAGTTTTGACGCAGTGAAAGAAAGTGCGCGCGCGGCAAGCGACAACGGTGAAATCATCAATCCGTCTGTAATTGAAAACGTACGGAACAGCCTTGAAGAAGCCGTGAAAAAGCAGCTTATGAGCGACGTTCCTTATGGTGTTCTTCTTTCAGGAGGGCTTGATTCGTCGATAATCGCGGCTGTTACGCAAAAGTTTTCAAAAAAGAGAGTCGAAACAGGCGGAAAGCAAAGCGCATGGTGGCCAACACTCCACAGTTTTGCGGTCGGTCTTGAAGGCTCTCCTGACCTTGTTGCCGCACGAAAAGCAGCGGAATATATTGGAACGGTTCACCACGAAGTTCATTTCACGATTCAAGAGGCGCTCGACGCACTCCGCGATGTTATTTATCACATTGAGACATACGACATAACGACAGTTCGCGCATCAACGCCGATGTATCTTCTTGCGCGAGTCATAAAGTCAATGGGCATAAAAATGGTGCTTTCAGGAGAGGGAAGTGACGAGCTTTTCGGTGGATACCTTTATTTCCACAAAGCGCCTGACGCAAAAGAGTTCCACGAGGAAACAGTCCGAAAGATGAGCAAACTTCATCTCTACGATTGTCTTCGCGCAAACAAAAGCCTTTCGGCTTGGGGTGTTGAAGGACGCGTTCCGTTCTTGGACAAAGACTTTATCGATTGCGCAATGACGCTAAACCCTGTCGACAAGATGAATATTCGCCTCTCTGACGGCTCTCAGCGAATGGAAAAATGGATTTTGCGAAAAGCGTTCGAGGATTATCTTCCGAAAGAAATTGTCTGGCGTCAGAAGGAACAGTTCTCTGACGGTGTTGGCTACAGTTGGATTGACACGCTCAAAAAGCTCACAGAAGAAAAAGTCAGCGACGCAGAGTTTGCGCGCCGAGAAAACCGATTCCCGATAAACCCACCAAAAACAAAAGAAGAATATTTCTATCGCGAGATTTTCTCATCGCTATTCCCAAGCGACAGCGCTGCAAAATGCGTTCCGCACGAAGCAGGAGTAGCTTGCTCAACAGCAAAAGCACTTGAGTGGGATGAGGCTTGGAAGTCGATGGACGAGCCTTCAGGACGCGCAATTTCTGGCGTTCACGAAAAGGCGTACTAAACTTTTTTTGATATTCCACAAAAAAAACAAAAGCGCTGATGTTTCACAAAAAAATTGAAAGCATCAGCGCTTTTTTGTTAATAAAGATTTGCGTAGAAAGACGCGAGGACAACAGTCAAAAGCCCCGCAACAGCGATTGAAAGACCACTCATTGCGCCTTCAACTTCGCCCATTTGAATTGCTTTCGTTGTGCCGAGAGCATGGCTTGAAGTGCCGATTGCGATACCTTTGGCAACAGGCTCAGTGATGTGAAGAGCGCGAAGGACGCTGTCGGCAAGCACATTTCCTGCAATTCCTGTAACGACAATAGCGCCGACCGTGATGCCCGCAATTCCGCCGTACTGGTTTGAGAGCGCAATCCCGATTGGTGTCGTTATCGATTTTGGAAGCATTGAAGCGTAATGCGTGTGCCCAAGATTAAAGACAACGCAACCTGCAAGCATCATCGACATGCTTGTGAAAGTGCCAGCAGCAATTCCGCCGATTATCGCTTTCCAGTTGCTTTTGAGTTTTTCGAGCTGCTCGTAAAGAGGAATTGCAAGACAGACGGTAACAGGCGTCAGAAGATACGAAATGATTTTTGTGCTGTCAGCGTAAATCTTCAAATCGATTTTGAAGAAAGCGACAAACGCAATCGAAATCACAGTCGCAATCAAAAGAGGATTGAACACGGCGGCTTTTAGTTTTTGCTTCAAAAAAAGCCCGATTCCATAAGAAACGAGAGTGAGAAGAACGCCGCAAAACATTGTGTTTTCAAATATTTCTTTCATTTTGATTTTTCCTTTTTTTGAGCGCGAATTATACCTTGCGTAACCGCTCCAGAAACAGCCATAACAATGACAGTCGACAAAAGCGCAAGAATAAGAAGTTTCCACCAGTCGCCCTTTAAGAGCGCCACGTTTTCGATTACCGCGACTGCGGGCGGCACGAACATAAGCGGCATTATCTCAAGCAAAAAGCCACTTGTTTCCTTGACCGCTGACACAGGAAAGATTTTCAAGAACAGCGCCAAGAACATCAAAACAAGCCCGTAAATGCTCGCAGGAACAGGAAGCGGGACAAAGCGCGCCAAAAGCTCGCCCAAAAACGAAATCGCAAGGATTATTGCAAATTGCTTCAAAAAACGCATTTTACGCCTCTTTCTTCTCGTGTCTTCCGCAACTCTTTTTTTCCGGGCAATAGCCCAAGTCGTCGCATTTTGGGTGCATACAATTTTCAACAACCCATTTCCATTCTTCCGAATACGCGCTAAGAGCATTCAAAACGTCCCTCATAAGTGCGCGATATTCCCAATACGCCCTCGTGCAAAGGCGCTGACGGCTCATATCAACAAGATTTCGCATATTGCGCTTGTCAACGATTTTCGTCGTCATTCCAAGAGGCAAAATCATCGCGCAGTCCTCTTTTGGAACGCCTGCGGCAAGAAGCGCCTTGTAGCCGTTTTGGATATTCGTCATCGCAAGAATATAAGCCGCTTTCGCCTCTTCGCTTTTTGCCACAGTCGGAGGAATCACAAACGAAAAATGCTCTTCGTTAACATAGCGAGTCGATTCCTGCAATCTCGTCGGAGCGCCGCCTATGTGCGTGTACCATTCGCGAATGCACCTGGCAGAATATCCGTCAAGCACCATCTCGACGCTCGCGTATTCCATAACGCGCCCGTGTCCGCTTTTTATGCACTCAACAGCGCGCTTTCTGTTCTTCTCTGAATCATCTATAGGACTGTTCCAACAGATTCCCGCCATCTGACCAATTTTCTCAAGCGGATTTTTTGTTGTGCCGTCCAAAATCGTAACCTTTCCCATCTTTTGCCCCCCAATAGCAAAATATGAGCAAATATTAGCACGTTTCAAGCGTTTCCTCAATGCGCAACTTTTTTGCCCAATTTTTGCCCAAAACGGAAAAAGTTGCTTTTTTAAAATCTGACTCTGCCCAAAGTGGAAAAACGCTGTTTTTTTAAATTTGGCTTTATCCAAAACGGGAAAACGCTGACTTTTTAAAATTTGGCTCTGCCCAAAACGGAAAAGCGCTGTTTTTTTAAAATCCGGCTTTGTCCAAAATGGAAAAGGCATTTTGTTTGAAAATCTGAAAAAAATTTTTTGACAAAAATCAAAAAAAATTACAATCGTGATTAAAAAAACAATGCTATCTTTAGAGAAAACAAATCTTATAAGGAGTTTTTTATGAAAAGATTTTTGATGCCGGCAACTTCAGTTTTTGCACTGACGGCAATTCTTTCTTCATTCTCATGTTCAACAACAAATGATGTCAAATCGGCAAAAAAAGCAGAGCCAAAAAACGCTGTTGAAATCGTCGACGATATGAAAATCGGCTGGAACTTGGGAAACACACTCGATGCTTTCACAGACGAGAACATCGGAGTAAAAAGCGAGACATGCTGGGGGCAGCCTGTTACAACGAAAGAGATGTTCGCTTCTCTCAAGAAAGCGGGCTTCAACACAGTCCGCATTCCGATTACATGGCACAATCATTTGATTGATTCTGATTTGACAATCGACCCTGAGTGGATGGCACGCTCAAAGGAAGTAGTCGACATGGCTCTTTCACAAGGGCTTTATGTTATCATCAACGTTCACCACGACACCGCTCCGACAGCAGACTTTGAGGAAGGCAGAGGATATTATCCGTCAGAGAGCGCAAAAGAGAAATCACTTCGCTTTGTCACAAGAATGTGGGAGCAGATTGCAACAACATTCAACAACGGCTACGACTATCATTTGATTTTCGAGCTTTTGAACGAGCCTCGCCTTGTCGGACACGAGCGCGAATGGTGGTATGACCCGAACAGCGAGGATTGTGTTGCCTCACAGAAAATCATCGTTGAGCTCGAGCAAGCTTGTCTTGACAAAATCCGCGCAACTGGCGGCGAGAACAAAGAGCGCTACATCATGCTTCCAGGCTATGTCGCACAGCCTTGGGCAGCAATGGCAGACACATTCACACTTCCAAGCGACAAAGCAAAAGAAAAGCTCATCATCAGCGTCCACATGTATGACCCATGGACATTCGCAGGCGAAAACCCTGGAGAGAAAGTCTTTACAGACGAGATGAGAGCGGGACAGAGAAGCACATTCGAGGCTCTCAATGCCAATTTTGTTCAGAAGGGCGTCGGCGTCGTCATCGGAGAATGCGGAGCGACAAACAAAGACAATCTTTCAGAGCGCGAGGCATGGTACAGCCATTACTTCGAGCAGTCAAAGAAAAACGGACTTACTGCTGTCATTTGGGACAACGGCTCTGTTGAAATCGGCGAGGACGGAAATGTGAGCGAGCATTACGGCTTCTTCAACAGAACGAGCGGCGAGTTCTTCTTCCCTACTCTTTTGAAGACGGCTCTTGAGGCTGTTGAGCGCGGAGAAATTGCGCGCGACGAGGCAAAAGCCAAATAAAATCAAAAAAATTTCCCCGAAGGTCAAATTTTAAAAAAACAGCCTTCGGGATTTTTCCCAAACGTTAATTTTTCAAAAAACGGCTTTCGGGGTTTTCCCGAAGGTCATTTTTTTGTTTTTTGGCTTTCGGGATTTTTCCCAAGCACCAACTTTTTAAAAAGCAGCCTTCGGGGTTTTCCCGAAAGTCTTTTTTGATTTTTTTCATTTCGGGGTTTTCCCGAACTCAAAAAAAAGGTATTTTGAAGAAACTATTACTGCGGTTGCTGAGCGTAGCCGGAGCACGCTTTCTTTTTGAGCAAAATGCCTAAAATGTGTTTTGTTGACTTATGGGCGTTCCTATGTTATCTTTAGTGAAAAGCATTTTTATCACATCTTTATTTTTGGAAGAAAGCCATGCAATTTTTTGATACTCATGCGCACATAGGGCTGATACATTCAGACCCTATCGAGCAGTTGCGTGTTGTCCAGCGGGCAAAGTTCGCCGGGGTCAAGCGCATTATAAGCATAAATAACAGCCTCGTTGATTTTAAGAAGGTCTACGCGACTCTTCGCGCTTGCCCAGAGGTTTATCATGCCGTCGGAGTCGCTCCAAGCGAAGTCGTCACACCAGGCTCAAACTGGGAGAAAACCATCGAGGAAAGTCTTTCGCTTCCGAGAGTCGTCGCTGTCGGGGAGACAGGTCTTGATTATTACAAGCAGTTCGGCGACAAGAGGAGGCAGGTCGAGATTTTCATCAAGCAACTCGACATCGCCCGCCGTCACAATTTGCCTGTCATCATTCACAACCGCGACGCAGGCACGGACGTTTTTGATATCTTAAAAGAGCGTATTCCTGAGTCAGGAGCGATTTTGCACTGCTATAGCGAGAATGCCGCTTATGCCAAAAAGTGCATGAAAGAAAATCTCAACGTGTATTTTTCTTTTGCTGGAAACTTGACTTATCGTAACGCCAGAAACTTGCACGAAACTGTCATGAACGTTCCTCTTGAGCGCATTTTGATTGAGACAGAAAGTCCGTTTATGATTCCTGCTGTCTATCGGGCAAAGAAGCGCACTATGCCAGAATATTTGCCTGCGACTGCGAAGTTCCTTGCAGAAATGCTGGATATGGACTTGGAAGAGTTGAGTGTGAAACTCTGGCAGAACAGCTGCCGCATTTTCAAACTTCCTGAGTGATTTCGGACGGATTTTAGCAATGAAAGATTTGTATCACAGCGTAAAAATCGGCTCTCTTTCTCTTGACGGAAATCTCTTTTTGGCGCCAGTTGCAGGCTACAGCGACAGGGCGTTTCGCTCTGTGTGCTGGGACTGCGGCGTGGACTTTTGCTACACCGAGATGGTCTCATCGGAAGCGCTTGTCAGAGGCTCAGAGAAGACAGAGGCGCTTATGGCTCGCGCAAGCAACGAAAAGGCTTATGGCGTTCAGATTTTCGGCGGGAATGCTGAGACAATGGCAAAAGCGGCAAAAATTGTGCTTGAAAAAACAACTTGCGAACTTATTGATATAAACGGCGGCTGTCCTGTGCCGAAAATTATAAAAACAGGTGCTGGAAGTGTTTTGACAAGAGAGCCTGAAAAGCTATTCCAAATTGTAAAGGCTGTAAAAGACGCAAGCCGAGAATATACAGCAGAACATCCTGAGCGAGGAGATGTTCCTGTTACGGTGAAAATCCGCTCTGGCTGGGACGAAGAGCATATCACATATCTTGACGCCGCTCAAAGCGCGATTGAAGCAGGAGCAGACGCAATTACGCTTCACGCAAGAACAAGAGCGCAAGGATATGCAGGAGTTGCTGATTGGGAAAAACTTGCAAATCTTGTTCAGACGGCGAGAGCGTCTGTCAGACCAATTCCTGTTTTCGGAAGCGGAGACGCTTTTTCGCCAGAAGACTGCAAAAGAATGTTGGAGCAAACGCAATGCGATGCGGTTATGCTTGCTCGTGGCGCTATGGGAAATCCGTTCATTTTCCAGCAAGCACGCCAATTCTTGACGCAAGGCAGATGCGATGAGATATCCGCACAAGAGCGAATTGCTGCAGGGTTCAGACAACTTGACGCTCTTCTTGAGGAAAGTCGCGATGGAAGCGAGGAATGGGCATGCCGCGAAATGCGAAAAGCATTCACTGCATACAGCAAAGGAATTCCTGGTGGAAGCCGCTTGAGAGCGCAGATTGTAAGCGCTGAAACAAGGGCAGATTATAAAGAGATATTTTCTAGGTTTCTTGAAAATATGAACAGTTGCTAATAAAATTATTTATATGGGCTTTGTTGAATTACTGTCAAAATTTTTTGAATCAATCTTTTCAAGTTCTTCGCCTGATTCCAAGCGCAAGCACGAACTTCGTCTTATCGAAACTCGGCTCAAAACTTCAAAACCACTTTTATACAATAAAGGTGCTGTTCAAGTAAATTTTGCCGAGGCGCTTCATATTTTGTACAAAAGCACAAAGCCAGTTTACGAAATTTTAAGTCATACAATTCACAGCGATGACTTGAAAATGAATTGGAAATACGAAGAGCAACTCATTCTTACGGGTTTTTCTTCTGAGTCACAAGAAATTCTTGAATCGCTGTCATTTGAAAATCGAAAGGAAGAGGCAAAATCTTCAAAATACACACAGGCGCAAATTTTTGAGCTGCAAAAGACTCGTCTCAAGAAAATCATAAAAGAGTTTAACACTCCTTCTTTTACGATGATTCAGGCTGTTATCGACAAATTGCATCAGCTCTCGGATTTGTGCAAGTTCAACAGCCTTTCCGCGATTCGCATTTTTGACCAGTCTTTTATTCCTGACAATCCTGAGTATAAGCCAGTTTTCAACGCTGTTCCTGTTGCAAAATTGGAAAATGTTCTTCTTGATTTGTATTATCTGACAGAAAATTTTGAGATTTCAGCGCCAATGTTTGATGCTCTTATTGCTCTCGAAACACTGCACCAGCACGGAAATGAAATGTCTTCGGCTGACAAGCAGCAGTTACAGAGCAATTTGGAAAAAATCTCTGCCATTTTCAAGCAAGTTTTGAAAAGCGATATATTAAAAGATTTAATCCGTCTTGCAAAAGGAGACCCGTCTTTTACGCCTCAAAGCGCTTCATACAGAAGTTCATCTCTTCAAAAATATGCAACTGCGCTTGAAGAGCAGTTCATTGCAGATGAGTCGCGCATAAAATTTGAAATCAAAGATGAATATGTAACGAGCGAAGTTCAGGCGCTTTTTGGAGACAAGAGTAATCATTTGGACGAACTCAATTTTTATAACGCTGAGACAAACGAAAAATTGCAGAAAAACTCTCCTGCATCACTCGTGTGGGTTCTTCCGCTCCAGATTATCAAGACATTCGTAAATATGTACTGTCCTGCTGGAATAAAGAGCCTTTTGAACGATATCGTTATTGAGGGATTTTTCAACAATCCAGATTACAAAAGCGAATTCTCTGCAGCGGTTTACGCATTCAACGACGCTTTGCCACGAATTGAAAAATTTGAGGCAAATTTTGATAAAGGCGGTGCTTTTGACGAAGATGTTATGTTTGGATATATTCGCGACAGCAACAAAGACCCTGATTTTATCAAGCAACTTGTGCAGAGCATTCAGCGCGTGAATAAAGCTGCAAAAGAAGTAATTCAAGACATTACGTCTGTCATTTTTGAGATGTACAATCACACAAGTTCATTGCTTCTTGATATAAAAAAGCCGTCACCTGAGAATATTTCAAACTTGAAAGTGCTTATGCTTTCATCTCGAAACCGCGACAACACATTGCTTCTTGAAAAACAGCACCAACAATGGCGACAATTTCTTGAAATAATGAGAAATTACGCTGTTGTAGGAGAACTTGAATCGACTCATGAAGAACAGTGAGGCGAAAATGACATCTGAACAATACGAAAAACAGATTTTTGATTTGCAACAATTGCTTGAGATATCAAGGTCATTGTGCTCGACATTGCAGTTTTCCACTCTTATCGGTGCGATACTTGATATTTGCATGGGTCAAATGCACACGCTCGGCTCTTGCATTTTCATTATGGATTCATTTGACGCTGATAGTTTTAAACTTTCAGAAAACTACAACGGAATGAACGTTATTCCTGGAGTAAATTATACTATTCCGTTTTCACACCCGATTGTTGAAAAACTTAATGAAAGCGAAGTTGCATACACTTTCGATGATATTGTGAAAGTTATTCCAAATGACGAATGTATGCAGATGATTGCATCTCTAAAGCCAACTCTTATTGTTCCTCTTCAAATCAAAAAAAATCTCAATGGCATTCTTATGCTGGGCGAAAGGTTGGACTTGGGAGAGGGAATATCGTACTCTGATTACGAAAAGAACCAAATTATCTCAATCGCATCTTTGGCAGCAATTGCCATAAACAACAGCGCACTTGTTGAGCGCTCATCAACAGATTTGATGACGCACTTAAAACAGCGCTACTACTTTTTTAATATGCTGGCCGACGCTCTTAGCGCAGCAAATGAGCAAAAATCAAGCATCGCCGTTGTAATGTTTGATATTGACCATTTTAAGAGCGTAAATGACACATATGGACACGCCTGTGGCGATTATGTTTTGCAGGAAGTTTCAAAGATCATTCGCGAAAGCATTCGAGGTGAAGATGTCGCCGGTCGATATGGCGGAGAAGAGTTTACTGTGCTTTTGCGTGATACTGACATCAAAGGCGGGCTCCTTGTTGCCGAGCGAGTCAGAATGAAAATTGAACGAAGAGAGTTCAATTATGATAATAATAAACTCAAAATAACAATTTCGGCAGGTGTTACAGCCTATGATGGAATGGTAAACGAAAGCGTTCCAATGCCAAAACAGTTCGTCGATTTTGCAGACAAAGCAATGTACAATTCTAAAAAAACAGGCAGAAACAAAGTGTCGTATATGAAGGTGACAAAGTGACTTTTTTGAGAAAACCGTTCAGATATAATTACAACGGCTTTGTTTTTGTTCTTATTTGCATAAATCTTATTGCATATTTGTTCTCAATGTTCATTTCTGGCGCAAATATTGTTTTTGGTCTGAATTTTTATGGACTTTTAGCAAGAAAATGGTGGTGGCAGCCATTGACATATATGTTTATGCACGGGAATGCTTCGCATTTGCTTTTTAATATGCTGGGTCTTGGATTTTTTGGCATAATGGTTGAAAGGGCGATTGGCTCATCAGAGTTTTTGTTGTTTTATATCGTTTGCGGTATTCTTAGCGGTCTTCTTGCCATGGTGTGCTATTTTTTCACAGGACTTTATGGAGTCACGCTTATCGGTGCAAGTGGCGCAATTTATGCGACGCTTTTGCTCTATGCAACAATTTTTCCGACAGCGCAAGTTTTTGTTTTTTACATAATTCCAGTTCCTGCACCTCTTCTTGTTGTGCTTTTTTCAATAGGTGCACTCGGAAGTCAGATAATCGGCTATAAAGCAGGGATTTCGCATATTGCGCATTTATGCGGTTTTTTGGTTGCTTTTTTGTACATAAATATCCGAATGGGAATAAATCCAATCAGAGTTTGGCGAGAAGTTTACAGGAGATAAGAATGACAAAATTGCTAAAAATCATATTCTGCTCAATTTTGTTTTCTGTTTCTGCTTCAATGATTTTTGCACAGCACGTTTCATTCAGAAACAAAATCCGAATAAAGCTTTGGGCACCGCTTGATGCGTATCCAGGTCTTGAAGAACAGAAAGGTAATTTATTTCAAAATGCTGCAGAACGAATAAAAGAGATAACCCCTTTTATCCTTGACGGAATGGTATACGGATGGAATTTTGAATACACTCCAAAGGACAAAGCAAGAGGCGTTGAAGAATACTTTGATGTTCAGCCAGTAAGGACACTTTCTCAAGCAAATGAAAAGCCTGTTTACTCATCGCCTTTAGTAGAATCGCAAAATCTTACAGTTTGGGTTGATTTTGAACGAAACGAAGGGCAAATATCTTATTTTGACAGTTGGAGTTCTCTTAATCATCCTCAGATAAAAGGGAAAGGAACAGGAGAGCAAAAAAAAGGTTTTGAGGGCATAAAAGATGCATACAAAGATGCTATTCTTGATGCAGTATATACTTATGTTCATGCTAGGCTTAAAAACAAGCCGAAAGAAGTAACAGGAAGAGTGCTTCTATTCCGCGAGCCTCGTATGTATGTAAGCGCTGGACAATACAAGTTGGAACTTGATTTTTTTCTAGAAGTGGATAGAATAGTATTATACTCGAAATTTTAGCAGCCCGAAAAAGGCGGCTATTTTAATCTAATCACAGGGGGATTCCTATGAAAAAGGTATTGGCATTTGTTGCTGTAGGACTGCTTGCTTTTGGAAGTGCTTTCGCACAGACAGACGTAAACGGCATGGAAACTGAGCAGGAGAAAGTGATTAAGGCAGATACTCCAGTAGATTCATCTACACATATCATTCAAGTTTCTGACACACACGTTGACTTGCACCAGAAATCAAAAAATCTTGCATCTGTTGAGATTCAGTACACACCACTTGGACAGTATATCCGTATCAAATTCGAAGCTCCAAGAGCTCTTTATGTTGAAGACGAGGCTCGCATCACCCTTCGCGCTTGTATGCAGGACTTCTTGAAATCAATGGATCTCGGCTGGTCTGATGTTCAAACAACTAATCTTCAGGGCGTTGAAAAGAACACCTCTAAAGTTATGGACAACGGCAAGAAGATGAAAATTACCACACTTTCAATGGAATATTTCATTAACAAATAAATAAAATCTTTATCTGGAGAGATAAAAATTGACTGACATTCCAACCCTAATTAAAAATTTGCACCCGCTTGAAATAAAGGTGCTTTTGAAGTACGGACAGAAAGATGACTTGACGGTTGAGCGTCTTAAACAAGAGCTCGGTTACAAAGAGGGACACGCAAATCAAGCGTTCTCATGGCTTTCTGGAAAGAAGCTGCTAAATGTTGCAAGCCGTACACCTCATACTTTCTACGAGATTACAGATCTCGGTCGTGTATACGCAAAGAATGGAACTGTGGAAGAGCGCATGGTTTCCTACTTGAAGGATAACGGCGCACATTCACTTTCAGAAATTGCAACTGCGGTTGGAATTGAATCAAGAAGCGTCGGAAGTGCATTTGGACCTTTGTCAAAAGAAGGCGTTTTGAAAATGAATGCCGAGAAAAAGGCTGAATACACAGGTGCAGAGCTTCCGAAAAGACTTTCTGTTACAAATGCTCTTTTGAAAAGGGCAGCAGAGAGTGAAAACGGACAACTCGACGCTTCATCTTTATCTCAGGAAGAAAAAGATGTAATGCTCACGCTTGCAAAAAAGCGTGGCATTTCAGACTCTCCTTTCAGAATTATCGAGCGTGAAACAGTCGTCTACAAACTTTCAGAAGCTCTGAACGGCGTTGTGGATTCGCTCAAAAAAGCAGGCGTTACAGGAAATGAACTTGGCGAAATTACGCCGAAAATGCTCACCTCAGGCGAATGGAAAAAAGGCGTTTTCCGTGGATACAACATTTCTATTCCACCTGCTCGCATCGTTATCGGTCGCACAAATCCTTATGTTCAGTTCCTTGAGTCTGTGAAAGACAAACTCGCTTCGTTGGGTTTTGAAGAGTTCGACGGTCCGCTCGTTGAAACAGAGTTCTGGAACGGAGACGCGCTCTTTATGCCGCAGTTCCATGCAGCACGCGATATTCACGATGTTTATCGCTTGAAAGAGCCAACACACGCAAAGTTTATCGAAGAGCCATATTTGTCAAACGTGCGTGCCGTTCACGAAAACGGTGGCAACAGCGGAAGTCGCGGTTGGAACTACGGATTTGACACAGAGTTCACACGCCGCCTCGTTATGCGCTCACAAGGCACAGTTTTGTCAGCACATCAGCTTCACAAGGCAAAAGTGCCAGGAAAATACTTCGGTATTGCGCGCTGTTTCCGCTACGACAAAGTTGACGCGACACACTTGAGCGACTTTTATCAGACAGAAGGTATCGTTCTTGGAAACGAAGTAAACTTGAAGACACTTTTGGGCTTCTTGCGAATGTTCGCTGTGGAAATCTGCGGCGCAACAGAGGTCAAGTATGTTCCTGGCTACTTCCCGTTCACAGAGCCTTCTATCGAGGTTCACGTCAAGCACCCGACGCTCGGCTGGTTCGAGCTTGGCGGTTCAGGAATCTTCCGTCCAGAAGTTACGAAGGCTATGGGCGTTGATGTTCCAGTTTTGGCTTGGGGTATCGGTATTGACCGTATGGCGCTTATGGCTCTCGGTTTGAACGACCTCCGCGAGCTCTTTGACGAAGACATCGAAGAAGTGCGCTTGAGAAAAGCAAAGTTCTAGCAGACAAAGGCTGCTTTGAAAAACCCGCTTGATTTTGGAGCGGGTTTTATTTTTTATTCACGATTGGAGAATCAAAATGAAGCACATCGGAGTTCTTGTTGCTGTTGAAATCGGCTCAGTCCTCGAAAAATACAAAGACAAGTTGAGAGAAGAAAAACACGCTCTTTTTTCTGTGTATGCCCTGCAAAAAGAAAACGCCACACTCTATTTTGTCCATTCTGGTGCGGGCGAAATACGAGCCGCAGCCGCCGCGCAACTCCTCGTGGACAAATATGACATTGACCTTCTGATAAACTTTGGCGTTGTTGGTGCGCTTACAAAAGATTTCAAAAGCGCTCAGACTTGCTTTGCCAAACGCGTCGTGCATTACGATTTTGACACAAGCGCGGCGGACAATTGCGAAGTCGGGCGATACAACGATTATCCAGAGGTATTTCTTCACACCAGCGCTGACATTCTTGAAAAAGCCAGCCGATTGTATCCCGACATTCCGCTCGTAACAGTCGCAAGCGGCGACAAGTTCATTGCAGACGAAGCGCAAAAGCAAAAGCTGCACGAAGATTTTTCGGCGGACATCTGCGATATGGAAAGCGCAGCCGTTGTGCTGATTTCGGATATGAACAGCGTTCCGAACCTGCTCATAAAGACAGTCGCAGACAGCGTTACGGGCGGCGCGGCAGAGTTTCGGGCGCGATTTTCAGAAGGCGCGGAAATTGCGCTCAAAATCGCAGATGATTTTTGCAATCAAAACTATTCGTGAGCCTTTCCGTCTTGAAACAATGTCAGCCGTGAAAAAATTTCTTTTCAAAATTGTTTTTATTCTCTGCGCCCTTTTCGCTTTTTGCGAAGAAGAGGAAAGGGCAAAAACGAGCGACGTCGAAATCACGCATTTGCTCTCGCTTGATTTCATGCTCTTGTTGAAGGAGCTTTCGAGCGGCGGAATCGGCTTTGGCGTTCAATATGAGCAGCAAGTCTTTCCGCATTACGCGCTCAAAGGCTATTTTGGACACGCGACAATAAACACTAAATGGCAAAATTACTATTGCACGACTGTGTCTTTCGCTCTTTTTGCCGAATGGTATCCGCTGAGCAATCAGCTCAGGGGGCTTTACATCGGCGCGGGAAGCTACTTTGATTATCTTGCCTACTTAATCGACGAAAATGAAGCGCAGAACATGAGCGGTGAAATCTTGTCTGTCGTCTCTCAAGTCGGCTACAAGTTTTCACTCCCGCACAACTTTCTCATTGACGTGTTCTGCTCCTACAAATACCCCTACAAATCAAGCGTGCAACTTCTTGGGAGGGCAGAAGACTACTTGAAGAGCGGTTTTCAGTACGGAATCGGAATAAAGCGCGTTCTGCATCAGTGAGGCTTTTGGCAGAATAAGGATTGCTCGATAGGAAATATTCACTCTTCCTCAAAATAAGGAAGGGTGTTTTTCTTATAAGTCGCATATCCTTAAAATAAGGAACTGCGGTTTTCTCATAAGTTTGCTTTCCTTAAAATAAGGAAGTCAAAAAATCCAAAAAGTTGCATTCCTCAAAATAAGGAAAACCGTTATTTCATAAACCCCAAAATCCTTACGATAAGGAAAGTTCAAAACCTAAAAAAGAATCCTTATCGCAAAGAAAAATTTGTCGTTTCCCGAAAAAATCATTATTTTGTAAGTAGATTCATAAAGGAGGAAAAATTTATGAACAAGTTGAAAACTGCAATCCGCAACGCCGAGGTTGACGGACTTTCTGATTCGATTATCCGCAACTACAAAACCGACGAAAAGGCTCAAGCCGACCCATTCTTAAAACCGACTCTTGAGGAACTCGAAACTCTTTCTGCCAAAATCACGACAGCGATTTTGCAGGACAAAACGCTCTCGACGCTCGATTCTGCCGACAGCGCACGCGACGAGGCTGTAAAAACGCTGGGAACAGTTCTTGCCGCCTATGCCGTCTTCCCGATTGCGAGCAAAAAAGAGCTTTCTGCCCCGCTCAAAGCAATCTACGACAAGTACGCGAAAGCCGGAATCACGAGCGCAAACTACACGAGCGAATCTTCAATGATTGAAAGTATGTTGCAGGACTTTGCCGCAGATTCAGTCGCGGATAACATCAAGGGCTTGGAAGGTGTGGCTGAGGCAATCGCTTCTATCCGCACGGCTCAGGACGAGTTCACGAAAGCAAACGACGAGTATGTGAAGGCAAGCTCAAACAAAGGAGTTCCCGCCTCAAGTTTCAACAAGCCTATTGTTTCGCTTATCAACGACAAGCTCGTCCCGTATCTTAACGCGATGGCAATTGCAGGAAACGCAAACTGCCTCGACTTTGCGAAGAGCGTCGAGGCTGAAATCAACAGAGCAAACGAGGCAATCTCAAAGCGCGGAAAGAAGGCAGGCGCAAAGGCTTCTGAGTAAAACTTGAAAGGTCAAGCCTTTCAAGTTTTGGAATAAGGTATAAAAATTGTGCAAGTCGAGCTTGCACAACTTTTGGATTGAAGAGACAGGAGAAGATAAATGCATGATTATTCAATACGGAACGAATCTAAGAGAAATACTTATTACTGGATTTCAGCGATTTCAATTTTAATAACACCCATATTAGTAGAACTTTTAGAAAGAATTATTTCAAAGGTGCCTGCATTAAATGATTTATATAAACAAATAAATTTCTTGGGATTTTCTATTTCAGCCGTTCTTGTTTTTACAGCTATATGGTTTTTGTTCTCTAAGAAGGTATGGAAGTTTTTAGCAAAAATAAAGATTGGAAAAACTCCTGATATTTCAGGAACATGGATTTGCATTGGCGAAGGAAAAAAATATTCAGATTCAACCGAGGTTAATGATTGGAAAGGTGTTATCCAAATTGAACAAGAATATGAGAAAATTTTAATTAAACTTACTACAGAGGAATCAAAATCTCATTCATATAGTCTTGTCGGTGATATAGAAATTCGTGATAAAAACGAAATTATTCTGTCTTATATGTATGAAAATGAACCGTTTCAAACTGAAGAAGGACTTAAACAGCATAAAGGATTTTGTAGACTGACATTTGATTTATCAAATAATACAGCAAATGGTCGTTATTACACAGATAATGACAGAAGTTCTTACGGAACTATGAGTTTAAAAAAACAGGAAGGAAAATAAATGAATTATTCACAAAAATTAAAGAGACTTCAAGAACGACGACAGCCAGATTATAAACAATACTCTTTAGATAAAGCTTTTTCCGCAGAAGATTACAAATCGGAAATTGAAGAAGCGCAAGAATATGTAACTCGTGCTATGGAAGAATTACCCGCGCGCTCAACAGAAATAAGCTATGAAGAAGGCAACAGAGTAAAGCAACATTTAAAAGAAGAACTCCCGAATTACGGTTTTAATCCTGATTTTAAATATCAAGGCTCTGTACCTTGTAACACTCATATAAAATTTCATAGCGATATTGATTTATTGGTAATCATAGATAAATTTGAGACTGTCGAAAACTCTGCTAGAATTCGAAATAGATATACGGGGGATCCAAAAGAAGATTTAACAAGATTAAGAGCAGCGTGTATAAAAATACTAAAAGAAAATTATACAGTTGCAGACATAGAAAAGAACTCAAAGTCTATAAAAATTTCTGGTGGTAGTTTAAGAAGACAAATTGATGTTGTTCCAGCTAACTGGTATAACTCTGAAAATTGGTATAACTATAATTTGGATTATTATAGAGGAATTCAAATTTTTGATAGTAAAACAAAAGAAAGATACAAGAACTTTCCATTTTTAAATATTCATTTAATTGATGAAAAGGATATGCAGACTTGTGGACTGTACAGACCGTTAGTAAGATTGGCTAAGACATTAAAAGAGGATTCAGAATCAAATATCAACATTTCAAGTTATGATATACAAGCGTTGCTATATAATATGGACAATTCAAATTTCTTTCAAAATGTTAAAGATACATTAATTTATACGACAGACTATTTGTATAAAACTGTACAAAATCCATATAAGTATCAATCCCTCGTCGTTCCAGATGGAACAAGACGAATAGCAGATAAAGTAGATATTAATGAAGTTAGAAAGTTATGCAATGAATTTTATACCCTATCAGATGAATTAGGTATAATATAACAAAATCGTATAACAAGAAGTTCAAAGCCGACAAACCGGTCAAGCCAGTTTGCGGTTTAACTCATTGTTATGTAGACGCCACACTGGGGCGCGAGTTTGATAAAAACTAGAATTTTTAACTAAAAACTGATATATTAAAATTTATGGGAGATTATATGAAACATTCAAAGGAAGAATATATTGGTATTTTTAGGGAACAGGCTGATAAAATTTTTGCTGACTTACTAAAATCAAAATTAACCCTAAATAACAAAGCTTCAGAAATGAATAAAAGGATAAAGTCTTTCAGAGAAATTGAATTTTCAAAAATTCTTCAGCTTGCAAAATCTGAGAAATGGAATACAGAAATTCTTCTAGATGAACTTTTGTTGCTTACTTATTCGTCTTATATTGTTATGCTTGAATTCCGAAACGATATTTGGCAGTATGAATATATGTCTTTTGCCCGTAGAATCGGTGAATTATGGGAACCATTCTGCAAACTCCCATTTTATTATCCAATAAATAAGTTAAATTTAATAGAACCGCCAGAATTTTCTATTATTCAACAGAAAATTCAATCTGATGCAAATAACTTTATTGATACACTCAATCTAGATGACAAAATAAAACATGAGTTAAAACAAAAATATGAAATTCCGTGGACAATGGTTGATAGTGGCGGAATAAACTTGAATCTTGATTTACATTTTGAGCAAAACGAAATACATTATAATTGCGACTTTAAAAGTGGTTTTAGTTCCAATGAAAAAGGAAATACAAACAGACTTTTACTGGTTGCAAGCATTTTTAATTATCTTGGAAAAAACGAAAAACAGATAATTTTCGTTCGCCAAAAAGAATCTGAAAATAATCATTACCTGCAAACTCTAAAAAATTCTAAATATTGGACTGTTTATTGTGCTGATGACTGTTATAAAGCTATAAAAGAGTTTACAGGTTTTGATTTAAGAAATTGGCTCAATGAAAATGCACAGTGGCAAGATGATATAAGTGAAGAATTCCGAAAACATCTAGAGCAAAATGACCTTCTTAAATACTTGACATGGTAGTGCTTGTATAGTATTTTATCTTAAGTAATTGCTTAAGGGGAAGGGCTATGCATGATACATTATGTTCTTATTACACAGATTCTGAAGACATAACAAATTATATGGCTTCAATGCTTGAAGTTAACAATGGAGATGTAATTCTAGAACCATCTGCAGGTAGCGGTCTTTTTATAGATGAACTTTTAAGAACAAATAAAACAATTCATATTGATGGACTTGACATAGATAAAAAAGCAATTTCTATCCTTAAAGAAAAATATAAGAATAATTCTTCTGTAAGTATTAGAGAAACAGACACACTGTTTGACCAGGAATTAGACAAATTTCAACAAACTGATTTATGGTTAAAAAACACAGATACTCTTTTTGATGAAGAATTGGATTTTTTTGAATCTGCAGGCGGACACTATTCAAAAGTAATTGGCAATCCACCTTATGGAGCTTGGCAAGATTATGAAAAACGAGATTTACTCAAGAAGAAGTATATCGGTCAGTATGTAAAGGAGACTTATTCTCTGTTTCTACTTCGTTGTATTTCAGTTCTTAAAATGCACGGAAAATTATCATTTATTATTCCAGATACTTTTATGTTTTTAAATTTACATCATAAATTACGTTCATTTTTATTAACGAAATCAAAAATATCAGAGATTTTAATATTCCCATCAAAATTCTTTCCTGGAGTAAGTTTCGGTTATTCAAATTTATCAATCATAACTTTGGAGAGAGCTGACAAGAAATCATCTCTTGAAAATGAAATAAAAATATATAAAGGATTTAAAGATTCAAGCGAATTTGCCTTACTTCATACTTTAAAAAATGAACTGCCAACATATATAGAATCTTACACATTAAAACAAGATGATATTTTTAATACTCCACAACATAGATTTATTCTAGCAGAAAAGTCTGAAAATACAATTATTGTAAACTCAGAAAAAACTTTAGGAGATGTTGCTGACATAGTTACAGGTTTTTATAGTGGAGATAATACGCGCTTTATTCGAGTTAAAGATAAATCTGTAAAAGGCTCTAAGAATTATGAAATTGTTGACTCAGAAAAAATTTCAACAGAGAAATCTTTATATGGAATTGAAAATATGCAAGAAGCATATATACCTTATGTCAAAAGTTCATCTAAAACAAAATATGCAAAAGATGATGACGAATGGTTCGTTCGATGGGATAAAGAAACTGTAAATTACTATAATTCCAATAAAAAGTCACGTTTTCAAAATTCATCATTTTACTTTAGAAAAGGAATTTGCATTCCAATGGTAAAATCAAGTTCTATAAATGCTTTTTTAATGGAAAATAAAGTTTTTGACCAATCAATAGTAGGAATCTTTCCCAGAGATGAAAACAAAATGCTATATGTGTTGGGACTTATGAATTCAGATGTTATTAATAAAATTATTCATATTATCAACCCTACAGCAAATAATTCTTCTAATTATATAAAACAAATTCCTTATAAAGAACCTTCTAAACAAAAATTGGATGAAATTTCAAATTTGGTAAAAGAAGCTTTGCAATTAACGAAAAATCACAATTTTGACGAACTTTCAAATATTCACAAAAAAATAAATTCATATTTTACTGAAATATATACTGCTTAATTTATAAAAACACATAACAAGAAGTTCAAAGCCGACAAAAACTTTGTCACAAAAGTTGCTCTTCGTGGCTTTACGCCACCGCAACAGCCGCCTATGCACAAGAGTCGCTACTTGTGAAGAGCCTCATCTCCGATATGGGTGCTGAGCAGTTCCAAGACGCTCTAAAGACTCTCGATGGCGTCAAGCATTATCTTGATGCGCTTGAGGACGTGCAAAAGAGGTTTGACAAGGCGAGCGACGAGTTCAGGGACGCAAAAATCACCAAAGGAATTAGCCCTACAGAAGCAAAGCGAACACTTTTGACGCTTTTCAATGGCGAGTTCTGCACTTACTTGAGCGCAATGGCAAGCAGCAAGGGAGGCGATTACAAGGCACTTTCTGAAAAGATTGATGCCGAAATTGACAAAGCGAAATAAAAAATAAAAATACCCTCGGCTTTCTTATTTTCAAAACCGAGGGCTTTTTTTTGCGCTCAAAAAATCAAAGCTCGCAAATGTACGCAGGATAGCGCATTGAAGGCGACTTCACAAGATTTAAGAGAGCGAGCGTCTCGCCAAGCGGTGAGAGCGGGCTGAAAGCGCCCTTCAGCATTTTCATGAGCGACTTCTTCGGCTTTCGCTTGATGTCGCGAACTTCCGCCTTGAAATCTTTTGAGCCGAACTCTTTTTCCTTGAGGAAATCAATCGCATCATCAAAGCTCATCACTTCGTCAACAAGTCCGTTCGCCTTCGCCTGAAGAGCGCTATAAACGCGACCGTCCGCGAGTTCTTTGACGCGCTCAAGCGGCATATTGCGGCTTTCTGCGACGATGGACGTGAACTGCTCATAGCATTCGTCTGCGATTGACTGCATAATCGCGCGGTGCTCGTCCGTCGTTTCGATGTCTGGACTTCCCATGATTTTGTTTTTTCCTGCGTGGATTGTCTCGCTCTTGATGCCGTATTTTGAAAGAACAGCCGTCAAGTCAAGGAAGCGGTTTGCGATAACGCCGATTGAGCCTGTGAGCGTGTTGCGGTTCGCGATGATTTTCCCTGCCGAGCAGCCGATATAATAGCCGCCCGACGCCGCTATGTCAGCAAAATACGCGTAAACAGGGCGCTTTGTTTCTTCGCGGTACTTTTTTATCGCAAGATACATTTCGTCCGATTCATAAACGCTTCCGCCAGGCGAATTGATGAAAAGAACAAGAGCGACGTTCTTTTTGTCGTCCGTCAAGTCCTCGATTTTGTCCAAAAGCCACTCTTGATTATATGTCTCGCCTTTTTCTTCTATAACGCCCTCAATAAAAAACTTTGCAATGTACTTTCCCATGGATATCTCCTAAAACATTTGTATTATCATTGAAAATAGTGCTATTTTCAAGTGTTGACAACACTCATCTTATTTTATATTCTGTCCTCAAGATTATGACATCACTCGAAAAACGCAGACATTGATATTTTTCCTCACATCTTTTATCTGCCGCTCCTTTTCTTTTTGACGCAAAAAGACTTTTTTTGGGATTGGCAGCATTTCTTTGCCCGAAAAGGCACATTTTCATAATCTTTTTTACAGGAGAATATAATGACTCACTCAACAAAGGCGCTTGTCTTATTGTGCATCCGCTCGTTTTTCGAAAATCTTGTGTTTTTCGCTCCAGTCGCACTTCTTGTCAGAACAAGAAACGGCATTTCACAAAGCGAATTCTTCATCTTGCAAGCCATTCTTTCGCTTGGCATTTTCTTTTTTGAAATCCCTTGCGGCGTTTTGACCGATAAAATCGGCTACAAAAAGACGCTCATTCTTTCAGCGCTTTTAATCGTCGTCGTCAGAGCGATTTTCACAAAAGGCGGCTCATTTTTCGTCTTTGCACTGGCGGCGATTATCGAAGCCATTGCGATTTGCTTTGCATCCGGCACGGAAGACGCTTTTTCTTGGGAGGCGTTCGGCGAAAAAGATTTCGTTGAAAAAAGCGCCAAAATCGGCTCATTTTCAACAGCGGCGTTTATCATTTCGACGCTTCTTTTTGCTCCGATGAACTCGTTTCTTGGTTTTGACTCGCTTCTTTGGGGAACACTCATCGCAAGCTTCTTGGCTTTCGCTGTTTTGCTCTTCGTTCCGCACGAAAGGCATTTTTCAGCGAAAACACACCAGCAAGACGAAAGCAAACAGGAGGGCAAAAGAAGGAGCATGACAACAGGCAATGTCATAAAGATTTTGCTTTCGAAAAAAATCATCGCTGTCTTTTTGATTTCATCGTTCTTGTCGCTTGGCGTTTTCATCACCAATTTCTTTTTCATCTTGAAGCTCGCTGAAGCGGGACTGAGCGAAAACTGGATGAGCGCACTAATTCTTTCGTATTCGGCTCTTAATCTTTTGTCGCCTGCAATTCTTTCGCGTCTCTCGAAGAAAAGCCCTGCGATTGTGCTGACCGTCCTTTTCGCAGCAAGCGCACTCTTGCTTTTATCGCTTTCGCTTCTTTCGGGCTTTGCACTTCTTTTGCCGATGACGCTCTTGCCGCTTTTGATGTCGCTTCCATCTGCGATTTTGAGCGGCATTGAAAACACTCTTATCGATTCGCTGAATTTGGGAGGAAAAAGGGCAACCGTGCTTTCGGTGATGAATCAAGGCTCAAATCTTGTGGACGTCGTTTTCCTTTTTGCTTCAAGCGCTCTTCCGAGTTCTTCGACATCAGCGCTGTTTTTGCCAATTGCGGCGCTGTTCGTCGTGCTTTCACTTTTTTGTGCATTTAGGCTAAAAGCGATACTTGAATAACAGAGCAAAATAAAATGACGCCGCTTGACATTGCTTGAAAAAGCGATAATTCCGAAACATTTTGAAAATAGAGTATACTTCTATCTGAAAAAATGATATATTGTTTTATATGGGAAAGGTATTTGTTTTTGTAAACCAAAAAGGAGGCGTTGGAAAAACGACCTCAGCGATAAATATCGGTGCATACATGGCGATGGCCGGTAAAAAAGTGCTACTCGTCGATTTCGACTCTCAAGGCAATATGTCAAGCGGCGTTGGTCTTTCAAAAGAGAAGCCAACCGTCTACGAATTTCTTGCAGGAAATGCTACGGCTCAAGAAGTCATCAGACACACAAGCGTTCAAAATCTTGACGCGATTGCAGCGTCAATCGACCTTTCCGGTGCAGCAATCGAACTCGTTGACCAGAAAGACAGAGAATATTTTTTGAAGAACGCGCTTGAAGGCGTGAAAAATGAATATGATTACATTTTAATCGACTGTCCGCCGTCTTTGGGAATCCTGACATTGAACGGACTTGCCGCAGGAGACGCGGTTCTTGTTCCAATGCAGTGCGAATACTTTGCGCTTGAGGGAATCACGCTTTTGCTTCAGACAGTCAAGAAGGTACAGAAGGGATTGAACCCGAATCTCACAATCGGCGGCATTTTCTTCACGATGTACGACAGCCGCGTCCGACTTGCGCACGACGTTGTTCTTCAGGTCAAATCATATTTCAAAGAACTTGTATTTGAAACGATAATCCCGCGAAACGTGCGTCTTTCGGAATCTCCGTCGCACGGACTGCCGATTTGCGAATATGACCCTGTTTGTCTCGGCGCAAAAAGCTACGAAAAACTGGCTGAAGAGGTTATGAACCGTGGCTAAACTTGGACTTGGAAAAGGACTCGGCGCACTTTTTGAAGAAGAGAGCAAAGCAGAAAGCGTCATCGAGCGAAAACTTCCAGAGGGCATTGAGGCAGACGCTGACGGACAGCTTTGGGTTTCACCGTCAAGGTTAAAACCAAATCCACATCAGCCGCGACATGAATTTGACAAAGAAGCCCTTTCAGAACTCGCTGATTCAATTCGCGAGAACGGAATCTTGCAGGCGGTTACAGTGGAAGACGCTGGAAGCGGCGAATTCTACATCATCGCAGGCGAGCGGCGCACAAAGGCGGCTATTCTTGCAGGACTTGAAAAGATTCCTGTGCAGCTCAGAAAGTTCAGCGACGAGAAAAAACTCGAAATAGCCCTCATCGAAAATATACAGCGCGCAGATTTGAACCCGATAGAAGAAGCGCTGGCATTCAAAAACCTTATGCAGATGACAGGAGCAACTCAGGACGAAATTGCCCGCAGAGTCGGAAAAAAGCGCTCAACGGTGGCAAATGCACTTCGTCTTTTGGAGCTTCCTGACGACATACAAGGCGCACTTTCAAGCGGAAAGATAAGCGCAGGGCACGCGAGAGCAATCCTTTCTGTTGAAGGCGACACCGACCGTCATGTTCTCTTTGGAAAGATTATGGGCGGCTCGCTCACGGTGCGCGAGGCCGAAGCCGCAGCAGGAGAGCTGAAAGCAAAGCCCTCCGCTCCAAAAAAAGCGCCATCAATGAACATCGAGCCTCAAGACCCCGAAATCGCAGCGCTCGAAGCAAAGTTCCGCGAGGCGCTCGGCACAAAAGTCGTCTTGAAAGGCTCGCTTTCTGGCGGCACTCTCCAAATCGATTACTTTAGCGCTGACGATTTGGACAGATTGTACAATCTCATCGTGCCAAAGACAGAATAAACAAAAACAGGCGGCGAAAAAAGCAAAAATCGCTTCTCCCGCCGCCTTGAAAATCTTTTCCCATTCGGTTGCGCCTAGCGCACAACAATCTGAGACAAAACCTTGCCGATTGAATCGTGAATCGCCAATGCCGCGATTGAATCAGTCGGCGTAGGGTCTCGGTTTATCAAAACAAGATACTTCCCGTGAAAATAATTTATCAGTCCCGCAGCTGGATAAACCGTGAGCGAAGTTCCACCGATAATCAGCATGTCAGCGCTACTTATCGCGTCAATCGCACCGTTCACCGTCGCATCATCAAGCCCTTCCTCATACAAAACAACGTCAGGCTTTACAATAGCGCCACATTTTTTGCAATGAGGGATTTTGTCCGCCTCGTTTTCGCTCTCTGCGATAAAATCAATTCCGTAGCTCTCGCCGCAAGAAGTGCAATAATTTCGCAAAGTGCTGCCGTGAAGCTCAAAAACATTCTTTGAAAGCGCCGCCTGATGAAGACCGTCGATATTCTGCGTTACGACAGCCTTGAGTTTCCCCGCTTTTTCAAGTTCCGCGAGTTTCAAGTGCGCGGCATTCGGCTTTATGCCCTTGATAATGAGTTTTTCGCGATAAAATCGGTAGAACTCAGCAGGTTTTTCGGCAAAAAAGTGCGCGCTCAAAATCTCTTCGGGCGGATAATCCCATTTTTGATGATAAAGCCCGTCCACACTACGAAAATCGGGGATTCCGCTCTCCGTCGAAACACCCGCGCCACCAAAAAACACGATTGACGAGCATTCATCAATCATTTCTTGAAGTCTTTGTATTTTCTTGTCAGTCATACGATTATGATAATCCCTCCAGAGCCTTTGCAGCAACATTTTTTTCCTCCTCCGTGCCGTTTTCCGCGCTTCCAGACGCCGCTTTCTCGTTTGCCCGCCGCGTTCGCCTTGCCGACGCCACAGCATTAGCCCGATTCACGCTCTTTGCGACAGCACGCGAAAAGACTGCGAACATATCAGGCTTGGCGATGCTCATCACGCGAAGATAAGGCAAAATGTGAGTGTTCATCTCGAAAATCAGCTGCTTTTTGAGCGCCGTCGACGAAAGTTTGCCTTCCAAAGCCGCAGATTTTTGAATAAACTCCACATCAAGCGAAATAAAGTTCTCGTGAGCCTCATAAAGTTTTTCGAGCGTCTCCCTCATTCCCGGCAAAGCGTCAATGTGGCTCTGCATCTCGCTGTTGCTGAGTTTTTGCCTGAAAGACTCGATAAGACCAGTCTCCGCAGCATTTTTTTTGTTCGCAGCGTCCGAGCCAATCGTCTCAAAAACCGCCAGAAGCGCCTTTCCATGCTCCGCTATCTCTTCAAGAGCGTTAGAAGCGTAGCCCGAAATCACCCTTTTCACTCTTCGCCACTCAAAATCACGCTCCTTGTCCGCTTCTTTTGAATGTGAAATCGGTTTTTCCCTCTTTTGAGCCTCCGTCATCTTTTGCAAAATCGTTTTTACGTCATTTATGAACGAAGAGAGCGTTTCATCTTCGCTCACGACATCAAGACTGTCAAAAATCTCGCAAATATTAGAAGCAAGCTCGAACATCTCAGCATTTTTGACATTAAACAAAACATTAGAGTCACTCATGGTCAAATCTTCCTCTTTCCTAATTGCAAATTATAACTCGATATGCTTTGAAAAACAATTTGCATTTACAAAAATACACAAAATTTCTTTTTTGCCTTCATTTGCATTGCAAAAAACATGAAAAAAAGATTTTCAAAGCGTTTTGCATTGCAAATTATTCAGAAAATATTTTTTCAGTTCATTTGCATTGCAAAAAGTGTGTAAAAAATAGTTTTCGATTTATTTGCATTGCAAATTGACTAAAAACCACTTTTCAAGCAGAATTTGCAACAAGGAAAGAGCGCCAGTGATAAAAAACGGCTTTTGTAAGAAAAAGAAATGAGCATTCAAAGAAAAAAGCGCCCTTGCACAAAGTGTTTTTGAACAAGAGCGCCTCTGTGTGCACTTTTCAAATGTTGTTAACGCTTGCCTTTCTCAAAAATGCGCAATTTCAAGTCCTGCACGCCTCGTTTTCATCTCCGATTGCTATCTGCTGCTTATTCTAAAGGCTCGAACGGCTTCGGAAAGCTCGCTGACGAGTTTTTCTGAGGTCTTTGCGATTTCGTTCATGCTTTTTGACGTTGACGAAAGGGCTTTTGACGCAGAAGAGCAAGATTGTATTCCGCTTTCGACTTCGTTTTGCATTTGGTTCAGCGTTTCGCAGTTTTGGGAAACTTGCTCGGTGCTTCCCGTGATGACTTCCACGCTGTTTTTGACGGCGACGGAA
Source organism: uncultured Spirochaetaceae bacterium (assembly GCA_902778325.1). Classification (GTDB taxonomy): domain Bacteria; phylum Spirochaetota; class Spirochaetia; order Treponematales; family Treponemataceae; genus Treponema_D. The sequence goes on from CACYWZ010000011.1 coordinate 67,552, forward strand.
CTCGTGCGAATGTCTTTGAGCGCTGACAAAATGCCCTGAGTCTTGTCGCCTTGCGCGCTGATTGTGCTTGAAAGGCTCGTCATCGTTTTTCCGAAGTTTTCGATGTCGCGGATTGTGCTTTCAAACGACTTTTCGACTTCGAGCGAGGAATCCGAGATGCCGTTTATTTTGCGCTGGATTGACTTCAAGGATTCGCTTGAGTCTTTCGCCTGTTTTGACGTTGTCTCGGCAAGTTTTCGGATTTCGTCAGCGACGACGGCAAATCCCGCGCCTGCTTCTCCCGCGTGCGCCGCCTCGATTGCCGCATTCATCGCAAGAAGGTTCGTCTGGCTTGCGACTGAGGAAATAACGGTGTTCATTTCAAGAAGCGCGCCTGATTCGTCTTTTACTTCTTGAATTTGCGACACGGAATCTTTCAGGGCGTTCGTGTTCGCCACGCTTTCTTTCACGATTGCTTCGATGTTGCCCGCCATTGACTCGGTTGTCGTCGTTATGTTGAAGACGTTTTGCAAAATGCCTTCGATTGTTTCGGAAGACGATGTGATGAGCGCGCTCTGGCTTTCGATTTCGTCGGCGAGAGTCTTTGCGTTTTTTGCAACTTGCAAAACGGCGCTGCTGACAAGCGAAAGGGAGCGGCTTTGCTGTTCAATGCTGTTGTTTACGCCGTCGATTGAGTTGTCGGTCGTGTTGATTGCGCTGATGATTTCCTCGGATGAAAAAGAAAGCTCGTTCGACACTTCCTGAATTGACATTGAGCTTTCTCGGATTGTGCTGACCAGCTTCGCCATGCTTTCGGAGAATGTGTTGAAGCCGTTTGCAAGCATCGAGGCTTCTTTTGTGATGTAACCGCGGTATCTTTTTGTGAAATCACCCTGCGCCAGAAGCTCACAGCCTTTGGAAAGCTCTTTGAAGTTTGAGGACACGCGTCTTGAGAGCAAAATGTTTGTCAGAATCACCAACAAGACGATAAAAGAAAGCCCGATTATCAAACTGAATATGATTTTTGTGCTTTGCCCCGTAAAATCCGACGTTGGTCCTTTGGCGACGATAAACCAATTCGTGTCTTTGACGGAATGAACGCCGTAGAATGTGTGCTTTTCGATAAAAGACTTTGGCTTTCCGTCGAGAAGCTCGTTTTTGGCGTATGTTTTGAAATTGGCGTAATCGAAATAGTTTATTTTCATTCTGCTTTCTGCGTCGTCGCTTGTGATAAAGCGTCCGTCGGAAAGGATTAGCTCAAAGCTGCTGTTTGGCGAAATGCTTATGCTTGAAACCATTTCGTCGAGCGTATCGAGCACGATGTCAGCCGCAGAAACGCCGATGATGCTTCCGTAGCTGTCAAAAGCGCGATATGAAATCGTGATGATGAGTTTTCCTGTGTTTGCATCGACAAAAGGCTCTGTGAAATAGATTTTGTTTGTGTTTAGTGTCGCGCCTTTGTACCATTCTCGCCCCTGCATATCAAAATCCGCCGACGGAGTCCAGCCCGTGTTCGAGATGAGGTATCCTCCAGAAGAAAGAGGCTCTTTTGTGGCAAAATACAAGAGTGTTCCAGACGGCAAATCTTTTCCCATAGCTTTGAGTGCGGCTTCTTGGTTTTCTTTTGTGCCAAGAGTTTGCGCAATGTTCGAAAACGATACGACGAGCTCTTTGTATTTTCCCAAGATGGTGGAAATTTCGCTGTCGAGGCTGTCCATCGCTTCGCTGACTTGTGTTGTTGTGGAATCTCTTATGACGTGCTGAACGAGATATGTGAATGATGTGAATAAAAATAATGTGATGATTACGATTGTCCCGATTGAGCCAATCAGGATTTCGCTCATAAGAGAAAAGTTCTTTGTCTGTTTCATTTATCCTCCAAAAAAGACGAAAATCATAAAATATTCTCGACAAGGGAATAAATTCCTTGCTGGGATTTTCAAAAATAGATTGTGAGTTTTTGCAAAACTGCCCTTGCTGGCGCTATTTTGTTTTCATTGTGAACACGCCGTCCCAAACGGCAGGGATTCCCGTAAGCAAGAACGTTTCGCAGCGGCTCATAAAGTATTCGCTGCTCTTGTCAGCGGGATAAAGTTCTGCGGCCTTTTTGTAAAGCTCATATGCTTTTTCAAGGTCGGCTCTGTCTTTTGGAACATCAGGTGTTTCACTGCCTTTCATGTACCACTGCGTTCCTTCGTTGAAAATCTCGGTGGCGCGGATTTGCTCGCTCGAAAGTTCATCGCGAAGTCCGATGATGTTGTAAATGCGGACAGGCTTTTTCACGTTGATAACGCGAACAGCGTCGAAGGCACGGGCAATGAGCTTTCCTTTATTCTCTCCGCTGTCGGCTTCGAGCCAAGTGCTTTCGCTGACCATAATCCACGAGCCATAGACTTTGTTTGTTCCTTCAAGGCGGCTTGCAAGGTTGACGTTGTTGCCCATAATCGTGTAATTGAGCTTTTTGGTTGTTCCCATATTGCCGACAACCATGCTTCCAGTGTTCAAGCCGACACGCGAATGCAAAAAGAAGGGCTTTCCTGTATCGACTCCGTTTTCTTTTATCGTTGGAAGGCGTGAGGCGTTCTCTTCGTTGTACTTTGCTTCGGCTTGAAGCATTCGGATTCCCGCAACGCAGGCATTGAAAGCGTTGTTTTTGTCAGGAATCGGCGCGCCGAAGAAAGACACGATTTCATCGCCGACATATTTGTCAATTGTGCCGCCCGCGTCCATTATCGCGTCGCTCAAAACGCCAAGATAGTCGTTCAGGACAGCAACCAAGCGCTCCGCACCGCGAGCCGCTCCCAAAGCTGCGACTTCTTCGGCGCTCATTTGCTCTTCGGGCGGGAGAGCGGCGTTTTCTTTTTTTGTTCTCTCAAGTTCTTCATTGTTGACAGTCTCTGTGAAGCCTGAGAATGTCGCGACATCGCTAAAGAGAGCGGTGAGGTTCTCGCTTTTTCCTCCAAGTTTTGCGACGTCAGGGTTCTTTATGATTTGGTCAACAACGGCAGGCGCGACATACGCTCCGAATGTTGTTTGCAAGAACTTTTTGTCGCCTTCGACGGAAGCGAAGTTCAATATAAGTTCGGCAAAATACAAAATCGCACAAAAAGCAATAGGGAGAATGACAGGGACATAAATCTGAAAGGCTGTCATCAGCAAAAAGCCAAAAACGGCGGGAATGACGACATATATGACGCCTGTGATGTTTTTCTTTGCTGGGGTGAGATTGTGTGAAAGGATTACCACAATAACAGAAAGCGACACGGCAATGGCAAGAAGAGCAGAAGCGCCGTGCCATTCGTTGACAGGGCGGATAAAATCGCCTTGCAAGATGGTGTTCGCAACGTTTATATGCGTTCCGAGGTTTGCGTATGTCTTGTCGAACGGGATTACGCCAAAATCTGTTGACGCACTAGCCGTAAAGCCGATGAAACAGATTGCACCTCCATAGATTTTCTTCATCGCCTCAAAATCGCTTTTGTACTGATTGTATTCGCTTTCAAGAACGTCGAAGGTCTCTTCAAGTCGCTCTTTCCAAGAGTTGATGTACTCGTCGTTTGAGCCGTCGTTGTACCAATCAAGCATATTTAGGATTTCGGGGAGATAATTCTTCTTTATGAAAGAGTCAACGTAAGAAAAATATTCTGCTTTCTCCAAAAAATATATATTTACATCATCTTGGGCTGTGTCTTTTTCGTCCAGCATTTCGCCAAAGTGGTCAAAGCCGTTGCATTTCTCAAGCAGGCTTTCTTTTCGCCTTTCAAGATACTCAGAATATTGGAAAACAGACTGCGCATCTGAGTAATATGGCATATCTCCGCCGTCGACATTAGGAACACGAAGCCCCGAAAGAATTGAAAACGCTGAAGCAATGTTTTTTTCCATTCTGTCAAGGTTGTGCAAAAACTGGATTGACTCGTGCTGTCCGTCGAATGAGTTTTTGTAGATGCTGTGCTGCCAATTTATGAGCATTCGCCCGTTTCGGTCGAGCGGGATTTTTATGTCGCCTCGGATTTCGCTCAATGAGCCGTCTTTTTTTGGAAGCAAGGCATTTTTTATGATGAGTGCAGATTTTGTGCGCTCGATTTTTTCAGCATCGAGGTAAGAGCAAATTGGAGCAAAGGCAAGTTGTGCAGTATATTTTCCGTCCTTTTCGCAAAGCAACTCAATTCTGCGTCTTGTTCCGTCTCCATCGATAAAAGCGTTCGTAAAGCCCATTCCGTTGGCGTGTCGGAGCAAAATATCGATTGCCGTCGTAAAGCCTTCGCGTGAAGCGTCACTTCCTGTGGCTATTTCTTCGAGGAGCGTCTTTTTGTTTCCGCTTTTTATGAGAGCGTTTTCATCGCTAACAAAATCACTGTCGAAAAGGAATCTATCACAGGCATACCCGACTTCATCATCTGTGCGTTCTATTCCCATATCGCGAATGTTCACTGTCAGCCACGAATCGCCGAAAAACTGCAAGCAACGCGCAAAATAATCGTCATTATCACGGATTATGCTTTCGGCAGCGTTTTTCATATTGTCAATTGAAGGCGAAATGCACTCGCTTATCATTTGCTCTGAAAGCAACGGCAATTCTGAAACGGAATAGTAGCCTTGCGAAATTGCTTGGGTCATTTCTGAAACGACATCGGTTATTGCTTTTTTTTCTGTTTCAAAAATCTCGTTCTTACGCTTTTCGGCTTCGCTGTTTATTGAAGCGGACGACGGAGAGATATATTCAATATCGAAAACGGCTTTTTGCGCTCCGAGTTCTTTCATTCGCAAAAGCGCATTTCCAAGAATGTCGCGTGTCCAAGGCCAATCACCGATTTCGCTGATTGATTCGTTGTCAATTTCAACGAAAAGCAAGTTTTTGGCTTGCTTTGGCGCTTTTGTAGCGCCTAGCATAAAGTCATACGCCTTGTATTCAAGCCTCTGGAATACATTAAAAACACAAAGAATCACTGTCAAAATTATGACAGCGCCAAGAATAAGATAATCTGCTTTTTTTCGTAACTCTACGCTTTTCTTAAGTAAGACCATGACAAAAAGTATAACCTTGTTTATAATTTTTTAAAGGTAGCAGCGGAGGTTATGATTATGAAAAAAATATTCACGCTTGTTTTTATTGCGTTTTCTCTAAGTTTTTCGCTTTTTGCTCAAAATGCAGATATTGTTTCAAAGATTATTGATTCAGATAACGTTGTTTTTGCAGATGCGTCTTATATTTGTGCTGTTCAAATGGGAAGTGCTGAAGAAAGTGCTGACAGCAATGAAATTCACGAGGCTTTTGAAAAAGAACTTTTCGGTGAAGTGAGACACAACGCACAAAGCCCTGTATTGCTTTCGGACGCAGCGTTTATGATTGCGAAAGCATGGAATGTGAAATCAAGTTTGATGTTCCGTGTTTTTAACAACAAGCGCTATGCTTTTTCAATGCTCAAAGCGGACGGCATTATCGATATAAACGCTGACCCATCAAAAAAAATATCTGGACACGAGTTTTTGAATATGGTTAGTGCTTGCATTGACAAATATGGAGAGTAGTATGAAAAAAATAGCAAAGAACATTTTTGCAACAGCGCTTCTTTTTGCGCCATTTTCTGCTTTTGGTTTTGAAACAGCAACGATTATTAATTCCACAACAAAAGCGTGGTCAAACGATATTGACGAAGTGGACAAGTTCGAAGATTTGGACTTTGACAACAGAGAAACTTTGACACTCAGCGCAAAGCAGCCTTTGAAAAATGACGGAAGCCAATACATCGCTGTAGAGGGTAATGTCGCCTACAAATATGTCAACGACGCAACAGGTCATTCTGATGATTTGACAACAGCAGACCTGACGCTTTTGAAATACACAGGTGTTTTTGAATTAGGAGACGCAAAGAGCGTCATGAACATTGGGCGATTCTTTGTTTCTGATTACACAGGGCTTGTTTTTGCGCAAACAAGCGACGGCGCAATGTTCCAGCATCTTGAAAACAAGGCGCAAGCGAGCGTTTATGCTGGTTGGACAGGACTTTTGAACGCGCAAAATGTTACGATGCTCGATTCAACAGAATTTTCTTATGACAGAGACAAACTTTATGATTTTGCATCGTCTTATTTTGTTGGCTCGATGTCTTTGAGCTTTCCTTACGTCATTTTTAACCAGACACTTTCAGCAGAATGTATTTCGCTTTTCGGAACGGACGGCATAAACGGCGACAATTCTCAAACTTGGCGTCTTTACGGAACTGTTGCTCTTAACGGACCTCTTGCGTCAAATGTTTTTTACACAGCATATTCGACATTCGCAAAAGAAGCAGAAAAAGATATGATGAACCTTTCTGCGCTTATGCTTGATTTTTATCCTGGATACAAAGACATCGATATTGGAGCAAGTTTTTATTATGCGACAGCAGAAAAAGACGGAAAGAGCGCATTCAAGGGAATCACAAGCCAGACTGCGACACTTTCTTTTGAAGAGCCACAATATTCAGCGCTTTTGAAAGCAGGCAGCGCTTTTTCAATCAAGCCAATTCCAAGTATTTTGGCAAAACTTGGCGCAGATGCAGTTTTTGCTTATCATGATGAAGAAGGAAAGATGGCACCAAATGGAAATCTTGGTTATCACGGCTTTCAAGTCTTTGTAAATGCGTCTTATCAGATTTTCACAGACTTAAAAGCAAATCTTTCATTCAGTGATTTTATCGGAAAGGAAAAAATGTCGAACAAAATTATGGGTACGTTCGGCTTAACACTTGCTTTGTAGGAGAGGAGATTTTTTATGAAAAAACTTTTTGCCAATATTCTTATTTTTTCAGCGCTCTCATTTTTTGCATTGCCAATTTTTGCTGAAGATGCAAAAGTTGTCGCTGTTGTTGGAAAAGCGGAAGTCCAAAAAGGCAGCGACTGGGTTGCGCTTTCAATAGGAGACTCAGTTCCGAAAGGCTCTGTCATTTCAACAGGTTTTAAAAGCGAATTGCTTTTAAAGGTGAACGCATCAAACATAAAACTTGGGCCTTTGACAAGAATGACAGTTGAGCAGCTCATTCAGAATGCGTCAGAAAACAAGACATCGCTTTTTATCGATTCAGGAAAAGTAAACGTCGAAGTCAACAAGACAGGAAACAAGCGCGAGGACTTCAAAGTCAGCTCCCCTGTCGCAACAGCGTCTGTTCGCGGAACATCATTCACACTGAAAGCCGACGGAACGCTTACAACACATTCAGGACTTGTAACAAAAGGAAAGCCTCTGTCAACTCGTGCGACAGTCGATGAGGAAAGCAAAGAAGAGAGCACAGAGGAAGCAGTCGCAGAAGAAACAGAGACAGCCTCAACAGAAACAACAGCAGAAAGCGAGGCAACTGAAACAGAAGCAACAGTAGCAGAAGCATCTGGAAGCGCTGACAGTGCGACAGAAGCAGCCGCAACAGAGGCAAGCAGTGAAAGCGCAGCCACAGCAGAAACAAAATCAAAGTCAAATGCGTTCTCTGCAACATTCGCAGAAGGCATTCCAGTCTTTGCTGGGCAGGAAAGCACGACGAACACACTTACAGGTCAGCAGGTCAGCCCGCAGATTGCTGCTGCAACAAAATCAAGCGCAATATCCGGAAGCACCTCCACACTTGCAAGCCGTGAAAGCGTGTCAACTTCCGCCGCTTCTGCAACAGCCGCATCAGAAGCCGATTCTGCAGGTCCTGTAAAAAAAGGAAGGCTTTCTGTTACAATCTCAATACCAGAAGACTAAAAAAGACAGAGCCAATTTTCACGAAATGCTTTCTCGATTTGAGGAAGCATTTTTTTTGACGTGGCAGAAAAAAGCGCATTCTGGTATACTCTCAAAAACAAAATTGCGGAGGAAAGCAATGCTGGACATAAAGGAAAGCACAAAAAAAGAAGCCAGTGCATTCAAAAAGTTTGTTTCGAGAGGAAACGTCGTTGACATGGCAGTTGGTGTCATTGTCGGAGGCGCTTTTGGAAAGATTGTCACAAGTTTTGTGAACGACCTTATAATGCCGATTGTAGGTCTTTTTCTTGGAGGGCTTGATTTCAAAGCCCTGAGCATCAAAATAAAAGATTCAACAATCGCCTACGGAAACTTTATCCAAAGCGTCGTGGATTTTTTTATCGTGGCGTTCTGCATTTTCGTCATCGTGAGAGTCTTTGACCGCTTCAAGAAAAAGGAAGCGCAAGCAGAAAATGTTTCTGAGCCTGCCCAAGAAGAGCCAAAAAAGAGCGCGGAAGTCTTGATTCTTGAAGAAATCCGCGATTTGTTGGATGAAAAAATAATAGACGACAGAATGAACTCATTTCACAACGAAAAAAATTGCTAATTCATTGAAAGAGAGGAAACAAAAATGACAGTTTTTCAAAGCATATTGCTCGGCATTATCCAAGGCATCGCAGAGTTTTTGCCGATTTCAAGCTCAGGACACCTCAAAGTCGCACAGACGCTCCTTTCGCTTCCTGACGTTCCCCTTTTGTTCGACGTGTTCTTGCACCTCGCGACACTTCTCGCGGTGTTCATCTATTTCAGAAAAAAGATTGCAGACCTTCTCGTCGTCTTCTTCCGCTGGATAACGCTGAAAAAGTGCGCTGACGAGAACGAAGAAAACAGCCGCCGTTTCATCATCGCCGTTATCATCTCCACACTCGTCACAGGCGTTCTTGGCGTCATCTCAAGCAAAATCATTCCGGAAATGGGCGTCAAAGTCATCTGCTTGGGCTTCCTCGTGACAGCCCTTCTTCTTGTGCTTTCAGCCATCTTCGAGCGAAAAGGAGACAGAGAAGAAAAAGCGCCGACAATTCCCCAAGCGCTCATCATCGGCGCAATGCAAGGAGTCGGAACGCTTCCGGGAATCAGCAGAAGCGGCTCGACAATCGCAGGCGCTCTCTTTTCAGGCGTGGACAGAAAGACCGCAGGCGAATACTCGTTCATCGTCTCAGTCCCTGCGATTTTGGGCGCTTTCGTCCTCGAAGCCAAAGACCTCGGCGAAGTCTCAAGCTCAATCGGAGCGCTTCCCGTCATCGCTGGCTGCGTCGCGGCATTCCTCTCAGGCTTTTTCGCCCTCGCCTTTTTGATGCGCTTAATCAAGCGCGGACGGCTCGAAATCTTCGCGTTCTACCTCGTGCCTGTCGCAATTCTCGGACTTTTGTTCCTTTAGTCCCAAAACGTCAAGGAGAACTTCCTTGACCTCAAGGAGGCTTTCCTTGACATCGAGGAGAAGTTCCTTGACCTCAAGGAGAGCTTCCTTGACTTCGAGGAGAGTTTCCTTGACTTCGAGGAGAAGTTCCTTGACTTTAAGGAGATGTTCCTTGACATCAAGGAAAAAACTTTACACAAACAAACGAAACATCGTATCATTTGGTTTATGAAACACAACAAAAAGAAAAAACGCATAACGAAAAAAGCCAATTTTTCAAAGAAACTTGGTATAACGCACATCGTGATTCTCGCAATTCTCTTGCTAGCAGACATTGTTTTCGCACTTTTTGAGCAACAAAGTTGGATGCAAGGCAATGCGAGAAGCGTCCTTTTCGTCTTGACATGGGCGGGCTGGGTTGTGCTCATTCCGCTTTTGTTCTTTATCACGATTGGCGCATGGATAGCGTGCAAAATAAAGAAAAAGGAGTTCTTCAAGCCGTGCAAAATCGCGTTGTTGGCAGATTTGCCTGTGGCGATTTTCACGTTCTTGGCGTACTGCGCTTTCTTTTGAAAGCGAAAAATCATAAGCACAATGTCGGGGAAGTTTATGACAAAGGAAGAGATTAGAATCAAGGCGCAAAAATGCTTTTCGGCAGCCGTTATCGGTGAAGATAAGAGCGAATATATAAACTTTGCGTTTTGGCTTTTGGAAAACAAAATCGAAAGCGAAAACATTTTCATTCTGGCGGGACTTTCAAAGGATGATTTGTACGACTTGCAACGCTATTTTCATCGCGTTCTCGATGATTTCGGGATAAAAATCGATGAAAGCAAAGACCTTTATTTTTATGTCGCGTATTTGTACGATATGGTAAAAGACGGAAAGTATTCCCCGACATCCGCTGTTTCTGACCTTTACGATGTTTACTACAAAAGCGAAGGTGAGATTTTTGGTGAATGGCAAAATCTTTTTTATCAAATCGAGTCTTTGGAAGAGGGCTTTCCGCCTTATCATTCAACGATGACAAATGAAAATATGAATGCGTATATTCTGCGCTTCTTTGAACTTTGGTTTGCTTTTTATGATTTGAAGTTACCCGAAGACTTTTCAAAGCAAGCGTATTGCAAGAAATGTGGCTCTCGCATTTTCCCGACAGAGATGAAGCGCGGCTTTTTCAAGAAGTGGCTTCTGGATGTCTGCCCAAAATGCAAGAGCGATAAACTTGCTTGGTGCTCAGACAACACAGGAAAAGAACTTTATCTTAAGGAAATCGGATACTCAGGAGAAAAAGCGCTTTAGATTACCGTAGACAATCTTGAAGTTCTTAGCGATGAAAAAACCGATGAGGGCAACGATAAAGCCTTCAATGATAAGTGGCAAACTAAGGAGTATTTGTGTTATTGCATAAATGTGATTCACAATCGTTTTTGCGCTATAAGGCACGACGTATACCTCATAAACATTTTTTATGCTAACTAAAAAAGCGATGAAAACCACAATTCCAAGAATGATATTTAGCAAAGAATAGATTTTCAACGCTTTGAGATAGTGTCTAAACTTCATCTTTTTTTTCCATAAACTTTGAAAAGACTTGACCAACTCCCCAGAAAATAAATCCCGTAAGAACCTTTCCGAACGTATCTATGGCATACTGAAAATGCATAAATTCAACGTGCCCTACTTGCAAAACAGAAGTGAACAAAGAGGCGAGTCCCAATATAACACTCAAAATAATATAGACTACGCTCAGCAACCGCAGATGCTGAAACAAGTTCAGCATGACAATAGTTTCTTTCAAAACTTCTATGACAATACGTTTTTTCCCGCTATTGC